>JAUWQD010000025.1 GCA_030611265.1 Methanosarcinaceae archaeon | reverse complement strand
AGGCGGCGAACTGAATGAATACTCAAAAATGCTTGAAGAATCTAGGGAGAAGGCCATCAACCGTATGGTCGATGATGCCACAAAGATGGGTGCGGATGGTGTGATAAACGTGCGTTTCATGACCTCCATGGTAATGGCAGGGTCTGCCGAAATACTGGCATACGGCACGGCTGTCAAATTGAGTGATAAATAATAGTTAATAGTTATTTGTGAAACTAAAACCAACACAACCGGCGCAGGCGGCGTATTCCCACACTACTGACCCGAGAATATTTTCGCTGACGCTTGGATTAATCGTAATGTATAATTAGAAATGTGAAAATACGATGATTTTATCGTTGATGGAGGGATTCGCCGCCTGCGGCGGATTGTCTCGGAATCAAAACGATCTAACAAATACTATAATAGTTGTCAATCAAAATGTCAATAATCTCAAAATATGACCGGATCTCACTTATCTACGACATGATGGAAGCGCCGGTTGAACGGTTTCTTTTTCGAAAATCGGGGCTTGTGTCAACAGCGGTCAAGAAATCCCCATTTTCGGCAGTTTAAAAATCCCCGCCCTCAATCTTTAATGAAAACATCAAAGGTTGTGGAATATGCTAAAAATGGAAGAATGATTAATGACAAGAGATCTATATGCACAGGGTTTAAACATAAAGGAAATATCCAAAAAAACTGGTTTTGATCAAATTTGTGTTCCCTTTTCAATAATCCTTACGAAATCAATAAATGTGTATTTTTTGTACCGCTTCTTTCCAGTGATCTCTATTAAAATATTCATTTCTTCAAATTTTGACGTTAATTTATTTGCTGCCTGACGGCTTATTCCAATCAATTCCGAGATCTCGGTGACTGTTATTACAGGATGATCAAAAAGAATGTCGATCAACTTGACCGCATGAACTCCTCCAACATTGTTTTCAAGCAATCTTTCAATAAGGTTTTGTTTTAGTTCTATTATTCGTTTTGCTGTATCGATAGAATCATTTGAAACTTCGATCACACCTTTTAAGAAGAATTCCAGCCACTGCTCCCAATCCCCCTTTAATCGTACGTCATTTAAGGTTTCATAATACAGGTTTCGATTTTTCTTCAAGTAAAAACTCAGGTACAATAATGGTCTTGACAAAAGCTCTTTCCAGTATAGATAAAAAGTAATTAACAATCGTCCCATTCTGCCGTTTCCATCCAGATAGGGATGTATTGTTTCAAATTGTGCATGTATCAAAGCGATTTTAATGAGTGATGGAATGTTGTCAGGGGTTTGAATGAAATCTTCAAGCTCTGACATTAGTTCTTCCACATATTCAGGTGGAGGAGGAACATAAACAGCATCATGAATTGTACCGCCACCGGTGCCGATCCAATTTTGGAAATCCCTTAGTTTTCCCGGAAGCTTGTTAGTGCCCCTTGTGCCTTCGATCAGTATCTTATGTATGTCATTAATGAGCTCTGGAGATAGATTATCAGACTCAAGGTTATCAATGCCATGATGCATTGCTTTTATGTAATTTATGACCTCTCGAATATCGTTGATATTTTCTTTTGGTTCCAATTTGGCTTCAAATTCCAGAACACCTTTTAGTGAAGCTTGTGTTCCTTCTATCCGGGAACTTAACAGTGCCTCTTTTTTAATGTACATGGCAACAAAAAGGTCAGGATTGGGGAGTACTTGCGTAACCCCATCTAATCTTGCTAAAGCCCCATCTGCTTTTGAAAGCAATAATTGGAGTTCATCATCGATTACCAGATCCTTCGGTGGCAGTGAATTCGGTATGAATGCTTCATATCCGGCTTTTTGAAGAACAAAAATTCCTGCTCTATTGTCCTTCGTTTTGTTTACCATGATAATTTAGATGATCTAAAGTGATATAAACCTTCTTTTAAGTCAACTGAAGTTTACTTAAAATGCGGATTTCCATGTAAGTCAACAATAGTTGTCATACAGACATTGAAACGTTCTAAGTCATCGAATGTTGATTTACAAATGCGGTTGTTTTGAAATTTGAACTGATGGTTAGATATTTTCCTAATTCTGACAGTTAGCCAACAGAAATATGCAGGGAGTAGTGTGCAATAGTTAAAGGAACGTCACAGGAGTTTCTGATATTTGATATATCGTAAGCGTAAGAAGTTATAAGTTATAAGTTATATACTAACGAACAATAATAGATACTAAAATAGGCACCGTCCCATTTTCCAGTTATTTTTAAGACGCTGATTCACGCAGATTTACGCTGATTTAAGGTTGCATCTGCGTTAATCAGCGTAAATCTGCGTCTAATATAATTGTTGAAATCACTGGATTTTGGAATTGTGCCACTAAAATATAATGATAAATACATATAGCAAGTATAATGTGATTGTAATTCAAAGATTATGGCAAGAACATATTCCTGAATCATGCCATTATCCGATCCTGAATTGCAAATAAAACTGCTGAATCAATGACCATAATCTGAATTCTCAAATAAAATGAGAAGCATGGAAGGATTTTTATGAAAATACAAACTCTCCAATTACGCAATTTTCGTAAATTTGAGGATTATACATTCCAATTTCATCCGGATTTTACGGTTTTGATTGGGGGTAATGCATCAGGGAAGTCATCCGTGCTCGATGCATTGGCAGTCATGCTTGGAACCTATATTCCAAAATATCAAGATGGAGTCGTAAGAGGCGGAATCAAGAAAAAAGATGCCAGACTTAGGATATTTGAAAAATATGACCTGGTCACCCTGGAGCAACAGAAACCGACATTTCTGAATGCACATGGAACTTTACATGGAAATGAACTCGAATGGAAAAGAAAGTTGGGAGACCGAGGCAAAGATGCTCGTAATCTTACTCTAATTGGGGATAATGATTTTACGGATGTAAGTAATGGAGAAGACGTAGATTTGCCCATTTTGCTGTACTATGGAACTGGCCGATTGTGGGATGTACATCGTAAAGTCCCAATAGGAAAGCCCGAATCAAGAATGGTTGGTTATCGAAATTGTCTGGACCCCAAGTCAGATCACAATCTTTTTGAGAAATGGTTCAGTCAACTTGAACTTTCCGCCCTCCAAAATAATAAAAATATTGCAGTTTTAGAAGCTGTCCGTGAAGCTACAAAGATGTGC
Organism: Methanosarcinaceae archaeon; assembly: GCA_030611265.1. Lineage (GTDB taxonomy): Archaea > Halobacteriota > Methanosarcinia > Methanosarcinales > Methanosarcinaceae > Methanovorans. Next base: position 33,188 of record JAUWQD010000025.1, on the reverse strand, counting down.
ATTCCCGGCGCGAAACGTTTCTATTATGATGTGCGCAACGGCGCATTGATGATCGAGTTTGAAGATGAAGGTTACTGCCTGTTTGATAATTTGAGTGATGGTTATCGAAATATGGTTGCTATGGTTGCAGATATTGCACATCGTGCAGCTCGTCTGAATCCACATATGGGTGCTAATGTTGCAACAGAATGTTCCGGTGTTGTACTTATAGATGAAATCGATCATCATCTTCATCCAAAATGGCAGCGTCATGTTGTTGGAGATTTACAAAAAGCATTCCCTCAAATTCAATTTATTGTTACAACTCATTCGCCTTTTATCTTGCAGTCTCTTGATCCCGGAGAAGTTATTGATCTCAATGAAATTAATGATGAATCTACAATCAATTCCAATCAAAAAATAGCAGAGCCTTCCCCAAAAGGAGAATACAGTAACAAGAGCATTGAAGATATTGTAGAAGACATAATGGGAATTGAGATGCCTCAACTGAGTCGTCGTTATCAGGATATGCACTCTGCTGCCATTGAGTATTATAAGTTGCTCCAAGATGCAAAGGATTCTGACCCACATAAAAAAGAGGAACTTAAACGAAAACTGGATGAATTGTCCGCCCCCTTTAGTGACAATCAGGCATACCATGCATTTCTTGAAATGGAACGAATGGCTGCAGGCCTTGGCAAATCAAAAAAGGAGAATAAATAGTGCGTCCAGTCAGCAGAGGTCCTATTCCGACTGATGAATCTGGGAACGAAATCAATTTTAATGAATATCAGGATGCACGAGGGAAACTTATAGAAAGGCTTGGGGAAACCTGCTCCTATTGTGAAATGCATTTAGATTCATCGTTAGCTGTTGAGCATGTGAAGCCAAAGAAACCTGAAGGATCAAATGAGAATATTCAGGAACGTGAGTTAGATTGGCATAATTTTCTTCTGGCATGTGTAAACTGCAATTCAACAAAAAGCAACAAAGATGTTATTCTGGACGATTACTTCTGGCCTGACATTGATAACACGTTTCGTGCATTTACGTACTCAGAGGGTGGGATAATAACGCCTTCTAATGAGCTGAGTTTGGAGTTACAGAGTAAAGCAAATGCAACCATTAAACTAACAGGATTGGACAACCATCCACTTAATAACCCGAAAGCTTCTGATCGTCGATGGATAAACCGCAGAGAAATTTGGAACATTGCCGTTCGAGCCAAAGAACGCCTTTCTCGAAATGATTATGATGATTTTCGTGAACAAATAGTAGATACAATGACTGGACATGCTTATTGGAGCATTTGGATGACTGTATTTCGAGACGATTCGGATATGCTTAATCGATTCATAAAAGCTTTGGCAGGAACAGCAGAAGACTGTTTTGACCATAGCGGAATGCCCCTTCAGCGCCCAGGAGGTCAGGTATAATGGTGAATGTTCTTTGAGTATTATTTATGACCATGTAGTTTCGAAAAATATTGAACACAGATTGTATCCACTCGAATACAATTTGTATTCAATCCTGACCCCTTATTGCCTCTCCTTAAAAACAATATCAATTGCCAACCCCGCCGCAAGCAACATCATATTTGTCTTGTGGTCGGATTTCGTCTCATCGATCGAGATCATATAAGGGTCGGCAGTCGTGAACATCTCCTTACCAATACCTGCTCACTTTTTTGTCACCGTGCCAATCTCAGCACCGCTTGGGTCAAGGAACTTGAAATATGGGTCAGGTTGATGGAGATATGATGATATTTTATGTGGTTTTATGTTGCTTACACCAAGGAATTTTGATCTCGCCTTACCTTTCTTAATCATTCTCCAGTTCACCGCAAGCGAAATATATTATCAAGGAAACAATACAATTATGAGTGAGGAAAAGGAATTTGCTTGCCAATGCGGGAACAGTATGATGCGTCTGATCCTGACCGGTTCCGGTGCACTTGAGATCAAGTGTACTGAATGCGGCACGGTCAGGAAAGTTGGTAGAGGGCTTTGTCCGACGAGACTTGCAGAGTGATCTTGTTACCAGAAATAGTTGGTGCATTCGGAAATTTGTTGCGCAACTTTTTAGCTGCATGTTGTGCATGGAAGCCCCACACTTCGTCAGCGAAATCATTATCATCCAGCAACTTATCCAGTATTAGTTCATCCTGTGATGCCTTTAGAAGAAACATTCATGACCCATGGGGACACCCACGAGCATGAAAATTATGGTATTTTCATACCAAAAAGAGTAATTAGGTGAATTATATTTTTACAACTACTGCTTGATCTTAAGAGATACATCACTCCAGCTATCCCCTACCCCATGCAAAGGCTCAACTGCCCCCGCAACAATATTGCCAAGTACCTTCTGTACAAAATCATTCATAACAATCTTTTCACCATCAATTGTAAGTTCAATTTCCATAATTAATCACTCCATTATTTTCCTTTCTCAATTCCTACAATACGGTACACGTATACTAACTGCATGTTTTAGCATTTGTGGTATTTCCTCCAAAGACATACCATTTACATCAACAAGGTTATCATTCACCAACAAGCATGGTTTAAGTTTGCCGTCCGCCGTCACCCTTAGTCGGTTGCAGTTAGCACAAAACTCCGAATTATCCACCGGACGTACAAGTTCCACTTCCGCACTATCGATTATAAATTTTTTCCTGCGATGCATTGTTCTTACCCTAATCTCATCTGCGCGCAAGGTTAGATCATCCTCAACAGAATTTGCATCTATCTGGTACTCAGAAACATCATTAAAATCCATTAGCTCAATGAGCTGTAAAATCACCTGACCATCGTACGTCCGTGTAAAATCAAGCATGTCGTCGATCTCATTATCATTTACCCCTTTGAGCAGCACCATATTTAATTTCACAGGCGTAAGCCCTGCATCAACTGCACTGTGAATTCCATCAAGAACACCGTTCAACATATTATGGGTGCTGTTTGTAATAAAACGGTACACATTCGGGTCAAGTGAATCAAGACTAATGTTTACACGGTCAAGTCCTGCATCTTTAAGATCCTGCGCTCGCCCTTTTAGGAATGATCCATTCGTAGTTACAGACACATCTCGCAGTTTTGGGAGCGAAGACAAGATGTCTTCAAAATCTTTCCGCATAAGTGGCTCACCACCTGAGAACTTTACCTTATTAACACCCATAGTAGACGCGGCGTGTACGATATTTGATATAGTTTCAACCGACATCTCCCCACTGCTGGTTGTATCGCCTTCATGATGACAATAGATACAATCATAATTGCAGCGATTTGTGATGGACATCCTGAGGCTTGTCACCGTGCGCCCGAATTTATCGGTAAGAACGTTTTGTGCATCCGGTCCGGAGGTTGAATTCATGGCTGTGTACACACACAATATCTATTTAACTATTTTGAATAGGCTGGCTTTGTGTGTAGAGTTGAATTATTGCCCGACTTTGTACACAGGATGTACATCATACACAAAGTCGAATAGACATGCAGACAACGTCATATCATCACATGATATATATCAAATCAATCCAATTTATCAGCAACAACAACAAAATTCCCCCACCGGTCGAATTGACTCGAACTATATAATTCTATAAATAATATATTATGACAAAAGCAATACTCATAGCAGGAACACATAGCGGAGTCGGGAAAACCACAGTAGCCATGGGAATCATGGCAGCCCTTACAAAACGCAATTATAAGGTCCAGCCCTACAAGGTCGGACCCGATTACATAGACCCGATCCATCACACAGCCATCTGCGGTGTACCTTCGCGAAATCTTGACACCTATATGATGGGGGTCAAGGGTGTACGTGAAACATTCGCCCGTACGTCAGGGAAGGCTGACATCTCGGTTATCGAGGGAGTGATGGGATTATTCGATGGCGTAGACTCCACAGAGATTGCAAGCTCTGCCCATTTGGCAAAATCACTGGACATACCCGTGATACTTGTGATTAACGTCCACGGAATGTCACGAAGTGCTGCTGCGATCGTCAAGGGTTTCTCAGAATTTGACAAACAGGTCAATGTTGCAGGCGTAATATTAAACCAAGTCGGAAGCGAGCGCCACGCGCGCCTGTTAAGAGATTCACTCACAGATATACCAATCATCGGAACACTGCCGCGAAATAAGGATCTCACAGTCCCCTCGCGCCACCTTGGACTCCACATGGCATCCGAAAATGAATGCGATGTTAGCGCCCTTGCGGAGTTCATCGAGGCGAACATCGACCTCAATGCAGTTATATCGGTCGCTGAAACCTCGCGCGCACCGCAACCCGCGCCGCAGCCGGATAACTCTGCCGTGCCGGATGTGAAGATTGGCGTGGCGCTTGACAGTGCCTTTTGTTTCTACTATCAGGACATGTTCGATTCCATCAAGCAGAACGGCGCGCAAATTGAGTTCTTCAGCCCGCTCAACGGCGAACTGCCTGATGTTGACGGCATTTATTTCGGAGGCGGGTATCCCGAACTTCACATCGCACAACTCGAAAAGTCATCAACCACGCGCGCCCTCAAGCAACTCGTTGCCGACGGCATGCCAATATATGGCGAATGCGGCGGTCTGCAATATCTTTGCAGTTCCTACGAAATAGAGGGTACAACATACCGCATGGCTGACGTGTTCTCCGCAGAGACCAGACAGACCGGCAGGTTCCAGGCTCTCGGATACACCGAAGCACGCGCGCGGAATGGCATGCCGTTCGTCAAAGGCACTATCAGAGGACACGAGTTCCACTATTCGCTCACAGAATGCGCGCGTGACAGCAGGTTTGCATACGAGATGCTGCGCGGAAAAGGAATTGAGAACGGAATGGATGGGATTGTCGAACACAACTCAATGGCAAGTTACATGCATGCGCATCCGGCTACGTTTCCGGTTGGGAGATTTGTTGACATGTGCAGGAAATACGGGCGTAAGTGAGTGATAAATGTATATTTATTTAGTTGGTGCTAAAACCAATTAAACCGCCGTAGGCGGATTAACTTGGCGTTAAAACATCTAAACAAAAATATAAAAATCATTTTTGTTCCGAAGCCGCAACTTCACTTTTATCCACACCCTTGCCCTCGTCCTGAACTTTCCTCTCATCCCTGCTCTTGAACCACAACTTCCTGCGGTAATAGTTCAACGGATGGCTTATGCGCTTGCACAACTCATCCTCACCATAACAGTTGCCGTAGGTTTTCATGGTATCACATGAGGGAGGAGTATATGTCGTGCCTGAAGAGCCGGATATGTGCTCGATCTGGTACCGCGTCTTTTCGGCGTCAAAATCAGGCGAGATGTTGAACATATTTATGATATCATCTACCGTCATCCCAACTGTCAGTAAGAACGATGTCATAGCAAACCGCATGGAATGCGCAAGGTTGACACCTGCCATTGTGTTCGCAATGGCATGAGCAATGCATGGTGGAAACAGTTCGCTCTCAACAGCCTCGAAGTCGCCAGCACCAAATTCGGTTTTGCGCTCATCAAGGATTGTCTTTATTTCATTAAGATAAGGCGCGCAAAGTTCGCGTATCTTTTCCGGAACTTCTATCGGGAGTGAATCCTGTATACGCACGCGCACAGCTTCCTGTAAAAGTCGTGCAAACTCTTCCTTTGCGATATGCACATTTCCACGGTCAAGTTTACGGTTTACCAGCTTCCATTTGAGATCTTTCATTGAACTTGCCAGTTTGATATAATCCGTAAAATCAATGTCAAAGTGAGAATCCGATGGTTTGGCATCCACACCAAAATCATTTCCAAGATCACGTAAAAACTCTACATCACGAGTTTTTAGCAATTTGTATGCAGCCACCGCTTCTGCAAGTGTGTAACGGCGGATCAAAAAAGGATCGTCAATGCAAGAAACAAGTATTCTTGCAAACGGATATGATAGAAGTTCATTCAATATGGATACTTCGTCGGAACTTGTAAAGAATGGTTTTTCAATCTCCCCAGATAGTGATTGTATAACACGTTCCTTGCCGCGCGCGCGCGCGGTGTTTAATGAGCGTTCTGTTATTAGTTTATCAAGAGAAAAGCCGAGGCTACCCACATAAGCGGATGCCTCTGAAATAAATGGATATAATGCAAGGTCTCTGTCATCCATACCCTTAATCGGACTCGATCCTTGGTGCTAACAAGTATCCTACTTTTCCATCGCTGTTCGGGATCGCGAAATTGATCTTTATCGGGAAATCCAGTCCGAGAGATAATGTCACTTCATTCGATTTTGAAGCAGGTTTTGCGATATCTGTGAGGTAATCCAGTGAGAACAAAGAACGTGCATCACCTGGCTTGAGATCGATCAACTGGTCGCGTGGCATATCGAGCCTCACACGGTCAGTATCACCTTCCGCTTCCATGAAAAATACATCCCCTTCAACACCAAGCAACATATGATCACTGATCTTTTCAGCAGCCTTTATAGCCTTGCGCAGGTCTGTACCATTTAAGACCACCTCTGCCGGCAACTCTAACTGCGGGATCTTTGGCTCAGCGCGGATCGTTGACGGGTCAAGTAATGAAATTGTATATGACAGTCCCCCAATCTGTAGTAAGAGTTTCTGTGACATCTCATCAAGTTCCATCAAAACCTTTTCGTTTTTATCGATCACACCTAAAATATCAGTCACTTTGTTAAGGTCCACCCCAATCTCAGAATCGTCAGCCTCGAATCCATCAAATGCGCTGGCTGGTAAGTCAAAGCTGACCATTGCAACGTTTGCAGGATCCACAGCTCTTACTGCGATTCCTTCTGGAGATATCCTGAACCTTGCCTCATCGACAAGTACCGATAATGATTCGATCGAATCCTTTAGAAGATTTGCATCAATTGTTGCCTTGAACATGTAAATTCTCCGTCAAATAATTTGAATTTCAACTTCATTATGTCCATTAAGTTATATAAGTGTCCTTGTTTTTCCATAGTGTATATTTTTTAAATATATAGTTCGAGTCAAATCGACCGGAGGGAGATTTTTCTCGTAAGAGTTGCAATACTATTTATCAACATTCTCAGTCGTATTCACGCCATGTTGTACTGCACTTGACGCATTTTAAAAAACGTGTTTCCGATTCATCGGCCGACCGGAGTTGCCGCAACCACCAGTATGCAACATTGTGCTCGCATTTTGGACACCGTATTTGCGTCGTAGGAAGACCTTGAGCTTCGTTATTGTCAAGAACGATCACCTCGCGTTCATCTCGCTTGGATTTGGAAACAAGGGCTTCACCTTTTTCCTTTTTATCCAGCACATGACCGCATTTCTTACATTCCAATCCGCCTTTCGCCGGAAACATCATACTTTTACATTTTGGACAAAATTGCATCAATATCATCTCTTGCATGATCTATTATCATATTATGGTCAAACGCCATTTGTGGCATATCTGTAATATCAAAAAGTCCGATATCCTCTGCATCCGAATCTGCCTTTGGTTCGCCTTCGCCGGATACAAGGTAACAAATTGACACCGTATGTCCGCGCGGGTCGCGCAATGGGTCAGAATATACGCCAAGTAACTTAATGATTTTTATTGAAAGACCCGTTTCCTCATGCACTTCGCGCACAGTCGCCTCTTCAGTGGTCTCGCTAATTTCTACAAAACCTCCTGGTAATGCAAAATTGCCCTGATACGGCGGGTTCTTTCTCTTGATGAGTACAATCTTACCATTTAAGATTATTACGGCATCAACAGTCAATTTTGGGGTAATAGGCACCATTCGAACAAAACCTTTATACGAATAATCTATATTATAAGAGAAATACCTATTAAAAGGTGCTTAAAAAATGATGGAAAATGTAATATGGATAGCAGTTGCGTTGATGGTTATATCTTCGATTCTCCCAAAACGCCAAACGATCCGTAATTTGATTGGCGGACTCGGATGGGGATTTTTTTCCATACACTGGACATACCAGCCAATTCATTACCTTGGGATCAACGATTATGTCAACGTAGTCTTAACACTCACAGTTGCGGCATTTTGTCTTATGTTAGCACACTCTATGGTAAAAGGATATTTTAAAGATTATCAAAACACCGAACTCACCATCGGTAGTACTGTTAACGTCACCTCAATGGCAACCAGTGCAACCGCAATTGGAGCACTGTTCTATTTCCCTTTTGCACAGATGCCCACGCTGAATACGTGGATCATCTCTGAGGTCACAAATCAGGTTATGTGGATGCTTAACCTATTGAATTATCCGGCGCTGCGCGAATCATGGGACATGATATCACTTAATGGATACAGGGTTAAGATTATCTTAGCCTGCACTGCGATAGAGAGCATTGCATTATTCACAGGCTTGATTATTTCTGTAAATGCACCAACAAAGCGTCTTGCAACTGCTTTTTTAGTATCTGTGCCAGTTATATATGGCTTAAATCTTATACGCGATGTGTTTGTCATAATCGCATACGGGGAACAATGGTTTGGCGCCAACAGTTTCGATATTGCACACCACATAATTGCAAAAGCAGGATCAGGGATTGCACTCTTTTTCATAGCCTATGCGGTACTGAAGATATTGCCCGAACTATTAGAATTGATAGACGGGTTATGGCAATTGATAACTGAACGACTGCACAATGTTGTTCAAAAAGTTACAGGGAACCATTAAATGCTCGCAAAAGGTTCTACCCCATGGATTGTTGCAGTTTTAATATTCACCACCATAAGCGGAGCCGGTGCATATTTTATCAAAGATCCATACATGGAATTTGCAGCATACATGGGAGTCATGTTCTGTGTATTCCTTTTACGGTTCTTCAGGGACCCTGAACGAAATATCAAGATGTGCAAGAACTGCATGGTTGCACCTGCTGACGGAAAAGTGATAGACATCCGCGGCAGGACTGTATGTATTTTCATGAACTTCCAGAATGTGCATGTGAACAGGACACCACTTGCAGGTACAATTCGCAATATCGAACACAAGAAGGGAGGATATATCCCAGCGTTTTGTAAAGATTCCGATAGGAACGAACGCAACAAAATAATCCTGGATACCGAACATGGCGAAGTGAGTGTTACGCAGATCGCAGGTACTATCACACGCAGGATCGTCACATATGTAAAAAAAGGTGACATCACGCAACAGGGCCAGAGGTTTGGTATGATACGGTTTGGTTCACGTGTTGATGTTACAATTCCAGAAGCGTTTGAGATCTCATGCAAAAAGGGAGACAATGTATACGCCGGTGAGACTGTAATCGCAATAAAAAACGCATACAATAGAGGAGAATAATATGTTACAGACACTCAAGATCCCGGACATAGTTACACTATCAAATGCACTGTTCGGGATGGGTGCAATGGTTGCAGCATCCAATGGACGCTACGACCTTGCATGTATACTGCTATTGGTGGCAGCCGTTGCCGATGGCGTTGATGGTTATCTTGCGCGCCGCCTCACAAGCAGTGAATTTGGCGGAGCTATGGATTCACTTGCAGATGTGATATCTTTTGGCGTGGCTCCTGCTTTTGTTGTATATTCCGCATATAGCGCGCTACATCCATATATAATAGGTGCGGCAGTCAGTTTCTATGTTGTTTGCGGGATCCTCAGGCTTGCCAGATTCAGTTCGATACAAAAAACCATCACTGATTTTGAGGGACTCCCCATCACAGCAGGATGCGTTATGATAGCATCATATCTGCTCATAGATGAAAAATACATAAGTGCCTACTCAGTAATCGCTCTTGTGCTCATTCTTTCGCTTCTCATGATCAGCACATTTACATATCCAAAATTAAGCAATATGAGAACCATGGCACCAGTGTCTGTGGTCTTTGGACTGGTCATTCCATCGTTTTTCATAAACATGAAGTATACGCCATCGTTTTCACTTGTGCTTTTCATTGCAATGGCAATATACGTAGCATCTCCTGTGATAAAAACCAATAAAATGTTCAATGGGAATTAAAATGAGTCCAAATAACGATATTACAGACAGGGACAACGCATTGTTTGAGGCAGGGATCAAACTCGGGGCTCTGTATCACCAGTTTACAGGTTCACCTGTGAACCTTAAGACTGTGGAGAGCCTTGAAAATGCGATCGAGCAGAGTATTTCAGTTCAGCCGTTTGTTGAAGATATAACAGTTTCAATCGACAGGGATATGGTGCGCTCAAATTTGAATGATGAGTTCGGGTACTGTGAACTTGAGGGACGTATGCTTGATGTCAGGATAGGTGTCCGGCATGGTTCGGTGCGGGCGCGGGTTGCGCTTGAGTATGATGAGGGGCTTGAGTATCCATTGATGCGAATTTTAAGTGTGGAATAGTTTTTTTAGATTGTGTGTGGGTCTTGGATGTGGCAGTCGGTGCAGGCTTTATGTATGCCACCGCCAACGTTGTGACAAGCGAGACATTCATCCAATAAACTATGAGCACCCATGTGATTTGAGTAATGGCAATCAAGGCATGGATTTATTTTACCATGTGATGAGTGACAACCAACACATGTGCCCATATTCCCATGCATGCTGTTACCAAGTTTAAGATATTGCTCATCATGGCATGCCCCACATGTTGCTGTAGAAATTGTCGAACTTGCATCATAAGTACCAACCGCAATCGTATGTGCACTTCCACCATGACATTCCAAACACTCACTGTTCTCAACTCTCAAATTTGAACCATCATGCAAAGCGTGACAACCTGTACAGGAGGGAATCCGCCCGTGTGTTGGATGACAACCCACACAATCCACATTAGCGTGCTTCCCACCTACATCAGGTTCAACATGACATTCTGCACAATCCATTTCCACAAAATCCCCTAATATAAGATCTTCATGCACAAGATGACAGGATACCTCACAGCTTTGTACACCCCCATGAGGGTTTATTTCTGTAACACTAAATGTGGTATCAATATCATGACATTTTGTACAATCCGGCTTAAGCATTGATGTATCTGCTGTAACATTCCCGATATAAACGTACGAAACCATTTTCTTCAGTATTGTCGTTCGCACTTTATCCCAATTCTCACGCCCGGAAGGAGAATGACAATCGATGCAGGTGATACCTTCGTTCTTATGAGTCTGAATGAGAATATAATCTTCTGGATCTGAATACGATTTATAGAATGGCTCCATTGCATGACATTTGGAACATACGTTTGGATTTTCCATATATGCCAAAGAAGCGCTTACGCCAAATACTCCTGCTAAAACAATAAAAACAGTTAGAAGTATAAGCGATCCACTTTTTTTATTCATATAAATGACCAGGATGTTTTATAGATAAAGTATAATGAATAAATTACCTGATTATTTATATAAATGTACCTAACTTGCCTCTGAATCATCCAGTATGTCAACAAGAAGTTTTGAGATCTCTTCCGGCACCTCACCGACACCTTTCATTTGATCTGCTAGATATGAGTGATTGACCAACAATTCGTAACGTAGGAAACACAGATCACCATGATTTTAATATTGCATTCACTCGTGAATTTACCATATTGCTTAAGCGTAATTGACCCCATCATCCACACATTCTATGACAATCGTCACAACCTGTGAAGTTTGATATAGACCATCCACTGACAACTGCCTGTGAAATTATCATATCATTTTGTGCCTACAATTTCAGTTAGCGTTTTGGATTGCCACGTGAACTGTGAGCCGGCAATAGTGCATTTGCACCATGACATTCATTACATTCAACTGTGGAGGGCAATATTGAAATCAATATGCTGCCATGGCAAGTTGAACATACATTATTGTGTATTGTTGATACATTTTTTGTATTATGACATCTTACACACCCAGGACTTGCAGCTGCTGTATGTACAACAGTTAAATCGCCATGCTCTGCTGGAAGTTGTGCACCATGGCATGAACTGCAGTTCTTGTCAGTAGGTAAATACGTGATGGCTGGATTGTTTCCATGGCATATTAAACAATTCGTATTGCCATACTGATCTGTATGTGCTGTTGGAATGTATCGGTCATGACATACCAAACACTCTACTGGTGATTCAAATTTATGTTTTTCTAACGCATTATAATGAGGTTCATTCACTTGCGGACCATGACATGAAGTACAATTAGATGTTGAAATTGACATGTTGATTGCCACGTTGCTATGGCAAAGGTCACACCTGCCGTTTTCCTCCGTGGCATTGTGTGTATCTGGCAAATATGACCCATAAACACTTCCATGACATTCTGCACAAGCATCTGTAGTGTGTTTTGCCACTTCATTTGCATGCTGTGTCGGAAGTTGTTGACCGTGACAGGTGATGCAATCTGATGTTGCGTTGTCAGTGTTTACCTTTGTATTGTCATGACAAATTGTACAATTCGTCATTTCGTTTGCAAGTGCAAAATCGTTATGCAAGTCTGGCAGATACGAATCTTTATGACAATTGATACAAGTGGATGTTCGTGTGTGTTTGGCACTCATATTAGTATGGAATCCAACATTTTGGTCAACGTGGCATGATGCACAATCATTGGTTGCAGAATCTATATCGACCTTTGTAGGGTTGGTATGACATACGCTGCAATTGTCAAAATGCTCTATTGACAGGTCTGCATCATGGCAGATTATACATTCTGCAACAGAAGTGTGATTTGCATTCAAATGCGGTTCGTCCAGTTGAGAATCGTGACAAGTTGTACACTCGGCAGTTGCGCTACTAATGGTTATATTAGCATTACTATGACACACAGAACAATTTGTAGGAAGGTTGTTGATAACCGAAAAATTGTTGTGCAGTTCTGGCAAATATGTATTCTGATGACAATCTGGACACTTCAATGTTGATGTTGTGGTATTGAGAGTATGGATATCTGTAATGTCGCCGTGTAAAGTGTGACACGATGCACAGCTTGTATCATTATTCGTTATTGCAGATATCACTGCTGAATCCATGCTCTGGTGGCACACTGCACATGAATCGCCGCTATAACTAAGATTTGCTATGTCTGCATGGGTGTCTGGTAAATAGTCAGAGTGACATGTCTGGCATTCAGGAGTAAGATCGGATTGGTGGACACCAGCGATGTCGTGGCGAGAAACCGATACAACATCGTTATGGCAATTTTCGCAGGCAGGAGACGGCGTTATTACCCATGCATCTATATTAGTATAGGAACCATATTGGAAAGTGTAAAGATTATGGCATGATTCTGAACCACACGAATATGATGCAGTATTTGAGCCATGTGTCGCATGAAATACATCATCCTGATTGTGACATTTGGTACATTCACTTGTTACATGACAAGAATCACAATTAACATATTTGTCCTTATGCATAGTATCATGAATATCTGGTGCGGAAGCATTCATGGATGAATTTGTTCTGAACCATCCATATTCAGTGTATGCAAAATTCTCCTCCTTATGATTAGATGCAAATAAAGAGCTTGCATGACAATTAACACAAGTGTCACCCCTAACAACAGGCGATGCATTAAATGTTATATCATCGTGACATGTCGAACATTCAACGACACTTATGTTAACCTGTGCAGATGCAAACGAAATACTGACTAAAGTTAGTGCACATAAAATTAATAATACATATTTCTTTTTTAAACCCATGTTATACCACCATAATTTACAATTTGCCATATCCAAATTATAGTAATGTATAATTACTTTTAATATTTAATGCTTATTGTGTTGTCAGATTAAAAGTGGGGGTTTTGGAAGGTAATTGGATATTCTCGATCGGAATTACTGAAAGTATCGATAAGTATATATTGCCTGAAATAAATAATATACGTAAAGTAATAATAAAAATAGCATACATGGAGGAACTTATAATGGATGGGAAAATAATTTTGTTAATGGTATCGGTTGTTGCAGTAGGAATGTTCGTATTGCCATCAACCCTTGCATTATATTCGGGATCACATGACTTTGTACAAGGGTCTGAAGTCGATTGTGGAAAGTGCCATTCTGGTAGTGCCGGGGATGAAATAGCTGCAACAATTGCAAATGGAAGTGCACACACTGGCCTTACATGTAAATCATGCCATTATGGCGATGCTGGTACTGTAGGTGGACGATTTGCAGTTGATGTTATAGGAAATGGGACAGGCACTGATACAACTGATGCACATGCAGCTGGTGTAAGTGTAAACTGTATTGACTGTCACAGCTACCCATTTTCATATCAAGCCGCTACAAAAGATGCTAACGGAGGTTCAGTTAATGTATCAGCAGAACTTTCAATGTCAGGTGAAGCTCACAGAATGCTTATTGTAAATACCACTGGAAGTAATGGTGGACTTGCTGACAATGATGCTGTTTGCATTGCTTGCCATACAAGAGCAGTTGTAAGTATAGCAGGCTCTTCTCTGAGTACACATAATGATAGTTCAGGCATCATTTACATAAGCAATGGTACCTCAACTACGGAATGGATGTACTCTGACGCGCAATAAGGCTATCTCAATAGCCTTATTCTTTTTTATGAAATTGTATAAAATTCTCATTCTGCTTCTATTTTTGTCAACCATAACAACTACAGGTTGTGTGGATAACATAAAGAAGATTAATCAGAAAACTCCCGTGATGCATTTAAATATGTTTGCATATGAAAATGATGGGAAAATTACATTAGATCTACAAAAAACTGATAGGCATATCGAATACTTGCCATTGCTAAAACAAACAAGACATGACAAGGTAGAAGCCCCCCCATATATAACAGGCATAGCATTTTACAATAAAGATAAAATATCATATATTGCATCCACGCCGTATAATGGACCAGGAAATTATACACTCACTCTCACATTTGAAGATGGAAAGATATTGCCCAAATCATCTAACGAATCAATTTTAGTCAAACTTGAATTTATTGATGCACAGGGACAGTTAAATAATGTTGAACGTATTAGCGTGCGGTGGGCATAAAGTGTATAATTAAGAAGAACGTATTTTAATATCGTATGCAAAATACAATAATATATACTGCAGGACTTACATTTCTTGTGTTGCTGATAGTCTACCTGCAAGCCACTGGTAAAGCAACAATACAAAATACAAAATGGATTTACCCCATAAAACGCTTTTTGACGCGCAAAAATGATGTTGATTTTCATTTGAAAAATCATGCAATTGCATTTAAAGCTAAAATCGCTACCAAAAACCTGTTAACTACATTATTGACAACCTTGATAATTAGTTTTATTTTATACAATTACGTATTCTTCACAGTACCAGTTTCAAACAGCATGCGCCCAACATTCGAAGCTGGTGACCTGATACTGATGCAAACATTCGATGTCGAACCTCACGAAGGCGACATTATTATGTTCGGCCTTGCAGTCATAGGCAAAGATCAAATTGTAACTCATAGAGTCTACAGCGTAACTCCAGAAGGCATAAAAACTAAAGGTGATGCTGGTGCCATTGATTATTGGGTCGTCCGCCCCGAACAGATTCATGCAAAAGCAATAACAATCGGCGGACAACCCATAGTGATAAAGTCAGTCGGACATTACTTCCTGAATACCCAGATCTCCTCAACCTACGCCCGCGAATTTGGATTCATGCAGTCCATAATGAGAGGCAGCAAACAACTCGGCCTTCTAATATTCGTCATCTGTCTCGTCGCATACACATGGCTTTCCGTAAACGACATGAAAAAACAAAAAAAACACCGCCGCCGCAACTAAACCTTAAACCACACCAAACCCTTCAACAACCCTCTCATTCTGCCCCCTCGTCCCAACAGTAACCCTAATCAGCGACTCTCCTGCATCCCTGAACGACGAACAATCCCTCACAATAATCCCCTTCTCAAGCAACCCATCGCAAACATCCTTAGCCTTAAGCAGCGCCACATTCACCATCACAAAATTCGCCTGCGAATTATATACCTCAAACGGAATGTGTGCCTTCAAATACTCCCTTCCTCCCCGTGCAAGCTCGATACTCTTTTCCAGATGCCCCACATCCGATAGCGCAGCCACACCCGCGGCAATCGCTGCCCTGCTCACATTAAACGGTGTTGCAGCTCTCATATACTCAGACTTCAGCCACTGCGGCATAATCCCATAACCGATGCGCAGACCTGCCAGACCAAACGCCTTTGAAAAAGTTCTTCCAACTATAATATTGTCATAATCATTCACAAGATGCGCAAGACTTTTGTCTGCAAACTCCACATACGCTTCATCCACAAATACAAGACCGCGCGTGGACTCTGCAATCACACGTACATCAGCCTCTGGCACCAAATTCCCGGACGGGTTGTTAGGTGAACATAAAAAAATCACTTTGGTGCGTGACGACACCGCATCCAGCAATGCTTCAACATCCACAGCATAATCCTCATCCCGCTTAACGAACACAGGAACAGCACCATTCGCCCGTGCCGCAATTTCATAATATGAAAACGTCGGCGTAGGAATAATCACCTCATCTCCGCGCGTAATAATTAACCGCATCAACCCGTCGATCAAACCATCCATCCCGGGACCTGACGCAGCAATATTGCCCGCAGGAAATCCTGTATATCCTGACAGCGCATTAACTAGTTCATTTGCATCCGCCGACGGGTATATACTTACCTTTGGCGCATGCTCGATAAGCGCTTCGACCGCCATTGGTGAAGGACCAAGCGGATTTTCGTTCGAGCCTAACTTGATTATCGAATCCGGGTCAAGCCCATACGCACGCGCAATGTCTTCGATCGATTTACCGGGCACATATTCATTGATGGCGAAGATCTCTTCCTTGATCAACTCAAGCCTGCTCAATTACATCCACCACCATATCGATCTGTTCTTTTGTGATCACGAGCGGTGGTGCAATGCGTATCACCGAATCCGATGTGCAATTCAGTAGCACGCCATGCTCGCGTGCATAATCAACAATATCTGCGCATTTGGTGTTGAGTTCAACACCAATCATCAATCCCCTGCCGCGTACCTCAACCACATCATCACGCGTAAGAGTTTCAAGCCGCTTCAGAAAATATTCACCCATCTCTCTCGAACGTTCGACAAGCTTCTCTTCGCGTATCGCCTCGATCGCACCAAGTGATGCAGCACATGCCAGTGGATCCCCACCAAAAGTTGAACCATGTTCACTCTTGCCAAACGTAATATCATCACTTGCAACAATTGCACCCATTGGGAAGCCCCCTCCAAGTGCCTTTGCCATAGTCATAATATCAGGTTCAACCCCGAAATGCTCCTTGCAGAACCACTTACCTGTCCTGCCAAAACCGGTCTGCACTTCATCAAATATCAAAAGAGTACTGGTATCATCGCATATCTCACGAACCGCTTTCAAATAATCGTCCGACGGGACATTTATACCGCCCTCGCCCTGGATCGGTTCAAGGATAACCGCTGCCGTGTCCTTTGTAATTGCACTGGCAATAGCTTCTGCATCATTGTACGACACAAATGTAACATCCCTCACCAGTGGTTCAAAGGGACTCCTATACATTTCTTTATGTGTGACACTCAACGCACCCATCGTGCGTCCATGGAATGAATGATCAGCTGCAACAAAATCCGTCTTCTTTGTCGTAATACGGGCAAGTTTCATAGCCGCTTCAACAGCCTCAGTTCCGGAATTGCAAAAAAATGCACGACTCATGCCGCTAAGTGAAACAAGTTGCTCAGCAAGATTTGCCTGAACCTCGGTATAATACAGATTCGACACATGGATCAATCGTTCTGCCTGCTGCTGTATCGCTTTTACAACAAGAGGATGGCAGTGTCCTACATTGTTCACTGCAATGCCTGCAACACAATCAATATATTCCTTGCCTGTTGTATCAAAAACAACAGAGCCACTGCCACTTTCCAGTGCCATTGGTTGCCGCGTGTATGTTTGCATCACATACTGCACATCTTTTTTCACGATCGATCCATAATCTGATGTTGATCTTGAAGAAATATATTCAGTCAAATAACCACCTGTAATTGCAATAATAAATGTATAATTGTATTCTATAGTATAAGCTAAGTCTAAAATTAATATGTATTGCCAGTTAAAGTATCTTGGCAATTTTTTCACTTGCTGATTTCATGTCATTAAGGATTAGACCAAGACTGCCTGCATTGTCCGCTAAAACCACTAACAGTGCTTTTGGACCGGCTTCAACCGTAATAACGTGTTTCGTTCCGGTTTCCACAATAATAGATTTAGGTATTTCATCACTAAGACGTGTTGTTGTTGATTCGGCTGACATATAAAGAGTTGCTGTAAGTGCTGCAAAAGCCTCACTGCTAAGTGTTCCACTCTCTGTTGACACCATCAGTAAACCGTGCCTTGAAACAATAGCTGAAAGCTCTACACCTCCAGCCGATTCAAGATCGGAGAGGATCTTATCAAGCATCTCTTTTGTTGTTACCATTACAACACGCCTCGTTTTGGAGATTTTAGTGCATCATGGATGTAATAAAGAAGTGTGAGTGTAAGTATTTGGAATATAGTTATGAAAAGACCTTCCACAACATTAAGATTTCCATCTATCAAATGCAATAATTCTGCCATATGCAACAATGCCGCTGCTAAAAAGAATACCCCGCCAATTGTCAGAAGATTGAAAAAACGTTTTATTCTTTCAAATTGTAAAAATAATCGTGACCTGATGACATCTGCATCCGTAACCCGGAGTAGATTTGAAATTTGTACAAATAAAACTACAAGTAACAATCGCACAACCAGATCTATTAAATCAAAAATTAAAACATCAGCCATGGTTCACCATTTTTAAAATATATCCTAATTATATGCGTACATATGAGATTATAATAACATCCATATTACGATAAATGCATCACGTATTTCAAGAATAAAAGATTATCCCTTTTTGAATAGGTGATTCAAACATCCAATTCCATCAATTCACGTTCACTGACTGTTTCTTCCTCGTCGCGCTCAAATTCGATCCCACCGGTAGCACGCATTATACCATCCACTCTCGCACTTTCATGAATGGTAATGGAATCCGCATTGATCTCACCAAGAATATGGCTGCCTTTACTAATATGCACATTACCTCTTGAAATAAGATTACCATGGATCGTATTATCCTCACCAATCGCCACATCATCAATTGTCCTGATACTGCCATACAATGTTGTGTCATCCCCCATTTCAAGAGATGATGCACGAATATTACCAACAAGCCGGCACTCATTCCCGATCACAGCGTGTGCAGGAACTCGGATGGAATCAACAGATATCTTTGAACCGTTTGGAACGATCATCGCCGCATCACTGATAATTTCAGAATTATCCTCAAATATCTCATCAAGCGCCTTCTCAACTTCCTCGTCTTTTCCAAGTCGCAACAATTCACTGATGTACAGGAACAGATAAACCATGACAGGAACCGGATTCCTGATAACGATCCAGCCTTTCGCTTCAAATCCGCCATTGATCTTTACATCGTTACCAATATCGAGATCGCCTTTTACGATCAGTTTACCGTTAATTGTAACAAATTCTCCAAGATAAGCATTAGTATCTGTTTTGACATTGCCACCTATCTGTGACCACATGTCTATCCGTACATCGGACACGGCAGCCACATCGCCACTGACCTGTACCCTCTCACCAAGTATCGCAGAATTTGCTATCAGCCCGTATTTAATATCTGAATGATTGCCAACAACAATATCCCCATCCACAACTATTGTGTGTTCCTCCATTCTTGTATTGTTGGGAATCACAAATGTTTTTAAAAATTCATCTTCTGCGATTGTTTCACACTCCAGATTGAGGACTTTTAATATGAATTTGAATCATTCTCATACATTGATATGATAATTAATATATATAGATTTATCAACGTTTAAAATTTAAGATCCAAATATTAAATAATTCACTGGTTTTTGCCCCACCGTATATCAACTGCCCCACCTTTATCGAGAACAGATATTTCATCCGGTGAGAGTAACAACTGCCCTGTGGCTATGAGTTCTCCCGACTCATCGACCACTAACACTTCCTCGCCTGCACGAAGGTTTTTGTCAATATCAACAACATGCTTTGCAAATGCAGTCTTTCCTTTGGATACAAAGGGCACGGCATCTTCACAGACAACAACCTTAAGAGCATCTTTTGGGACACAACCCTTCACCAATTCTGCACCATACAGGCTCAATGTGAGCATACCATCCCTTGCCCTGACAGTTGCAATGCGCTTGTCTTTATGTAAGATCTGTCGCACGCGTTTTGTCTTTGACAACTGGAAAATGACATCGTCTGGAAAAAGTGTCACACCACAACCTTTACCAAATTGGTAATCCGCCATTGTCCTTACTTGCGCAAGGTGTTTTTTGCTGCGTTCCATAGATGTTAGATGAAAGATGGACGTTAAATGTATAACGGTCAATCTAGTAGGAAAATCCTATTTTTAATCCTGAGCGGTATTTAAACAATTTCGAACACCTTTAAATAATATAATAACCAATCATATTGTAGAGGAAACGGGAGTAGCTGCTTGTAAAGTATATTCAAAAGAATTACTGTAATCAAGCAAACCATTCATCCCCTCAACTAAAATGGCCCGTTTCCCCATTCATATCACTTTTTTATTATCATCCATATCCAATGGGAAAACTGAAAGTTTTGTGATCTAACCTTTAGCAACCCCAATAGGTAAGACACGTGCAACCTTTTTGGCAATCCCCACATTGTGCACCACATTCACCACTTCGCTACTGGATTTATACACGCCCGGTGCCTCCTCGGCAATCACAGACGGATGCGTAGCCTTTACAGTTATCCCTCTTGCCTCAAGACTTTTCCTGACATCTTCGCCATAGAACTCATGCTTTGCATGTGACCTGCTCATCACGCGCCCGGCTCCATGACATGCGCTTCCAAACGAGATGTCCATTGCCGCTTCTGTCCCATGTAACACATACGATGCAGTTCCCATACTGCCCGGTATAAGAACAGGCTGCCCAACGGCGCGGTAAGCATTCGGCACATCATGGTGCCCGGGCGGGAATGCGCGGGTAGCACCTTTTCGATGCACGTACACTTCTTTTTTCTTGCCGTCGATCATGTGCTCCTCAAGTTTCGCGACATTGTGAGCAACATCATAGACAAGGTCCATGCCAAGGTCGTCCATGTCCTTGCCAAAGAAACGTTCGAACACCCCACGTGTCCAGTGTGTTATGACCTGACGGTTCGCCCATGCATAGTTGGCACCGCATGCCATTGCCTTGAAATAATTCTGGGCTTCAGTTGACTGTGCAGGCGCACAGGCAAGTTGCTTATCCGGCAGATCGATGCCGTATTTTTTCACAGCCTGTGAAAGTACACGCAGATGATCGGTGCATATCTGGTGTCCTGCCCCTCGGGAGCCGCAGTGGATCATGATCGTTACTTGCCCTTCCTCAAGACCAAATGTAGATGCTACATCGGAATCGTATAGTTTGTCTACGTACTGGACTTCAAGGAAATGGTTACCGCTTCCAAGTGTCCCGAACTGCGGCTTGCCGCGTTTTCTAGCTTTATCGCTCACCTTAGCCGGATCAGCGCCTTCGATAAAACCACTACCCTCACAGTGTTCAATGTCAGCCTCAACCCCATACCCGGCTTCAACAGCCCAGCGAGAGCCATTTATAAATGCATCATCAAGTTCACTGTCAGATGCACGGATCCTGCTTTTTGAGCCGACACCCGATGGAATATCGCGGAAAAGTCTGGACATCAATTCTTTAATATGCGGACGCACGTCCTCTTCCTGAAGGTTCGTTCTGATAAGACGGACCCCACAATTTATGTCAAACCCTACTCCGCCGGGACTGATCACACCTTCTTCCTTATCGAATGCGGCAACTCCCCCTATAGGAAAACCATATCCAAGATGTGCATCCGGCATTGCCATGGAGTATCTCTGTATTCCAGGCAGGGTCGCAACGTTCGCAACCTGATCAAGAGTCTGCTTTTCAAGCCCGTGCATCAAAGTTTCCGATACAAAGATGCGCCCAGGGACTCTCATGCCCAGCTTGTAATCTGTAGGTACTTCCCATGTATTGTCATCGATTTTTGTAACTAGATCAAAAGCGTCAGTTGTCTTGGTCTCATCTGTCATGTTGGTTCCTCCCACCCGTTTTTAGTTCAAATCTATATGTATGATGATAATATGTAGATAATATGTATGAACATGTCGTTTGAATTGTGAACAATTACAAGTATAGTTTAGTTACGTGTCCACTACAACCTGCACAACCCAACCATCCGTTATTTCTTCTACTTTCAAACTGTTGTAGGTAACTGCCTTTACTTCGGTGCCAAACTTATGTCGCGATAGGTCGAGAGATTCACCATAAGCGATAGCCGAGAGTGAGTAATTTCCATCCTTTTCTGTTATGCCATCTATTTTGAACTTTCCAAATACCACCTGTTCGACCTCGAATAGATAGAGCAGTTCCGATAGCCAGTCTACAAGCAATCCATCAAGGTCTTCTGATGTGAGTTCTATTTTTTCCGAGACCTCATCCGAGATTCCGCCGGTATTGATCATCACGTTGAACATGGCAACACCAGCATTTTGGAACGCTTCTTCCAGTGTATTGCCATATGCCCTAAATTTCGCATCGGCTGTGTGCTCCAGATATTCATATCCTTTAGTTGGCATTGGCATAAATGTTCAAATGGATTTATTGCTACATTAAGTTATCCAAAAACAAAAAGTCACATACAAGCGGCGCATCTTTTTTTGAGAGAGATCATAGGCTCTTCCAGATATGAATGATGCGCTGCAGTGCTGTGATGTGGCTTCCAACTGCTATTGCAACCATTACCCAGCCAAGTGCTGAAAAACCTGAAATGCAAACCGGATATACAAAATATATGATGGATGCCAATATTATCAGTATGAGCCTGTCAGCTCGTCCCATCACTCCGCCGTAGTACCTTCCGATATTGAGTGCCTGTGCCTGTGTCCCGAGATAACTGGTGAGCAGGACTCCGACAATTGCGACGACTCCGATCTTCCAGTCAACATGCCCCCCCAGGAATATGCCGCATATGATGAACACATCTGAATATCGGTCGATCACATGGTCCAGAAAATCGCCTTTTGCACCTGCTATTTTGAGATGTCTGGCCATTGCGCCATCCATTGCATCGAGAAATGAGTTGAGGAATACAAATATTCCTGCAATAAGCACAATTTTGGGGTTGCCATCTGCGTAATAGAAGTATAGCCCTGCCATTGCAGCAAATATGAGTGATATGATTGAAACTACGTTAGGAGATATGCCTGCTTTTGCAAATGCTTTTGCCATAGGTTCAATGAATTTTGAGGCGAATGGGCGTAGGTAATTGAAGGTCATGTGTTATTTTAGATGGTACTTGTTTGATTTAATGCTTTTGTAAACATACAACATTATTTCATTGCCATATCATACCGATATTTGATCGCGCATGAGTGCTCGATCTGTGTTGTGACCACATACGCTTCTTCGAGTATTTTACCAGTCGCAAATGTGCCGTGACTATAGATAATCGCGCCTTTGTGTTCAGCTAACGCGCGCGCGGTGTTCTTTGCAAGTTCAGGCGTGCCGATGCCGCCCTTTACGATGGGGACTTCGTGCAGGAAATACTGTCCTTCGCTGTCAACAGGTACGATAGAATCCGAATCCGCAAGCAATGAAAGCGTTACTGCAAACTGGCAGTGCGCATGTATTATGGCAAGTGCGGATGTGTCTTTATAGATCGCACGGTGTACGATGGCTTCGGATGATGCGATCATGTCAAGTCCTGATGTGCCTTCAAGTTCAACTTCGACCACGCTGTTCTCAGTGATTTCATCAAGGGCACTGCCACTTCTGGTTATCAGCATCTTGTTGCCTATCCGCACACTGATGTTGCCGAAGTGTGATTCTACAAGCCCGTGGTCAACAAGCTTTTTCCCGATCTTTGATATTTCCTGCCACATGATTATTCTGGAATAGGTTACGTCTGGCATAACATTTATTTGCTATGATTGTATCTATGAGTTGCATTCATGGCGCCTCGGTGGCTCAGCCCGGCAGAGCGAGTGATTTGTAATCACTAGGTCGCGTGTTCGAATCACGCTCGAGGCTTTTTCTTTTTTTACAATTGTTTCGTGAATCTTGATGTTGATGCGATAATACGTCGCATGCGGCACAGTCCACCATTAATCTGCATGTGACTATTTGTGTTTTATGAAGATGGGAGTGTAGAAGAGGGTATCAGTGAATAGTAATAAGTACTTAAGGTTATCAGTGATATACTACTGATAAAATTAAAAGACATTTTAATCAAAGTAATATATGATGAAGAAAAAATGAAGCGTCTGCGCAGTTTGATAAACAGTTATACTCCTTCATTCCGCACTACTGCACACTTCACTCGTCCTTGCGGCGTAGGTCGTGCTGGACATCATCATTTCTCAAAGATCATCCAGATCAAACACAACAAATCCATTTTCCCTGAGTGCATCCTTGCCTTCTATCCTTTTTGCAACCAGACCAAAGTATTCGTTTCGTTCGTCGTTGTTCCACTGCACAAAATCTGATTTCGCCACCAGATCGTTCAGGATGCCAAGTGCGTTATTTTCACTGAGAGTGTCCCCTCCACCATCATAGAAATGGATGATCCGCAAAGAATGAGCATTATGTCTTTACCTTTGAGGGATTCATCCCATATTACCTGAAAAACGGAAGGTATTGTATCATCCCGTTCTATGAGGTATGAGAATTCATCTATTACAATGATGTATTTTTCATCTGATATTTGGCGCAGGAGATATTTTGAAAGATTGTAGAAACTCTCCACGCGCGGAACAACATCATCGAAATGGTCGGCGGCTTTTTCGGCGAACCGTTCAAGGTTTAACAATGTCCCCCTTTTATCACCAAGGAAATAAATGGAGTCCTTGCCTTTGCAGAACTGCTTTATCAATTCGGTTTTCCCAACACGTTTTCTGCCATAAAGGATTATTAATTGAGACCCCTGTGAGTCGTATTTTCTCTCAAGAAAATCAAGTTCCGTGTTTCGATCAATAAACCGGTTCATAAAGATTATCTTGTAAGTCCGGTTATTCATGGATTGTGGTTGTGAAAGAACCATTCTTAAATATTCTTAACACAGTTTAATTTTTATGCAATCCAACAAGTTAACCGTCATAACCACAATAAAACCGCACCACTCCTGTCGATAAATACAAGTTGTCTAGTATACTCGATAAAAAGTATCACATTTCATCGAGTATGGTAGAAATATATAAAAGCATGTGGCACCATATTACCCCTTATGGAACCTGTTGGATATCTCACGGAAGTAAATGAATGGTGGATGAGTGGTAGCATTGACCCCATATTCCTGCAGGAATACCAACGGGATGAATTACAGCAACTAATAGAACTGCTTGACCAGGAACGTATTACTGCGGTCATCGGTCCAAGGAGGGTGGGAAAGACTACCCTCATGTATCAATTGATAGATCACCTGTTACGATCCGGTACAAAAAAAGAGCATGTCCTGTTCATATCAATGGATGATCCACTGGTTAAGATGATGGACGATCCGCTCAAGACCATAATTGATGAATATCTGGAGAAAGTCATCAAGAAACCGATACGTGAAGTTGAAAAACTATACGTGTTCATTGACGAGATACATTTCCTTCCCGACTGGACACTTTGGCTTAAAAGATATTATGACCTCAAATACAACATCAAATTCATAGTCACCAGTTCAAGTGCAACACATCTTTTGAAACACTCAAAAGAATCCCTTGTTGGCAGGATAACCGAACTGAAGGTCATGCCGCTTAATTTCAGGGATTTTATCAAATTTAAAGGGAGAAACGACCTTCTTGAGCCTTATTCCGAAAAGGACATCTTTAATCTTGATGTAAAGGATACGATATTCGAACTGACAAAATTCCAAAATGAACTGGTACTGTATTTCAATGAATACATACTCAGTGGCGGTTATCCCGAATATCACCCTGCAAAGGACATACGCACATGGCAGAACCTTCTTATCAGTGACGTGGTCGAAAAAACGATATATCGTGACATTGCCACACTCTATAAAGTGAAAAATCCCCAATATCTTGAAAATATACTCACTTATATTGCCCAAAACAATTGCCAAACCACATCACACAATAGGATCGCACAGGCACTTTCCATCAGCACAGATACAGTAATAAACATGGTCTATTACCTTGAATCCACCTATTTCATTGGAAGCCTATCCCTTTTCTCAAAAAACGTGAAAAAACGAATACGCTCAAATCGCAAACTCTTTGTTATCGATTCGGGACTATGCAATGCCTTGCTTAAAACCCGTAGCATAAAAGATGAAAATATTGGATTACTGGTGGAATCTGTGATAAATTCAAACTTACTTGCTTTAAAAGAATCCAAACAATCCACCGATTTAAGGGACATTTCCTATTTCACTGATAAGCAAAAGCATGAAGTTGATATTGTACTGGATATCGGCGGAAAAGTGGTGCCATTAGAAGTGAAATACCAGAATAATGTCTATGATCACGACTTCAAGAATCTCCGTTATTTCATGGATGCACAGGATCTGGATTTTGGAGTGATTGTTACCAAAAACTTGTTTGAGATGAAGGGGGATATCTTATGTATTCCCGCATGGATGTTTCTGTTGATATTCACAGATGCAGCCTTGAATTAGCGTTGATTTGCGTCTTAAAAATAACTAGAAAATGGGATATTATCGAATTTAGCAAATGAAATAAAGCAATAGCTGTTTCCATGTCATCTTTTATACCCAACTTTGACAGTTGAAATGATTATAAGTGTCCTTAGTTTTGTTTGCATGCTTTGTAACACCAAACAAACTAAGGACACTTATATTATTAAAACTGTCAAACTTGGGTTATGGGAATAGGAGTACGTGATGTCTGGTAAGGGTGGATATGGCGCGGGTTTGTGAGATTATCGGGATTGATGTGTAGGTCGTTCAGGCAATGCTATTCCATATTCACTGACGTTTTTGCTGACATGCATACCACATCCCATGAATAACACTCACCTTAAATCATTCCGATACATCACTCTTCGCCGCTTTCCTCCTGATGAATTCCGCTCAGTTCTGCTTCAAGTTCCTCAATACTGGGCAGGCTGGATCTTAGGTTTTCCGGCAGGGCACGAGTCAGTTCATATTCGGAAATGCCGATGGGCTTATTTATGTCACCCAAAGCATACTCGGCAAGAATTCTGTCTTTTGTCTGGCATAATATCATACCTATGGTAACATTGTCGGTCGGATGCTTTAGAATATCATCAACAGCAGAACAATAAAAGTTCATCTTACCTGCATATTCCGGCTTAAAATCTCCTTTTTTCAGTTCAATCACAATAAAACTGCGCAGTTTTAGATGATAAAATAGCAAATCGATATAAAAATCCTTATCGCTGATTGCCAGATGATACTGCCTTCCAACAAAAGAAAACCCTGTCCCCAATTCCAACAGGAATTTTTCAAGATATTTAATCAATTCAGTTTCCAACTCCCTTTCACTAAAAGGCTCGCTCAGTGTCAGAAAATCAAAAATATACGGGTCTTTCAGGGATTGTCTTGCAAGATCGGACTGCAAATCAGGAAGAGTGAAATTGAAATTGGTTGTAGAACTCCCTTGACGCTTATGAATCTCGCTTTTAATCATCAATCCCAGAGTGTCCCTGCTCCATCCGTTCTGTAGAATCTGATCCATGTACCAAAAACGTATTGATTTATCCTTTATCCTCTGCATAAGCAGGATATTATGTCCCCACGGGATTTGGGAAACAAGCTGTTTCATATTTTTTAATTGGGAAACGGGTTGTTTCCCAATTGTGATACCTGTTTCATATTCTTTGTAAAATTGTACCATGAACTTAATGTTTCTCTCGGAAAAACCTTTGATCTCAGGTAATTCATTGTGAAGATCATTTGCTAATCGAGGAATTATCCCCGCCCCCCATCCCCCCTGTTGCTGTCGTTTATGAATTATACTGCCTATATCCAAATACATCATAATCATTTCGGCGTTAGCTGAAAGTACGGCCTTTACCTGTGCTTGACGAATGCGGTTTTTAATATCGCCTAATAAATTGGCATAAAGCACAATTCCAGTTTTTTCATTATTAGTTAAATCCATAATAACCCAATTTCCCCTCATTAAATATCTCTACAATTTTAATCTCTTCAGGTGTCAGGTACGTAGAGTTTGTAGACGAGATGGTTTTCTTTAATATTTCTTAAAACATTAATTGTTTTTTTTGTATATATACCAAACCCAAGCTGGGTGAAAGTATTAATCCATCAGTGAAAGGGATACCTGAGCATGATATTTGCTTGAGTGCCATCCGGCGCTTTCCAAAATCCAGTTATTCCAATGAAAATACAACAAAATTTCAACCGCAGAGCACGCTGAGAGCGCAGAGTTGTTCATGGAACCGAAAGGAACCTACCGATTACAAGATCGTGACTATTGACATGAATGACCTTGAGGTAAATGATTTTGCCACAGGCTGGTTGAAGGAGGGGAATGTATTGGGAAGGCCGGTGGACATTATCACAAATGATGATGGGTCGCTTTTTGTGAGTGATGATGATGCAGGGAAGATATATAGGGTGTATTATGAAAAGTAGGGGTGTATGATGTCTGTTTTTATTCGGAATTGGAGGTGTATGAGATACTTTCCGGTGTGGTTTGTAAGAATGTGGGTATAGCGCGGGTTTGTGAGATTATCGGGATTGATGTGTAGGTCGTTCTGATGTTCTTTGTAGTTTCATTGATTACCATGATTTAGTTTTTTAATATTAGCATTACCAACTAATGATTGTAATTGGATAATGGCTATGTTGTTTAACTTAAGCAGCCTTTCAGATTGAGTTAGACCCATGCGTATGAATTCGGCATTCATACTTTCAATATTAGTTAATACCAATAACTGTTCTATTGTGGCATAATCTCTGATATTGCCTTCCTGCGAAGTATTTTCATCCCGCCATTGTTTCGCCATTTTACCAAAAAGGGCCACATTGAGCACATCGGCTTCGCTGGAATATACAAAACTCTCCTGCTCTTTAGTAATAGAAGGCGGAATCATATGCACCTTAATGGCATCTGTATGTATACGATAATTGAGTTTTGCCAGAGTGCGATTAAGATTCCAATCTAAAGACAAGCGTCTATTTTCATCTTCTTTCAGGCGCTGAAACTCTTTTATTAAATACAATTTAAATTCTGGACTAAGCCAAGAACCAAATTAAAAAGCAATATCTTTGTGAGCATAAGTGCCACCATAGCGCCCTGCGCTGGCTATAAGGCCTTTAGCATTAGTGGCTTTTATCCATTTCTTAGCCGATAAGTAAAAGCTGTTTCGTCCAGCCTCATTTTTAATTCCCTCGAATTCGAGGGAATTAAAATCAGGATTGTTAATTTGCTCCCAAATCCCTAAAAACAATACAGTATCTTTGTTTTTAAGCCATTGTTCAATTAGAGCACCTCCGCCATCAAAATCCTTAACCATATCAGTAAGCGATATAAAATCATTTTCTTTATGTGAAATTATAGTAATGGCTGTACCTTGAACTTTGATTTTTTATCTTTTGCCACATCTACTATTCCTTTATTATGTCGTAAAATTTGTAGACGAGGCGGTCTATTTCTTCTTACTTTCAAGCCTTTTTTTGGTTTCAGGCTCATTAAGATAATTCTCTTGTGTAACTACTTTTTCACCACTTCTTTTTTCCAATTCTTTTCTTGCCACCCCAGCTACTGTGCTGCCTTCTTTGGCAGCATATTTGTTTTCATCAAAACCGAGCGCATCTTTGTTTCTGGCTATTTTAGTAGTGGAAGCCTCACCAAGCATGTTGAATATCAGTTCAAGGTCGTTCATATGGTCCCTGAGGTTTTGCTGCTTCAGTCCTTTGAACGTTTTATATTCGCTAGGTGTTAAGCCAAATGCAGCTTTTGAGATCTCAGCCGTTAATATGGAAAATTCTATTTTTGTTTCAATTCCTCTTTTATTCCACTCGTCGGTAAGTTCATCCCTTATCGCTATTCCTCTTACTCTTTTTTCAATCCATTCATCAGAATAACCTTTTTGTTTATAGATCTCTTTCATCCGCTTTTGTGCCAGTTCGGGATCTTCGATTTCTTGCACCCGTTCATAACCGACTTTAGCGAGCCATCTTTTGAATGGTTCGGCTTTTTTTGAGGGAATTGACTGGATTATTCTGAACATGGATTCGGTGTTGGCACAATCTGTGTTGTAATTCTTGCCGTCCGCTGATGGTAATTTCAGTTGTACCCAAATTGGGGACAACTCAAGTTGTTGGAATTCTCTGTCTTTAATTTTACCCCAATATTGTCTTGGCTTTGGACTATCTGTCAAAACCCTTACAATATCAACAACTGAAAAATGCCACTGGTCTTCATGCCACGTTCTTCTTATTTCCGCGCCCTCAAAAACGACAAGTGCATCTTTTGAATCCATATTATTTCCCCTTATTAAAATTCCCAACAATTTTGATCTCTTCGAGTGTCAGGTCGCAAAGGTTTGTAGACTAAGCAATCTATTTCAACCTGTGACAATTTGTCACTACTTCGCTACCCTCTTCTTTAGTATTTCTTAAAACATAATTGTTTTTTTTGTATATATACCAAAGCCAAGCTGGGTGAAAGTATTTATCCATTAATAAAAGGGATACCTGAGCGTGATATTTGCTTGAGTGCCAGCCGGCGCTTTCCAAAATCCAGTTATTCCAATGAAAACACAACAAAATTTCAACCGCAGAGCACGCAGAGGGCCGCAGAGTTATAAATTGACATACAATCCGCCACTGTAATTAACCTAAAACAGCGCGGAGCGTATTTGCGTGCATTTGCGTGCATTTGCGTGCATCTGCGGTTGATTCGGTATTGCTCATGCTTGTTTTGAATCATTATCATCATATTTTAACCGCAGATAGACGCAGATAAACGCAGATGTTGTAATGCGGGAAAGTGATTGATTCACAGGCAGGCGGCACTTTTCAAAATCCACTCACGATGAACACACACGCCAAAGCCCCCCCTTCAGCATTATTTTGCTCCTCTTGGATTGACGTTCTATTTTGGCGATATGTTCCCTGAAGAATACCAGGGCGATCTTTTCGTGGCTTTTCACGGTTCATGGAACCGAAAGGAACCTACCGGTTACAAGATCGTGACCATTGACATGAATGACCTTGAGGTAAATGATTTTGCCACAGGCTGGTTGAAGGAGAGCAATGTTTTGGGAAAGCTGGTGGACATTATCATGAATGATGATGGGTCGCTTTTTGTGAGCGATGATAATGCAGGGAAAATATATAGGGTGTATTATGATAAATAGGAGTATATGGTGTCTGTTTTTATTCGGAATTGATGCGTAGGTCGTTATGATGTTCTGTGTAGTTTCTCGTACTTCAGTATGACTCATCTGATAACGTGTGTAAAGTATTATTGTCATAACAATAATTGTTTACACAATAATTTGGAATAAATGTTTTCAGGTCACCTTACCAAAATCATCAAGTTCAAACAACAAAAATCCATTCTGCTTTGCGAATATTTGCGCCTCATTTGTAAAACCGGATCTTGATATTACTGCAAAATGTTCTTTTCTTTCTTTATTGTACCAATCAACAAATCGGGATTTGTTTTGCAGATCCTCTAAAACACCAACATCTGTCTTTTTATTCTTCCATTTGCATTCGCAAAATAAGATATCTTTTGTATTCTCGTTTAAGGCAACAATATCGATCTCATAGACATTTTTCCCCTTCTCTCCTTTAAATTTGCCCCATTGTCTTCCAATCTTTCCAAAAACAAAAGGGAGTTTGTTCGATCGATTAAGTTCGATCAAAAATTGTTGCGAAATGTCTTCAAATGGCTGGCCTATAAATGTACTGAGTTCTGCATCGATCTTTTCCATGATGCGCGAGGTGTTGCCGATCTCGATCTCGGAATAGTTTGGATATATGTATCTGAACCAGAAGCGGAAAAAATTATCTCTCATAAGGTAGATACTTTTTTTGCTTTTTTGCTTTTTTGAAATAGGTGTTTCCTTTTTCAGGATGTCCATGTCGTTGATCAGAATATTCAGGTAATAATCGATCGAAGTTGTTTTCAAGTCAGAACAAGATGCAATTTCGGAAGATTTAGATACACCTTGTGAGATGTGTTTTAAAATGTTGAAGTAACTATGACTGTCCGAGATTTCAGTTTTTATCAGAATTTCCGGCTCGTTATAAAGGACACTTGTTTTAGACAGCATTCGTTGTATATTTGCCATGATGTCTTCACTTTCAACGTCTTCGAGGTATTTCGGAGTTCCTCCGTAGATCGCATATATTTCAACAAGCCTGTCTATGGGATAGTTAGGAAACCAATCCTTCAATGCAAAAAAGTTGAACGGCTGGAAATAAAGTTGCCCGCTCCTTCTCCCGTACAACGGGGATGCATGATCAAAGATCTTATGCATCATGCCAATTGATGAACCTGATACTATAAGGAACATCTTTGAATCTTTTCCATATTTATCTATGAATTCCTGCAATAGTGAAAAAACGCCTTTATTGATGTCAAAGAACCTTTGGAATTCGTCAAAAACCACTATAATACGATTGTTTTGTGAGTGTACAAAGAGATTTTCAAATATTTCGTTCCATGAAGGTGTCCCTATGAAACTGAGTCCGAAGTTCTCATGGAATTTCCTTGAAAGTTCAAGTCTGATATCCATATCATTAAGTTCGGGCACAAGGAAGTAACTGTAGTTTGGTTTATTTTTCAAAAATTCCTGAATGAATCTAGTCTTTCCAAGCCTTCGTCTCCCAATCACAGAAATAAATCTGAAATCTTGTTTATCGTATTCCTCTTTAAGATACTTCAGTTCGCCTTTTCGGTTTATGAAGTCAGTTTTTATTGTCATAACAATTATTGTGTCCACAATAATATTTAACATATTCGCATTGGAGCCTGAAGAATACCAGGGCGATCTGTTCGTGGCTTTTCACGGTTCATGGAACCGAAAGGAACCTACTGGTTACAAGATCGTGACTATTGACATGAATGACCTTGAAGTAAATGATTTTGCCACAGGCCGGTTGAAGGAGGGGAATGTACTGGGAAGGCCGGTGGACATTATCATGAATGATGATGGGTCGCTTTTTGTGAGCGATGATAATGCAGGGAA
>JAUWQD010000045.1 GCA_030611265.1 Methanosarcinaceae archaeon | reverse complement strand
CAAAAGCAGTTGCCATTGAATTGTTAACTGCTGCCCGATACAAAAAGGGTTATGAAAGGCTTGAGCCGGATGTGATGAAAATCGCAAGTCCGGTTCTTAGAAGAGGGGGAACGAGTAATCGCTCTTTCTTATTCGGCGATTAATTCGGCGGCAAAAGTCACTAAACAAATACGAATCGTTTGCTAAGCATGGTCATGCACCCAAAACTCCCCATCCACAGTGATCTCCTTTTTCCATATCGGAACTTCATGTTTCACACGTTCGATCGCCTCACTCAAAACAGGGAACAACTGTGTCCTGTGGGATGATGCAACCACAATGTAAACAATATCTTCACCAGGCTCAACCCTGCCGGTCTTGTGATGGATCACAACATCCATGATCCCGTCCTTCTGTTTCAGTTCGGTGCATATACGTTCGATACTCGCATCAGCCATTTCCTCATACTTCTCAAACTCAAGCACCTGTGTCTGCAGACCGTCGGTATATTCGCGCACGATGCCTGTAAATGTACCAATTGCCCCTGCTTTGCGAATCGCAGGATTCTTTTGCACCTTCTTCATCAAAAGTTCAAGCGTGACCCGATCCGGCTGGGCGCGCGTAAGTTCTACAAGTTCATCGATATCCCGGTCCGAATTTTCGGGCAGGGTTGCCACCACATTTGACAGGTCCGGCATATCCTTCACATCTCCCAACACAACCTTGGGAAGATTGCTCTCCTTGTACCCCTCAACAACCGCAAAATCCATGCCGCTATCAGCAAGCGCATCCAGCGCCTTGTCAAGAGATGGGTTGCGGGCAATCGTAACAAGTTCCTCTCCCGTGACCCCGACAACCATCTCAGCACCGGCATCGAAATGTTTGCCTGTATCCGTATCCTCAGGATTGAAACGGTGAGGTGCCATGTGCTTCACGGTGCCAACTGAACCGATGCCGGAGAGAGCCGTAATCAATCTGGAAACCAGCGTGGTCTTGCCGGAGTTCTTGTTTCCTACAACAGAAATAACTTTCATGCAGGGATTTTAATTATTCATAATATAAGTATGCAGCGTAATGGTAGGCTTTGTGTGTTAAGTACATCCTGTGTAAAAAGTCAGAAATCTGTGTATAAAGTCGGGATATATTACGATTTTTAAAACAAAGCCATTAAAATATGCAATTACAATTCGTCAATGACCCCGCCGTGAAATCGGCGGGGCATCAGGGCTGATGCTCAGAATCATATATTCAGGATATATCATTTCTTTTCCCATGAATCCGATTTATCAAATTCCAGATGAAATGATTTATAAATAGAGGTTTACATTTCAAATATACATTAAAAAGGTGCCTGAGTATGAAAATATTTGTAAGTAGTACCATTAAAGATTTAGGGGATTTAAGATACGAACTTTATCGCCGCCTTAAAGAATTAGGACATACTCCTTGGTTAAGTGAAATGAGTGACTTTCCTTCAAATCTCCATCCAGATTCGATGACTAATTGCATCATGGTGGCAGAAGAGTGCGACATTTTCGTGGTTATCTTGGATAAGCATGCTGGTTTATCTTATCATAAAGAAGATACTGCCTATTCATATTTATCTGGTTTAAAGATTTCTGAGGCAGAATATAGGTGTGCAAGAAAAAAAGGTAAACCAGTTTGTATTTTTATACGTAAGAGAGCGGAGTGTGAATCAGCTATTTACAGACAGGTTAAAGATGATGAAAAGCAAAAAGAATCAATAAAATGGTATAGTGAAAACGCAGTTTATGAATTCTATGAACGTTTGATGCATGAAGACCCCCATATTCCATGGCGATATACTTTTGATTCCATCAATGAGATAATTGAACCTTTGAATGCAATAATTGGAGAATCTTTTCCAATAGAATATATTCAAGAAAATCCCGATTTTTTATTAGACCGATTTAGAAAATTAATTAATGAAAAACACATATATCCACCCTCCAAAAAGGCTCTAATCGAATTGAATGAAGAATTCTTTTCAATGAATTATAACGATATTTCAAATGAACAAATGAAAAATGTTAAAAGGAAGTTTGATGAACGATTTTCAATGAATGTTAAGATAAAATCAATGAAGAGGGATACAACTGAAATCGACAACTTATTTAATCAAATGAAAACTAGTTTGGATATTATCCTTGACAAATCCGTTAATGAATCAAAAATCGAGAAACCAATGATTGAAGGGAGAATTCGTGAAAGTGTTGTGCTTCAACCCAACTTATACGGAGTGGGGATTGACTTAAAAAAATTGATTCGGAAAAAATAACCAAATATATCACTTTACTTTTGCGCTTGGTTAAGATTAAAATATATTATAATTATTTTCTATTGATTTCCCGAGCATAATTCTCCCATCCTGCAGTCACTATTCCTGTACTAAATTGTACAAGGTCTTCATATACTTAAATAAAACGATTTCTTGCTTTTAATCTTGAAGTGGTTACTAATCCTTACCCAAATTATGTGGTGTAAGGCTTTGTGTATAAAATACATCCTGTGTAAAAAGTCAGAAATCGATGTATAAAATCGAGGCATAATTCGACTTTATACACAAAGCCGTAAAATGAGTATCATTTACAGGTTGTACATCGTGCCGAAATTCAGTCACCCTGCAATTTTTCAATATCATCCGGTGTATTGACATTAACAAAAGTCCTGAGATAAGGGTCAAGTTCCCGTATCTCATCAATTTTGACAAAAACAAGGTCCTGCATCTTAAAAACAGGTGCCAGTACAAACTTCTCATTGCGCAGGATGGCTTTCTCGGTCTCTAAAGCCATCGGACGAGTGCGATAAACCGCATGCATCGGCTCAAGGTTCTCATTTTCCCAAACAGGTATGGCAGCATCATGCCCCTCTGCACGTTTGAACAGAAGTTCCATGACATCCGTATTGATGTATGGCATATCACATGCAACAACAAACACATATTCCCCTTTTGCTGCCCTGAGTCCCTCAAGTATGCCTGATAGTGGACCCACATCCGCAAATTTGTCAAGTACAACATCGTGTCCTTGTGTATAGTCATTCAGAAGTTCTTGCTGCGTGGCATCCCTCATGGATATGATGATCTCATCCACCACTCCATCAAGTGCGTCTATCACATGTTCGAGTATGGTCTTGTCGCCTATTGTAAGCAGGGCTTTCTCCTTAAATCCCATTCGTCTGCTGCGGCCGCCGGCAAGTATTAGTGCTGATCTCATAGTTTTCTGTGCTTAAACAGGACTCAAATGTTATTAAAATTTGGTTTTATCGTTGCATGGTTGGTTTTGAGATCAAACATTTTAGGGAAAAAGCGTTCTATGCTCTGCCTTATGTTCGGTGGTTATTAAATAAAGCGGCAAATATTACCCAATAACTATAAGTAATATATATTCGTCTGTATTATTATCAACTAGTAATAATCATTAGATCAGGGTGATAATATTATGAGTCGCGTAATTGGATTAAAATGCAGGGAATGTGGTGCCGAATATGAGGCAAACATTCAGAACACATGTTACGAGTGCTTTGGCCCTCTCGAGGTGCATTATGATTGGGACGAAGTACAAAATACTGTGAGTAAAGAAAAAATAGCAAAGGGTCCGGCTTCTATCTGGAGATATGCAGATCTACTCCCGATCGATGGGACTAACTATGTCGATCTTGGTGCAGGTTTCAACAAACTCCACCATGCAAAGAATCTTGGCAAGGAACTGGGACTCAAGGAACTCTACATACTTGACGAATCCGTGAATCCCACAAACTCGTTCAAAGACAGGGTCACATCAGTGGCTGTGAGCAAAGCGGTAGAGTTCGGTGCAACTGCCATCGGGTGTGCATCGACCGGCAACCTTGCATCGGCAGTCGGGGCACATGCTGCAAAAGCAGGACTTCCGGCATACATATTCATCCCCGGATCAATTGAGCTTGGCAAGATCACACAGATGCTTGCATACAATCCTAATGTGATTGCAGTCGATGGAACATATGATGATGCGAACCGTCTCGCAAGTGAGGTCGCTGACATGAATCCTGATTGGGCATTTGTGAACATCACAATCCGACCTTACTATACTGAAGGTTCGAAAACGCTGGCTTTTGAGACAGCGGAACAATTTGGATGGGAAACACCAGACCACATAGTCGCACCGCTTGCAAGCGGTGCATTGCTTTGTGCGATCTCAAAAGGTTTCAATGAGCTCAAACAGATCGGCTTTGTTGACGACAGCAGCAAGATAAAGGTTTCGGGGTCACAACCACTTGGCTGCTCGCCAATATCCACGGCTGTCCAGAACGATACTGAAGTAGTACCTATCAAGGACCTTGATACTATCGCTCACAGTCTTGCGATCGGCAATCCTGCAGATGGATACTACGCAAAACAGGTGATACAGAACTCCGGTGGAAATGCTGCATCTGTAACAGATGAAGAAATACTTGATGCGATCCTTCTTCTGGCAAGGACTGAAGGACTGTTCACAGAACCCGCAGGCGGTACGACAGTTGCAGGTCTCAAGAAACTTGTTGAGAACGGTGACATCGACCCTGATGAGCGAACTGTGGTGTATGTTACAGGAAACGGTCTGAAAGCACAGGAAACGATCTTGGGCGCACTCAAACAGCCTGAATCGATCAAGCCTACATATTCAGAATTCACAAAAATATATGGAAATAACTGAGAAAACAGCAAACAAAACTAAGAGGTGAAACAAAATGGTATCAATAAGATTTTCGTCAGCACTGAACAACTTAACAAAAACAAGAGCAACAACCCTTGAACTGGGAGACACTAATATAAAAGGAATTTTTGATGAACTTATAAAAGAGTTCGGAGATGAGTTCGAAAAGCGCCTGTTCGAGAATGGAGAGGTCCGCAGGTTTGTGAATGTGTACCTGAACGGGGAAGATATCCGCCATTTATCGGGTTTGGCATCACCTGTGACAGATGCGGATGAGATATCAATACTGCCCGCAGTAAGCGGAGGATAAAGGTCATAATATGATCAAGATATCAGGAAATGTGGAACAATGGAAATGTTACTATAAGGAATGTAAAGCTGCATGTTGCAGGCGAAGCAACCCATTGACCATATTCGATGTGAATAAGATCTCACAGCGCAAAGGACTGGACTGGAAAGAGTTCGCAGATTTCGATGAAGAGAAGACAAGATTGTTCTTAAAACAAAAAAATGGAGCTTGTGTGTTTCTTGATGACGATTCAAGATGTACCATATATGCGTACAAGCCAATGGTGTGCAGGTTACTCCCATTCGAGATTTCCGGTGTGATGCAGGCGGATGAGCCCATAATGCATCTCAAGCCAATTGATGAATGTCCCGGATACGGTCGTGGTCATCATCTTGATGAGGATTTCATGTGGCAGGTGGAGCGGGATGCTACACTATATCTGCATGAGAACCAGAAATTGTGCAGGGAATTCAAGGACGGAAAAAAGGATCTTGATGCATTGTTGGACTAGAATTAAAACCTAATTACAAAAATAACAAAATAAGACAATAACAAAATAAGACAAACGAGGTAAAAAATGACAAAACTATTACTGGTGCTTAGCAAGGACCCATTCACTACTGAAATACCGGACCTTGTCACCGAAATTGCCACAGAGGCAAAAGGAAAGGGAGCAGATGTGTCCCTTTACCTTATAGAGGATGGAGTTACGGCTGCACGCAGTGGTGAATTCGGCAAAAGGATTGCAGAGATCCAGAAAAAAGGTATCAATGTATTCGCAGATGACAAAAGTGTGTTGTCCAGGGGCATCTATGATAAACTGATCGACGGCGTTGAGATCAAGGAAATAGAGACCCTGCTTGATTTCATTGTGGATGATTATGACAGGACGGCATGGTTCTAAGGAGGAGATGAATGTGACAGAAGGAAAACAACTCACAATAGTATCCATTCGCTGCCCATACGGCGATGAGGCACCGTTCACACTGATCAGACTGGCTCATGCAGCAAAGGAAAAAGGCATTACAGTAAACTTCTTTAACTATCTGGACTCGACTTTGATCGGAAACAGTGGTCAGGTACCAAAAGAGTATCCATCGGTTGAGAAATTGTTCTCGGATGTCCTGAAGAAAGGACTGAAAAAACCAAAAACCGATGCGATTGCCTGCATTAAATGTACCGAAAGTCGTGGTGTTACCAAGACACAGACTGAAGGTGTCGTGATCGGAGGTCTTTACGACCTTGCAGAGTGGATAGCAGAATCCGATAAAACCATACTTCTTGGGTGATCGATATGAGCAAGAAAGTAAATATTATAGTAACACAACCACCATACGGAAAAGAAGAGGTCTTTGGTGCAATCCCTCTCGCAGCAACCCAGTCCGCTGCCGATAACGAAGCGAGCATTACACTGGTAAGCGGTGCAGTGCATGCAGTTGTTACCGGACAACAGACAGGATACGGCGATGTGGCACGATGGGACAAGAATATTCCGCCTATTGAAAACGAGATCAAGAACAATCTTGACCTGTTCGATTTCTATGTTCTGGATAGCGATCTTCAAAAGCGAGGAATCACTGATGGCGAGATCATTGAAGGTATCAAAAAGACCACTATCAGTGAATTGACAGACAGAATACTTGAGAGTGAAGTGACACTGGTATTGTGAAAATATCGAAAATACAGGAGACAATTATGGCAGATATCGTAGCCGATTATGAGTTGGATGTAAAGGGCGAATGCTGCCCCTATCCTCTTGTAAGAACAAAGAAAAGGGTAGACAGTTTAGACTCTGGTGAGATTCTTAAGATCGTTGCCGATGACCCGGTGGCGCCTCAGAATATTGACCAGTGGTCAAAGAAGAGTGGAAACAAATTGCTTTCAGTTGAACAGAAGGATGGCGAGTATATCATCTATGTGGAAAAGACATAGTTTTTTTGATCCGCATATAGATAAAAAAAATCAACCACCATCGCCTCCACCACAAACCAATCTCATTCGCAGCAACTGCATTTTTCATCAGGAGCATCAGAATCCCCGATGATATCTTCATAAATATCGTTCCAGAATATCTGGGATCCACTGGCTACAAACATTGCAACCCCTACCGCTTCTGCGATCTGTTCTTTGGTTGCGCCTTGCTGCATTGCTCTCTCTGCATGAACTTTTGTACAATATTCACATCTCATGAGAGTTGAAGATGCAACAGCGATTAGCTCTTTTGTCTTCACGTCAAGGGCGCTGTCTTTGAATAACGATTCCCGCATCTTTGCGAACGCTTCCGCCGTTTCCGGCAATTTTTCATTGAACCATGACATTTTTACACCTCTGCTTTGTTCAATGTTGAACATATTTAAAAAGGATTTGAGACTTTAACATATTCCCATTATGGAGCGTATCGACCCAGCCACCACCGCCTCCATCAATTTCGCGCCGTCGGTCTGTGATTGATTGAGTTTTGCTTCGAGTTCGTCTTACACACCTGATTATTTTTGAGTGCGTTTATTTAATGAGGACTCTACAAAATCAATAACTATAAAAATATTTATTACATTACACCTCATGAAGCTGATATAATGGTAAACACAACAGAAAACGCAAATTTCATATGGAGCATCGCCGATCTTTTACGAGGGGATTACAAGCAGGCAGATTATGGGAAAGTTATTCTTCCACTTACAGTACTCAGGCGGCTGGACTGCGTTCTTGAGCCTACAAAACAAAAAGTACTGGATTTTTTACCAAGAATAGAAAGTATGAACATCCAGAATGTTGACCCTGTGCTAAACGATGTTGCAGGCTTGAATTTCCATAACAAGAGCAAGTTTGATTTTCAGACCATGATGGCAGATCACCACGATATTGCTGCCAATCTTTCAAACTACATCAATGGATTTTCTGATGATGCAAGGAATATTATTGAGTACTTCAAGTTCAATGAGCATATAGAAAAGCTGGACAAGGCAGATCTGCTTTATAAAATTGTTAAGAGATTTGCTGAGATCGACCTGCATCCTGATAAAGTAAGTAATATTGAAATGGGATATATTTTTGAAGAGCTGATACGCAAGTTCTCTGAGTTGTCCAATGAGACCGCAGGGCATCATTTTACGCCAAGAGAGGTCATTCGGCTGATGGTGAATTTGCTTTTTGTCAATGACAGGGATGTGCTTACAAAAAAAGGCATTGTGAAAACTCTTTACGATCCAGCATGTGGCACAGGCGGTATGCTATCAATCGCTGAGGAGTACCTTCAGGAACTAAATCCTGATGCAAGGCTTGAGGTTTTCGGACAGGAACTTAATGATGAATCCTATGCGATATGCAAGTCTGACATGCTTATTAAAGGTCAGACAGCTTCCAATATTAAATTCGGAAATTCCTTTAATGCAGATGGGCTTGAAGTTGAAAAATTCGATTATATGCTCTCAAATCCTCCTTTTGGTGTGGAGTGGAAGAAGGTTGAAGAGTTCATTAAAAATGAACATGAGAGCAGAGGGCATGATGGAAGGTTCGGCGCAGGCCTGCCAAGGATAAGTGACGGGTCGTTCCTTTTCCTGCAACACATGATCTCAAAGATGAAACATGGAAGCGATGGCTCACGCATTGGCATTGTTTTTAATGGATCGCCCCTGTTCACAGGAAGTGCCGGAAGCGGGGAGAGTGAGATTCGCAGATGGATTATTGAAAACGATATGCTGGAAGCCATTATTGCCATGCCTGACCAGCTTTTCTATAATACGGGAATTAACACATACGTGTGGATGGTCACCAACCATAAGGAAGATGAGAGGAAGGGAAAGATACAACTGATTAACGCAGTTGGTTTTTACAAGAAAATGAAAAAGAGCCTTGGTAATAAACGCAATGAGATGAGTAATGATGACATTGCCACTATTACAAATATCTACGGCGACCTCAAAGAGGGCGAGTACTCGAAGATATTCGATAACGATTATTTTGGTTATTCCCGTATAACTGTTGAAAGACCCCTTAAACTCAATTTCCAGACATCGATAGAAAGGATTGAGGGTCTTAAGGAGGAGAAAGCTTTCATCAATCTGGCATCCAGCAAGAAGAAAGGCGATGCAGGTGAAATGGAGATCAAAGCCGGACAGAAGATGCAGGCTGCTATTATCGATATGCTTTCATCGATAGATTCTGATGCGGTCTACAAGATTCGTGATGAGTTTACATCCATCTTGAAGAAAGAGATAAAGAAGGCAGGTATTGACATTAAACCTGCTCTGTTTAAGGTTATTCTTAAAGCTTTATCCGAGCAGGACGAGACTGCCGATATCTGCACTGACAAGAAAGGCGAACCTGAGTCCGATACGGGTTTGAGGGATTATGAGAATGTTCCTCTTACAGAGGATATCAATACCTATTTTGAGCGTGAGGTTGTGCCTCATGTTCCTGATGCATGGATCGATGAGACCAAGACGAAGGTCGGGTATGAGATTAATTTCACAAAGGAGTTCTACGAGTATCAGCCGCTTCGCAGTCTTTCAGAGATCAGGGCGGATATTATGGCTTTGGAAGAGGAGTTGGAAGGCAGTTTGAGGGAGATTCTGGGATAATGGGACTTCCTGTCAACATTCGGGAACTTATCAACGGTACTACTGTTGAGTGGGAACGTATCGAGTTTAAGAAAGGATGGAATCCTGTTTCGGTACTGCATAGTATCTGTGCGTTTGCAAACGACATTAATAACTGGGGCGGCGGTTATGTTATTATGGGAATCGATGAGAATGAGGGGCGGCCTGTTTTGCCACCTGTCGGATTGGATATTACGAGTATAGATAAGATACAGA
The DNA here is from genome assembly GCA_030611265.1 of Methanosarcinaceae archaeon. Lineage (GTDB taxonomy): Archaea > Halobacteriota > Methanosarcinia > Methanosarcinales > Methanosarcinaceae > Methanovorans. The sequence continues at coordinate 10,817 of JAUWQD010000045.1, read as the reverse complement.
AGGATTTGTTGAATCTCTGTAATAAGTTGCGCCCTGTGTATTTTCCGATTGTTCAGCCCGTTGTGATTCAGGAGAAGCATGTTCTTATTATCTGGGTTCCGGGTGGGACAACCAGCCCGTACAAGGCTCCTGTATCTCTTGGTGCAAAGAAGAATGGTGTTTTGAATGAATATGCGTATTATGTCAGGCGTTTTTCAAATACGGTTTTGGCAAAGCATGAGGATGAAAAGGAATTGGTGTCAATGGCAGGTACGGTTCCTTTTGATGACAGGATCGATCAGAATTCAAGTATTACAGATTTGAACTCCACACTTATCAAGGCTCATCTTGCAGAGATTAAAAGTGATCTTTTGTCTGAGGCAGACGAAATTCCATTTGTTGATCTTTGCAGAAGGATGAGTATTGTTGAAGGTCCAAACGAATTTGTCAGACCAAAGAACGTGGGTTTGTTGTTCTTTAATGATGCACCTCATGAGTTTTTCAGCCAGGCGCAGATTGATGTTGTTGAGTTTAAGGATGATGCCGGAGATAGATTTGTTGAGAAGATTTTCAAGGGTCCCCTGAGACACCAGGTTGTTTCCTCACTTGCTTATATCAATAATTTTTTGGTTGAGACGGTACAAAAGGTTCCCGACAGGCCGCAAGCCATCCGTTATTTCAATTATCCGTATGTTGCTATTGAAGAAGCTCTTGTTAATGCAGTATATCATAAAAGTTACGAGATACCCGAACCTGTGGAAGTCAGGATAGAGGTAGACAGAATAGAGATCCTGAGTTTCCCCGGACCTCTCCCCCCTATTACCAAGGATAATCTGATGGAAGAAATAGTTACATCAAGAAAATACCGAAATCGCAGAATTGGGGAGTTACTGAAAGAATTACATCTTACCGAAGGGCGGAATACAGGATTTAGGAAAATCCGAAATGCCATGAAACACAATGGCTCCCCTGAACCAATTTTCAAGACCGATGATGATAGGAGTTATTTCATAACGATTTTACCAATTCACCCTGAGGCCAAAATTAAGGAACCAGTCAAGGGCCAAGTCAGGGGACCAGTCGAGGCCCAAGTCGAGGCCCAAGTCGAAGCCCAAGTCGAGGCCCAAGTCGAGGCTCATGATGAATTGACTGAATCACAGATTAAGATCTTATCAGAATGTGCTTACAATCCACTGTCCACAAAAGAAATGGTACAACTTTTAGGACACTCCACGCTTTCTGGAAGCATCAAAAAAGCAATTTCAGGATTAATGAAAAATAATCTTATCGCATATACCATCCCAGAAATACCCCAGAGCCGATTACAGAAATACCAGATCACAGAAGCAGGGCTTTCAATACTAAAACAATATACAGGAGAGGGCGAGGATGACAACTGAAAGTATGAAACCTTACCCTGCATACAAGGATTCAGGTATTGAGTGGATAGGGGAGATACCGGAGGGTTGGGATGTTGTTAAATTAAAACATGAATTTGAATCTTTAAACCACAAAAGAGTTCCTTTAAGCGCAGAAGTACGTGGAGAAATGGTAAAAAATTATGATTACTATGGTGCTTCTGGAATAATCGATAAAGTTGAAGATTACCTTTTTGATGAAACATTAATATTAATTGGGGAAGATGGCGCTAATTTGTTATCACGTTCCACTTCATTGGCTTTTTTGGCACATGGTCAATATTGGGTAAATAACCATGCGCATATCCTCAGACCAAAATCAGGAAATATAAACTATTTTGTTCACCTTTTAGAAACAATTGAATATGTTCCTTATATTACTGGGTCTGCTCAACCAAAATTGACATCTGAAAAATTGGGGAACATTTGCATATTTGTACCACCTTTATCAGAACAGCAATCCATCGCCACCTTCCTAGACAACCAAACCGCCAAAATCGATACCATCATCGAAAACAAGCAGAAGCAGATCGAATTACTTAAAGAAGAGCGCACAGCCATCATCAATCAAGCTGTGACAAAGGGGCTGAATCCCGATGTGCCGATGAGAGATTCGGGTATTGAGTGGTTGGGGGAGATACCGGAGCATTGGGATTTAGTACCCCTCAAGTACTTACTTCTTGATGGTAAAAATGGTATTAAAATCGGACCTTTTGGCAGTTCACTAAAATCAGACATCATAACATCAACGGGATTCAAAGTTTATGGACAAGAAAACATTATTAATGACGATTTTTCAATTGGACACAGATTTTTAGACGAAAATACATTTGATAAGCTGAACGTCTATGAAATTTTTGAAAATGATATATTGATAACCATGATGGGAACAACAGGTAAATCCAAAGTTGTTCCTGCAAATATTAAAAAGGGTATAATGGATTCGCATTTGATTAGAATTCGCAACAACAATAATTCAAATTCACATTTTATTTCATTACTGATTAATGACTCAAATTATATCTATTCTCAACTAAAGAAAAATAGTAAAGGTTCAATTATGGAAGGACTTAATTCGTCGATAGTAAAGTCTTTGTTAATTGCATGCCCTCCATTAAACGAACAAAAACAAATTTTAGATTATATTCAAGGACAAAAAAATAAATTCGATTATGAAAAACAAATTTCTGAAAACCAAATCATCCTCCTAAAAGAATATCGCACCGCCCTAATATCCGATGCAGTAACCGGTAAAATTGACCTGCGAAACCAACACGAAATACCCACACCCAAATAATCACCTAAACGGAATTGTCAAGGAGCATACAAATGACAGCAACGCAAATTCACACGGAAAAAGCCTTTGAAGAAGCCATAGAAAGCCACCTTCTTGAGAATGGAGGATACATAAAAGGTGACCCTGCCGATTTTGATCGGGAACTTGCTCTGGATAAGGATGTGCTGTTTGGATTCCTTAAGGAGACGCAACCGAACAAGTGGGAAAAATCCCTTTCCATACATGGTGATGCTGCTGAGTCAAAGGTAATGCGCCGGCTGGTGGATGAGCTTGATAACAGGGGGATGCTGGATGTATTGAAAAACGGGTTCACAGATCACGGGGTTCGCTATTCTGTGGCGTATTTTAAGCCGGCGAGCGGGCTTAATCCCGACACACAGAGGTTGTATGGACTAAACAGGCTGACAGTTACAAGACAGGTCAAATACAGCCTCAGGAATGAGAACTCAATTGACATGCTATTAAGTCTAAATGGACTGCCGGTGGCAACGGTTGAACTTAAGAACCAGTTTACAGGGCAGGATGTGGGAAATGCAAAGAAGCAATTCATGTTTGACAGGAATGCCGATGAACGGCTCTTCAGGTTCAAGAAAAGGGCACTCGTACACTTTGCAGTGGATACCGATGAAGCGTATATGACAACACATCTCAAGGGCAAGGCCACGAAATACCTGCCATTCAATCAAGGATGCAACGGGGGAAAAGGGAATCCGCACAACCCTGATGGATACAGGACAGCCTACCTCTGGGAATTATGGGAAAAAGATAGCTGGCTTGATATAATCGGGCGATTCCTACATTTGCAGGTGGAAAAATACGACATTGGGGGCAAAAGTGTCAAAAAGGAAAGTATGATTTTTCCGCGATATCACCAACTCGATGTTGTACGCAAGATCTCACAGGACACGAAACTGCACGGCGCAGGTAAAAACTACCTGATCGAGCACTCCGCAGGCAGTGGCAAAAGCAACTCCATTGCATGGCTGGCATATCACCTCTCATCCATTTACAGTTCAAATGAAAAACGGATATTCGATTCCATTATCGTCATAACAGACAGGCGAGTACTTGACAAACAATTGCAGGACACCATATACCAGTTCGAGCACAAACAGGGCGTTGTCCAGAAGATCGACAAAGACTCAAAACAACTGGCAACCGCCCTGAGTACCGGAACCAACATAATCATAACCACATTGCAAAAATTCCCCTACATAATCGACAAGATCGATGACATGCCTGCCCGAAACTATGCCGTCATCGTGGATGAAGCACACAGCTCACAGGGTGGCAAATCATCTGAAAAGATGAAAGAAGCACTTTCCGTAATTGACATGGATAACATCTCAAAAGAGGACAGTGAAGAATATGTGGGCGAAAAAGGAAACAACAACAACGAAATTGGTGATGCTGATGACAACGACTCTGAAGATCAGATGCGAAAAGTCATGGCATCAAGAGGCCCCCAGAAGAACCTGAGCTTCTATGCATTCACAGCAACACCAAAATCAAAGACTCTGGATGTATTTGGCACAGAGAATGCAGCTGGAGAAAAAGTCCCGTTCCATCTTTATTCAATGCGACAGGCAATAGAAGAAGGCTTCATCATGGATGTGCTGAAAAACTATGTCACCTACAAGACCTTCTTTAAATTATCAAAAATCATAGAGGATGACCCAAATCTCAACAAGAAAAAAGCAAAACGTGCAGTCGCAAGATTTGTATCCCTGCATCCCAACAATGTAGCACAAAAGACCGAAATAATGATCGAGCACTTCCGCCAGGTCACCATGAAAAAGATTGGCGGTAAGGCAAAGGCAATGGTGGTAACATCATCGCGCCTTCATGTAGTCAAATACAAACAGGAATTTGACAGATACCTCCAAGAAAAAGGATACAGCGGCATAAAAGCACTCGTCGCTTTTTCAGGAACCGTGACAGACGAATATGATAATTCGTTCACAGAACCGGCAATGAACGGATTTAGTGAAAAAGAACTACCTGATAAATTCAACACCGAAGAATACCAATTGCTTCTGGTAGCTGAAAAATACCAGACAGGATTCGACCAACCACTTCTTCACACAATGTACATCGACAAAGCACTCTCCAGTGTCAAAGCCGTACAGACACTCTCCCGATTGAACAGGACATATCCGGGTAAAGAAGAAACATTCATTCTTGATTTCGTCAATAACAAAGATGACATACTCGAATCATTCCAGCCATACTACCAGCAAACCTCATTAACTGAAAGCACAGACCCAAATCTCCTTTACGATTTAAAGAATCGGCTGGAAGCCACACAAATATTCTGGCAAACGGAAGTCGATAATTTCTGTAACGTATTCTTCCGCTCAAGCAAAACACATACCAAAAAAGACAGTGCCGGACTTAATGCTTTCATAGATCCGGCTGTTGACCGCTACAAAGGCATCGAAAAAGAAGAAGAGCAGGAAGACTTTAAACACACACTAACGGTATATACAAGGCTCTACTCGTTCCTGTCCCAGATAATGCCATTTCAAGACATTGATCTGGAAAAACTGTATGCATACGGCCGTATGCTCCTGAAAAAATTGCCAAGAAAGGACATCTCGGACATCCTGAAACTCGATGACGAAGTTGCAATGGAATATTACAGGCTTGATAAGATAAGCGAAGGTTCAATTGTACTCCAAAAAGAAGACGGTGAACTTGAATCTGCCTCAGAAGCAGGTATGCGGGGGGACAAAGAAGAACTCGCCCATCTTTCAGAGATAATTAAAATATTGAATGACCGTTTCGGCACTGATTTTACAGATGCTGACTGGCTGTTTTTTGGGCAAATTGAAGAAGATCTTGTGGCAGATGAAAAATTATTACAACAGGCAAAAAGTAACACAATCAACAACTTCAAGTTTGGTTTTGACGACCTTTTCTTAAAGAAACTGGTCGCACGCATGGGTCAAAATGAAGAGATATTTGCAAGGATAATAGATGACAAAGAGTTTAAAGCTCAGGTCAAAGATATATTGATGAAAAGTGTTTACAAGAGGCTGAACGAACAAGAAGCGGCTGAAGCCTGATTAACGAGTTCAACATACCAAACCTTTCACCCCCCACAAAACCCAAAAACGACCTCAACCCTATCCCCATCCTGCAACACATAATCAAGCAACCCAACCGCATTCTTCCCATTAACCTGCAACATACACGCACATGTGCCATCATTTTTCAAAAACGTAATGCCATCTGGCTCAATTCCCTGCTCGCTCGCAACAGCAACGATCCTTTCATCCAACATGCCAAAAAAAGTGCCAAGGGTCGTACCTTCCTCAAGTTCTATGGCATCCGAATTGCCCATAAGTGGTTTCTGGACATAATCATACTCGATCTCAACTTCCATTTAATCGCATCCATAAATTGCGGAATAAATTAAAGAGTCCGGGCAATTGCCCGGACCTATTCAAACTCCCTCCTTCTTCGCAATTTCATCTCCGATCCGGCAATCAGCAGTATTCCCACTGAAAAGAGAATAACTCCGATCCATACCTCATTCACGAACGGCTTGATCTTGATCGTCAGAGGAATGCTGTACGAACTCGTACCCTGGAAGATCACATATACATCACTTGTCAGACTGCGGTCAACCATCGGGTGCGTAGCATCGCCCTGCTTGTACTGAACGTACTCAGAAGTTCCCTTTCCAATACGCTTCCCGTCCTTGTACACTTCAAGATACACCTTCTGGGACGTATCCGTACCTGCACTTATTGAACTGATATCGCTTGCAAAGATAATGGCATCGAACACCATACCTGTAGAAGTGCCTGAAGATGTAATGATACTTGTCTATTGCAGAAGCGGTCGAAGAAGTGTTGATGCAAGCAACATCCTGATCGATGCAGGTCACACAGATGTGTACAACATGCTCGGTGGCATTAACGACTGGAAGGATGCACAATACCCTGTAGTAACATAGGACCGTCTGGAATGTGTGAGCCCGACACCTGATGGCTCGCAACACAACTATTTTATCACCTTCTATCTTATTTGACCAGCAATGCTCACCAACGCCTTAGCAAACTCCATCGATTACCTGATATACATCGTTCCTTACATGATAGTGGGAGTCGTACTCGCAGAGTTGCTTGTTGAACTTGGCTGGATCAAGAAAATTGGTTTTTTGGTTCTTCCGCTAACAAAATTCGCACATCTTCGGAAAGAATGTGGTGTGAGTTTCCTGACAGCATTCGCATCCCCTGCTGCTGCAAATGCATCCCTCAAACACCTCTATGATGAGAAACTTATAGATGAGAGAGAACTCATCATTTCATCCATTTTAAACTCGTTCCCCTCGATCATCATGCACTGGCGCACTCTTCTTCCTGTCCTTGTGCCACTGCTGGGTGTGACAGGTCTTATCTATATCGGACTGCTGACCCTAGTTGGATTTATCAAAACCACTATTGTACTATTCATGGGGCACTTCATGCTTGATGAAAAACCGGATAATTCCAATATCGAGCACAAAAACCGTCCGCCCCTTCAAGATGCATTAAGATCCAGCATCAATCGATCGAAAAAAACACTCGGCAGGATACTTGTTGTGATGATTCCCACAACGATTGTCGTGTTTGTATTGATCGACCTCGGACTGTTTGATGCACTTGCCATACACCTGCAAGCAATCTCTGAGTACCTGCCGGTTCCTGCAAGCGGTCTGCCGATAATCGCAGCGCAATTCGCAAGCAAGATCGCAGCATATACGATTGCAGGCAACATGCTGACAGAAGGAATTCTTAGCAGTAGGGATATAGTTGTGACGCTGCTGGTCGGAAAGATACTCTCAAGCATAACAACCATACGGATACTTGCACCATATTATATGGGAATATTCGGACCACGTCTTGGACTCAAGGTCATGCTCCTCTCAGCCCTGTTGCGTGAAGGCATACTGATTGTAATTACGCTTCTGCTTATCATGTTCTTTTGAAACACCGTTGGTGAACAATACAAGTACAGGGCTTCTTGTGGCTGTTTTCAGCACAACTTATTCAGCATAGTGCATACTATGCATGGTCATGCGCAACATATATATCAAATTGCCATCATATGTAAGTTTGAGGCTACACATGGTGTACAGCAGCGATATACGCAACAAACTTGACATAACTACAACGAAGGTGAAAATAATGAAAAATACTACAACAATTGCACTCTTGCTTGCAGCACTTGTTCTTGGCACATTCGGAGCAGGCATCGTAAGCGCAGAAACGAATGATGCTCAAACCCAGGCCTACAGCGGCTGGTACGACTGGATGGAAAACCACATGGGATTTGGCAGCGGCTACAGCTATGGCATGATGGGTGATCTTGCAGGATTCTGCGGAGGATATGGTGACTATGCCCCGGCTGCATCAGGATATGATACCAATGCGCAAGAAGTAACAGTACAAACTGTTGAAGATGCCCTTGAGATCGCACAAGATCAGATCGACGGTGACGTATCGGAAAACAACATCTACCAAATAGGCAGATGGTGGGTCGTTTACTACACAGATGACGACGGAACTATCAAACAGACTCGTATCAATGCGTTCACAGGTGAAGTGGTCGAGGATTACAATACAGTAACCCAGCAGACATATCCTACAAACACCCGATCCTACCGTGGAGGAATGGGCTACGGGATGATGTATGGCTACTGAGCCATACGCCAACGTTTTATTAGGATCATAAAATGAAATAAACGGATTAAACAGTTCTAATAAACGAGGTGAGAAAAATGATGGGATATGGCGGTTACGGAAGCATGGGATTCGGACTTGGTTTTTTGGGTCCGATCATAAACATTGTGTTCCTTCTTGTTATAATATGGGTCGTCGCGTCTGTATTTAACAATAACAAACACTGCGGCAGTGATGACGATCCAAGGATCGCAAAGCTTGAAAGAGAGACAGAACACACCAGAGATACACTTGAAAAGATACTCAAAAAACTTGAGTGATGGCATTACAAAACAATAATATACATAAGACCTTGATATTATACAAGGCAACAGCCCACAATTTGCAATGAGGTGAATGATTTGGCATACAATTCAATGATGGATATGATGTATGGTACAGGATACAGCCCATACAGTTCGGTATTTAGCTTTATCCTGAATATTGTTATTATACTGGTGATCGTAGGTTTGGTAGTCGCACTGCTAAATAGATCAAATTTTGTCGGATCCGGCAGCGGTGACCGCCTAACGAGAGTCGAGAAAGATGTGGATGAGATCAAGAGAATGGTAGAGGATATTAAAAACAAACTTGATGAGATCTAATACCCATTTGCACTATTTTTTAGAGGATTAGGATTAGCACTGGCTAATCGGATTATAGTATGACAAAAACACTACAGCAGATCGTGAACATAGGCGAGGCTATTTCGCACCCACTCAGGCTGAAAGTCCTGTACATGCTCTCTGAGCGTGAGTGGTATGTGTATGAGCTTGCAAAAGAGTTGAATGTTTCACGGCAAGTGTTGTACCTTCACCTAAAACGACTTGAAAAAGCAGGTTTTGTGGAAAGTGACCTGCGACTTGAAGATGACGATATGCGGGCTAAAAAATTTTTTAAGTTGAAGGAGTTTGAGGTTGAACTTGGTATAAACGAACTCAAACATTTGTTCGATTGAGACATATATCCCAAGTTTGACAGTCACTGCGTATTACCTTAAAATCTAGAATTCCTAAGTTTTAACAATTATTCCAATAGTCAGGCACAGTACAGGACAAGGATTATAATCCGATAAAAGCGATATATACATGTAATCATTTGAAACGGATGTGGGGAAATTGTCACAAGAAATATCTAACAATAAATTATACTATGTCATTTTTGCGCTTTCGATAGCTATAGTATTAATGGCAAGTATAATGTATGCCAGTCCATTGGAAACATCAGATCAAACAGAAGAACACACGATCTATATATCAGGTTCTGCAGAGAGAAGTGTAGCCCCTGATACTGCTTCGTTGAGTATCGGTGTTGTTGTTCAATTGCCAACTGCAAAGGAAGCTTCAGAGGAGAATGCAGTTTTGATGAGTGCTGTCATCAGTGAGCTTAAGGCTCTTGGACTGCAGGATAAAGAAATTAAAACTTCTTATGTCTCTGTCAGACCGGTGTATAATTATGAAAACGCCAGAACTATAGAAGCTTACTCTGCTTCCAATGAAGTACAGGTAACCACAAAGGTTCTGGGCAACCTGAGCGATATTATTGACAGATCAGCAACTGCCGGTGCCAACCAGATCGGAGGCATATCCTTTTCTGTATCCGATGAAAAGCAAAAAGAACTACGTGATGAACTGCTACAAGAAGCAGTAGAGGATGCATCATCAAAAGCCAGTAAACTTGCCGAAGAACTGAATGTTAAGATCATCGGAGTGAAGACATCCTCTATCAGCGAAAATGGAGGTCCACAACCATTCTATGCAGAAATAGCAATGGCTGATCAAAAGGTTGCTACGCCCATCCAGCCTGGAGAAACAACAGTTTCACTATCTGTCCAGGTGACATACATAGTTGAGTGAACGATCTATAAATTGCTGCATGGTAACACATATTGTTATCTTTGCAGCTTCTTTTTCAATATTTACAGTAGAAACTCTCTGAGAAATATAATGTCAAGAGGTTAAAACTTGATTTGATGGTTTTTATCTTGATATTATTGATGCATTCGAATACTTTGAGGATCAATAACCCAGACCAGACCCCAAGCAACAACTCCGCCGCAGGCGGCACGTTCCTCCATCAACGATAAAATTAACATATTTTCAAATTGAATTAACAAATTGAATGATTTTATAGACGTTAAGCCACATTTTCGTAGGCAAGTCGTCTGGAAACGTGCCGCCTGCGGCGGTTGTGTTGTTTTTAGTTTCACAAATACCTATTTATTTATCACTCAATTTGACAGCCGTGCCGTATGCCAGTATTTCGGCTGAACCTGCCATTACCATGGAGGTCATGAAACGCACGTTTATCACACCATCCGCACCCATCTTTGTGGCATCATCGACCATACGGTTGATGGCCTTCTCCCTAGATTCTTCAAGCATTTTTGAGTATTCATTCAGTTCGCCGCCT
>JAUWQD010000034.1 GCA_030611265.1 Methanosarcinaceae archaeon | reverse complement strand
GGAGAAAAATGAAGTGCATCATATAGTTTTTCAACAGCTAATATCGTTCCAATAGGAAACGATATATTATTGTTAGGAGTGATGGAATATGTCCTTAGTTTTGTTTGCATGTTTGGTGACACCAAACAAACTAAGGACACTCATATTTATTAAAACTGTCAAACTTGGGCTGAAATAACAATTAATACTTTGATAAAAATCCACATCAAATTTGCTTCATTGTTCAAAGATTCAAAAATAGAATCAAATGCTTTTATCAATGTTGTTTCAGGATTATCGACTCCTATTCCAAGAAACAAACCAGCCAAAAAATTTGTGAAAAAAATCGTATTATATTTTTTTGCCATATAACTTTAAAAAGTCATATAAACATATAGGTTTTTGTAATATTTATATTTAATAAAATCTGTAAATGCGAGCTCCAAATCATATTTGCGCTTGAATAGAAAATTCAAAACCGATAGAATTTCCAAATTCCGGAGCATCCACACAGATGCCCCCGACATTCGGTCGGGGGTCGGTGACTTTTTAAAGTTGGTTGGGCGTTAAACAAAGAGATTAGCGCCGAGAGGGGGATTCGAACTCCCGAGGGGCGGACGCCCCACAAGCTTTCCAGGCTTGCGCCCTACCGCTAGACTATCTCGGCACAATGATCATGTTTTTACGGTTTTCCAGCCTCGCGGATAAGTGCCTGCATCCATTATTACCCTTTCGGTTACAGCCGCAATCCCGGTACTGACATCAAGCGTCTTATCAATATCCATTGCTGCCTTGCAAAGTGCCACAGCTTCCCCTTTTTGCGAAAAGGTACAAGCAATATCGCCTTTTTTTATCCCTTTACTAAAACTCACGATCCCGGGAACTGCAAGCAATGCACCACTGCATATCGCATCAACAGCACTATCCCGAATAATGATCTTAGGAAGATGTTTCAAACCCTCCTCCATAGGCAATATCAGCCTCCTCAGTTCAGATTCGTTGCCATCCTCCTTCCAAAAAACATACGCATCCATCAGATCATGCAGTGACACAGCCGTCTCTTCCGTAAACGGTCCCGCCTTTGTTCGCCTCAACTCCTGCATGTGCGCACCGCAACCAAGCACTAAACCAATGTCATGACACAACTTGCGCATGTATGTGCCTGCCTCACAGCCAACTCGCATCAAAACCGAAGTGCCACTATCATCGATCTCCAAAACCTCATTATAATAGATCGTTCGAATCCTTGTAGCACGCCTAACCGCCGATTTCACTGGCGGCATCTGATAAATAGGACCTGAAAACTCCCCACAAACACGACGAATCTCATCCTCCGGGACTTTCTCGTGCAAGTGCATCAAACAAATATATTCCTTACCGGACAATCGAAGCGCTGAAACCGCCTTCGTCGCTTTCCCAAGCATGATCGGCAAAATCCCCGTAACCTTGGGATCAAGTGAACCTGAATGACCGGCCTTATCAACCTCAACAATTCTTTTGACCCATGCTGTAACTTCATGACTCGTAGGACCACGTGTCTTGTCAAGATTCACAACGCCCATCTCTATATACTCGCGCATAGGACGTTCACGGGGAGCACAACCATAATCCGGATTGGTCGTAGTACTTGATCTGTGCACAAATTCCCGCTCAATTTCAGAAGGTAACTTGAATTTAAGTTTGCTATCCGAATTGGAATCGTTGCTATCACTCATAATAAAGAACCTACTTAAATCTCAAGCAAACCCACCACGGGTCTCGATAGCGGTCATAATGATCTTCACGATCTCAAACTGGTCCCACTTACCGGAATCTATTACCAGATCGTAAATTGACATATCCTCGATATCGATCTCGTATATTTCCTTATACCGAACCGCTTCTGATGCCTCACGCTTAATGGTCTCATCCAGCATCACATCAAAAGATGCACCTTCACGTCCCGAGATCCTCTTGACACGCACATCGATCGGTGCCTTTATCCAGACCTTGAGCGCCTTTTCTGCCATATGCCCGGCAAGCCGCCCCTCAAGAATAATATCGTCCCTCGTATTTGCGATCTCCTTCTGGCGCTCATCAATTTTGACATCGATAGAAGCATCAGATTCTGCCAGTGCCCCAAACTCAGCAAGTGTCATCCCATGTTCCTTTGCAAGCCCCCGAAACACATCACCGGCATTGACAAAGTCAACACCATAATGTTCTGCAAGCAATTTCGATACAGTAGTCGTACCACTACCGGGAAGTCCACTCATTGATAATAACATTTACACGCCACCAATGTCCAGTGCTTTTCTTATCAGCTGGCTCACAGCAAGAGATGTAATGAAATACCAAAATATCCAGTACTGTATCGGACCCAACACCGGATCTACAAGCAGATGCTCACCCCAAAACGGAAAAACAAGTGATGCACCGCTATGACCGGCAATATAAGAATATGCCCACATAAACAATGGCAGTGATATGATACTTATATATGCCATTGGTTTGAACTGCTGTTTTGACATCTCCATCTGGTCACCCATCATTTTAGAACGCTGTTCTTCCAATTTTTTCAAAAGAGCAGTATTCTTGGACAGTTGTGCCTCACGGAACTCTTTCTGGAAAGCTTTCATCGCCTCCTGAGTACGTCGCATCAATTCCCAATCAATAGTATATTTCTGGATAAGGGATGCATACAAAGCAGTGAGCGCTGCCATAATAAATAACATAATATGGAAATTCTCGACACCAACAAGAACACTAAGGGGATCCATAAATATCCCAACAGCACGACCCACAGAATCCCTGAAATCCTCTCCCAGTATGACAATGCCAAACATAAGCGATATACCAAAAGCCATCGCAGCCTGTTCGATCGTCTTTTTATAATTAGATGATGTCATGATCTTCACCAATTGTGTTATCCAATACTTGTAAATTTTTAAACTTTTAAAATGATTCAAGTGCTTTGCATATATCTGCGAAAATATCATCAATGTCGCCGCTACCGTCAATGTTCACCATGATACCTGTATTCGCATAATAATCGATAAGTGGCTGAGTCTGCTCGCTGTAAACTTCAAGCCTCTGCATAATGGCTTCTTCCTTATCATCATCACGCTGGTATAACTTACCACCACAAGCGTCACATATTCCGTCCTGTTTTGGTGGATTAAAATCTATATGATAACTGACACCGCATGTACACATGCGCCTGCCACTGAGCCTGCCTACCAGTTCATCATTTGGAACATCGATATTCAGCACCACATCAAGCGGTTTTCCAATATCTTCAAGAATTCCGGTCAATGCATCTGCCTGTGGAATTGTCCTTGGATAACCATCCAGCAGGTACCCTGACCCACAGTCAGACTCTGCCAGACGATTTTTAATGATACCTATCAAAACCTCATCCAGAACAAGTTTTCCCTTGTCCATATACCCTTTAGCTTCAAGACCAAGCTCAGTACCATCACGAACATTTGCCCGCAATATATCACCGGTGGATATATGCGGAATGTTGTAATGTTCAGACAACTTCTTTGCCTGAGTGCCTTTTCCGGCACCAGGCGGTCCAAATAATACAATATTCATAACAAACCCTTACCCTTTTGATCAAGCACCAAAGAACGAACGCATCATCGGATGCATTTCCATCATCTGTTCAGATGCAATATCCTCATACAGGCGGTACACAATACTCACCGTAAGTAGTAATCCGGTACCACCGGCTCCACCAATTGTACCAAGAAGACTTGCCACAAGTGTTAAAGCTCCGATGAAAGCACCACCGATTATAGTAACTTTCGGAATGTACCTTACCGTTACTTTCTCTATACTTCCAATGTTTCGCCTAAATCCGGGAATCTGCATCCCTGAATTGAATATCTTCTGTGCAGTCGGTTTAGCACCCATTCCGGTAGTCTCGATCCAGAACAATGCAAAGATGACACCACCAACAATTAGCATGAATGCATCAGCAAAAACGTGCAACCCGATCTGCCATGTCGCCGGAACAGGTGCACCATAACCTGTAAATGTTTCCCTTACAAGCGATGGGATCCAATCATACGGACTGTTGATAGGGGCAATATAATACATGACACCATTAATTGGACTTGAACCACTATATTCGCCAAGGAATGTGATACCACGTCCATATAAAAGCATACCAACCATCTGAAGGTTTGCCTGCAATGCCCTGACAAGGATCATCGGAAGAACGGATGCATAGATCAACTTCACGGGGAAGCGTCCTCTTGCACCCCTTACAGCACTGTGTGCCAGTGGGATCTCGATCCTTGTACTTTCAACAAATACAACCATAAGGAATATCGCAACTGTACTCACAAGTGCTAATAATCCGCCACTGATGAGCATGAACATCAGTCCATCGCCGGTAAACAAATAATCTGCACCAACGTTCTGGACGATGTATATCCATTTGGGAATAAGTCCTATTGGCAACCCTGCCGAATCAAGTTTCCAGTTGAATATACCGGTAATTATCTGCTGGGATACACCTGCAACAATGAACAGTCCAACACCTGAACCGATACCCCATTTGGAGATGATCTCATCCATGAAGAGGATCAGTACACCACCAATGCATATCTGAAGGAAAATGATAAACGTAACAACATCGAGGCTAACACCAAGTGCTGATGCAACACCTGCATCAGGCAGTACATAGCCGCCCATTATCTGTGGCAATGTCTCAAGTACGATCATCACAAATACCATGAACTTCTGGGCACCCTGGAAAAATGCCTGATCAGCTGGATCAGACATGTTGAGTTTGATCACATCTGCACCTACAAGCAGTTGCAAAACGATTGATGCTGTGACAATTGGACCAATACCAAGTAGCATCATTGAACCTGATGCTCCGGCAAAGAATGCCCGATACGACTCAAAAAGATCTATTGAATCCTTGGAAAGACCAAATAATGGTATATTTGCAAGAGCAAAATATAATACAAGTATTCCAAGAGTCCACCATAACTTGCTTTTAAAGTGTACATGCCCTTCCGGGCCTGCAACTGCAGGTAACCGATTAAATATCGGCTCTAAACTATCCCTCAAACTCATTAATTCACCCTTTTATATGGAAAATATCAACAAATGAGTAATCCAGACCAACTGATATATCAGTTCCGAATTTCCTTCATCCTCACTTTTGATATTAGATGTTTATAATAATATTTATAACAATATTGTATAAACGAGAAAACACTCACTTCGTTCGCGTTAACTCGATGTATACAATTTTACAAATTATATACAATAAAAAAAAGTAATGCCAGTTTAGTGACACTACTTTTCTATTTCAACACATGATCCGCCGGCACCTTCGATCTTATCGCGTGCAGATGCGGAAAATTCACTGGCTGCAATAGCAAGGTTTTTTGTAACCCGTCCGGTTCCGAGTACCTTCTCGATATCCAGATCCTCAAGATTTATGCTATATACACCATCCTCTAACTTTGCAAATCCCTCATCAACGAGCTGTTCTGCAAGTTCATCGAGTTCACCGACGTTTACAACTGAAGCATCGTGAATCATTTTAAGAGGGCGCTTGAACCCATGTTTTCCATAGGCATATCCAAGCTGCATAGCCCGAACATTGTGGTGTTTACATCCACCTGCTCTACCACGACCGCCACGATTTCCTGCACCACGTCGGTTCTTTGTAGTACCGCCGCCACAAGTACGTGATCCTCTAAACTTTTTGGTTTTGGTCTTGCTCATAAATAACACCTACCTCATCTTGTTCAACAGTTCTTTAATGTCGTCACCGTGGTTACCCAATACGCCACCCTGTTGTGTAGTTCTCTTCATACCGGCATGCCCCTTTCGTGGAGGGTGAAGTCTGAGAACGGGTTTGAGTTTTGGAACATCCTTGAGTGTCGCATTACCCTCAGACACTGCCTCTGCAAACGCATCAATTGAACCAAAATCTGTGTTATCAGTAATGTACGAATCTGTAAGACGTGCACCACCTTCAAGCATACCACGGTTCTTGAGCACCTGTGAAAGAGTATCTGCATCAATGTCACCATAGGCAACGTAATCCTTCACCTTCTGGATCATACCTTTATTGTGTGGATTATCGCCTAATATCACGCAATGGTTGATCTTGTGCAGACGAAGCATCTTCAAAGTATCCTCGATCGAGCCACGTACATTTACCGGACCACGCATTCTGATCACTGCGTACATCTTATGCCTCCGCTTCCTTGTAATCAACAGGGAGCCTGACAGTATCGATGCTCATCAGTGCGTTGAATGTCGCTTTTGCAAAATTGAGAGTTGTTCTGGTTGTACCCTCAGTTCTGGTCCACACATCCTTGATGCCTGCCTTTTCAAGCACTTTTCGTGCTGTATCTCCTGCTGCAAGTCCAAGTCCACGAGGTGCAGACTTCAGCTCAACAGTAACACTGCCTGCCTTACCGCGCACCTCATAAGGAACTGTGTGCGCAAGTCCGCACCCACATTCCCATGAACCGCATCCGCGCTTTACACGAATGACATTGATCTTTGCATTATCGATAGCTTTCCTGATAGCAGGTCCAACCTGTACATCCTTTGCCTGGCCAAGTCCGACATAACCATCGCCGTTACCGACAATGACAGTTGCCCTAAACTTAACACGACGACCGGAGTCAGTCATTCTCTGAACCATGTTGATATCGAGAACCTCATCTTCCAGTTCCGGAATCAACATATCTACGATCTGTGCTTCCCTGATCGGAAGACCGGAATCAATGGCCTCAGCCATTGAAGTGATCTGCCCTTCAGCCACAAGTTTTCCAAGACTTGTCTTTGGGATCCATTCCTCATTATATTCATATGCCATATAATCACCTAATTAAATTCGGAAAGGATTTTTTCCTTAGCAGCTTCAAACTGCTCAGGCAGATTTGATCCCTCCACATATTCTGCAACATGCTCTCCCCTGATACGCTCATCAGATGGGAACACGGAAGAATCGTGGGGAACATCCATTCCTGCATCAACAATTCCCTTCAACACCGCATATATGCGGGATCCGGGCGATGATGCCGATAGTCCAATATCCAGTACACCACTTTCATAACCATTCTTAAGCGTCTTCAAGCCAAACAACAATCCTGTAAGATACGCAGCAGTAGTGTTCCCTGTGGAACCCTCATACCCGTACTTTTTGAGCTCGGTCGAGATCGCAGATGAAAGTGTAATATCGCCTTCGGGTTTTGGCGCTACCAACTGGACCTGCATGTGTTTTGCACTCTTCCTGACAACGACACGGTCTTCCTTTGACAGAAGCAACTTGAGTCGCTGATGATAATTAGTGCGGCCTTCCCTTCGTCGCCTGAATGCGACTTTATATCGGGGTCCTGTTGCCATAATTAAATCCTCCAGCTTAGTTTAACAAATAATTTATCAGTCCTCATAAACCTATTCCTCACTTTTGATAAGTTTATCAGACTTCAAATGTGCATTAAGGTGCGCAACCGAGCGGTATTCTCCACCCTTTGCTTTGCGGTAGATCTTGCAATACGTCGATTTATCAAGTGAACCGTCCGCACGCAACTCCTTAAGCCTTCTTCGAAGAGCCCTGATCTTCTTCATCCACTGCTCCTTACTTGGATTTCTTGCACCTTTTGTACCTTTACGAGAACCATGTCCTTTGCGGTGACCGTATTTGCGCTTTTCGTCACGTGCTCTTGCACGCCCTCTGCTAACACCTTTCACAGGCTCTGCTTTTACAACGCCAGTTGCAACAAGTCCACGAATATCTTCTCTTGTGATAGCTACTGCAATCTCTTCGGAAGCATCGGGATCAAGCCACACCTTATGGACACCACAGCCTAAAACCTTTGAAGCAATACGTTTCTGATTTGACAGATCAGTCATATTACTCACCTCTTGTTGGATTTAGCACTTTAATGCCAAGTTCTGCTGCCTTCTCTTCGATTACAGCTTTCTTCTTTGCACCAACAGTTCTCGCGATCCTGATAGCTTCAATTGTTGCATCGATTGCATCAATATCACCCACATTTCTCACAAGAACATCAGCATATCCTGATGGATGAAGTCCTTTTACTGCAACAGGACTGCCATATCCAGCCTGTGCAAGCGCGCCCTTAGCCTTAATATGCTTGCGCTGCTTACCCTGCAGACCTCTTGGACGTCTCCAGTTTGAATCAAGCCTCTTGTACTTGTGTGAATCAGTTCTCTTGAAATCAGGTTTCTTGCCTTTGAGAACCTTTCTGACCTTAAACAAGCGCTTGGACTCATCATCCATTGCAAGTTCACCAACTTCAACAGCCTTTGTGGCTTTTGGTGCGACTTCTTCAGTTGATTCCTCAGACACTTCTACTGTTTCAGATGAAAGCTCCAAAGCCCCTGCCTTGATCTTATTGGCAAGTGCCTCGCCAACACCCTCAATAGATGTCAGGTCTTCGATCGATGCATTTGCAAGTTCATCAACAGACTTGAATCCCGCATTTGCAAGTGCTTTAGCTTTTGCTTCGCCCAGACCTTTGATGTTAGTAAATTCCTTAATAGTATCTTCCATTAACATCACCTACACAATCTTCTCCACAATATATATTCCATCCTGGAACACACGCGGATCGAATCTTTTGATCTTAGTCTTCTGCTCAATATTTGCTGCTGTCTGACCAACATCTTCCTTATTGATCCCGGTAACGATTACTTCATCAGCACTCGTCTTGATTTTGGTCTCACCAAGGATCTTTGCAACCCGAGAGCTTTTTTCACCAAGGAAATTACCGATCACAAGTTTTTTACCTTCAACCTTGATCTGCATAGGAAAGTGAGAATAAACCACTTTCATACGATACTCAAAACCATCTACAACACCCTTCATCATGTTATTGATATGGGATGCAAGTGTTCCGACCATCGCTTTTTGCTTCTTTCTGGATGAATCTGCGTCCACGTTCACTTCTGAATCAGTCACTTCTATAGTGATACCCGGGAACCAGATAAATCTCTGGTTATTGCCCTTTTCACCTGATGCAGAAAAGACATTTCCCTCATACGTGACAGTCACGCCATCAGGAATTGGAACTGTTTTCTTTAGTTCTTTTGCCATAATATTCCTCCATCAGTACACATATACAAGCAACTGTCCACCGATATTATTCTCACGAGCTTGCTGTTGAGACATAACACCTTTGGATGTTGTAAGAATTAATGCACCAAAGTTCTTTGCCGGTAAAAACTGCTTTTCCCATTTCTCGAAATCTGCAGCACCTACAGAATAACGTGGCTTAATAGCACCACACTTGTTAATTCTGCCAACCAGCTCTACTTCATACATTCCTGCTTTACCGTCATCTACGAACTCAAACTCGCCGACGTATCCGCGGTCTTTCATAACACTCAATACATTGCCTATCAGTTTTGATGCGGGTTTGACCGTGCAGGATGACTTACCTACAGCCTCTGCATTCTTAATTGTTGACAATGCGTCAGCAAGAGGATCTAATAGTACCATATTCATTCACCTCACGTATATTTCTCAAATCCCATATCATGGGCCATTTCCCTGAAACAATGCCTGCATAAGTAAATCCCGTATTTGCGTACAAGACCCTGCTTTCTGCCACATCGTTTGCATTCGTTAGCACCGCGTCCAAAACTCTTAGTGGTTTGAACCATTATTCCACCTCCACAGCATATTTCTCTTCGAAGAAAGCAATTGAATCTTCTTTTGTAAGCCTGTGCGATGTTGGAACTTTGTGTCTTACAACCCTTCTTTTGCTGATCCTGAATCCGGGACGCTTCATTGCCACAATGATATCCATTCCGAAAATTCCGATATTTGGATCATATTTCATTCCGGGATAATCTGTGTGTTCCTCGATCCCAAATGATACATTTCCTAAATTATCGAACTGGGATGCTCGCAATTTGCTTTCAACGATTCCAAGGGATGTTTTCAAAAACTCATCTGCATGATCGCCTCTAAGTGTGACCTTGCATCCGATGGGTTCATTCTTCTTGATACTAAATGCCGGAAGAGTTCTCTTGGCATATGCCCTGATAACGGTCTGTTCTGTGATCGTTTCAAGAATTCCTTCTGCATCAACAAGGTGCTGACCACTTTCTCCAACACCCATGTGAACGACAACTTTGTCGACCTTAGGTGATCTCATTGGATTACTCAATGGCCTCACCACCTAATTTGATCTCAGGTTCATTCTCACCGATCACGACAACATAATCCTCGATCGTCTCAAAATCATACTCACCTGATATTTTCACAGTATTATGTTTTGAGCTTCGTACAGTGTTGATCTCCTCGATCTTACCAATCTCACCGGTGTGTTTTCCCCCAATGATCATAGCAAGATTTCCAACCTTGTACTCAAGGTGTTTTACGATCTCTTTACCAGGTATTGAAAGAATAAGTGAATCCTTTGCCTTGTAGTCGTTTGAACCTAGCAAGTTCTTACCATCACTCAAATTGAGCTGGGCTACTCCATCTTTGATGGTAGTCTTGTTGTTGATCCTGCACAACTTGTTTACGTTTAAGTCATCCAGTTTGTGAAGAACCAACCTGCCCTTGCGGTCAAGTAATACACGATATGCTGCGTTGTTCAACGGAATAGAAATAACGTCGAACAATCCGACTGGAAATCGCAGGTCTTTTACCACGACACCATCAACAAGGATCTTTTCTTCAGACAAGACTCTCTTAGCTTCTGCCCTGTTATCTACTAGACTTAATACATCCCTAAGTACAATTGCAAGAGGAAGACTCTGCTCTTTGTGATGAGGACCCGGTCTTGCAGATGTGATCCATTTATTAGATTTCTTTGAAATATGCCAACTTTTTGGCGCTGATATTCTTTTCTGATGTTTACCCACCTTTATCACCTACTTCTACTGATGATCGCTTCTCTGCGGTCATCTTTTAACTCAAGCTTTGTGATTACTACATTTGATGGGAATATAGGTCTTGCAACCTCTGTACCATCAACTTTCGTGACAGTCACCCCTTCAACCACAATCGTTCCGTCTTTCAATGAAACAACTTCGACCTTTCCGCTTGTGCCTGCATGATCGCCTCGTACGACCTCTACAGTGTCACCAACAATAACATTCGCAGTGCGTCCGTATTTATCACGAAGGTCTTTCGCAATAGGAGCACCCATATATTGTTGTCTTTTGTGAAGAGGAGCATCATAGCGTGCTTTTCTCTGTTTTCTTGGTTGTGTTGATACCATAACAGAACACCTCATACTATAATAGAAGCAGTAGTCCCGATCTTAGGGAACCTTTCAGCAGCCTCTCTTGCGATTGGCCCTTTTATGTCAGTTCCTTTTGGGATGCCATTTTCGTCGGTTATTACCACTGCATTGTCCTCAAAGGATACCCGGAGTCCATCAGGACGGCGAAATTCCTTTTTCTGGCGGACAACAACAGCGAGCATGATCTGCTTTCTCATCTCAGGTGTGCCTTTCTTGACAGATACAACACACATGTCACCAATGCCTGCTTTTGGCATCCTGTTCTTTACACCACGATATTTCTTCACCGAAATGATCTCAACAGTTCGTGCACCTGTATTGTCCACACATTCAATTTTCGCACCTGCGTTCAATGAACGTGGTATGCTTGAGCGTATCCCTCTCATGCCTGTGCCTCCGCTTTGACCACTACGTATGATTTGGTCTTGCTAAGCGGTCGACATTCTGCAATTGTGACTACATCCCCGACCTTTGCATCAATGCAAGGAGGGTTGTGGGCATGGATCTTTGATTGCCGCTTCTCATATCTCTGATATTTTTTAATCAATATCTCGTGTCTTTGTTGAATGACTACCGTTTTATCCATCTTGTCGCTTACGACAGTGCCCACATGGACCTGTCCTCGCACTGGGAGACTGCCATGGAACGGACAATTTACATCGTCGCATTCCGTTTCTGGCACGGGTACATCCAATCCTATATCTCTTACCATGATTATTACCTCATGTGATTCTTCTTTATGTTCTTAATCCTGTTTTCGGGTTGTGAGAGCAATAATGTTCCATTTACTTTGACATGCTTTACTTCATGTCCACCCGCAAAGCGGGCCGGTATCTGAAACACAAAGATGGTTCCCATTTTTGGAACAACTATTTCACGAGCACCATCTGTTACCACTGTTAGTGTATTTCGTGTTTCATCAACCACTTTGCCGCGTATGTTTATTAGTGAAGGATTTGTGGAATCAATTACCCTCGTTGTAAGTCCCATCAATTCATGATAGATCAGATTTGAGGGTGTGATATCCACTTTATATCTCCTTCAGTTCATTTTGAATTGTCTTAACTCGTGCAATTGTCCTTCTGAGTTCACCTGCAAGACCAGGGTTGTCCGGTGCACCACCCGCTGAAGACAGTGCATGTTCACGGATAAGATCGCCTCTCATTTTTTCAAGCTCATCCATCCGCTCTTCAGGAGTCATATCACGAATTTCATTGTTTCTAAGAAGTGCCATAATTCAGGCCTCCTTGTGAACTCTTGCCATTGGATGCCAGTAAGTGTAACCCTCGTGTTTGTGTTGCCAGGTACCATTATGTTCCCTGCGATTCTCACCATCAACGGTTGTCACATCTTCTGACTTTTCTGCCGCTTCCACTGTTTCCGTAGCCGCCTCAACAGGTTTCTCAACTTCAGCTGCCTTTTCGACAATTTCTGCTTCTGCTACTTCTTCAGCCTCTGCAACCTGACCGGTCGCTTCTGCTTCAACAAGTTCTGCAATGCCAGCCTCTTTGACTTCACCTTCAGTCACAGATTCTTCTGCTTTGACCTCTGGTTCTTCAACGACATCCCTCAACTTGAACGCATCTGGTAAAACCGCATCAGGTGGAATGATTTTAACACTGCACCCAAGCGTACCAAGTTTACGGACAGCAGTCGCGAAACCTTTGTCAACGATCTCATCAACAGGTTTCCCTGCATGTTTGATGTAACCGTTAACCATTTTCTCGACCCTTGACCTTGATCCTGTCAATTTACCGGACATGACGATCTCACAGCCAAGTGCACCTGATGCCATAATTGCACGCATTGTATTGTGTCCGGCTTTTCTGAAATACCATCCACGTTCAATTGATGATGCAAGCCTTGAAGCCATCATCTGTGCATTTAGTTCAGGTTTGCGAACTTCCTGCGCATCGATCTGAGGATTGTCCAGATCATATAACCTGTCAATATCCCGTGTGAGTTTTCGGATAACTTTTCCGGCTTTTCCGATAACCATACCGGGCTTTTCTGCAAATATCGTAATCTGTGTACCCATTGGGGTCCTGTTGATCTCCATACCGCCATAGCCCGCTCGACTAAGCTGTTTTAGGAAAAATTCGTTCATTGATGCTTTCACATAACCTTCCTGAACGAACTTCTTTTCTATTGCCATTAGCGCACCTCGCTTAATATCATCTCAACAAACACGGTTTCCGTGTTCTTAGGACTGCCACGTCCGCGAGCCCTTGGTCTCATACCATGGATCACACGCCCGCGCTTTGCAGACATGTGTGCAATATACATATTTGCCGGTTCAAGTCCCTTGTACTCTGCATTACTTTCTGCGTTCTTGAGTATTTTCAAGAACTCCTTTGCAGCGCCCACAGGGTAACGTCCTGCCGCCATTGCTCCTTTTTTGTGACCCAGACCGTCATTGTGCCTCTTAAAAGGTACTGCCTGATTCAATGTGGTCACATTTTCAAGATATGATCTTGCAACACCGGTATGCATACCTTTTATTGCACGACCAAGTTCGCGTGACTTCTTAGGTGAGATGTGAAGCTCTGAACCCATTGCTTTTGCACTGACTTCAGGATCCAATTCCATTGAATAATTGATTCTTGCCATTCTTCATCACCTTACTTGAGCGGTACGAACTTGCTTGAACGGGTTGCACCAACACCGGCACTGCCGTGTGATACTCGGTTACGCGTCAATGCGAACTCTCCGAACCTGTGTCCGATCATCTCTGGCTGGATATCGACCGTTAAGAACGACTTACCATTATAAAGCTCAAAACTCTTGCCGATCATATAAGGCATGATTATGATATTCCTATAATGTGTTCGGATCTTGTCCTTTCCATCAATGAACTGCTGCATTACGTTCTTCTGACCATCTGAGAGACCACGTTTAAGACTGCGGCGTTCTCTTGAGGGTAACATCTCTGCAAACTCTTCCGGGCTCAACTTCTGAAGCTCCTCTATTGTCTTACCGCGATAGGTGAACTCACCTTTTCGTTTTGGTAATCTTGTTGTTGATTTTCTTGCCATGTATTACACCTCCGATTAACGCCTCATTCCTGTCCTGCGTGCTGCAATATGACCTACCTTACGACCAGGTGGTGCATTCCTGCTGACCGTTGTTGGCTTTCCAGGATGCTTCCTGTTTCCACCACCAAATGGGTGATCTACCGCATTCATAGCAACTCCGGATACACGTGGATATTTTGCCGCTCTTGATTTCATCTTATGATACACTTTACCGGCCTTTAAGAACGGTTTATCGATACGTCCGCCACCTGCAACGATACCAATTGTTGCACGGCACTTTGGACTTAGCCATTTTATCTCACCGGATGGCATCTTTATGACAGTCTTTTTGCGGTCGTGTGAAACCAGTGTTGCATAAACACCGGATGCACGTGCAAACTGTCCACCGCTACCTGGCTTTGATTCAATGTTACATATAGGAACACCTTCTGGGATCTCTGACAATGGAAGAATGTTACCCGGTTTGATCTCTGCTGAGATACCACAGGCTATCTTCTGTCCAACTGCAATTCCCTCAGGTGCCAATATCAAACGCTCTTCACCATTCTCAAATGCAACTCTAACGATTGGTGCTGACCTTGCCGGATCATGTGTGATCTCGGTCACTGTACCGTACAAAGTCTCTTTCATATCCACATTTGGATGTTTCAATGCTGCTTTGAACTTGTGAGATGGAGCCCGATATGTAGGGGTTCCGCGACCTCTGTTCTGTGATATAAGTCTATGTCCCATTTATCTCACCTCACACCAATCCAATCCTTGTAGCGATCTCGTGTGCAGCATCCGTTCCTTCGAATGTAACGATCGCTTTTTTCAAGCCTTTCATTGTGGTCATTGTACGGACTGACTTTACAGGGAATCCATACGTCTTAGCCACATCATCTCTTATCTGATACTTGTTTGCACGGGTATCAACAACGAACTGGAGTTTATTTTCATCCAGAACCATCATCGCTTTTTCCGTAACAAACGGATATTTAATAGCGCTCATATGAATGCACCCTCCAGATTTGATATTGCTGATTCGGTCCATATAGTGAGTCGACCTGCATGTGTACCCGGTGCGAGTATCTCTGCATTTAATGAATCCACTGTCGCAACATCGACACCGGATAAATTATTTGCAGCTTTGAGTATAGGACTTATTTCACCTGCAACTATCAAAACACTCTTTTTGTGTTTGTATTTGCGGCCTCGGAGTTTACCTTTACCGGCTCTGATATGCCTGCCTTCCTTTGCGCGGATGACATCATCATAAACACCTGCTGCCTGCATGAAACTTACAACTTCTTTGGTCTTTGTAAGACCTTCAAGTGTATCTTCAACAACAAACGGAACATTTGCTTCAAACCTATGACCCCTTGCCTTTACAAGTTCAGGGTTAACGGTTGCTGCAATTGCAGAACGAATTGCCATGCGCTTTTCTTTCTTGTTCACCTTTTCAGATCGGTCTTTTTCAGGTTTAGGAGGATGTGCTCTTCTACCGCCGACTGCCTGGGGAACTCTTGCAACACGGCTACCGTTTGCAAGTCTTGGAACCTGTGCAACACCTCTGCCGGACCCCCATGAACGTGCTGATGTATCCATACCTGAATACATGCGAGGACCATATGGCTGAAGTCTGTTAGCCTGTCCTGAAAGCACTGCCTTTTTAATTAGATCCGGTCTGTAAACCTCGTCGAAAATGTCAGGCAAATTAATCTCGCCTTTTGTATTTCCAGATAGATCAATAATATTTGCTTTAACCATTCACATCACCCCTGCTTGGACTGTGTACTTACGTGAACGATCTGTGGTTCACCCATACCGGACACTTTTGACCTGGTAGGTTCTCGAAGTCTGATCAATCTCTTTGATGGACCAGGTACGCTTCCTTTAATTAATATGTATTCTCCGCGCACAAGACCATAGTTAACAAACCCGCTTGATGGATTGATACCATCGACATCTTCGGATATCTTGAGAATTCGCTTGTTGAATTCAGTTCGCTGGTGGTATCCCATCTGACCCATCTGTGGAACTCTCCAGCTAACATGAGCCGGTCTCCATGGACCAAGTGTACCTACCTGACGAAGACTTCCTGCACGGGAGTGCTTGTTTTTCTGCATGTTGATGCCCCATCTTTTAACAGCACCCTGCGTACCTTTACCGGTCGTAATCGCTGCGACATCTACAATATTGCCATTGTTGAACACATCATTGATGCGAACTTCGTTGCCGAGTATTAATTGTGCATATTCGAACTTTGCTTTAAGGTCACTTCCACTGATACCTGTTTCCATAAGATCTGATTTCTTTTTGGGAACGCCTGTCAGGCTTTTCGGTAATGTGTATGTGAGCACTTTTATCTCGGTTGCAGTGCCATCATCGATAAGTGAAACAATCTTTTCAATTGCTTCATCTGTATTATTTTTCTTTGGCATACTTATTGTACGCTCAAGACTGTCATCCAGATCTGATGACCATGCCTCTGCGACTGCTTTGTCACCAAAGGTAGTATTTTCATATGCACGAATTGCTGCAACCTTAATAGCAGGTGTTTCGATGACAGTCACCGGTACAGATATTTCAGCACCTTCTGTAAGACTGTTCTTTGCATCGTCGATCATTACCACATGGGTCATACCCACCTTGAAACCTGCAAATCCTTGCAGTTTAGGTTCGCCGGATGACTCTGGCCATGATCTGAACCTTGCTATGTGGCTTTTCGCTCTTTTGCGTGGACTAAATGCGAGTGAACCCCGCCTTGGTCTATGTCCTTTTGCCATTTTTATCCTCCATCATACAATTATTTTAATTCGACTTTACTGATTTTTAGCCAACTACAAGTAAGCCGTTGTTATTATGATTAAACTGTAAACGCTCAGCATCGCTAAAAAGCAAATAAATATTAATTCAAAATATGAATTTGAATTATTTGCCTTTAAAGTCAATGTGAGTCAATGCACACTCCGTTTTGCGAAATTGTGCCCTTAAACAGTATTCACCTATAAAAGATCTAAACAGGTCCATGTTCTTTTGCACGCCAATTACGCACAAAAAAGGGCATTCCAGGAATTGGCCCATAACATTTCATGTTAAATCCGACTTTTCACACTTGCTATCTTAACATTACTTCGATAAATCATCCCTGTCAATTGCTTGAAGCAGAAATTCCATATCAATGTCTAACTTTGCATTGTAAATACCACATGTTGTATATAAACTCTGCGCATGAGGATGACATAAAAAGAATATGATACATGAGGGCGAATAAGCAAGATATATATCCAATAGGGACAAAATATGTATAATCTTAAAAATATATAATGTGGTGATAGATTGACGGATATATTGATACTGATTCCAATAATTATTGTCGCATTGTTTGGTATCGCGATACTTATCATGAGCTATTTTTCGTTACAAAAACTTACAGAAGGTAGCTTGAAGAAATATGCAATGCTCGTATGGCTTGCACTTGTTGTTTTTTCAATTGGTGGTGCACTAAGGTCCGCTCAAGAACTGGATATTTTAACCGGTTCAGTGTCCACAGACATTGAATACATGTTTTATTGCATTTATTATTTCGTTTTGTTGTATGCCGTTTACATGTTATATCAAATGTCCAAACAGTTCGGATTTAGCGACAAGACTTCAATGATGGCTGATGCATTGAAAGCAAGAAAGGGTGATAGCAAATGAGTCTCATACTGACAGACCTCACACTTACGCAATGGTTAGTATTATTAGTAGGACTACTTGGCACCATCGTGATCGTATTAAATTTACTTATTATAGCAAAACTTGACAATGGGAATTTCAAAAACTTTGCCAAAATGACATTATCTTTGATAATTATTTTCTCAATTGCTGGATTTTTGCGTTCCATGCAGGTTTTTGATGTACATGAGTATGTAGGAATAGAACTGAGATATCTCGAATACAGCATATACTGTATAGTATATGCTGTTGCAGCCATCAAAATATATTCAATTTCAAAGACATTCGGATTTGCTGAATAAATAAATGGGAGTGTGTGTACCATTACTGAAGAAATGATCAAGACAATCGATGAAGCGTTAAAAGACGAAACTGAACCTGGGATCAGCTTAGTCTTAACGAGCGCTAAAAAATACAATGAAGCAAATGTCGCACTTACCGAATATATGGTCAACACAAAGGGCATTCCCGGGGTATATGTTACACTTAATAAGCCATACCGGACAATGAAAAAAAACCTTGATGGAAAAGTAGACCTTCGAATGCTCATATTCATCGATGCGATTACAAAATCAACTGGTGGCACGATCAACAAAGATGACGAATGCCTCTATCTGGATACAATGCAAAATCTTACCGATCTAGGCGTTGCTATAGATCAAGCAATTCGTGCAATTCCAAGTGAGGATAAATTCTTGCTGTTCGATTCACTTTCCACACTATTGATATACAGTCAGACAGGCAGCGTATCAAAGTTCATTCATTTCCTGACCGGAAAGATACGTGCACTTGGCGTCAATGGAATACTCTTATCTCTTGTACACGGCGAAGAAGACGAATTCCTGTCGCAGCTCTCAATGTTTTGCGATCAGACAATATACCTGGATGAATAGATTGGAATTTAAACAGTCACCTATCATTATACACCAGCATTATACACACTTACTTCCTTTTTCGTATAACTATACCTGAGCCCTGCCAAGTTCAAAAGCCCTGACATTGATATCCACCGTTTTTGGCGGAACCATCCTTTTTATGCAGTCGATCAATAATTCCTCACTCATAGGAAGGTAGTTAGATACTGCACCAACCATTACAACATTCATCGCCTGCGGATGCCCTGCCTCGATCGCAAGTTCAAGTGCATTGAATACTACAACTTTATAAGCAGACTTGAGAACGCCCACAATTTCAGATACATCAGGATATTCATCCCCGCCTGATGTCACTGTTATCGGAAAAACAGGTTGTGTGTTTACAATGACCACACCATCGTCAGAAAGATAATCAATATACCGCAATGCTTCTGCAGGTTCGAGTGCAAGAAGTACATCAGCCCCATGCAGCGGGATCATTGAACCCAGTTCGCACCCGAGCCTGATATGATTTACAACCGAACCGCCACGCTGAGCCATCCCATGCGTCTCTGCTGCACGGATTGGAACACCTTCCAAAACCGCAGCCTTTCCTATAATATCAGATGCGAGAATGGCACCCTGACCACCAACACCGGAGATCACAATATCCAATTTCATTTGGTCAGCACTCATTTTTCCACCTCCGAAATTGCATCGAATTTACATATCTGTGCACATACCCCACATCCGGTGCACAATGCAGTGATCTTCGCATGCTTGCCCACATTATCAAATTCAATTGCAGGGCAACCGAATTTGACACACTGCTTGCATCCGGTACATTTCTCAACATCGATCACATACGATTTTAGCCTGATGCCCGCACGTCTTGCATTAATGACGCATGCCTGTTCTGCAATAACAACGGATGTCCCGACATATTCTTTCGCACGCTTGAAAACTTCCTCTGTTGCCTTGCGATCATAAGCATCAACAACTTCTACGAACTCCGCGCCAAGACCACGACAAAGATTTTCGATTGATATATCAACTGTTGGTTCTCCGGTTGCAGTCTTTCCCATACCCGGATTCGGCTGATGCCCAGTCATGGCAGTCACGCGATTGTCAAGTATTGTGACAGTGATATTTGCTTTGTTGTAAACGGCATTCATAAGTCCGTTCATACCGGTATGAAAAAATGTAGAATCACCAATTGAACAACATATCGGACGCGATTCGCCTGCATGATATATCCCAGATGCAAGTGTTATACTCGAACCCATGCAAAGTGTTGTTTCTACAGTACCACTTTGTACACCAAGGGTATAGCACCCAATGTCGCTCGGATAAACTGCATCGTTGCCAAACACTTTTTTCATGGCATAGTACACAGACCTGTGCGAACATCCCGGACACATCGCAGGCGGCCTGAGTGGAAGTTCAATACTTGCCATATCTGCTACATCAGCCATTTTCCCCACATCCACAGCAGACTCTGCAAGTTTGGTTTTTTCATGCATCCCAAATGCATTTGCGATTGCGTCCTCACAAAGTTCAACATTCAATTCCCCAATCCTTGGAACAAAATCTCCTGTTTTTCCGATTATTCTAACATTTGAACCAGTTTCATTTGCGATTATCCTGACCCTGTCCTCGACAACAGGTTCTAGTTCTTCAATAACAAGAACAGTTTCTACGCGTTCAAGCATATCCTTGATCAAACCTTGTGGAACAGGATATGTTCCAATTTTCAGGAATGATACATCAACCCCAAGATTCAAAATTGCCTCTTTTGCATACACAGATGCAATTCCAGACGCAATTATCCCGATCCTTGATTCCGAGTCGTTATTTATTGACAGTTCATTCCACTGTGAACCTTCAAGTTCTTTTGCGATACTTTCCTGAATTCCGAGAAGATGAGGATGGCGCACACGTGCGTTCTTTGGAAGCATTACCCACCGGTCCAACAGTTTTTCAAAATGCGCCGGTGGTCTGTCTTCAACAACTTCGCCAGGCTCTATATCAGATTTCCCATGCGAGATGCGGGTTGTCGGTCGGAATATTACAGGTATCTCAAATTTTTCGGATAATTTAAAAGCATAAGGGATCATGTCCTTTGCTTCCTGTATTGTGGATGGGTCCAGACATGGTATAAGTGAGAAATCCGCATACTTTCGAGTGTCCTGCTCGTTCTGGGATGAGTGACATGACGGGTCATCTGCAACGATTATGACCATCCCACCTTTGATACCTGTATATGCAAGTGTCATCAAAGGGTCTGCTGCAACATTGAGTCCTACATGTTTCATAGTAACAACAGAACGCACGCCAGACCATGCAGCACCTGCCGCCACTTCCATTGCCACTTTTTCATTCACTGACCACTCAACATAGAAGTTCCTCTCGTCCATTCTTGACAATGTGTCAATGATCTCGGACGACGGCGTGCCGGGATATCCCGATATGACCTGTGCGCCCCCTTCCACAATTCCCCGCGCTATTGCGACGTTGCCAAGCATATACTCGCGTGTGTTCATGTTAATTCTCCTGATGTTTTGATAAAGTGCATTTATGATAAATTTATCGAGGATTTCTATCGAGATACTTCATCGAAATACTCTATCAAAATACTCTACCTAAAAGGATGGATATTTTTTGCAGTGATTTACAGTTCAATTCAATATTTGCTCAATTTTATTTTCACCTCATCATAATCAATATATACTATCATAGATTTATATAAGTGTGTGAATAGATGAAAAAAAAAGTTCTGGGTTTGAGAGGTTGTTAATCATGGCTAAATCTAAAGAAGATAAAAATAATAATGAGACTAAATCTCCAGCAAAAAAAGAAAACGAATATATTGGAATTGACTTTGGAACATCTAAAGTTGCAATATGTACGAGTGATGGAAAAAAAATACTTGAACAAAGCATTGTTGGCTATCCAAAGGATGTCATTGCCCGAAATTTACTAAAAGCTGATGTGCTGTACGGAACTAAAGCACTCAAACATCGTAATTCTTTGAACATCAAAAGACCGGTTGAAGATGGAGTGCTGGTAAATAGCAAAGAAAGTATAGAAGCTGCAAGAGGATTGCTGGAACATTGTCTGAAATCGATAAAATTACAAGATGATGACATAATCTATACTATAGTTGGCGTTCCTGCAGAAGCCAGCATTTTGAACAAGAAAATGCTGACAGGAATGGCAAAAGAGTTCTTTACCGGAGTAATGGTTGTAAGTGAACCATTTTGTGTTGCTTACGGTGTTGAAGAACTTGAACACGCAATTTTTGTTGACATTGGTGCAGGAACCATAGATCTATGCAGAGTACATGGTACCCTCCCACAACCGGAAGACCAGATCAGCATCCCAAGAGGCGGCGATTTCATTGATTATGAAATTATCAAACTGATCACTGAACAATATACGGATGCAAGTATCACAAAAGAACTGGTAAAGAAATGGAAAGAATCATTTGGATTCGTTGGAACCAGTTCAAATGATTGTGTTGTTGAAATACAAGTTGGAGCATCAACACTGCAATTGCCTATCGCTGAGGAAATTAAGCAGGCATGTGAATCTTTAGTTCCAGAAATCGTTGTTGGTATCAGTAAACTAATATCCACCTATGACCCTGAGTTTAGAGATGAACTTCGGAAAAATATCAGAATTTGTGGTGGCGGAAGCCGTATTGCAAATATAGATACATTCATTGAAGAAGCATTAGAGCAGATTGGTGGAGGAAAAGTGTCAATTGTAAACGACCCGATATATGGGGGAGCTAACGGGGCACTGAAACTTGCAGAAAACATGCCAATCGAATTCTGGGATCAAATACGTTAAACTGTAATGGCAGCAGCATAATACATTTACTGCTGTTTTTCATGAAATGACTGACAATGCGGCATACCAGAGAACACTCCAACATTGGGTGCATTATTTACTTAGTCAATTTGGTGCGAGTCAACTAAACGCCCTTATTGACGAGTATCTCATGATGAAATGGATCGATCAGGATATCGCAGATGTTGCACTCAAGATAGCACAGGAGATGGATGTCAAGATTGCCACTGAGCCGGATTATGAAGACCATCTTGGAATATCATATATTTTTATACAGAAATTGATGGGAAAGCAAGTCCATGATGATATGCTCCCCCCATTTGTTGAAAATGCCGAACTGACACAACAATTAAAATCTATTTTTGATGAGGACCTGAGAGCAAGATTCGATTCGCAGGTGCAGGATCTGGAAGAAACACATGGTGAGGCTGTCAAATCCGATGCTGAACTACAAGATGTGGAAATCGAAGCCAAACAGAAACAAGCAGAAATTGAAGACTTAAGAGCTGCAATTGAAAATAAACTTGAAGAACTCAGGCCTAAGATCGAAGAACTGGATGAGAGAAAGAACAACTATGAAATTGAATTGAAAGAACAAGAGGAAAATGAAATACAATTCAATGAAAATAGGGAAGTTTACGATGATGAATCCAGGGAATTCGAGGTTAAACGAGAGGAACTCGACCAACTAAAAACGGACCTCGAATTGGAAAGGCAAGAGATTGAGAATCGAATGCTTGAGATCGAGGAGAAAAAGAAAACGGCAACATTTGAGCTTGAACAAACACAGGAAGATCTTGAAGGAGTGAAGAACAAACTTCAAGATGAGGAACTGGTAGTCAAAGAGAAACAAGCAGAAATTGAGGAAATGAAAAATGGGAACCAAAATGAATTTGCGGAATTAAGGTCTAAGAGCGAGGGATTGGAGGAAAGAAAAAACAATTACGAAAATGAACTGAAAGCGCAAGAGGAAAAGGAAAATCAGTTCAATGAGATCAGGAAAATTTACGACAATGAATCCAGAGAGATCGAGATAAAACAGGAAGAACTCAATGATCTTAAAACAAACCTCGAATTGGAAAGGCAAGAGATTGAGAATCGAATGCTTGAGGTAGATGAGAAAAAGAAAACGGCAACATTTGAGCTTGAACAAACACAGGAAGAACTTGAGAGAGCGAAGAATGAACTGCAGAGTGATGAACTGAAGGTCAAAGAAAAACAAGCAGAAATTGAGGAAAGAAAAAATGGAATTCAAAATGAACTTGAGGATTTGAGATCTAATAGCGAGAAACTTGAGGAAAGAAAAAATAATTATGAAAATGAACTGAAAGCGCAAGAAGAAAAAGAAGATCAGTTCAATGAGATCAGGGAAATTTACGACAATGAATCCAGAGAGATCGAGATAAAACAGGAAGAACTCAATAATCTTAAAACAAACCTCGAATTGGAAAGGCAAGAGATTGAGAATCGAATGCTTGAGGTAGATGAGAAAAAGAAAACGGCAACATTTGAGCTTGAACAAACACAGGAAGAACTTGAGAGAGCGAAGAATGAATTGCAGAGTGATGAACTGAAGGTCAAGGAGAAACAAGCAGAAATTGAGGAAATAAAAAATGAAATCCAAAATGAACTTGTGGAACTGACACCAAAGATCAAGGAACTGGATGAGAAGAAAAACAATTATGAAAATGAACTGAGAACGCAAGAGGAAAAAGAAGATCAGTTCAATAACAGAAGGGAAATTTACGATGACGAATTCAGGCAATTAGATATCAAAAAGAGCGAACTTGAGGGAATAAATAGCAGACTACAGGATGAGGAACTGATAGTCAAAGAGAAACAAGCAGAGATCGAGGATACAAAAAACAGAATCGAAAACGAGCTTGTGGAACTAAGACCTGAAATCGAGGAACTGGATGAGAGAAAGAACAATTATGAAAATGAACTGAAGGCGCAAGAGGAAAAAGAAGATCAGTTCAATAACAGAAAGGAAATTTACGATAACGAATCTAGGGAAATCGAGATAAAACGGGAAGAACTCAGCCAACTAAAAACAAACTTCGATGTTCAAAAGCAAGAGATTGAAGATCAAATGCTTGAAATAGAGGAGAGAAAGAAAACAGTCACATTAGAGTTCGAACAAACACAAGAATATCTTGAGGGAGCGAAGAGTGAACTGCAGAGTGACGAACTGAAAGTCAAAGAGAAACAAGCAGAAATCGAGGAAATGAAAAGTAGAATCGAAAATGAGCTTGGTGAACTGAGACCTAAGATCGAGGAACTGGATGAGAGAAAGAACAATTATGAAAATGAACTGAAGGCGCAAGAGGAAAAAGACAATCAGTTCAATGAAATCAGGGAAACTTACAATGACGAATCCAGAGAGATCGAGATAAAACGGGAAGAACTCAATGATCTCAAAACAAGCCTCGAAGTACAAAAGCAAGAGATTGAAAATCAGATGCTTGAGATCGAGGAGAGAAAGAAAACGGTC
>JAUWQD010000022.1 GCA_030611265.1 Methanosarcinaceae archaeon | reverse complement strand
CCCATTCCATTACTGGTAATAAGTGTCACAGTAGGGTCACTCCGAATGGAGGGAGTGGCATTTCTGCAATTCAAGATATGACTTTCTTGTCACAGCGCCGCAGGCGGCGCATCTCAATGAGAATCAGTGGAATATGTGTGTGCAATTGAATTTATCACACATTTTAGTTTTCATTGCTGCATGATTTTTGCAAATATACTTCTAACATTCAATGGAGTTCTCTACAAGAGGAAATAATCATGATTTATTTCCCTCCGCATAGAACAACCTTGCCAAATCAGTTACAGTAACCTAATAACATAACTGAAAATAATTCAGATCAAGACTAACTTCTCTGATGTCACGGTCTTTCTATATAAGAGTTCGAACTATTATTTTTTAGAAATCCTTAAATCTATTGGGAAGTATATAAATTATAGCATTCTCTAGATTGAATTCAATTATTAAGGTGTAAAATATGGAATTTACTGATGAAGCAATAGGTCATGACTTAATTGAAATTATCACATCAGGTCTATATGACGGTAATCAAAATTGTTTGCGAGAATATATACAAAATAGCATTGATTCTCATGCCAAGAATATTGATGTTTTTTTTGAAAATGGATCTGAATCTTTAATCATAAAAGATGATGGCTCTGGTATGAGCAAGAAAGAGCTCAAAGAAGCATGGTATATGGGAATATCCAGTAAAAAAGAAGAAGATACCGGCTGGAGGGGGATAGGAATTTGGAGTGGTGTTCCTGCATGTAATAGAATTGTTATAATAACCAAAAAAATGAATGATAAAAAATATCGGATCGAGATAGATAACAAAAAAATTCTAGATGGAAATGTAGATAAACAATCTCTTCTGGATTTTTTAACCAGCGCTACAGGAGACATTGAAGAAATAGCTCTAGGTGCCGATGAGTCATTTGAAGACGATCATTTTACTATGGTGAGACTAGAATCAATTTTGAAAACACAAAAAGATGTGTTCGGAGAAAAGGTCATCCATGATTATCTGATTGAAGCCGTCCCAGCACCTTTCGATAAAGATATATTTTCTTTTGCTACTGAGATTGAGGAGTGGCTGAGGGAAAAGGGTGTGAAACTTCCAGATGTGAATATCAACTTTTGTCACAAACCTATATTTAAACCGCCGTGCAAAGATGATATTTTTTTCAAAAAAGTCATTAAACATGAATTCAAAGTTGGTAATCAGTTAGTCGCAGTAGGCTGGTTCATCACATCAATTGAAAATGAGCAACTAGAAAAGCCAAATAAAGGAATATATTTTAAGAAAAAAGGTTACACCATTGGAAATGAAAATCTAGTAAGAAATCTGTACGATAAAACGTATCATCAATGGCAATATGGGGAAATTCACGTTATTTCTGAAAAAGTGCGTGAAAATGCTGCGAGAAATAATTTTGAATACAATAGTGGAGTTGTGGGTCCTTTTCTTGAAGAAGTAGGAGATTTCATTGGAAAACTACAAAGTTTAAATCGTTACACATCTAAGCGAGCATTGGGGAAGCAAATTGGATCCGTGCAAAAACATTTATCAAATGGGGATGTGCGATCTGCAAAAAAAACATTGGATGAAGTAAGAACAAAAGCAACAAAAAATGTTAAATTCCCAGATGATCCAGTCATTCAAGATATGAAATCTTTGATAGATACCAAATTCGAAAACGAGAAAACACAAATATTAAAACTTGAAGAAAAAACAAAAACTGGTCAAGGAAACGAAGTATTATTAAAAAAGAGAAAAGAACAATTAAACAATATTATCGATTCATTGCCACCAGAAGTCAGAAAAAAATGTAAAAGGACGACTATAGAAGGAAAATTATATCCTGAGTTGAGTGTTACTGATTCAATCAAAGATATTCTTGAAGCTAAAACTGGATCAACTGTTACTAAAAAAGAAGTATATGATCTCAGTCGGCTTGCATATGGTTGGGATAAGGTGATTTCTACAAGTGTTCCTCCAGTGTTGTGCATAGATAAAAATAAGCCAGCGCGCGATCTTCGCATAGGGGTTCTGATTTATACCATTCATGATATTTTTGTCAATATGGCTAAGCATGAAAAAGATAAAGAGTCATTTGAGTGGTACGAAAATGCTACAGAAGAAGATAAATACGCAATGGCTACTGGAATGTACGCAGTAATTGGTTTGATATATCGGTTAATAGAAAAATCCGAAAAGTACCAACCTTAGATTAAGGATCCTGCATTTCATCTATTTTAGGATCCTTTTTTAAAGAAATAATAGGAACGTTTAAGAATATGTCCTACCTAATCATAAATTATGAACATTTTACTTGTAGAACCTGATTATTATACACGATACCCACCGTTGGGATTAATGAAACTTGCATCGTATCATCGGTCACAAGGAAATCAAGTGAAATTGGTCAGAGGTACAAATGATGACATTAGTTTCAACCCAGATAAAATAGAAATTACATCTTTATTCACATATGCCTGGAAGCCAGTTCATAAAGCAATCGAATTTTATCATTTTTTATTTCCTAATGCTAAGATCAATGTGGGCGGCATATATGCTTCGTTAATGTCAGAACACATCAAATCTGTTTATCCCTATGTTGATGTTCACATAGGCTTATGTGAGACTGCTGAACAATATATGCCAGCTTATGATATTTTGAAAGATGTTGAAAAATGGACGGATTGGAATAGTTCAATATTATTCACATCTCGTGGATGTATACGTAATTGCCCATTTTGCGCTGTACCAAAAATAGAAGGGGAAATGAGGTCAATTCTTACCGATGTTGAAAATTATGTTCACGATGGGCATAAGCAAGTAATTTTGTGGGATAATAATTTTTTGGCGTCACCCGACTGGAAAGAAGTACTTGAAAATCTGCAAGAAATTGGTCTAAAAATCGATTTCAATCAAGGACTTGATGCACGATTGATAGATGAAGAAAAAGCAAAAATGTTGGCAAGTCTCAAAATGCCGACAGTGCGCATGGCATATGATTGGATTGGTGAAAAAAACATCATAAAAAATGCCGTTAATCTGTTGGCAGAACATGGGATAAACAGGAGAAAGATTCTGATCTATGTACTATATAATTTTTATGATGAAGATCGAGAATATGGTGATACCCCTGATGCATTTTTAGAAAAAACAAGAGACATACAAGAACTTGGTTGTGTTTCTTATCCAATGCGATTTGAACCGTTGACGTCAATGAAAAAGAATCAGTATATTTCTCCATTTTGGACTTTAGAACAACTAGAAGCAGTTGCAAAGGCAAGAAGAGTACTAGGTTTTGGTGGTGCTTTTCCACCATATGAAGGATTAGTCAACAAATTTAAAAATGCAATCGATTTCGACGAGGCTTTTAGTTTACATCCTCAGAAAGATAATCAATAATACCCACTTGCTCCATGTATGGTGGGTTACAAATGAATATTTGGCAGTACACTCATTTTTCATAAAAATACTCTTAACATCCCATATAGTTCCCCACAAGAGGAAATATTTATAACTTATTTCCCCCTACATAATACTATGATCTCAAAAAGAATATGGGGAGAATTAATCAAAGACTTTCAGGAAAGGCGTTTGCCTGACCCTGTGGAGAGGGAACTTCGCTTTCCACTGGAGACTCCATTAAATAGGGCGGTTGTATTTTCAGGTCCCAGAAGGTCGGGTAAGACATATCTTATGTATATCGGGATTAAAGAACTTCTTGCGCGCGGGGAAGATCGGAATCAAATATTGTATGTGAATTTTGAAAACATAAGGCTCGCAGGCGCGACAGCCCAAGATCTTAACGATCTGCTTGAAGTGTTTTTTGAAATTTATCCTGCTAACCGGACAAAAAAGGTATGGTTCTTTCTTGACGAGGTTCAGGTAGTTCCAGAATGGGAACGATTTGTAAGGACACTTGTTGATATGGAAAACATGAATGTGTTTGTCACAGGCTCTTCCTCAAAACTAATGAGCAAAGAGATCGCAACAAGCATGAGAGGGAGAAGTCTGACGTATGATGTATATCCATTTTCATTTGCCGAAGTGCTGAGGGCGGATGGCATCGAGCAGGGTGAATATCTTTCTTCAGCACAGAAAGCAAAAATCGTTCATAAACTCGAAGATTACGTCAAATATGGTGGGTATCCCGAGACTGTAATATATCGGGAAGAGTGGGAGCGGATATTAAGGGAGATCCTTGATGTGACAATATTTCGGGATATAGTTGAGAGATATGATATAAAGAACATAAAGGTGCTAAAAATATTCCTCAATGCGATCTTCAATTCAAAAGAGTTCTCGATCCACAAATTCTTCAATTTCTTGAAATCACAAGGTACAAAGGTGAGCAAGAACACCCTGTACAACTATTTTGAATACTTTGCCGACTCATTCATTGTGTTTCCCTTGCGGCGATTCTCTTATTCATACAAAGATGTCGAATCAAGCATACCAAAAATATATCTTGTAGACAATGGACTATTGTCTTTGCAGGGCATCAGGGATAAGGGCAGACTGATTGAGAACATTGTCTTTGTCGAACTTAAAAGAAAGGGCACAAGAGACCTGTTTTATTACAAATCCACATCTGAGAGGGAAGTTGATTTTGTAATAAGGGATGGTAAAACGGTCAAACAGTTGATACAGGTCTGTTATGATATTGATAATTTTTCTACAAAAGAGCGTGAGACAAGGGCTTTGCTGAACGGTTCAAAGGAATTGAATTGCGATGATCTGCTTATCATCACATGGGACTATGAAGCGGAAGAAGATGTTTCAGGAAAGATGATAAAGTATGTTCCATTGTGGAAATGGCTTATTGAGTAGTGTTTTTCGTGTATTTCCATCAAAATCCTCTTTCAAAGATAATCACAAAATCATCGGCATGCTTAAATCGTCATCTTGCATTTAAAACCTGATTACAATGATGTTACATTCTAAAGTGCATCTGCCGTTTGTCGTAGAAAAGGATGAGGATGGCTTTTTTGTAGTGGAATGCCCGATTTTGAAAGGATGTTATACGCAGGGCGAAACGCTCGACGAAGCACTCAAAAACATCCATGAAGTGATGGAGATGTGCCTTGAAGAGGAAGACTGCCAATTAGGTTAAATTCGCGAAACACTCCTCATATCCAATGAAGTTCTCTACAAGAGGAAATAATTATGATTTAT
Source organism: Methanosarcinaceae archaeon (assembly GCA_030611265.1). GTDB lineage: Archaea > Halobacteriota > Methanosarcinia > Methanosarcinales > Methanosarcinaceae > Methanovorans. Next base: position 37,070 of record JAUWQD010000022.1, on the reverse strand, counting down.
TTCCCTCCGCACAGGAACCACCCAAACAAATAAGCTACGGTAACCTAAACCAAATAATTGAAAAAAAGAAAAGTTCCAATCGGAACTTTAGCACTTACAAATACGCATCCAACATTTCATCGAATTGCACTTTCGGAGCTGCGCCAACCATTCGTTCAACTTCAACCCCATCCTTGAACAATATCAAAGTCGGGATACTTGAAGTATTGAACTTGGTTGCAGTCTCAGGGTTCCTGTCCACATCGACCTTTGCACATACCAGTTTTCCGGAATGCACTTTAGCAAGCGATTCAACTATCGGCGCGACCATATGGCACGGTCCGCACCACTCAGCCCAGAAATCTACCAGGACCAATGGATAGCCATTTACGATCGCATCAAAATCGGAATCCGTAATGTGTATCGGAGTATCGGGCATATCTTCGAGATCTATAACTGCATTCTCCGGTTTTGGAGGTTCGATCCCAACAGCGCTCAACACCTTCTGCAAGAACTGTGATTCAGGGACGCCGCCCTCAAACTCTACCACATCATTTATTACGGTCTTTGGAACAGCATACACGTTATACTTGTTCGCAAGTTCAGGGAACTCTGTGGCCTCGATCATTACGCCTTCAATATTTGGATTTTCGATTGCCATCTGGTGTGCAATTTGTACTGCACCTGAACAGTGCGGGCAGGTCGGCGTGACAAAGACCTGGATCTTCACAGGTTTATCAATGCAGGTCAACTGTTCTTTTGTCGAATCTTCCAGGGCTGTCACATTCATGGATGCATTGATGATAGCATTCATGAGGCTGGAAAACTCGTACCCTCCCGGGACACCATAAAATCGTATCTTGTAATCAGTCTTGCCGGATACTGCAATTGCAGGAATTTGTTCAATATTGAACTCTGCGACCTTATCCGCATCCTTCACAAAATCATAGATTGCGACATTGATCTTGTCAGAAAGAAGTTCAAGTTCATCAACCAATTCGTGGGTATGTTGGCAGAAATCACATTCGAATTCCTGCGTAAAAAAAGAAAGCGTAACGTCATTTTGAAGTTGTTCAAAAATCTCTTTGATCTGTTTCCTATCCTCATCTTTTAACAAAGCCATATTCTCACCCTGCACTGATTATGAAGTCATGATGTATAAATATAATTGAGGAATCGAAGCGATGGTGAGTTTGATTACATCCCCATCTTTTTCATCATCTTGTTCATATTGAACTTGCCGCCTCGGAATCCTTTCATAGCGGTCTGCATCATCTTGTGATACTTCAAAAGTTCACGCACAACTTCAGGACCGTTGCCTGATCCTCTTGCTATCCTTTTGATCCTTGCACTGCCAATAACACGAGGGTTCAATAACTCTTCCTCTGTCATGGAATCCATGACTATGCGGTAATTGCCAAGTTTATCCTCCGTTACCTTGTATGCATCATCAGGAACTTTCATTCCCATTCCACCAAGTGGCAGCATGTTCATTACCTGTTTCATTGGTCCGAGTTTATTAACGGCTTCAAGTTGCTTGTACATGTCCTTGAGCGTGAACTTCCCGCGCATCAGGGATTCCATGTCCATATCTTCTTCTGTAAATGCTTCTTCAGCCTTTTCGAGAAGACTTTTGAGATCTCCCATTCCAAGCAGGCGTGAAATGAACCTGTCAGATTCGAACTTCTCAAGGTCGTTTGGTGTTTCCCCTACACCGATAAAAGCGATCGACGAATTGGTTTCTGACACTGCGGAGAGCGCACCACCACCCTTTGCGGTACCGTCAAGTTTTGTAATAACAACTCCGGTTATGCCGATAGAATCATTGAACGCGCGCGCCTGTTCGCTTGCCTGCTGTCCGATAGCACCATCAAGCACCAAAAATTTATGGTCCGGTTTTGCAATGGCGTGAATTTGTTCCATTTCATCGATGAGGTCTACTTCAAGAGAGTGGCGACCTGCCGTATCTACGATCAGTACATCATTTTTCTCAATTGCTTTAAGCCCACGTTCCACAATTCCCACAGCATCAGGATTGCCTTCCTCGCCATAGAACGGAACATTGAGACTTTCACAAAGCGTCTGTAATTGCTGGTACGCACCCGGACGGAATGTGTCTGCACAGACCACGGCAGGTTTGAGACCTTTCTTCTGGAAATAGCGTGAGAGTTTTGCAGTCGTTGTGGTCTTTCCGCTACCCTGCAAACCTATCATCATGATGGTCTGGGGTTTCAGTTGGATATCTGTGCTTTTTCCCAGAATGTTGATAAGTTCCTGATGTACGATCCTGATGACGTGCTCCCTTGGATTCATCCCCTTGGGCACATCTTCCTTCATTGCCCGTTCTTTGATGTGCTTGGACATTTCCATGACCAGTTTTACATTCACATCTGATTGGAGCAATGCTCTCTGGATATCCTTCACAACTTCATTTACTGTCCGCTCATCGATACGTCCGGCGCCAACAAGTTTTTTGAGGGCGTCCTGTAAAGAGCCCCCGAGTTTGTCCATTACCATTTTTGGGATTTTCCTGTTATGTGGTTATTTTAGTAATATTGTCGTAGACATAAAAAGACGATTATTGTTTAATAATGTTTTGAAAGCAATGATGTCACTTTCTGACCTGACAACTACATCGATGTCTTTGGTGGCATCCTTGAGGTTTTGGAAACTCATTGAGCCGCCGCCAATGAGATAGAGATTTATATGATCCGGCAGTGCTCCATCAAGTTTTTCAATTTCATTTTTCAGGTATTTTCGATCAAACATTTTCTATAACCACCATGCTGTTGAACAAGTCCATATACTCACTCCACGGAAGTACAGTGTTACTCTTCTTCTCTTTTGTTATTTGATATTCCAAAAGTGTCTCGATGTGTTTTTCCATATCGTAATGCCTGCCTGCGTTCAACAGGTCTGTTGCACCTGATTGGGTAGCAAGGAACAAAGCATAGGAGTTGTAAGTGGGGTTTTGCGGGTCTATGAGTATCGTGTGGATTATGTGATCTTCCACTCTCAATTGCCGTTTGCTATGGAAATAGTATCGCGTTGTGGTTATGATTTGAAGATTATATCCGGGGAATACTGTTGTTGCAGTTGGGTGAATATTTTGTTCGCTGCTGCGCCCAAGATCGGTCTGTGTCTTGAACAGGAATTCGGGACCACGCTGCCATAAAATTATTGCATCGTCTGCAATGTCATGGAGACGTTGGTTTGCTGCAAAGCGCCAGTAGTTGTTAACAATATCCACGATCTGACGATGGCGTTTGTTAAGTACGAATCGTTCTTTTTCTTTGAGCACGATGCCGTATCCTGACAATTTTGAGAGTGCTGCTGAGACGGTATGGCGGTTAAGTCCGGTCATTGCGGCGATATCTGTTATATTGTGGGGGTGCGTTAGTGCACTCAGGACTTCCATTGAGGAGTTGGTGAATAGTTTTTCTACCGGTAGCCGCGGGTATTCTTTGAGAATATCTTCCAATGAGCGTGCATGAAGTGTTTTTGAGCGTTTGACAAGCACCTTTTTGCCGTCTCTTTGTTTATCGACAAATCCCTCTGTGACAAGGGAAGATACGGCTGTGGATACTGTGGAGTGGTCAAGTCCTAGCAGGTCGGCTAACTCGGAGATTGATTTGGGTTTTTTCAGTTCTTTAAATATCGCGAGGGTGGTGGCGTTTGGCATATTGGATAAATATGATAAATTGTTATATAAATGTTGTTGGCATTATTGGACATATATGTTAGTAGTTGAGTTATTGGTATTGGTACGGCACCCCACGTAGCCAAACTCAAACCTTTATATCACAAAAACACAATACTTCCCTAATCAAAATTTAAATTTAAGTTCAAAAGATGGTCATCATGGAACAACTACAACAATTACTCGAAAAACTCTCAAACGCACACGGAATATCCGGGTCTGAAGGCAGCATAAAAGACATAATGGAAGAAGAGATCAAACCATACGTCGATGAGGTCAGGACTGACAAAATGGGCAACCTCATAGCAACAAAGAAAGGCACAGGTCCGACCATTATGCTGGCATCCCACATGGACGAGATCGGATTAATGGTCAAGTACATCGACGACAATGGTTTCCTTCGTTTTGTCAAGATCGGAGGCTGGTTTGACCCGACTCTCCACAGCCAGCGTGTTATCGTACACACAAAGAACGGACCGCTTACAGGTGTTATTGGTTCAAAACCGCCGCATGTCATGAAAGATGAGGATCGGAAAAAACCTGTCAAAGCGGATGATATGTTCATTGACATTGGTGCAAAAGACAAAGAGGACGCTGAAAAGTTAGGTGTCGAAGTCGGCAGCCCTATCTCACTTGACAGACAATTCGCAAAGCTTGCAAACGGAAAGATCACAGGCAAGGCATTCGACAACCGTGCAGGCGTGGCAATGCTCATCGATGCGATGAAACAGTTATCCAAAATGAATGTCAAAGCCACGGTATATGCGGTCGGGACAGTGCAGGAAGAAGTTGGACTCAAAGGTGCACGCACTTCTGCATTCGGACTTAACCCTGATGTGGCAATTGCAACCGACGTGACCATTCCCGGCGACCACCCCGGAATTGAGAAAAAGGATTCCGCACTTGAGATCGGAAAAGGTCCTGTGATAACTATTGTCGATGGTGCAGGTCGCGGATTAATGGCTTCTCCCGTAGTGGTAAAATGGCTCAGGGCGGCGGCAGAATCCAACAATATCCCGCACCAGATGGATGTTGGGGATGGCGGCACAACCGATGCGACATCGATACACCTGACACGCGAGGGAATCCCTTCAAGCGTTATCAGTGTACCAACACGTTACATTCACTCACCTGTTGAAGTGATTGATATCTCTGACTTGCAGGCAAGTGCAGACCTGATCGTAAAAGCGGTTAAGACTGCTTACAAGTACTTTTAGGCTAGTGTCGCGTCAACTCTAAAGTATCGGATAAAGTCGAGATGACTTTATCCGAGCACCGTTGGTTGTGAATTGCCAGCCAAACGTTGCGCTGGCTAAGCAAATACAATTTTTGTTGTTCTTGCAATTAAGGGGTATATACGAACAAATACCAATTTTTTTAACCATAAATGGTTCCATCACCCTGTAATCGATTACTTTATTTACTGTAAAAAGGATACGCGTTAACCATTTATAACGAAACAACAAGAGGAAACACAAATGCACTGCGATGAAACAGCGAATAAACTCGTACGACCGATAAATCAGGCAAAGATCACACCCGGCATGAACGTGGACTCACTTGTCAGCGAATTAGACGGATGTGCGTTCGGAGCAGGTCGGCTTGCAGAGGCTGTTGACATTTATTGCGACATGCAGAGGGACGACACGACAAAATTTTTCGGGTTTGCAGGTGCGATGGTGCCGGCAGGGATGCGCAGTGTTGTTTCTGACCTTATCCGTGACGGATATATCGATGTTATGGTAACCACTGGCGCGAACATGGTTCATGATCTGGTGGAATCACTGGGTTTGCATCATTACAAAGGCACGGATATTACGGATGATGTTGAACTCAAACATGAGGAGATTAACCGCATATATGACGTGTTTTTACCGGAACATCATTTTATTGATTTTGAGGATAAGATGCAGTCCATCTATGGAGAACTGGGCAGCGATACGATTTCTATCCGTGAACTTTTGACACATATAGGCAGCAGGCTTGACGACAAGAATTCTATTCTCAAGACCGCGGCTGACATGGATGTTCCGATATACTGCCCTGCAATTCAGGATTCCATGATCGGTCTTCAGGCATGGTTGTACAAGCAGATGAATCCGCTTAATGTTGATGCGTTTGCGGATATGAAAGAGTTCATGGATATCTGCTACGATGCAAAGAAGGCGGGTGCATTGCTTATCGGCGGCGGGGTTCCCAAGAATTATATTTTCCAGTCAATGCTTGTTACTCCGAACGAGTTCGATTATGCGATACAGTTGACAATGGACACTCCCGAGACCGGTGGTTTGAGCGGTGCAACTCTTGACGAGGCACGTTCATGGGGTAAGGTAGGAGAGGAGGCACGTTCGGTGACGGTGTATGCGGATGCTACTATTACGCTTCCGATCATTGTGGCGGCTGCGAGGAGTCGGTTGGGAAAGTGAACAGAATATTCGCACACGATGTTAGAGAGAACCTTTTAGTGTAGATTTTTTGATCTTAATCACTATACCCCGCAGCTTTGCTGCGGTTGGGTGTACCGTCGCAACGTTTGACTTGGTGTTCAGCGTACCTCGCTCTTTTTCGGTGAGTTGGTAACTGGATCCCTACTTAGTCCCAGTCTGGTCCCGACTTAATGCGATATAGTTTCAACATGGTGCCGATTCTGTAATCAAGTTCACCAACTTGGTGCCTATTCAGAGTGGACTTAGTGCCATTTCGTGAAATTTTCAAAAGATGAAATGAACAATATGCTCATTTCATGCCCTCCTGACCCTCTTTGGCTAAGAAATCTTTACCGCACTTTCCGCACGTCTTTCATCAAACATAGTATTTTTCGCATTCTTTGCCTATCAGACTCAAAATATCCCACAATTCATCAGTCATATTTGCTACACTTTTCTCAACAGTTCCATCAAGTGGAATTGCCAATTCCGTAATCCTCCTAAACAAGAAAAATACCCACCTCATTGTTGGACTCTGTGTAGGCTTCTTAACCTGATTCCTGACAAATTGATACATTTGGTGTTCTTCAAGCCATTTTTCTGCAGCTTGATTTGCATCTTTTTCACATGCATGCTCCACCCTTTTCAATTTATTAAGTCTGCAATACCAAGTTCGTCAAACGTTTCGCGAACTAATCCTAAATGAGATAGTGATGTTGTTGTTATATTCATGCAGTTGTCATCCCCTCAGATGAGTTTACTGATGAAATGGGTGAAGTTGACAAGAAAATCCTCGCTATGCTCGGATTAACTTGCACTATATGCTTATAAAACATATACTACGAGAAAATCTTCGCTGACGCTCAGATTGACTTGCACTATATATTTATAAAATATATACTATTAAAAAGATTCACTTTTGGGATTTACCTGCGGAAAGTGCGTTTTTTCTCTTACTTTCATCAAACCGGGAACATACAGTCAAAGCTCTCCAGTCAACAAACGATCAAAAAAAAAGAAAATAGGTGCCTGCAACTGAGTGCAGGCGGTATTTGAAGTGTTTATCCAAAGAGTGCACCGAGACCGGCCATTCCGCTCTCTTCTGCTTCTTCTTTCTCTTCTTCTTTTGCTGCTTCAGCTTCTGGAGCCTCTGCTGCTTCGCCTGCTGCTACAGGTGCGCCTGCTGCTGCTGCAGGTGCTGCAAATGCTGCTGTTGCCATTGCTTCTTCGATGTCTACGCCATCGAGTGCTGCAACGAGTGCTTTTGCACGGTTTTCGTCAACATCGGTACCTGCTGCTGTAAGAACAGCAGTAACTGCTTCGTCTGTAATATCTTTTCCAGCGTTGTGTAATAAAAGTGCTGCATATATGTATTCCATCGCAAATCACCTTGTTTAATTAATTTATAAATTCTATTATCCAAAGAGTGCTCCAAGACCAGCCATTCCGCTCTCTTCTGCCTCTTCATCTTCCTTCTCTTCTTCCACAGGTTCTTCTGCTGCGGTTTCAGTAACCGTTGCTGCTGTTGTCGTCGCTGCTGCACCAAGTGCTGCTTTGAGCTCATCGTCAACTGCATCCTCATTGTTGCCGGAAGCAACCGATGCAACAGATAACATCTGTGAATTTGCTTTACCAAGCAAAGTTTCCATCAGTTCAGGTTCAAATACTGTCGCTTCGATACCAACATTGCGCGATTCTGAAACAGCCTTTGAGATCAAAGTGCTGATAGTTGCGCTTGTTGGATATGCTGCATTGACTGACAGGTTGAACGCCTGCTGTATTGCTGCTGTAAAGTCAGAGAAGTATTTATCCTCATCAATTGCCAGTACATCAGGTGTATAAATTGAACCGGCTTCGCAAACCGCATTAAGATTCAATCCTACTTCCATAGGATATATCTCAAGTCTGGTCAACATCACTGCAAGTTTCTGGGAGACGGCCTCGCCTTCCTTTGCAACAACCTTTGTTTCCCTGATGACAACAGAACCACCATCAATAGCTGCAGGAATTCCTGCACCTTGCATATCACCCAATATAGGGCCTGGTGGGAAACTTGTTGGACCTGCTTCCACAATAATATCTTTTGGTGCAATTGCACCTGCTTTTATTGGGGCCGGGCTCTTACTCTGCTCAAGCAACTTATAAAGTTTAAATGGATTCTGATCAGTGAACACCAGTGCAGTCTGCACATCGATGTGATCAGCCATTCTTTTAACATCTTCATCGGATTCAGCCAGTGCACGCTTAACTAGAGTATTTCTAGCTACCTTTAAAACAGCTATATCCTTAAGGTCTCTTCTCATACCCTGAAGCTGTTTTGCAGGAATGCCTGCAATGCCAATAATTCCGAACAATGGATATGACTTTATGAGAGACTTGATCTCTTCAATTTCATCCTTTTTCCACTGCGGGATGTGTTCTGTATGATGTTCTTCTGCCATCATACCACCCTCACAGATTTACCCATTGTAGTCGTAATATAAACCGACTTGAAATTTTGTTTGCCCTTATCAAGAGAACGTTCTAATCTGCCCATCACAGTTTCGATATTCTCTATAAGATCATCATCACTCATTTCACGACTGCCAATTGCAACGTGGAATGTCAATTTATCCTTTGACCGTAATCGGATAGAGTTCTTGGTGGTGTTTATCATATCCACCACATTCTTGTCCGGTGTGAGCGGAATTGGCATCTTACCCCTTGGTCCTAAAATTGCACCTAAGGATTTACCAATGAGCGCCATATATTGGACTTCCGCGATAAAGGAGTCACATTCATTTGCAAGAGTTCGTGCCTTTGACTTGTCAGATCCCAGCTCTTCTATATCCTCATCAGTGAGAACATAGTCAGCGCCGGCATCCTTTGCCTGAAGCCCGACATCACCCTTTGCAAAAACCGCGATCTTCCTGGATTTACCAAGACCTTTGGGAAGTACAACCACTTCGTCCACTCTGTACTTGGGCTGACTCATATCAAGATTTTTTAAATTGATGGCCATATCCACACTTTCTCTGAATTTGCGGTCCGGCGAGTCACCAAGTAACTGTTTTACGGCACTTGCTATATTTTCTTCTGTCATTCTACTCCTCCCGTAGTGTACAAACATCTGTTTGCATGCAGGAATTAAACCCTTGCACCCGGAGCATACACATCAATCATGTATGATGATCCGGTACAGCCGCTTCGGCCTACTACGGACTTCATAAAGACCGTTTGGTCTTCATGGGCTCTTCAATAGGAGAGCACTTATTTTTAAACCTATCGGTTAATTGAACTATGTTAATTGTGATATTGCAATCGAAAGACTTCACCATTCTTCGGCTGCCAACACTTCATCGAAATTTCCTTCATCGATGGATTTTTGGCACTCTCTTGGATCAAGTCCTTCAACAGTAACGCCCATCGGAACACATGTACCGATAACCTCTTTCACTGCAGCCTTAAGATCGTATGAAAGGATATCATCCTTTTTCATGCGTGCAACTTTTGCAGCCTGTGGAACTGTCAGATCTCCGACAACAACTGTACCTGATTCGCCTGAGCCTTTCTCAATTCCGATCTCTTTCTTGATGAGTGCAGCAGTTGGTGGTGTCCCAATCTCGATCTCTATGTTCTTATCATCGTCAACAATGACCTTCACAGGAACTTGCATTCCATTGAAATCCTTTGTTTTTTCGTTGATCTTATCTATAACATCTTTAATGTTCACGCCAAGCGGTCCGAGTGCAGGACCAAGGGGTGGTCCCGGGTTTGCTTTTCCGCCTGCTACTAATGCTTCAACAACACTTGCCATTTTAGTATCACCATTTGTGTATTTAATAATTAATTATTTGTATCTGAAAACGTTATTCTGTTAACCGATCTTCAAGCACGCTCTTCATCTTTCTTGAGGACCCTCACTGTATCTCCACGAATAGTTATAGGTATTGGTACAACTGCATCGAACAATTCAACCGTGATCTCCTCATGTCCTTCATCCACTCGTTTGACACGGGCTTTTTCGCCCTTGAACGGACCGGATGTGACCTCAATGATCGCACCTTCCGTTATTCCTGTCACTGTTGGTTTCGGAGTAAGGAAATGTGAAACTTCCTCAAGACTTGACTGGCCTTTGACCACAGTTCGCGCATGTGCAACATTTTGGATCGTAAGGTCAACAATACCGGAATCCGGTGCCTCTACAAGTATGTAACCTTTGAGTTCATCCGGAACAAGGATCGCTCTGATATCGAAATGCTCCTTCCTTGCGACCATTGCCATCATATTGGCAACAGAACGCTCCTGGTTTGCAGTCGTCTTGACGACAAAAATTGCAGATTCGTCACTCATGATAATTACATCCACTTAGGAACTTCTGTTAGTAACACATAGATAGTAAAACCAACAAACCCTATAAGGATAATACCTGCACCCGCAACCTTTGAGATCATAAAGAATTCTTGCCTTGACGGTTTCTTGGTCAACTTGAGTACCCTCAAGTACGATTTTAGTGTCTTACTGACGTTTATATTGCTTAAATTAAATGTGCCTTCTGCCAAAACTATTCACAACCGGTTGTATGATAAATTGATTATTGATTAATGATATATAATGTCAAACTAACGTGATTGGTGTTACAATCACATAGAATGTAGGGCGAACTAAATAGTTTACACCATAAAATACCTTTCGATTGAATCTGCTAACCTTTTTATAATTTCCTGATGTGACCAACTTTGTAACTTACTTTCCGTACATCTCATTTGGCTTTTAATCGTATTTATTCTTGCTGAATCAAGAATCTTCAGCATAAACATTCTGGGTTATCTTCAATAAATCCAAACAACATCCCTGAAATCAAACAGTCCGACGCGTAGCGCATCTGCGTTACCTGCTACCCATCGGGTGGCAGGCACTCAACTGTTTTGGCATGCATCACTCATCAACACAACATTTATCTAAACATGAGTACTTAAATATTTTATCATATTTGTTATCACGGGTGATTATTGTTGACTATTGACGTAAATCGTTACAAGTGCGGATATTGCGGCGCATGTGTTGGAGTTTGTCCAACTGGCGCGCTCGAACTCATTGAGACCTGGATCGAAGCAGATGAAACATGCATAAGTTGCGGCATCTGTGCTAAAGTGTGTCCTGTTGGCGCTATTGAGGTGAACAAATGAAAGACCAATATGACGCAGTCATTGTGGGGGCTGGTCCCGCCGGTTCTATCGCAGCAAAAAATGCTGCCCAAAAAGGTCTTGATGTATTGCTTATTGAAAAACGCCAGGAAATTGGAGACCCTGTACGATGTGCCGAAGGTGTTGGAAAACTTCATCTGAGGCAGCATATTGAACCTGATCCACGCTGGATATGTGCTGACGTCAAAGGTTCCCGCATATTCTCACCTGATGGGACAAGAGTCGAGATGGCAGAAGAGGTTTCCGGCGGGGAAGTTGGATATGTGCTTGAACGTAAGCTGTTTGACAGGGCACTTGCCAATGAAGCTGCATGTGCCGGTGCGGATGTAATGGTCAAGACCCGCGCGACCGGACTTATTATTGAAGACGATACTGTTTGTGGTGTTAAGGTCATGCATCTGGGTGAGGAATCCGATATACGTGCCAAGATCGTGATCGGTGCTGATGGTGTCGAATCAAAAGTGGGTAGGTGGGCAGGCATTGACACATCCTTGAAACCTTCAGATATAGAGACATGTGTTCAATTTTTGATCGCAGGTATTGAGGTCGATCAGGACTATTGCGTGTTCTATCTTGGAAATGAGGTTGCACCTGCGGGTTATATATGGATATTCCCAAAAGGCAAGAATCAGGCGAACGTGGGCATAGGCATACTGGGAAGTAAGTCCGGTGAAAAAAGAGCAGAGGCGTTACTTACTGATTTTGTCAATAAACACATGCCCGATGGGAAGATCATTGAAATGGTCGTTGGAGGAGTACCTGTTAGCGGTACAATTGAGCGTACAATTGCAAACGGGCTCATGCTTGTGGGTGATGCTGCAAGGCAGTCCGATCCAATCACGGGCGGCGGTATCATCAATGCAATGGATGCTGCAAAGATTGCAGCAGACGTTGCTGTTAAAGCTATTGAATCGGGAGATGTTTCAACGAATATGCTGCAAGAGTACGAAAAAATGTGGCGTTCAACGATTGGACATGAGATTGATAATGGTCTCATAGTTAAAGAGGCATTTGTCAAATTCTCAGATGAAGATTTGAACTCACTCGCATATTCCCTGAAGGATGTGAATTTCACCAGTATGAGCCTTTTAGATCTTTTGTATGCGCTTTTCAAAGCGAACAAGAAACTACTGTGGGATCTGAGGGTATTATTCAAGGATATTTTGGTGAACGATCTCGATTTTAAGCGTGAATTTAACGATTAACTATGAGTATCAGGGTTGTGGCGGTATTTAGTAAAAAACGCCTTCAACCTGTTGCTAAAATTCAGTCTGACCTTACGTTTTAGAATTTATACTTATTCCATCATCTTTTCCAGAATTCCGGTGTCAGTATCACGATCACAGTGAACACTTCGAGCCGTCCAATCCACATATTTGTAATAAGCACAAGTTTTCCAATTGGATGTACAATGTCATAATTCGCCATTGGACCCACCAGATTAAAGCCTGGACCAACATTCCCGAGTGTTCCAATGGACGCGGTCAATGAACTTATTATATCCATTCCAAGTATCGACAATATTACTGAACTGAATATAAATAACACAAAATAGATCACTAGAAAAGCAACAATCGATTTCATAACATCGTCTGGCACGGTTCTACCATTGAACTTGATCGGCTTGATCGCTTTTCGGTGAATTAATTTAAACAATTCACGACGTCCAAATTTCAACATCAGCAATATTCTTACAACCTTGATACCACCAGCAGTTGAGCCTGCCGAGCCTCCAATGAACATAAGAGTGAACAGCACCATTCGTGCAGAATCAGACCACAGGTTAAAGTCAATAGTTGCAAAACCTGTTGTAGTGATAATAGAGATCACATGGAAAACTGCATATCTCAACGAATCAAATACCGTATAATCCATATCACGCCACAGTAATATGGCAAGAATACCGGTTGCAAAGAGCACAATTGAGGCATAGAATATAAATTCATTATCATTGACTAAACTTTTTTTGTTGGAATACAGCGTCTTATAATGAAGTGCAAAGTTTGCACCTGCCAGAAACATAAACAGAATAATAATGCCTTCAATCATGGGACTGTTAAATGCTTTAACGCTATCTGCGTATGGTGAGAAACCTCCGCAAGCCATAGTCGTGAATGTATGGAGAACCGCATCATAGACCGACATTTTAGCAAGTATCAACAATACAACCTGAATAAAAGACATGACCACATAGACCAGCCAGAGGATTTTCGCAGTCTCCCTGATCCTTGGTTTTAGCTTATCTTCAGTAGGACCCGGAGCTTCAGCACGAAACAACTGACGTCCGGCAACACCAAGTTTTGGAAGAATAGCAATAAACAACATGATAATTCCCATACCACCAAGCCATTGGGTCATACTGCGCCAAAAAAGAATACTCCGTGAATGGCTTTCTATATCTACAAGAACAGTTGCACCGGTGGCTGTAAAACCTGACATGGATTCAAAAAGGGCATTTAATGGGCTAATCCCTTCAAATACATAAGGAATGGCACCAAAAGCGGCTGCTGCAAACCATCCAAGAGACACGATCGCAAATCCATCTCTTGTTTTCCATTCTTCATCTGACCTATATTTAAGTGAAAGAACAATACCTGTAAAACCGGTCACTGCAATTGCAACAATAAATGGATACAATGATTCGTCATAATAATATGCAACCAATAGTGGTACAATCATTACCAGTCCGAGAAAACGGAGCAAAAGACCAAGAATATTAAGGACTATCTTATAATTCATCAGAATCACTGGATCTATTTGAACATGCGTTCAACATCTTTAACTGCAGATAATAATGAAAATACCACAACATGATCACCTTCTTCGATTACGTAATCACCACGAGGGACAATCGTTTCATTTTTGTGAACAACCATGCTGACAATGGCACCCACGGGGAATTTTATATTTTTCAAAGGTTTGCCTACGATCTTTGATCTCTTTAATGCCGTATATTCAATTATGTCTGCTTTTTCACCTTCAATAGTTGTAAGTGCTTCGATACCGGTTCCCATTGTCAATTTTAACACTTCGTTAACAGTTGCTTCCCTTGGACTTATGGCACTGTCAACACCCACCATCTCAAAAAGCGGAACATATTCGGACCTGTCAGCTCTTGCAATAACTTTTTTCGCACCAAGTTGCTTTGACAGAAGTGCACACAACATATTCTTCTCATCGCTGTCTGTGGCTGCGATAACCACGTCCATTTCGTGTACTCCTTCTTCTTTTAACAGGTTCACATCTGTCCCGTCACCATGAAGTACCAAAACATCCGTCAAAATATCAGCAACACATTCACACCGTTCCCTATTGTTATCGATGATTTTAAGATCCATATCATTTTTGTTGATCAACTTTGCGAGATAAAATCCCACAACACCTCCGCCGATTACCATGATCCTGCTACGCTTGCCGGAAACTTCACCAAAAAGTCCGCGAATATCCTTCATGGCATCGGGTTTTCCAATTACTACCATGTGGTCGTTCGCTTTTATTGTGTCAGACCCATGTGGAATAATGACTTCAGCATCCCTAAAAAGTGCACTTACAATACAACAATCGGACAATTGAAGATCATGCATATGTTTTCCAACAAGCGTATTTTCAGGTCTTACCACAAATTCCATCATTTCCACTTTCCCATCTGCAAAAATCTCCGCATCAATGGCAGAAGGAATGGACAGCAAATCAGCCACTTCTGATGCGAGAGCAAGTTCAGGACAGATCATTGTATCAATACCAATCTGCGTCCGTTTTGCAACAGGCTTGTCTATGTAATCAGGATTGGTGACCCTTGCTATTGTTTTGATTGGTTTTTTACCTTCAACGAGAAGTTTAGAAGCCATACATGCAACTATGTTAACTTCATCATTGCCAGTCACGGCAACCAAAAGATCAGTATCTACTAAAGCGTTTACAAGTATTGATACATTTGCACCGTTGCCTTGTACAACCTGTACATCAAGTTCATCAACCCTCTGGCATGCTTCTTGATTCTCATCAATGATGACTACGTCATTTGTAAGGTAAAGGGATTTTGCAATGTGATAACCTACTTCCCCTGCACCAACGATGACAATTTTCATAATATTTCCTCGAACAGATGGAATAATCCAAAAAATAAAATAAACAGTTCACATTATAGAATACATCTTATAATCAGTATTAGTTTTAAAGTTTACTCTATAAGCATCACAATCACTGTATACACTTCAAGCCGTCCAATCCACATATTTGTAATAAGCACAAGTTTTCCAATTGGATGTATAATATCATAATTCGCCATTGGACCCACCAGGTTAAATCCCGGGCCAATATTCCCGAGTGTTGCAATGGATGCGGACAATGAACTTATCATATCCATTCCAAGTATCGATAATATTCCTGAACTGAACATAAATATCATTAAATATATCACAACAAAAGCAATAATTGATTTCATCACATCATCTGATACAGTCTTGCCATTCAACTTGATCGGCTTAATCGCTTTTCGGTGAACTGATTTAAACAATTCACGACGTCCGTATTTTAACAATAACAACACCCTTACAACCTTGATACCACCAGCAGTTGAGCCTGCCGAGCCTCCAATGAACATAACAGTGAACAGCACCATCCGTGCAGAATCAGACCACTGGTTAAAATCAACAGTTGCAAAACCTGTTGTAGTCACAATAGAAACCACCTGGAAAACTGCATATCTCAACGAATCAAACACCGTATAATTCATATCTCGCCACAGTAATATGGCAAGAATACCGGTTGCAAAGAGCACAATTAAGGCATAGAAACGAAATTCATTATCATTGACTAAACTTTTTTTGTTGGAATACAACGTCTTATAATGAAGTGCAAAGTTTGCACCTGCCAGAAACATAAACAGAATTATAATTCCTTCAATCATGGGACTGTTAAATGTTTTGACGCTATCTGCGTATGGTGAGAAACCTCCGCAAGCCATGGTCGTGAATGTATGGACAACCGCATCATAAACCGACATTTTAGCAAGTATCAACAATACAACCTGGATAAGAGACATGACCACATAGACCATCCAGAGGATTTTCGCAGTCTCCCTGATCCTTGGTTTTAGCTTATCTTCAGTAGGGCCGGGAGCTTCAGCACGAAACAGCTGACGTCCGGCAACACCAAGTTTTGGAAGAATAGCAATAAACAACATGATAATTCCCATGCCACCAATCCATTGGGTCATACTGCGCCAAAAAAGAATACTCCTTGAATGGTTTTCTATATCCACAAAAACAGTTGCACCGGTAGTCGTAAAACCTGACATCGATTCAAAAAAGGCATTTAGGGGGCTAATCCCGTCAAACACAAAAGGAATCGCACCAAAAGCGGCTGCTGCAAGCCATCCAAGAGACACGATCGCAAATCCATCTCTTGTTTTCCATTCTTCATCTGACTTATATTTAAGTGAAAGAATAATCCCTGTAAGACCAGTCACTACAACTGCAACAATGAATGGATATAATGATTCGTCATAATAATATGCAACCAATAGTGGTACAACCATTATCAGTCCGAGAAAACGGAGCAACCCACCCAAAACATTAAGGACTATCTTATAATTCATAAGAACCACTGGATCTATTTGAACATGCGTTCCACATCTTTAACTGCAGATGGTAATGAAAATACCACTACACGATCACCTTCTTCAATTGTGTAATCTCCACGAGGGACAATTGTTTCATCTTCATGAACGACCATGCTTACAATTGCTCCTGTCGGGAATTTAACCTTTTTCAAAGGTTTACCTACGATCTTTGATTTCTTTAATGCTGTATATTCAATTATGTCGGCTTTTTCACCTTCGATAGTTGTAAGTGCTTCGATACCGGTTCCCATTGTCAATTTTAACACTTCGTTAACAGTTGCTTCCCTTGGACTTATGGCACTATCAACGCCCACCATCTCAAAAAGCGGAACATATTCGGACCTGTCAGCTCTTGCAATAACTTTTTTCGCACCGAGCTGCTTTGACAAAAGTGCACACAACATATTTTTTTCATCACTATCTGTTACCGCGATGACAACGTCCATTTCGTGTACTCCTTCTTCTTTTAACAGGTTCACATCTGTGCCGTCACCATGAAGCACCAGAACATCTGGTAGAGTATCAGCCACACATTCACAGCGTTCCCTGTTGTTATCGATTATCTTAAGATTCACATCATTTTTGTTGATCAGATTTGCGAGATAGAATCCGACAACGCCTCCGCCTATTATAAGGATCTTGCTGCGCTTGCCGGAAACTTCACCAAAAAGTCCGCGAATATCCTTCATGGCATCGGGTTTTCCAATTACTACCATGTGGTCGTTCGCTTTTATTGTATCAGACCCATGTGGAATAATGACTTCAGCATCCCTAAAAAGTGCACTTACAATACAACAGTCCGATAATTGGAGATCTTGCATCTCTTTTCCGACAAGTATATTGTCTGGTGTGACCACAAATTCCATCATTTCCACTTTCCCTTCTGCAAAAACCTCTGCATCAATGGCAGAAGGAATAGATAGAACATCAGCGACCTCTGATGCCAGGGCAAGTTCAGGGCAGATCATGGTATCAATACCAATCTGCGTCCGTTTTGCAACAGGCTTATCAATATAATCAGGATTGGTAACCCTTGCTATTGTTTTTATGGGCCTAGTGCCTTCAACTATCAGTTTAGAAGCCATACATGCAACAATGTTCACCTCGTCATTTCCCGTAACTGCAACCAAAAGATCGGCATTTTTCAGAACATTTGAAAGAATTGACACATTTGCGCCGTTGCCCTGTATAATCTGTACATCCAGATCATCAGCCCTCTGGCATGCTTCTTCATCATCATCAATGATGACTACGTCGTTTGTAAGGTATAGGGATTTTGCAATGTGATATCCTACTTCCCCTGCACCAACGATGACAATTTTCATAACATTTCCTCGAACAGATGGAATAATCTCATAAATAAAATAAATAGTTCATATCATGGAATACGTCTTATAATCAGTATTAGTGTTTAAACTTTACTCTGTGAACACAATAATTCAAACAAAAAATAAGAAGTTCATAGAAATCGGCATTCAATACCCGTTTTACAAGATAAAAATAGGATCACCCCAATGTTGAGTTGATTAATATTAGATGGGATTAACAGTATGGGGCAAACCACTTACATCCTGTCAATCCCATTCATCCTGTCCATTAATTCAGGCAATGCTATTCCATGTTTGACAATATATCCTGAATAGTGGTATTACCTACACAATGTTAAAGAGAAACAAAGAGAAACTAAAAAAATATATCTGGCTTGAGAAACTATGCCTCAAACGCGCCTTTCACTTTGTTGAATAAACCTTTTCCGCCCTTGTTTGCATGCGAATCACCACCGGTGCTTGTTTTCTCAAGTTCTTCAAGCAAGCGCTTTTGGTCACTTGTTAACTTGGCCGGAGTCTTTACAATAACTCTTACATGCTGGTCGCCCTGTCCATATCCGTGCATGTGAGGGATTCCTTTCCCCTTTAACCTGAAGACGGAATGTGTCTGTGTCCCCTTTGGCACGTGCATCTTGACCTTGCCGTGAAGTGTATCCACCATAACAGTAGCCCCAAGTGCAGCCTGTGTAAATGAGATCGGTATTTCACATACAATGTCATCGCCCACACGCTCGAATTTACCGTGTGGTTTGACGTGTATCACTACGTAAAGGTCACCCGGTGGAGCACCCGTACTTCCGGCTTCTCCCTCGCCACGCACTTTTAAGCGCATACCGGTATCTGCACCGGCAGGCACTTTCACAGATATCTTGCGAACCTTCTTTGTCTTGCCTGTGCCTTTACATGCAGGACATGGGGATTCGATCATCTGCCCTTTTCCATGACATACATTACAGGTAGCAGTTGTCATAAAACGCCCAAACGGCGTGTTCTGTGCACGATTTATCTGCCCGCTTCCGCGACAGGTGGAACAGGTTTTTGGACTTGTTCCTTTCTTTGCACCGCTTCCGCCGCAGGTTTCACAGTTCTCAGCTCTTGGAATATTGATTTTTGTCTCGGTTCCAAATGCTGCATCCTTCAGCGTGATCGAAAGGTCATATCGCAGGTCTGAACCTCGCATTGGACCCTGTCTTCGACATCCTCTGCCACCGCCTCCCCCTCCAAAGAACATGTCAAAGATGTCGCCAAGTCCACCACCAAAATCGGCGTTGCGGAATATATCTTCTGTACTGTAGTGTCCATCTATACCAGCATGTCCGAACCTATCATATTCTGACCTTTTTTCCGTATCAGACAGGACTGCGTATGCTTCGGATATCTCCTTGAACTTTTCTTCTGCATCAGCCTCTTTGTTCTTGTCAGGATGGTATTTCATGGCAAGCTTGCGGTATACTTTCTTAAGCTCCGCTTCTGACGCATCTTTGGAGACTCCGAGTATTTCGTAATAATCACGTTTAGTGGACATGAAGGATTCCTTACAAATTTATAAAAAGAATGTTCAGGATGATATTTATATTTACACCATCCTGCATTTTAATTTATGCTATTTCTGAATCTATCTTAGTTAAGTCGTTTATTTATCTTCGTCGACCACTTCATAGTCAGCATCAACGACTGTCTCGCCAGACTCATCTTCTCCTGCAGTAGCATCTTCACCACTTTCAGCAGCAGCCGCAGCTGCTTCTTCCTGTGCCTTTTGATACATTGCAGTAGAGACTTCATATATCGCAGTCTGGAGAACTTCCGCCTTGTCGGTGATGGCCTGGATATCCTCACCTTCAAGCGCTTCCTTGAGTTCGGATGTTGCCGCCTCGATTGCAGATCTCTGCTCATCTGTTGCGATGTCGTCAGCTTCTTTCAATGTCTTCTCGGAAGCATTCACAAGTGCTTCTGCACTGTTGCGTATCTCAACCTCTTCCTTGCGCTTTGCATCTTCCTCAGCATGCAATTCAGCATCCTGTACCATTTTATCGATCTCTGCATCAGTCAATCCACCAGGTTTTTGGATTGAAATTGACTGTTCCTTTCCGGTTCCAAGATCTTTTGCATTCACATGCAGGATACCGTTGGAATCGATATCGAATGTAACTTCGATCTGTGGAATTCCCCTTGGTGCAGGTGGAAGACCGTCAAGCATGAACCGACCAAGCGACTTGTTCCCTGAAGCGACTCCACGCTCACCCTGCAAGATATGGATCTCTACGGATGGCTGGTTGTCTGCTGCTGTTGAGAATACCTGGCTCTTCTTTGTAGGGATGGTTGTGTTACGCTCAATGAGCGGTGTTGCGACACCACCAAGTGTTTCGATACCAAGTGAAAGTGGGGTAACATCAAGCAGAAGTACATCCTTCACTTCCCCGCCAAGCACACCTGCCTGAATTGCAGCACCAAGAGCTACTGCTTCGTCAGGGTTTATGTTCTTGTAAGGATCCTGTCCCGTGAATTTCTTAACAGTATCAAATACTGCAGGGGTTCTTGTGGAACCGCCGATCAAAAGCACTTTGTCAATGTCTCCGGGTTTGAGTTTTGCATCGCTGAGTGCCTGTTTCATGGACACGAGTGTCTTTTCTACAAGGTCTTCTGTCATCTTGTCAAACTGCGCTCTTGTAATATCAACATCAATATGTTTTGGCTGCCCGTCTGCATCTGCAGTGATGAAAGGCATGTTTACGTTGGTTGAAGGTACACCTGAAAGTTCGATCTTTGCTTTCTCTGCTGCATCTTTTAGGCGCTGGAGTGCTGCTTTGTCATTGGAAAGGTCAATACCTTCTTCCTTTTTGAATTCTTTAACCAGGTGTTCAACGATCCTGTCATCAAAGTCGTCACCACCAAGTTTTGTGTCACCGCTTGTTGAGAGTACTTCAAATACGCCTTCACCAAGTTCAAGTAAGGATACATCAAAAGTACCGCCTCCAAGGTCGTAGACAAATATCTTCTGGTCGCCTTCCTTTTTGTCAAGACCGTATGCAAGTGATGCAGCGGTAGGTTCATTAATGATCCTCATGACCTCAAGTCCGGCAATAGTTCCTGCATCCTTTGTTGCCTGCCTTTGTGCATCATTGAAATATGCAGGTACGGTAATTACAGCCTGTGTGATGGTCTCGCCAAGATACGCTTCTGCATCCTCTTTCATCTTTCGCAGGATCATTGATGAAACTTCTTGTGGTGTGTGGTCCTTGCCATGAAGATTTACTTTGTAATTTGGTTCACCGACGTGTCTTTTAATCGAACTTACTGTGTTGTCAGGATTTGCGATCAATTGCCTTTTAGCGACCTGTCCTACAAGTTTCTCTCCTTTCTTTGAGAATCCCACAACTGATGGGGTTGTTCTTCCACCTTCAGCATTTGGGATAATGGTAGGTTCTCCACCTTCTATGACTGCCATGCATGAATTGGTTGTACCAAGATCTATTCCGAGTATCTTTGCCATATTATTACCTCTTAGTTTGTTTGTAAGTATAATTTAATTTAAGTTAAGTTTAATATTTGGGATCTATCATGTGTTGCTTTTAATCTAGTATATATTTTATAAATATATAGTGCGGTTAATGCGAATGAAGTGAGCATTTTCTCGTTGTACATAATTTGTAGAATTATGTACTCCAAGTTAATCTGAGCGTCAGCAAAGATTTTCTTGTGTTACTTTTCAGACTTATTCGAATCGTCTTCCGGTTTTTTTGCAACCGTGACCATTACAGGTCGTATGACCTTTGAATGTAACATGTATCCGGGTTTCTGAACATCAATGATGGTGTTATCAGGATGCTCGCTGGTCTCGATATGCATCATTGCTTCGTGTAGATATGGGTCGAATTCTTCGCCCTTGCATTCGATCTTTTTAATTCCTTCCTTTTCGAGGATCGAGATGAACTGTTTGAGTACCATCTCAACACCTTCAACTATGGATTTTGAGTCATCTGCCGATTTTGCAGAGTGTAAAGCGCGTTCGAAGTTGTCACAGACTTCAAGCATCTCCACCATGAGATTTTCAGTTGCATGTTTTCGTAACTCTTCCTTTTCACGTTTGCTTCGTTTCCTGAAATTGTCAAATTCTGCACCAAGACGCAGAAGTTTGTCGTTAAGTTCTGCGACCTCATCTTCGCTGGATTGCTCTTCGACCTGCTCATCCACGGGTGCATTTTCCATATCAGGCTCAACATTATTATCTTTACGGTTTTCTTTATCCATTTTTTGGTATCCCCGCCTAGAACGGCGTAATGCTGTCGTTCTTCAGGAACAAATGATTGTTTGTACTTCTATAAAAGCATTTCGCTAAATATCGTAGCTCCCTGATGATATATCAACCCGAATTCCTATGTTGCGTGTTCATAATATGGCACATTTTCATCACTATTTTTCCAATGACCTGGCTTTCTCGACAAATGACTTAACAGTTACTACAAAAGTGGCATGAGCCCATGTCAGGGGACTGACACTTAAGGGACTTCCGTCAAAAGGATTCAGTTGCTCTGCCAGAATACCGGTCTGTGTAGCGTGGTCTGTGACCCACAGCAGGATCTCCCTTGGTTTTTGCAGATCGCTGATGCACTTTGCCTTCTGGATGTGCCACTGGGCCACCCAGAGGGTACATATGAACCAGGGATTGCCAGGTATCACTTCAGGGTCATACTCTGTTACCTGGTGATAAGCATCCTTATAGAATCGGGCAATACCTCCAACATCCGTCTTTACCGACAGTTTGTTTTCTATATGCTCCATGGTATTGACCACCCTGATATCATCAGGGGGCAGTACATTGAACTGGGACACGGCATATATGCTTGCATCTACAGTTTCATCTCTAGGATTAATGCTTCGTAGGAATCGCCCCAGTTCTTCATCGTACAGATGTTTCTCAATACCATCTTTTACTTCCACGGCAGCCTTGCTATATTTCCTTGCAAGATCATCATCCCCATACAATTCTGCAAATCTGGCAGCACATTTCAGACCTGCGTATACGGTCGAAGATGTATAGGTATGAACTGCCCGATTCTCTTCCCAAAGATTGTAACTGGGTTTTGGAAGCCCTGTATCCGGATCACGATACCTTGTCATGAACTCAGCAGCCGGCTTTACGATCGAGTAATAGAGTGGATCAATAGTTTCAATGCATCTTGTTGTTTTGTAATGGTTCCACAGTGCAACAACTATAAGCGCAGTGCTGTCTTCCTGTATTGGAAGCTGGATACTTCCGTCATGAGTGAGCCATGGCATCCAGCCGCTTGCAAGGGTACCGGTGGGATTGTACTTTTGCAGAAAATACCCATGCTCACTGATGATGTCGTGACAGTACTCGAAAAACACATGCACAATTCCTGAATGAAGTGCCATGTCCATCGCCATGGCGATGAATGCACTGTCCCTCGGCCACATGTAACTGTATGAATCCATGTTGAACCTTTCAAGGATATCGCTATCATTGGCAGCGATGATCGCCCCGCCGTTGTCGATCTGCGACCTTATGACAAGAAGGCTGTGCTTGAACAGGTCTGTCACCTTTGGCGGAAGGTCAAAAAAGTCATACTTCTCTTTGTTCACCCATGAATGATAGTACTGCTCGGCTTCGACCATCATTTGCCCGGGAGTTCTTTCAATGATCATCTCATTGATCCGCTTAACATCAAAAAATGTTTTTCCTGCTGCGATCCAGTAATATATTGTTTTTGTCTCACCAGCTTTAAGGTGCTGAGAGAATCTCACAAAACTGTTCACTGCTCCTATCTGAATGGACTTCATGTTAAGTTCTGCCGACCTTATTAAACCGGAATCATACTCTTCTTTGGGGCAGATATCATACTGGTCGAAATGTGGTGAGCCATTGATAAGGAAATAGCGGGAGCGCTGGTAATGTATTATAGATTGCACTGCCGGATCATAGATACCTGTATCGCCCATCGGGTGCTCGTAAAGTGCAATGTCATGTGAGAATAGTAACTTCAATTCAATATCCTTTGTATCAGTGTTTGTTATTTCTATCCTGCGAATAAATACGTTTTCGAAAGGATGAACACATTCGTTGAATCGCAGATCAATATCAAGCCGGTCATTGCGGTAGTGGGAATCGGTTACCAACATATCTTTCTTATAACCAAGCCTGTGGACCCAGTCATCTCCTATCAGGGAGACCATGTCCATATTTTTCCCCTCAACCACCACTCCTACCCGGCAATGGTGACCATTTACGTGGTTCTCGTCCCCCACATGAGGAAAGTACATGTCCCGTATGCTCGCGTTCAGGTCAAGGTTCACTAGCAGAGACCCATTTCCGACAACAAGTGGTTTTGGCATTTTGTTCACAACCTTTAACTGAGATTAGTGCTATGTTAGTAAATGGTTATTGTTAATTTAAATGGGGCTTTTGAATAATACATTGGGGTAAAATTATTTTGGAATTATCTGGGATACGACGTTTTGTGATGGATACATCATGTAAACTGTCGGCATACATCAAACTTTTACCCCCAAAGTCAATACATTGTATAGCCATATATACTTAATGTGACTGCGGGCAGGGGCGAGCAGTTTATTGTATTAAACGTTACAGGGGAAGTAGGAGAATGAAATTTGGACAGCAAAAAACAGATGGAATGAGTGTGGGTTTTCTCTCATATGAGTATCCACCTAATATTTATGGGGGGGTTGGAGTCCATGTAAATGAACTTACCAGACATTTGGCCCAGAGTATCCAGCAGGTGCATGTGTTCACATCATATGTTGAAGAATTGAACGGCCGGAAGGTAGGCAGTGTGTATGTGCACAGATCATCGAAACCGTTAGTGCCGGCATCGAACCGTTCCAGTAATGCGTTTGAAAAAAGAACATCCAACTTTAATTTTTACTTTAACGTGCCAGTGATGATGGAAAAGTACATTTCCAGTGAAAAACATGACCTGTTGCATTCGCATGGCGGATTAAGCCGAATGGCTGCAACGGAAGCACAAAAGACCACCCATCTACCTCCAGTGATGACTACTCAAAGTGCCGGGATCAGCAGACCCAATTTAGATCGGCTAAGTGTTGTTATGGAACAAGATATGGTGGATGAGATGGATAGTTCCATTGCAGTATCAAGATCCATACGAGGAGAACTGAACCAATCCTTTGGTGTGGATGGATTGGATGGGCAGAAAGTGGAAGATGTGTATGCACAAAGGTCATCTAAACTTTTAGTGCCGGCATCGAACTATTCTAAAAAGGATTTTGAAAGGATAATAACCAATATCAACATAGCCGGCATGGTGGAAAAGTACATTTCCGGTAAAAAACTTGACCTGTTGCATTCGCATGGGGGATTGATCCAGATGGCTGCAACGGAAGCACAAAAGACCACCCATTTGCCTCTGGTGATGACGGCTCACAGTCTCGAGATCAACAGGCTCAGGCCAGACAATCTCAGCATTTTGATGGAACAGAATGTAGTGGACAGGGTTGACAGGTTCATTGCAGTATCGGAATCCATACGAAAGGAACTAAACCAGACCTTTGGTATCGGTTATAACAATATCACGGTCATACCAAACGGCGTGGATACTGCTGTCTTCAAGCATCAGAATGCTGATGATATCCGCAGGAAATACCGGCTTGATAATAGGTTTGTTGTGCTGTTTGTTGGCAGGGATGATCCGCAAAAGGGTGTGGGGCGTCTGGTCAAAGCCGTGAAAAAACTTGCTGAGCAAATACCGCAGATCATGCTTGTCATGGTCGGTCAGCAAGATACATATTTTGATAAACATATCCTCTGCCTCCCGCGCGTTAGCAGGAGCGAACTCGTCAAGTTATATTCCCTTTCCGACGTGTTTGTTCTGCCCAGTGTCTACGAGCCTTTCGGTATAGTCCTCTTAGAGGCCATGGCATGCGAGGCCCCGTGTATTGGAATCCGGGTCGGTGGCATACCTGATATTATAGACCATAACAGAACCGGGCTTCTGGTAGAGCCAGAAAGTGATGAGGGTATTTCAGATGCAATCGCCAAATTATATTACAACCCTGAGAAACGATATAGAATGGGCAAAAATGGAAGAGAGAGGGTAATCTCATGCTTTGACTGGAAGGAGATCTCAGCGAAGACCATTGAAGTATATCAGCAGGTACTGCATTAAAATAGTCCAACTAAATCAGATCATACATCGTGTTCTATAAAAACAACGTGCTGCAGAGTGGTAACGAACCTGGCAGATGGAAAATTCAAGCATATTGGTTCTGCAGTTTGTGTGAGAGCGTCCTGATTATGACCATGCTGGCAACCATGCATATTGCAAGTGCAGATATAACCTGTTCCCAGCCAAGCGTATTGATCCCGCCATCAAATATATACACAATTCCACTAAAGAACGATGCAGCTGCAAATGTGGCAGCAAATGCTGCAATGCATCCTCCGATGAGAGAACCTACATGGTCGGCACCTCGCTCCTCGAAAAAAACCGAACCAGTGATGAATACCACTGCAAAGATCAGAAGCAGCAAAGCGATCGGCATGGGACTTGATCCTGTAGTCACCATGTGAATTATGCCCAGAGCGACTCCGATCATGAACACTGCCATTGCTGTAGATATCGCAAGTGCCTGAACAAATGGATTATCGTGTAAAATTTCTATATTCATCCCTCGTTTATAAAGAATGATGTTGATAGTATATATTTATTATTACAAAGATAGAGGGGGGTTTGGGGTGATGTTTGTTTTTGTGGATGTGAGAATAGTTATGTGCAGTTAATGTGTTTAAAAGGCAGAGATTAAGGTTACAAGATACATTTATGCTCTTGCAAAAAGGGAGTATATACGAACTCGCACTATATATTTATAAAATATATACTATGAAAAAAGAACGGGCATGGATTTTGTTGACAAACACCATTTTAAATAAATAATGACATTACAATGTTATTGAAAAAGCACTAGAAGTTTAACCAACCAACCAACCCAAAAAATGTGAGCCACACAAATGTACAACATAATAGCAGTTGACATATCAGGACGCCATAAGATCAATGACCGCTACTACATGGTATGCGCAGCCGTATCTGTATCAATCACTGCCGCCCATATAGAGAAAGTGAACCAGATCAAAATTAAACCATTCTGGCTGGACTCAACACCCGAGTTGACA
Source organism: Methanosarcinaceae archaeon (assembly GCA_030611265.1). Lineage (GTDB taxonomy): Archaea > Halobacteriota > Methanosarcinia > Methanosarcinales > Methanosarcinaceae > Methanovorans. The sequence goes on along the minus strand of JAUWQD010000022.1, from coordinate 9,659 downwards.
GATATTATACAAGTCATTGAAGATACAGCAAAAGAGATCGAGTTTGAGGGCACCATCATTACCGAGCACGGGGAAATGTATAACCAGCCGGAAAGAGTAGTTGCGAGCATGTTCTCACGTGAGTTCAAGTATCAGGAATCGCTGGGCGAGCGCAGTTCGATCGAACTGGCACACCATATATCACTTTGCACACGAAATCTTCTTTTAAGTGAACTTGGAATTGAGAGTAGATAGAATTTTGTTGCAATTGCAAGCATAGTTACAATTGCAATTACACTTATCATTATAATTGTAGAGTGTTTGAAGGACTCATAAATCATGAAACGCGCGATACTTATCCAGCGAAATGAACCCAAAAGCGATGAGTCAAAAAACATACGAAAACTCATTGAATTGCAAGATCTGGCAAGATCTGCAAACTACAAGGTAGTTGGCGATGTTACACAAACGAGAGGAACTGACAGGAAGTACCAGATCGGGCGCGGGAAAGTTGAAGAACTTGCCTTGATGGTGGAAGAATTGGGTGCTGACGGGATTATCTTTTCCAACCAGTTGAGTACAACACAGATATACAATATATCCGAGACCTGTAAGTGTGAAGTGATTGACAAGTTCCAGTTGATCCTTGAGATATTTGCGGAGCGGGCAACCACAAAACGTGCTAAACTTCAAGTCGAACTTGCAAAACTCCAGTACGAACTCCCAAAAGCAAAGGCAATCGTGTCACTTCTTAAAAAGGAAGAGCGCCCGGGGTTTATGGGACTTGGGAGTTATGAGGATTCGTATGAGCAGGACATCAAGAGCAGGATAAGCCGAATACGGAAAGAGCTTGCAAGTGTCCAAAAAGACAACGAATCCCTTCGAGTCAAGAGGCATGAACGTGGCCTTTCAATTGTGGCACTGGCAGGCTATACCAGTGCCGGAAAAAGTACGCTTTTCAATGCACTTGTAGATGAAGATGTGCATGTTGAGGATATGCTTTTCACAACACTTTTGCCCATAACACGAGCCCTGAATATCCGTGAACGCCGCGTACTTCTTACTGACACGGTCGGCTTTATTGAAGATCTGCCACACTGGATGGTTGATGCATTCCGTTCAACACTGAACGAGATATTCCTTGCCGATGTCATCCTGCTGGTTGTTGATGCCAGTGAATCTCCTGACATCATTCGGCAAAAACTTGTCACCTCACACGACACATTTTGGGAACAGATAGAAGGAGTACCCATCATCACTGTGCTGAACAAGGTTGACAGAATTACAGAAGATGAATTGCAAAAGCGACTCGAAAATGTAGGGTATCTTGCTCCAAATCCTGTTACGGTTTCTGCAAAAAATGGTTTGGGATTCGATGAACTTAAGATGGAGATATATAGGCAACTCCCGAAATGGAAGCGAGATACGGTTTCATTGCCAATGTCGGAATATGGGATGTCAATTGTATCATGGTTGTTCGATGAAGGCATTGTGCACAACATCAATTACAAAGACCGGATCATAGTCGATTTTGAAGCGCGGGATGAGATTATCAAAAAAGCAAGGGGAATCGAAGTAAAACAGGATTTAAAGCATTCATCCACATAATCGTGTTTTTGTGTTTGTTCGTGACATGGCGAAATATATATATGCTTTAATGTCGTTTGTATGTATGCGAACGGGTGTTCGTTTTTGTGTATCCGTCAATCCTATCCACCACCTTACACATACCACCAATCAATACCCGTTCGCATCCCCTCTGAACATTTTTCGTTGATTTGAATAGTTACTTGAACCAGAATATCTCCCACTAATTATAACATTTGAATAATACAATACCAGTGGTACAATTGTGTGATCAGCCGTAATATGTATATGCCTTTAAAACATAGTAATTATTTGACATAGATAATTAAAAATATGTGAGAATTAGCAACTATTATGTAGAGTCAATATGTCCGCAACAAAACCAGTATCTTTGATTTTATTCACACTCGTGTGGTTAATATCATTGTTTGCACTTGCACTTGCAACTCAAGATGTAGTTGAAGTCGATTACGACTTTGGTCTGGTTTATTCATATATGCATGAAATCTACGAGATGATCCCACCAAACGTCATTATAGGTGTTGCAGTGGCTTCACTGCTTCTCGTGTCAAAATACATGTTCAAATTATGAGAATACATTTGAGATCAGTTCAAGTCATACAAATCCGGGTTATACACAGATGAAAATCCAATATAATGGGCCGCTTGGCAGCCGAAATACTACAAAAATCGATATAAGCCTGAAAAAGAACATCCATTTCCCTATTGTACAAATGGCACATGAACCAAACTACATCGATTTACTTAATCTTGTATGAATTTCCCCATATCCAGCAAAGAAAATAATCTGGCTTGTTTTACATCCATCTCTTCGACCACCATCTCAACTTTCCTGCCCGATTTCTTCTGCACAAGTGAAAGACGTATTCTCCCTAACTCCTCCAAAACTTGCGTAGCGCATCCCTTCCCCTCTTCCTTGACCCAGAACTCCAAAGTCGATTTTTTTCTGCCTTTTGGTATCTCGCCAACATTATATCGGGGAACGAAATTTAGTTAAGTCCTACTCTCATTTCCCGTCATTATATCAATATACACCTATTGTACTTATGACATTATACTACAATCCCCTTGATAGCCTTTGCACCCGTTACTAATTCCTCTTCAATTCCTTCTACAATAAGATCTCCAAATCGTGCGACCTCGTCCTCTGTCACCGACTCAAGCGAGTATGTCACGGCTTTTGAAGCACCGGGCGAGAGTTTCATCTTCCATACATGATCATAATCACTGCCCATTGTGATAACCTTTGATTCGGGAACCACATTTTCCGCTTTGAATGGTATCATCTCATGTAGATTGAACTCGAAAGCCTTTGTACTGAAATTCTTAACCTTTATTGAAACGTCCGCCTTACCGCCATCATCACGTTTGATATTCCTTCTGACCAGCAGATTGCCCATTACTTTTGCCACGACTGGATTTATGTCAGGTATCTCGCGGTCCAGAGTTGTTGCGAGTTTCTCGGCCATTTTTGGCAGCACTTTCTCGATAATGATCTCTTTTTCACGCCGCTTTTTGAGATTTCCCTGTTTTGAGATAAATCTGTTAAGTTTTCGTGCAACTTCCTTGATCGCAAGTTCAATTTCGTCCTTGATCACCGGAATATCTGCAATCGCATCCTTTGATTCTGACGTGAACGGCACGTTCGTTGATGCCACATGGATCAGCAAAACTGCAGGACCTGTCGGCATACCGCCGCCGGGCTGGTTCAGACTGTACTGTTTCCATTTGATAGATTCCACCGCATGTGTTGTAACACATCCACCCTGCTGGTACAGGAGAGGCACGCGGTTTGCGAATCTCATGATATCAATGCGGTCATCTTTTGAAAGATTCCCACCATATGCTATCCCGACCTCAACAATGAACGGGCTTCCCGAATACACCGATGCCGTGCGTGTTGTTGTTGCAATGAAATCAACGCTGTACTCCTTTTCAAGCCCCTTGTAGACCAGTTTATCCCCAATAGGTGAAAGGCAATCCGTAGGCGGTGCCATAATTTTCACCTTCTTAAACGCCTCAAGAAGTTTTTTTGTCTGGTCCCTTGTAACCTCATGAGGGTCAAGTTCAGGGTCAAGTCCCGCAGCCTTACATATCTCCTCTGCGGTCAAAAGTCCTATCTTGGTGAATGAATAACGTAAAAACGCTCCCAATTTCTGGCGCTCTGTATAGCGCATCATCTTCATGAGTGTGCCAAGTTCAATTCCATGAGGGTGCGGCAATATTTCCTTTGCAGGTATTGGCAATTTATCAGTTGCCCGCTCAAAAATGATCTCATTGCCGTCAGGTTCAATAAACGTGATACGTGCATGCGGATTAACTATCGCTGTTGCCTTGAGATATTCTGATATTGACTGCCTGCGTCCCTTTACATACGTCGCTTCCATTTCCAGTTCAACACGGGTGCCATGCGGGCGGTCCCAGTCAACGATCTCATCCTTTAATATTTCTGGATCATTGGTACTGGTATTGATCATAAGTTCAAAATGATGGGCAGGAGAATCTCGTCCAATCGTTGAGATAATCTTTGTAGGTCGTCCTGACGTCAATTGTGAGTATAATACAGATGCGGAAATTCCGATACCTTGCTGACCACGGCTTTGTTTGAGTGCATGGAAACGCGAACCATACAGCAGTTTTGCAAACACTTTAGGGATCTGCTCTTTGACAATGCCCGGACCGTTATCCTCGATAATGACCGTGAGATTATCCTTGCCTGCACGTTCGATCTGCAATAAGATGTCAGGCAGTATCTCTGCTTCCTCGCATGCATCCAGTGAATTGTCTATTGCTTCTTTGACAGTTGTTATCAAACTTCTTGGTGCTGAATCAAAACCAAGTATCTGTCGATTCTTCTCAAAGAATTCTGCAACACTGATGGCTTGTTGTTTTTTTGCAAGTTCTTCTGCAATTGGGGCTGCCATAAATTATCTTCCGTTTTTCGATTATGTTATCAATATCAATATTTTTCTGAAACCAGAGCGGTGTCAGATTTTCATTGCAGTTCAGCACCAACAATTGTCTGGGTTGCTGTCACTGATTCAATTCCCCTTATATCATCCACGATATTGTTCAGGATGCCCATATCCGTGACATCCATGATTACCACAAAATCATATTCACCGAATACGTGGTAGACATCCTTGATACCGTCAATACTGCGTAATTCATTGTATGCTACCTTTTCTTGTCCGGGTAACACATTTACCATTGTAACTCCAATCACCATTTATATCACTGAGTATTAGTGGATTGCAAGATATTTATTCGTTTTTATTCAACTACAAATGTTATTTGAATGCAAAGTGCAAGATAATTTAAAATGTTGTCGCGGTGATACATACAAAAAATCATTCGACCGCCATCTATTATCGTAATTGCAAATAGTCATGATCTGTGCGACAGGCATATATATGATGGGTGCTTTCAAGGGGAAGTGAGCGGGTTATTCTTTTTAACAACCCCCACTCCCCAACCCGCTCACATTCACATTATGGGAAGTGTTCTGCTACTCATTTTTTTGGTAATATCAAAAATCAAACAACGTTTTTTGCGGTTTGTGAGGTCTTCGCTTTTTGGATACGCTTGCTTTTGCATCGTTCTCTTCATTATTTGCATTTACAGAATCGTCGGTTCCAGTGATGTTTGGGATTGAATCGAGACTAACCTGTGAATCGTTTTTACCAGATCTTACGGACCTGCCAGATTTTGGTGCTGCAAAGAATTCAATGTCATCAGAAGCCGTTTTAGAAATAATAGACTGTGCCCGGTCATAGACGCCTTGAAGTTTCTTTGTCACCTTTTTACTTCCTGTCATGTAAGCAAGTTCATCAAGATCAAGGTTCAAATTCACCACAGTATCGACTGCATACTGTTCGTCCTTTAACATTTTACCATACATCGATGTAAGGTCTGCGCGGGCATATCGCATAGACTCATGACAATGTTCGCCGATCTTGGATGCGACATTGTCCCTCATGTTCCGTCTCGCACGCAACTGTCCAAGCCTTCTCCAAAACGAAGGTGGCTGGTACTTGGTGAATCCACCATGCACATGTGTTTTTGCAACTACAGCTCCGCACGTCATAAGTACACCTGCATACCGCCACATACGATAGTTCTGCCGCTTTTTTACACGTCCAAGATACCTATCCGCATGAGAAAGATATTCAAACCCGTTGCTGACATCTGTGTCAACTCCGTCAATTTTAATTTTACCCCTTTCTCCGCCACCATACTGGCCCGGAAGGTTCTCGTCGATCCAGTGCACCAGATCCTCCGGACTCTCGTCCAGCCCATACGTTGCTTCCAATGCTTTTTTTGGATCAGTGCCCTTGAAGATCTTTGCAAGCACTTTAAAGATAGATTCCTTTGTATCTCTGGGTGATGTGGCAATATCTTCAATATTGATCTCGCTCCTGCCCATAGAAACAGCTTGCAGGTCGTTCACAGCACTTCGCATATCCCCACCGGCACTTTCCGCAACCTTCTCTATGACTCCGACACCGCACATAATCCCTTCATTGCGGCATATGTTTTTGAGTGCAGGAACCATAGAACGGCTCTGCACACCATGAAACTTAATCTCCTGACAAAGCGTGCGGAGTGTTGAGGTCAAGCCATATAGGTCGTTTGCAATAAGCACGATCGGCTGATTCGTTTTCTTGATAATATCACCAATCGCGCGTGCGCCGCCGCGATCGGATGTGCCGTGTATGTTATCTGCCTCATCAAGAATTATCAATCTCTTTGAATCGGTTCCTGTCAAGGTGCGCATCTTTGAAGCCGATCCCGCGATTCTTTCAATTACAGATGCTGTTCTTTGGTCACTTGCATTGAGTTCTATGATCTCCCATCCATAATCATTAGCAAGCGCATGTGCCGCAGAAGTTTTTCCAATACCTGCCTGCCCTTGTAGGATAACGGCCCGCTTTTGTGGCATACCATGTAGCCATTCTTCTGCCCATGCTCGCAGGTCTGTAACAGCTTTTTTGTTCCCAACCACTTCGGAGAGTGATCGGGGTCGATATTTTTCAGCCCATTCAATTGAAATTGTCATCAGTGATCATACCTTCATGAAACGGAAAATTAATTAATGTTTGCATTTCTTTGAGGAATAATAACATATTACTGGCTGGTTGGCATGGGTTCAAAAAATACAGAAAATCTACTGGACATTATTGAAAAACGTGCGCTTGAAAATAGGGCAAAGGTTGCAATTGGTATCCGCAATCCGACTGAAAAAATATTGATGAGCGCCAAAGCCGCACAGGATGCTGGTTTTGCAGATGTTGTCCTGGTAGGCAACAAACAGGAAATTGAAGCGATAGGCACTGATCTGGAGATCGTTGACACGGATGAACCTGAAAAAACGATTGGAGATGTTCTTGCATCAAGATATGTTGATGCTGCTGTTCGAGGAACAGCACGCGCATCAGGTGCGCTTTCACATCTTAAAGAAGTGCTTGGAATGGAAAAATTGCACCGTCTTGCACTTCTTCTGGACAATGATGGCAATCCATTCTTCATCGCACCTGTTGGTATTGATGAAGGTTCTAATAATGAGGATAAAATTGAATTTATCAGGTTGGGAACTGAACACATACGCAGATTCGGAATTGAACCTGTTATCGGAATCCTTTCTGGCGGAAGAATTGGCGACGTTGGACGCGATGAATGGGTTGACCATACAATATCCAATGCTGAATTTGTAACTGCTCGCGCCAAAGAACTGGGAATCACTGCAAATAACTATAATATACTCATAGAAGATGCCATCAAGGAAGCAGATTTCATTCTTGCGCCTGATGGAATTTCAGGAAACCTGATATTCAGGACACTGGTTTTTCTGGGTGGCGGCGATGGAATAGGCGCGCCGGTACTTATGGATGATTATGTGTTTGTAGATACATCCCGTGTGGGCGGGCATTATACAAAGGCTATTATGCTTGCAAGTGCACTTGTTGATAGTAATAACAAGCAATGATGATAGAACGGAAGTCTAAGTTTAAGTTTAAAGATCAAAGGTGATCAATTTGGAAACTATTACACCGGAATGGCCAGTGGTAAAAGGCGATTATGTTGTTGGTACGCCTGAATCAAGAATTGCCGTTGTAACACTTGCAAGTACGCTTGAACCTTACCTTGATGCTGCTATCTGGGGGACCTGTAAAACAGAGAATCTCGGCGCTGAAAAGATCATTGCAAATATCATTTCAAATTCGAATATCAGGTATATTCTCGTTTGTGGTGGCGAATCCCGTGGACACCTTGCCGGACAAACGTTGCTTGCACTCCACAAGAACGGAATTGATGAACACGGCAGGATAATAGGATCTGATGGTGCGATCCCGTTCATAGAGAATATCACTAAAGATGCGATAGGGCGTTTTCAGGACCAGGTTAAATTTATAGGGCATATTGGACTGACCGATCTGGATGAGATACGGCAGATCGTGGATGAATATAAGGACAAAGATGCCGTGTATGATGAAGAGCCTGTGGTTGTTGGTACGACAAAGAAGAAACATGCTGCGCCCAGTAAACCAATATCAGGTGATCTAATGGTTTCCGATGAATTTATGGTGGATGTCACAGCAGGCATTATATATTCTGCTGAAGCAGATGCATTATAATGATATTGATGATATGCGGGTGCATTGATGATATGTATGAGTGTATGTAGTAAAAACAAGAGGATAAAAAAATGTTCAGGTTTCAAAAAGAGCAAGAGGTCGTTAATATTGCAGGCATAAAGATAGGAGGCCAGCCCGGCGAATTGCCTACTGCACTTGCAGGTACTATATTCTACAACAATCATAAAATTGTACGGGATGCCGCAGCAGGCATATTTGATAAGGATACTGCAGAACAACTTGTAAATATTCAGGAAACGAATTCCGATGAAACCGGAAATCCACATTTGATCCACATATTTGGGACTACAGTGGAAAGTATATCTAATTATATAGATTTTATATCGTATATAACTGATGCACCATTTCTTATAGATTCTCCTGAAGCGTTAGTGCGGATGCATGCTGTTGACTATGTAACAGACATCGGGCTTGCTGACAAGGCAATTTACAATTCTATCAACATGAGCATCACAGATGATGAACAGGGTGCATTGAAAAAATCCGATGTCGATAGTTCAATAATTCTTGGGTTCAATGCAATGAATTCCTCCTTGGACGGCAGGATGGCACTCCTTGAGAACGGCGGTGGAATTATCGAGACAGGACTTCTGGATATTGCAAAGGAATGTGGCATCAAAAACATCCTTATTGATCCAAGCATCACTCCAATGGGGGATGGTGCGGGTGTTGCACTCCGTATGACACTTACTGCCAAAGCGAAATGGGGCTGCCCGACAGGTTCGGGAATCCATAATGCACCTTCTGCATGGAATTGGCTTAAGGCAAAGCGAAAAGAAGACCCGCAAATATTCCAGATATGTGACATTGCATCCACATGTTTGCAGCAGGTTGCAACAGGTGATTTTGTATTATACGGTCCAATTGAAAATGCACCATATACATTTCCACTGGCTGCTATGAGTGATATTATGATTGCAGAGGCTTCTGCAGACCTTGATATAGAACCATCAAGCAGCCATCCGATTAACATTTTAGTGTAATTCGATTTTTGTACAATAGTTATATATTTGTATGATTGGGTCATACATATGTATGAACAACATGTGTGATCTGAGTTGATGCTATGAAACGACTTACAATCAGTATGTCCGATGAACTTTTTGAGAGATTGAACGAGATCGAGAATAAAAGTTTATTTGTGCGCAATATTATCGAGCAGGAATTGTCATCCGAGTCTGTGGATAAAAATGAAGGATTGGCCGAACGATTGAGTGAAGTGGAAACACAATTAGAGTCAATTCAATCCATGTTACAATCAATGCCTGTTCCAGGCGAGATTGAAATTGCAATGCCGGAACCAACACCAACAGAGGATGTAGGGGCAGAGATTGAAATTGCAATGCCGGAACCAACACCAACAGAACATGTAGGGGCAGAGCTTGAAATTGCAATGCCGGAACCAACACCAACAGA
>JAUWQD010000030.1 GCA_030611265.1 Methanosarcinaceae archaeon | reverse complement strand
GAATATTTTGATGAAGCGCATGATGCTGCTGTTGATGTGAGGGCGTGTGCAAATTGTTTTTTTGAGTTGAAGGAAAGAGGGATTATTGGATTGTAAAATAGTTTCATTTTTCATGTATAACTAAACAATACGGATTATTCCTCCTCTTTACCAACTTATCCTCCCAATTCATCCACATCTTCTTCAGATTCCAAAGTTTGTTCCTTGATTTCAACATTGAATTTTTCGGATAGTCGATTGAGAATCTCCTTCTTTTCCATTTCGTCTTGATTTTTGTAAAGTTTTTGAAGTGGTTTTGATACTACATTGATCATATATTTTTCTGGAACAAAGTCCATATTTTTATCATTCTTTAAAATCATGTCCAACATTTCTAAACGATCAAAATCCCCGTCATCTTTAACTGCTTCTTCAAGTGAGTTTTGAATCTCAGATCTACCATCCTTATATATTTTCTGATTATCAAAGAAATTTCGGTTACATTCATAGAATTTATTTGTGACAACAAAACCTTTCTCTAAAAGTAGTTTAGTGATCTTATTTTTGTAGTGTTTTTGGAAATTTACTCCCATCAGATTCACAAGGTTAGACCATTGATTTTTTTGCCAATCGCTTACCTGACCATCATCCTCAACGAATTGTTCAGCAAATTCAAAAATTGAATCCAAATAAGCATTTTCAAGCGAAAAATCCGATTTTTTAGCTTTCATCTTTAAAGCAAGGTCTGCAAGATATGTGCCCTCAGCAAAATAAGTATCCCATTCATCTTTTTCCAATCCTACTAAAGCCGATGCTAGACCATCGATCACACTTTTATTATTGGTCTTTTTTAAAATTAAAAGAAGCTCATTTGAATAATTTGAAACATCTATATTAGAGGAAGCTACTATCTCTTTCTCGATCTTCGAATGTTTTATGAGCTGATCTACTAACTTATCTTTTATATCACTCGCATCATCCCCAATTAGTTTCATAACAAATTGTAATTTATTGAGTACATCAGAGCAACTAAACAACTCATCAACTTCATTATCAAGTGCCAATCCAATAATATCAACAACAAGTTTATTGTCTTTATTTTCCACAAGATCCCACAAAAGATTGAGACAATTGAACTTTTTCAGAGCGTTTAACATCGCTTTTGCATTTGTTGCATTTCTTATTAGCCAAACATTACGCATTATTTGCACGCTTTTTTCTGATCTACCAACTACTGGAATCTGAATATTGTGCAATTCGTTTTTGAAATAATATGCCATTAATAAAGCTGAATAAATTTCCGATTTATTTTGATAATGGTAAACGAAGTTGTGGAATTGGCCAGTTTTAAGAAGTTCTTTTATTTCATCCCTACAAATCATATCATATGAAGTCAGCCAAACTAAAACATCAATTGCTTCAATGGATGGCTTATTTTCATCAACTACTGTACCATCGTTCCAGAATATATGGTCTTTACATGCCAGAGGAAGCTTTTTCCACCCACTAATGCCTGCATTAATTGAATAAATTAAAAGTTCTTTTGTACCAGCTGCTATAGGATTTGAGGGGAGAATGTCTTCAGCAATATCATCTGTTATACTTTGAGGAGGTAAAATCCACTGATAGGCTGGTATTTGTTGAGAATCAGCAGCTTGAGCCCACTTGAGCCAATGTTCATGACTAATGTTTGAGAATGTGTGTGTTTTGAGAGGAACGCCTAGACTTTCAACTATTTTCTCAAGAGATTTTACGTTAGTTTCATAATCAAACACATAATCATCATCATTTTTTATTTTCAGTTCTAAATCCGTTAAAACAAGATCCCAAATTTTATCAAGAAATGTTTTATCTGAAGACATTTTTATAATAGGGAGATAATCTTCGATACATTCATCAATCGGAAGAGGGAAAGCTGCTCTTATGAAAGACTCTTGTACTTTTTTTGTGAATATATTGCACTGTTTTTCATGAGTTGACCATAAACCTTCATAGACTGCTTTTGAATATTTAAACAAAGTACCTGTTGCTGTCAGATTGTTTATGTGGTGGTCAAATACAGACCAAAAGCCATCCCCATATATTTCCGCTAAACTTTTTAGTTTGTTCCCATTTGCATTTTGTAAAGCTCCTTCAATTTCAGGCTCAAGAAGCAAATGCTGTCCTTTTTCTGGCCCCACTCCAAAAACGATTCCTGCCAAGTGTTTATTGCACTCAGGTGGTAAAAAGTGTTTGTCTTCAACCTTAGGCAATTGGTTATTTATCAATTTATCTTGAATTGTTTTAGTGGAAGTGCCTTTTAAATATTTATGAATTGCGTAATAGGCTATGCTTTCAGTAGGAATTTCTTCACAAGTATGTAATCGCAGTATACCCACTTGGTTGATGTAATTCTTAATTTCACGAGGTGTTGGTGTATCACCAAGAGATTCACGTGTTAATTTTAGTATCTTAAAAACAATCTCTTTTTCTTCATTATTCCAATTGATAAATGCCTTATTCAGCATTACCCGAGTGAAATTTTTCCATCCCGTGAGCACTGGTTCAGGAACTTCTATACGGATTTGGAAACATTTGTCAAAAAATGATTTTGCACACGATCCCAAAATACACTCACTTGGACTATCTTCATTCAATATGCTTTCATTATTCCAAAGCTTAGAAAGCCCATTCATATCATAAGGAACAATAATCCAGATATTTCTATACCATTGACAATCGGAATTCGAAGGATTTCGCTGTTGAAGAAAGGTTTGGAGAGTTGACCAGATTTTTAAAGAATTATTTGCTTCAATGCGATCCAGATTATCAACGACAATCATCAACTTGTTAGATGGGTTTTCTTTGAAAACCTCGGACATTATATCTCCAAAATATTTTTCAAATTCAATTGAAGAACGCTCTTCTTCCTCCGAGATTTGTCGAGTGATGGTATTATCACTTTCACTTTCTAAAAATGCCCAGTTTTTTGCTTTGAATAAATTTTTCCATTCAATTTTTTTGGATTTCTTCAGATTGACTACATTTCCAATAATAAACCAAAATGGCATAACCGATAGGATTACTCCAAGCCAAAAAAGCAAGTGTGGGTTTCCACCCCATTGGAAAGATAGCTGTGAGATATCGACTCCAGAGACGAGACCTACACCTAATGGCACAAACAGGACTGAAATTGCCAACCATTTTCCAAGATCCGTTCCATATTGCTTTGTATGGGTAGTCGTTATACGCTTACGATTTGAGATCTCATCTTTTAAGTCTTTAAATTTATCAGACTCCGTATCTAGTTGGGATATCAAAGATTCTAAAAATATCCTCCGAAGATGATCTCCTTCATGTGCCCATGCATCAAAATAGAAATAGTGGAAAGACCTACTTTTGATCTTCTTTTTTAGAATCGATATTACTGTTGATTTCCCAGAACCCCATGAACCCTCCAATCCAATTGTAAAGCCATTGTCGTTAACATCTATCAATTTATACAATGTTTCAGCCACATTTTCGTGGGTTTGATCCTCAAAAAAATCAGCATCTGAAACATCATCTGAAAGAAAATTAAATTCATGCATTTTTTGTCCGCCCTCATTCATATCTAAACTTCAGGATTGCTTCCATTTTTTAAATCACCATCGTAATATGAGCATCTATGATACATTATTTTCCTCATGCAATCTCATCTGCTTTTGAGGCAACATATCTCTTAAAAGGTGTTTGACATCAACGAATATTTTTGATGAAAAAAGGAATGAGTACTATTTAAATTTTTCTTTTTAGTGCATACGTTTCTTTGAAGGAATTGACCCTCAATGAATTTGCCGGAGCAATGAAACGCTCAAACTTTTTGGTAGCCCATAACATGAATTTTGATGATAAGATCGTAGGGGCTGAATTTTTGAGAACGGGTTTCAAGAATCGGTTAACCGATATCCCGAAGATATGCACAATGAAAATATCAACCGATTATTGTAAATTGCCTGGGCCGTATGGGTACAAGTTGCCGTCCCTTTCGGAATTGCATTACAAATTATTTGAGGAATATTTTGATGAAGCGCATGATGCTGCTGTTGATGTGAGAGCGTGTGCGAATTGTTTTTTTGAATTGAAGGAGAGAGGCGTTATTGGATTGTGAAGCGCATGACCAAAATATAGATTGTACCCATTCGTTCAACTGATAAAGATTTAATAGTACATGCACCAAATTCTATTATGAAATTTGGGTGATACAATATGGATGAATTTATAGAAGCAGCAATTAAAGAGGCTAAAAAAAGTTTAGCTCAGGGCGGGATATCGATTGGTTCAGTTCTTGTGAAAGACGGTAAAATCATAGGACGAGGTCATAACCAGAGAGTCCAGAAGGATGATCCGATGGCGCATGCAGAGATTGATTGTTTGAGAAACGCAGGTCGGATTGGTAGTTATAAGGATACGATTCTTTATTCTACTTTAATGCCCTGTTATCTGTGTGGGGGAGCAGTTGTTCAGTTCGGGATTAAGAAAGTGGTTGTAGGGGAATCCAGAACATTTGAAGGCTCTGAAAAATTTATGACAGAACATGGTGTTGAAATAATTAATCTTGACAATAATGAATGTTTCAACATGATGCAGGATTTCATTGAGAAAAATCATGACCTGTGGTTTGAAGATATCGGCAAGTGAACTACTAATCACTGCCGCGATGTGATGAGCGTGTGCAAATTGTTTTTTTGAATTGAAGAATAAGGGGTTATTGGATTGTGAAGCGGTTTTGGGTTCTGTTGGCATGGTGCTAAAATGCAAGTAAAATGTAGTTTTTGTGGTGAAGAAATGGATGATCCTGATTTTGCTAAAAATTATCCAAACATTATATGTCGTAAATGTGAAGCACCTGCCGTTAATTCGAACGGCGAAACCCCGCAATTTGACAGTATGGGTGACTTTGGTGACAATCCGGTGTACATAGATGGAGCAAAATGCTGGAGGAGGTATAAATTTGGTGGATTTATTACCATGCGAGATGATTTTAACTGTGAAAATCTTGATGAATTTTATGACAGATCTGGATTCATGAAAATATATATGGGTTCTTTTAAGTGAAAAGTGTTAGATTGTAGTCAAATGTATGCCTGTGCAATGCACCACACGACCGTGGTGGTATTCTGATATCACATCAACACTGATCTTACCCAAACCGAATGAATCGCTCACATGGATTGTATGAGACTGGATGCAAAAGCACCCCAAGACAAACTAATCATCATCCCCATCAATCCTAAACTCTGCATAAACAGGATAGTGGTCCGAAACTGCAACCGTTTCTTCCTAACTAATTAATTAAATTATATTGAATTACAAACGCCTTCCACACTCATTTTTGTGAAAAATATATTAAATTGTTATTAATCGTATATTAAATTATTATTAATCATATGTGAAAATTAAAATTTAATGGATTTTGGTGTGATGGATTCGGATTTTATCTATCGCTTTTAATCTGGTGAACACTGAATGTATGTATGGAAAAAAGAGTATTGACCGAACCATAACAACGTAGTCAAGACGCCAATACCAAAACCTAATAATGCAAGCAACAGTGTTTTGAGAATACGTTTTGTATTCATTGTCACACTTTTTTATTATATGATTTTAGTATGGGCTTTTGTAACAAACTGTTAAGAGCCTCGGGTGGGATTTGAACCCACGATCTCGTCCTTACCAAGGACGCGCTATACCCCTAGGCCACCGAGGCACTCGAATAAAAAGGGGATGTGCTGCCATAAATACTCCGAATCAATTATGAAGGTTTCGGTTGAGTGCGGAATCTCACAAGTTCCAGCGCTCGTCCACAGGCATCTGTTCATTTATCCACATAAGCACATCACCGTTGTGGACTATCCTGTATGAGCGCGAAAGCACAGACTTGCATCCAAAGAGACTCTCGCCTTTTACCATCTCGATCGTATCAAAATCACGGCGTGTCTCAATATCGTGTTCCCTCAAAATCTTCCCAATCGGAATGTCGGCACGCGTCATGTCCGTACGCACCGATTCCGGCATTCTGCCGATCGGCGCAAGAGATTTTGCATACACATAGGGCACACCGTCAGCGATAAGAGTCACCACACGACAATTAACATCATCCCCCACATCAATGTTGAAAAGAGATGCCATATCCTCATCTGCAGGAACTTGATGCTGATCTTCTGTCAAAACCGTGACATCATGTCTGGTCATAATCTCAAGTAAAAATGTCACCGAACCGTCAGTTCCTGCACATACCCTCAAACATGTGGGAATGTCGAATCTCTTGAGCCTGTCTAAAAAATCCGTATTCAAGATATTCACCGATGTTCGATGCAAACACAATTATGGATTAGGATCAGATGCATCATTTGCTGACTTCTTTCTTAGCAGCCTTCAAGCGCTCTTTAGCTGTGTATCCGGTAGCTTTTAACAAGAAATCTCTGTATCTTTTGTTCGAATCAAGAATTACCTCATCATCTGTGACAGATTTATCGTAAACCGGGTCCACAGCAAGTTTTTTTCCTTCGATCCATACTGCCAGGTTTGAAAACACGCCGTATGACGTCACAAACTTGTCCCCTTCACGGGTGATCTCGCTCGGGAAATATTCTTCAAGAGCAGAATATATCCTTTCACTTTCAGGCTTGAATCCACGTTTTAATTTATATTCCTGCATTGTAATCAACTAACCATTATTACTAATATGAATTAAAGTTTGCTTAATCCCAATCCTATATTTGTGTCCATCTGCATCGAACCATCTATTTTTCAAGGACGACCTTCCCCTTATCCCCAACAAGCATCACGCGCGGAACCTTTTCCAGAATGATCTGTGCAAGTTCTTCCAGTTCTTCCCATGCTGGAACAGGTAAATCATGCCCCTTGAACGGCATGTCAAATTCAGGATTGCTCAGGAACTGGTACAGCATCACCTCGTCTGCCCCCTTGATCTCAGACAAAATACGCGGCATGGTCTTGGTATTCACATATTCAGGTATCACGCGGATCCACACCCTCAGCCACTTGCTCGTTGCAATCGCAAGGGATTTGCGAAGCAGATCCATGTACTTGACCGTGCGCTCCTCCGACATACCTGTAAGTTCAACCGTGCCCGAAATGTCATCAAGCGGCGCTTTGATCTCAAGTACAAAACCATCAACGAACGGCAGTGCAGCTTCCAATACTTCAGGTTTCATGCCGTTTGATTTCAACAGAATATGTTTTCCAAGTGCGTGCAATTCTTCAATGAGTGGAATAAGGTCTTTTTGCAATGTCGGCTCAGCGCCGCCAAGGTACATTTTACCTGCAGAGGAGTTTTTGACAAAATCTATCACTTCCTCAATCGAATGAACAGTCGAAGGCTGGTGTATGTGCACACAGTAAGGGCATTTCATATTACAACCGGAAAACTCAACACGAATTTGACCGTTGGCTTCAGTTAAATGAATTAAATGCATGGTGTTGTACCCCTATTGTCATGTTTGATGAGTGTTGGTTAATGTTTGCTTGATGATGTTTGCTGGTTGATAGCATAAAGATTTTGATTGGTTTCATTTCAGAATTCTATCCTCCGTTAATCTCATATCAAATAAAAGCGATTAACCCACCTATACATAATACTGACATTAATTACTAAATTAACATTACATTACATCACATTATCCAAGGTGTTCGTAAATGGGAAAGACAATAGCAGAAAAAATAATCGGAGAACATGCCGGCAAAGAAGTATCAGCTGGCGAGATCGTTATTGCAAAAGTTGATGTTACGGCAGTTCAGGACGGAACCGGACCGCTTGCAGTCCAGCAACTTGAGAAGATTGGACTCGTACAGGCAAAGAATCCCGAGCGCACAGTTCTTTTTATAGACCATGCTGCGCCAAGTCCACACAAGGATCTCTCAAATGCGCACAAGATACTTCGCGGTTTTTCAAAGGAAACAGGAGCCATACTCTCCGAGGTCGGAGAAGGCGTATGCCACCAAAGACTCGTGGAATCTTACGTAAACCCCGGTGACATTCTCATAGGTGCGGATTCTCACACCTGCACATCAGGCGCACTTGGTGCATTCTCAACAGGTATGGGCTCTACCGATGTGGCAATTGGTATCGCGCTTGGTAAAACCTGGCTTAGGGTGCCGGAAACATTCAAGATCGAGGTCACAGGAAATTTCAACAAAGGCGTGTATCCAAAAGACCTGATCCTCTATGTGATAGGAGAGATCGGTGCTGATGGTGCAACCTACAAAGCACTTGAATTCACTGGTGATACCATCGAGAACATGACAATGTCCGAACGGTTCACACTCTCGAACATGGCTGTTGAAGCAGGAGCAAAGACAGGACTCATCGAATCTGACGAAACCACCAGACAGTACCTTGAGCAGCAGGGACGCGGTGACAAATTCAGACCTATAAAGGCAGACGAAGACGCGGAATATGATCTTATAATTGAAATTAATGCAGCCGATATTGAACCAATGATCTCGGCTCCACACACAGTAGATAATACAAAAACCACAGGTGAACTCAAAGGCACAAAGGTCGACCAGGTATTTATCGGCACATGCACGAACGGACGGCTTGATGACCTTGAGATCGCGGCAGGAATTCTGGAAGGAAAGCAAAGGCATCCAGACACACGTCTTATCGTGACCCCTGCATCAAAAGATGTATATCTCCAGGCAGTGGAAGCAGGATATATCGAGACATTCATCAAAGCCGGTGCGGCAGTAATGGCACCCGGGTGCGGCGCATGTGTTGGTGTGCATCAGGGAATATTGGGCGATGGCGAGGTATGCCTGGCAACCCAGAACCGTAACTTCAAAGGAAGGATGGGGAACACTGAAGGATTCATATATCTCTCATCCCCTGCAACCGCAGCGGCATCTGCCATTGCGGGTGAGATCGTTGACCCAAGGGAGGTGCTTTAAATGGAATCAAATTTAAAAGGAAGATCATGGAAATTCGGTGACGATATAAGCACAGATCTTATCGCACCGGGTCGTTTGTTCCACCTTCGGACAAACCTTCCCGAACTTGCAAAGCACGTATTGGAAGATGCAGACCCCGAATTCCCGTCAAAAGTACAGAAAGGAGACTTCGTGGTTGGTGGCAGCAATTTCGGACTTGGTTCAAGCAGGGAGCATGCCCCCACCATTATCAAGATCGCAGGTGTGGGCGCAGTTCTGGCAAAATCGTTTGCACGCATATTCTACCGCAACGGTATCAATGTCGGACTTCCGCTGTTGATATGCGACACTGACCTAATTGATGAAGGCGATGAACTGGAAGTTGACCTCTCAGCCGGCACGATCAAGGACGTGACAAAAGGGATTGAATTGACATTTACGCCTCTTCCTGATGTGATGATCAAGATCCTGCAGGACGGCGGACTTGCGGCACACATCGAAAAACACGGCGATTTCAATCTGGATTAAGTACGAACACACATACATGAATGGGCAGGTCAAAATGCTCATTCTATATTTATTATTTTTACGAGGATTTTGATAAAACATAACTAAGAACATTTATATTAATTTCAATAGTCAAACTTGGGTGGTAGGATGCAAGATATTTTATTATTCTTGCAAGAATAGTGTATATACGAGCACAGAGATGTCTTTTCCACAGCCTTAAAACCTCCCCCTGTGTTCTCCGCGTTTTCAGCGGTTTTTCATAGTATATATTTTATAAATATATAGTGCGAGTTAATGCGAACGAAGTGAGCATTTTCTCGTAGTATATGTTTTATAAGCATATAGTGCAAGTTAATCCGAGCATAGCGAGGATTTTCTTGATTGTCCAACACTATTGGATGACGAGAACGCAATCTGCATTACTCATAAATTCCGTGATCGTTCCAAGTGCTCCATGCACGCACTGGTTTCGTTTGCGGTTTGGATGTTATCTGCATGTTTTTCCAACCACACACACCCATAACCTATTTATAGAACCACACACAGTTAAATTCAATTCATTTACTATTTCAATCTAACATTAATCTTATATCAGGAGGCTTAAAATCAATGGCAGGACAATATGGCGGTCAGCCAATCGTTATCGTAGATCCAAGTAAAGAGCGCACAAAAGGCAGGGATGCGCTTTCAATGAATATCAGTGCGGCACAAGCAGTCTCAGATATTGTAAAAACAACACTGGGGCCAAAAGGTATGGACAAGATGCTTGTCAATGCAATTGGTGACATAGTTCTTACAAATGATGGTGCAACCATCCTCAAAGAGATGTCCATCGAGCACCCGACTGCGAAAATGGTTGTCGAGGTTGCACGCACACAGGAGAAAACGGCAGGCGACGGCACAACAAGCGCAGTCGTGCTAACGGGCGCACTTCTTGAAAATGCACGTGAATTAATCGACACTGGTGTTCATCCTACCATGATCGTAAATGGATACAGGTTAGCCTCCGAAAAGGCTATAATGCTCGTGAACGACTTTGCGGTATCCGTCACAGCAGATGATAAAGATATCCTTAACAAGATCGCAAAAACATCGATCACAGGTAAAGCGATCGAAGCATATGGCGATCTGCTATCATCAATATGCGTGGATGCAGTACTCGCAATTCGTGGGAACGGTGCAATAAACATTGATGATAACATCCTCATCACACAGGATTCAGGTTCCAAGATCAGCGACACTGAATTTGTCGAAGGGGTTGTGCTAAATAAATGGCGTCTTCATCCAAACATGCCAAAAAGGATCGAGAACGCAAAGGTTGCACTTGTCGACACACCTATTGAACTTGGCAAAACATTCAACAAATCAAAAGTACAGATACAGTCTGCAGATGAAATGGCTGCATTTGTTGAACAGGAAGAATCTTACTTTAAAACAATGGTCGATGCGATTGTACAGAGTGGTGCCAATGTCGTATTCTGCTCAAAAGGTATTGACGAACACGCAGTACATTACTTGCAAAAGAACAACATCTATGCGACACGCCGCGTAAAAGATTCTGAGATGAAGAACATCTCACGTGCTACAGGTGCACGCATCATCCGCAATATACATGAAATTGAGGCAAATGATCTTGGAAGTGCAGGACTTGTTGAACAGGAAGGCGAATCCGAGGTAGGCAAAACATACATCAAGGAA
The DNA here is from genome assembly GCA_030611265.1 of Methanosarcinaceae archaeon. GTDB lineage: Archaea > Halobacteriota > Methanosarcinia > Methanosarcinales > Methanosarcinaceae > Methanovorans. The sequence continues at coordinate 20,118 of JAUWQD010000030.1, read as the reverse complement.
TGTACAAATGCAAAGTCAGTAACAATAATTGTGCGCGGTAGCACCGATCATGTGACTGACAACATTGAGCGCAGCATTGATGACGCACTGCGTGTAGTGAAGGACGTTATCGAAGACGGAAAAATAGTCTCAGGCGGCGGTGCACCTGAGATCGAAGTTGCACTCGGGCTTCGTTCTTATGCTGCATCGGTTGGTGGTCGTGAACAAATGGCAATATCTGCATTTGCAGATGCGCTTGAAGCAATACCAAAAGCACTTGCAGAAAATGCAGGACATGATACCATTGACACAATACTCAACCTTCGTGCCAGCCACAGCAACATGAAGAATGCAGGACTGAATGTGTTTACCGGTGAGATCGAGGATATGCTCGAAAATGGTGTTGTGGATCCCCTCAAGGTGAAGACACAGGCAATTAAGTCCGCATCTGAGGCAGCTACAATGGTGCTTCGTGTTGATGATGTGTTAAAAGCACAAAGTAAGTCCATGGCTGATGTCGATCCTGCGCATAACATCCATAACTATGAGGGAATGTCTGCGCCTTCCCTTGAGAACCGCAGATAAGTGTAAATTTCAAACATTACAGATGGTTTGTAAGGTCAATATCTGATCCTTACAAACCATAAAAACTTTTATAATTTTCAATAGCCTTTTTTGCCTGCAAGGGAAACTTATCCTCAAGATATTCAATAAAATCATCCCTTGAAACGCAGTTTTTTACAACATCAAGCAGTTTTGCAGCAAAATGAATTGAACGTTCACTATTCTTTTGTATCTCAAAAGAAATGCACAAGGCATCCATTGGAAAATGCTTGAGCCGAATGTAAGGTGCAACTGATCCCAAAAGCACACCATCTTTTAGTTCAATGTACGCAGGAACTCCTGTTTTATTGATGCGCCCCTCATCAGTAAGTTTTGCAAAATTATCAACCGAATATGAGTGTAATTCCACATAGATATTCGGATGCAGACTGTTAACTGCATCAATTATCCTGCTGCCAACACTGGTGTAATATTGTTCATCCAGTGTAGAAATATACTCCCCATCATTCACCATCGGGATGACTGCCAGTGTGCCGTTTTCCGGCGGGGATATGGTGTGGAGTAGTTCTGATGTATCGCGCCATTCATCACCATGCAACCCTGCGACAAAAAGACGGCTCGGTGAGCCATTATCCTCGCCCTCATGTACTTTCAGATCATTAGTTTTGAGTTTATTACTCGTTATGTTCCTGTTCACCATCAATTCCCACTTTACTCGCTATAATGTATATCTCCTCTTTTTTGGATTCCAACACATCAATTATGGTAAGCCCCATTGATTCAATTTGACCCAATATAGGTTTTCGATTCTCTCGATCCTTGATCTTGATGACCTGAAGTAATCTGCCTCCATCTTTCAAAAGCGACAGCACTCTTTCAAGCGCTTTAAGGGAATCGGATGGTTCAAGGGTCAGGTCGCTTAAAATAACATCGACTTTCTCTGGCGACAGCTCATTAAGCGGGATCTTGAACACGTCTCCAAATATTACTGAAACATTCTTATTTTCAAATGAGACCTTGCCAAGTTCTGAGCGAAAATCTTTGCTGAACTCGATCCCCCTAACAGTTTTTGCAATCCCTGATGCGAATGTAAGAAAACCACCTGCACTTGACCCAAGGTCAAGTACCATGTCGCCTTCTTTTATCACTCCGGTATGTTCCTGAATGCCTTTAAGTTTGAAATAACCGACAGGTCTGTCCATTCCTCCTGCAACATCGATCTCATCATCAGTTGACACATCCTTTGCAGGTTTTCTTACAATATTGCCGTTTACTTTCACGTACCCTTTAAGTATTGCCTGCTTTGCACGACCTCTTGATTTGAAGTGACTTGTTTCTACAAGGTACGCATCAAGTCTCATAATATTGCAATGGCGGAAGACTAACTTTATTTCTTATTGTCCGAGTTCATCCTGAAGTTCATCAATCGTTTTCATAAGGTCAATGGCTTCCATCTTGTACTTCTTTGACAATGCCTCATATTCATCGTCACTGATATCCCCATTATCCCGGTCTTCTTTCATCTCATTCAATAATGAAAGGACGGCATCATATCGGTTTTCCAGTTCATCGAGGTCAGGTTCTTCCATAGTGATTTCTTCTTCTTCTTCAACATCCAACTCGTCTTCATACTCTTCAGAATCACTACCCTCTTCCCCTTCCTCTTCGAAAGTGCTTGCACTTTCCACGAAAACTTCATCATCTTCACGTTTCATTTTCTTTTGCACAAATGGGAATGCAAGTATTGCAAGAACGATGAGTCCGATAACAATGTATGGCAAGATGCCGATGACGTTGCCCGCCTCCTTTGTTTCAATCGTGATTTCTTTGAATTGAGGTGTTGACCATGTATGGACAACTTCGTTCACATTGGTTTCAATCCCGTCACCCTGGATCACATTTCCGCCTTCATCCTTGATTATAAGTTCCATGCCTTCAGCATGAATTACCTTGATTATCAAACTGGATATTGGATAATTGATGTATGTTGGATATTGCAAGACCTTTTTATATTCAAGCGCCTCATCTTCTGCAGACCTTGGAATTGCATATTGAACTGCATACATAGACATACCTATGGAGCTGAGTTGTTCTGCATCATTGAAGCGTACAATATTTCCTTCTTTTATGTGTGGTATTTCAGTTGGCATTACACTTTCCATCATTGATTGTCGGGAAACAAGTATATCGACTGCACCATCCGGTACCCATGTCATTAAGTCAGTCGTATAATTCCCTGTTACTCTGAATACTATTGACTCTCGTATGGCAATAGATTCTGCATTTGAGATGTCGATCTCTATCAACTCCTGAAGAACAACGATGTTACCAGTGCTAGCGCTTGGGGAAAGGCTCGGCATTGAAGTTGATGCTCCCATCCCATCATTTTCTGCATACTCCGGTAATGCAAATGCTATTTGTGCCATTAATAAGATACAGATCAAAATACCAAGATTTAGTCTAAGTCGCATTTGGAATCTCCTTTTTAGAAACTGAATTATTGTTGTATGTATGTGTCATACTTATAATGAAAATATCGACATTTGTATTATTGCACTGTTTTTGCATTATATATTGTCTATTTTATATTGCGTATGTCATCATAAATGCATTGCTATTTGATATTCTTTTCTCTGGAAAAATGTCAAGATCTTCTTCAAAAGCGTCCATCAATAATTCCTGTCGAATTTTTCACCGAAATCTTCTGTCGAAATAGGGTACGACAACCTTATATACAACTATGTACAAATAGTGTGTCAGACACGCGTCATATTTTCAGCAGACAAATAGCAGACATAGGTCCGACCACCGTCCGACTTTTGTCAGACGCCTGTCTGACATCTGTCTGACGGATGAAACAACAAAAAGGACGACTAAAAAAATGGAGCGTATAACGATCAGACTCCCGGAACAGCAATTAAAAATGATCGACTATATGGTTAATCAGGGTGAATTTCCGTCTGTAAGCGAAGCAATCAGGACGGCTGTGCGCGAACTTGTAGATCAAAGAGGTGAAAAACTGATCCGTAGGTCGGAGATGTTGGCAGCTCTCACATGATAGTTATATAATCTATATAGAACGGCAAAACGCAAAAATCCAAGAGAGGGGATGAATGTGCAGTCTATAGTTCAAGAAGCATTAAAACACACAGAGAAAGAGAAAGAGTATCGACAGTCAATCGCAGCAGATGATGGTCTGGAAGGCTTTGGTCTTCCACGGATCACGATAGTAGGCTGTGGTGGTGCTGGTAACAATACAATAAACCGTCTCTACAATATCGGTATTGAGGGTGCGGACACTATTGCTATCAACACAGACAAACAACATCTTGACCACATACGTGCCGACAAAAAGATCCTTGTGGGAAAAACACTCACTCGCGGACTTGGTGCCGGTGGCTATCCTGAAACAGGTAAAAAAGCGGCTGAGCTTGCACGCGGTACACTTGAAGAGGTCTTTAAGGACAGTGACCTCGTATTCGTAACTGCAGGCATGGGCGGAGGAACCGGAACCGGTGCCGCACCTGTTGTGGCAGAGGTCGCAAAAGAGCAGGGAGCTATCGTAGTCGGTATGGTTTCCAGTCCGTTCAGGGTTGAGAGAGCACGTACATTCAAAGCAGAAGAAGGCCTGGAAGAATTCCGCCGCGCTGCTGATACTGTAATTGTTCTGGATAACAACAGGTTACTGGACTATGTGCCAAATCTTCCAATAGAGCAGGCATTTTCAGTTATGGACCAGTTGATATCCGAAACCGTGAAAGGAATTACCGAAACCATCACCCAGCCATCACTTATCAACCTCGATTATGCAGATATCAGGTCGATCATGGGATGCGGCGGTGTTGCAGTCATGCTTGTCGGTGATGCAAAAGGTCAGGACAAGAGTACAGATGTTGTCCGCACAGCGCTTAATCATCCACTACTTGATGTGGATTACAAAGGTGCAACAGGCAGTCTTGTACATATCACAGGTGGACCTGACATGAGTCTCAAAGAGGCAGAGGAAGTTGCACAGTCTCTTACGTATGAACTCTCCCCTGATGCAAATGTCATCTGGGGCGCACGCATAAGGGATGATTATGAAGGTAAGATCCGTGTCATGGCGATCATGACCGGTGTCCAGTCCGCACAGGTACTTGGTCCGCAGTTCGATGCAAATATCATTGAAAGAGTGGCAGCACCACAGGCACAGGACACATACGGTCGCTTGAACCGTAACACGAACATGTCCCGTGGCTCAGTAGTTGAACCACTCGGTGTGAGAAGCAATGGCGGATCGATAATTGATATCATCCAGTGATTGCAAATAAAAATAGTACCACTAAGTCAAATTTGGTTACAGACTTAAACGTCTGTGACCGGATTTGACCTTTTCTTTTCTTTTAAGGACTAGAGCCATGAATATTCTAGTTGCTACCGGACATCTTGCAGAACAAACAGTTCGGCTTGCTGTACGATCAAAAGCCGATGTTTTGATCATAGACACTGACGTTGCCGCTTTCATCACTCCCCGCAAATTGATAACTGCGATCCAAACACAGCAGGCATCCGGCTATTTGTCTGATAGTTACGATATCATCTTTGTTCCGGGACTTGTATCAGGGAACTTTTCCAATGTCGCAGAAGAACTTGGCTGTGAAATATATCTTGGTCCCAAGCATGCCTATGATCTGGAATATATAGTATCTTTTGTAGGCAAGGTGGAATTTTCAACAACTATTCCTGCATGTGAATTGCTTACTAATATAAGGCGTGACATGGCACTCGATACGGTGCAAAAGATAGAAACCAATGCCAATGCGCTCATGCACATCGGTCAGATGAAACTGGGCGGCGGCGCGCGCATGAAAGTGATGGCAGAAGTTGTGGATGCCACAGGTCTTGATGCACAGGCACTGTCTGACAGGATAATCTCGTTCATCAAAAAAGGCGCAGACATTATCGACCTTGGTGCATCACTAAATGCTACACCGGATGATGTTGAACGCGCAATAAAGACCGCGCACAAAGTCTCATCCGTGCCGATTAGCATCGATACACTTGACCCCGAACTTCTAAGCAGGGCACTTGACACTGGCGTGGATATAGTTTTGAGTCTGAACAGTAGTAATATTGACAAAATCGGACACAAGGTTGCAGATTCAGGCGCTGCTGCGGTTGTGATTCCCGACACAGGTGCGGGCGTTGAGAGTCTGGCTGGAAACATCAAGGCAGCGCAGGAAGCAGGAATCGCGCGAATTATCGCTGATCCGGTACTTGATCCTATCGGACATGGGATTGCAGGATCGATTGTACGTTATCATGAATTTTTCCAGAAGTTCCCCGATATTCCTTTATTTTTCGGGGTTGGCAATATTACAGAACTCATTGATGTGGATTCGGCAGGTGTTAATGCCGCATTTTGCGGAATTGCAGCTGATGTGGGTGCAAGTATTCTCTTTACTCCAGAATTTAGTAATAAGACACAGGGCTCAATACATGAATTAAAGACCGCGTCAGAAATGATGGTTCTTGCAAATGAGAGGGACAGTTCGCCAAAAGACCTTGGGATCGATCTCCTGGTTATGAAGGAAAAACGGCGGCGTGAGGATTCAATAATCCCTGCCGATGCAATAGATGCAAAAGGGGCAGGTTCATGGCGTGTGGATCCTGCCGGATGTGTTAAGATCGAGATATCGCCAGATCTGAGCAGCGGTGCAGGCGGTAAGATATTGGCAAGACACAAGGATGCATGTGTTGTCGGAGAAACTGCAAGTGAGGTATTGGATACACTCATTGATATGGGACTTGTGTCCACATTGGGACATGCAGGGTATCTGGGGCGCGAACTAAAAAAAGCAGAGTTAGCATTGCAATTTAACAGAAGTTATGCACAGGATGATGATTTTTAGGAAGGGAAGTACACATGGAACTTGAACACGAAGATAAGGCAGCGATCATTGAGATCGTCGCAGCACGACACTTTTCAAGCCAGAACTGGAACTGGATCAGTTTAAACAGTGATGCAGGTAAGATACGCAGGGCATTTGAGGAGTTGGGTGGACAGTACGATGAATACCCTTACATGAGTCGGGATTGGTATGTTGAAAACTCGGCGACAAAAAGCGTGCACATGTGTGAGAAATGGGATGAATTAAAAGAACTCATTGAATTTCTGGACATATATGCGCAGCACTTTGATTTTATGGTGAAAGGCAGCGATAGGAAGTCATTTTGTGTTGTAAGTGAGAGCAAGGAACTTACGGATGAACAGAAAAATGCTATCCGCAATGCCAGAGGATTGCGATGTAATACTTTTGTATTTACTGCGTCGGTACCGGATGATATCGGCTTCGAATTGTCACAGGTTGGAGGTGGTATGTGACAGTACAAAAATATGTTCAATCGATACATTCATATTGAGTGTATTCTATTTCAACCTGCTTCATAAAAAAGCAATTAAGGTACATTATAATTATAACTATAAAATGTATTCATACAGCCAATATAAATTATTATAGGGTGCGTATTATAATACCAAACATTCTAAAACACATTTAAAAATTGATAGGAGTTTTAATATGGAGAATTTTGAGAACTTGATATATCTTGCCCCAATCGCTGGTTTGATAAGTCTGGTATTCTCTGCAATTTTCGCACGCAGTGTCTTGAAAGAAGATACAGGCAATGAAGAGATGCAGTATATATCAGCCGCGATCCAGGAAGGTGCGATGGCATATTTGAATCGTCAGTATAAAACAATCGCAGTGGTTGCAGTTATTATTGCAGCAATGATTTATGCATTGCTGGGTGATGACGGCGCAGTGCTCGCAATCGGATTTATTGTGGGTGCAGTGAGTTCTGCACTTGCAGGATACATTGGAATGAATGTATCAGTCAGGGCAAATGTCAGGACAACACAGGCAGCTACAATAGGATTGCAAAAAGCAATGTCCGTAGCTTTTAGAGGAGGTGCGGTCACAGGTCTTGCGGTCGTTGGTCTCGCTCTTTTGGGCACAAGTGTTTTTTACATTATTTTTGGTGATGTAGACCTTGTTATCGGATTTGGTTTCGGTGCAAGTCTTATCAGTCTGTTCGCAAGAGTTGGCGGCGGAATATTTACAAAGGCAGCCGATGTCGGTGCAGATCTTGTGGGCAAGATCGAAGCAGGAATACCTGAAGACGACCCACGAAACGCAGGCGTCATTGCCGATAACGTAGGTGACAATGTAGGAGACTGTGCCGGAATGGGTGCGGACTTGTTTGAAACCTATGTAGTAACACTCCTCGCATCAATGTTGCTTGGTTCACTGTTACTCGATGCATATCCAAATGCGGTCTTGTATCCAATGATACTCGGCGCAGTCGCAATATTCACATCCATCATATCGATCTTCTTCGTAAAGGTTGGCAGTGATGGCAAGATCATGAAAGCACTCTATAAGGGCGTAGCAGTATCAGCGATCCTTTGTGTGATTGCATTCTATTTCATTACAGATCTTTTAATGGGCGACATCAGGCTCTATTATGCATCACTTGTTGGTGTTGGAATAATGGTCCTCATGGTCGTTTTCACGGAATACTACACATCCACAAGTTACCGTCCTGTCAAGGAGATCGCAAAAGCATCTGAAACCGGCGCAGGAACTAACGTAATTTCCGGTCTTGCAATTGGATTTGAAAGTACGGCACTTCCGGTTTTAGTAATTATCACCGGTATATTGGCATCATATTTCATTGTTGGCGGTGCAACAGATCCGGCAATGGGCATTTACGGTATTGCGATCGCAGCAGCGGCAATGCTCTCAACAACAGGCATGATCGTAGCACTTGACTCATACGGCCCCATCACAGACAATGCAGGCGGTATTGCTGAGATGGCACATCTGCCTGAAAGTGTACGAAAGGTCACTGATCAACTTGATGCAGTCGGTAATACTACAAAGGCTGTCACAAAAGGATACGCGATAGGTTCTGCAGCACTCGGTGCACTGGCACTTTTCGCAGATTACAGACACAAGGTTGGCCTCGGACCCGGTACATTAAGTCTTGACAACCCTGTGGTTCTTGTTGGTTTGTTCCTTGGTGGTCTGCTTCCATTCCTGTTCAGTGCAGTTACAATGCGCGCGGTCGGTACTGCAGCATTTGAAGTTGTTAATGAAGTACGTCGCCAGTTCAGGGAAATCCCCGGGATAATGGAAGGTACTACAAGACCTGAGTATGGCAAGTGTGTTGACATCGTGACAAAGTCCGCGATCAACTCAATGGCTATTCCGGGACTCCTTGCGATCGGAACACCCCTCATAGTTGGTGTGGTACTCGGTCCACAGGCACTCGGCGGTCTTTTGATCGGTATCATTGTTGTAGGTCTTTTACTTGCACTTACAATGGACAATGGTGGCGGTGCATGGGATAACGCAAAGAAGCTCATAGAAGATGGCGCACATGGCGGCAAAGGTTCAGATGCTCACAAAGCGGCAATTGTCGGTGATACAGTTGGTGACCCATTCAAGGACACATCAGGTCCTGCACTCAATGCCCTGATAAAAGTAGTGAACATGATCGCGATCCTGTTCTCGTCGCTATTTATCGGCGCAGGTATATTTTAAGTAAATTTAAGCAGACATGGCAGTCCGGCAGATGTCGGACTTGCCTGCTTTTTTCTTTTTTGCTTTTATGTCAAAAATGCTCAGGTCAATGAGTTGCAACTCTAAAAAATACGCGATGTATCCAGATATTATTTGACAATTAAATTGTGTGACGATAAGTTATGGGAAAACAAAGATTATACTTTAAGGTGAAACATTATAAAAAAATACGAACATTTTAACTTAAAAGAATATGCGAACGGGTTGGGGAGTGGGGGTTGTAAAAAGAATAACCCGTTCGCATTAGTTGTTAAAAGCTCATTGATAGTATATATACATATCTATATAATAAATTTTTATGCAATCATTTCAGGTCTTCAAGCTCAATCAGTACGCTGCGACGTACCAGTTCTTCTTCGATCTCTTCAAAGAACACACCTGCTCCGGCTATATGTTCATGTTTAAAATCTGTGACACATCCGCCTTCTCCGCCAATTGTGGTAACTTCTGCACCACATGACGGGCTCTTTGGCACACCTATGATCTTGATCCTCATACCCACATCTGCAAATTGCTCGATCATATCTGCAAAAGGCTTGAACAACTCACGGCAAAACCGCCTGTAATTTGGATGGTCTAACTGGTCCTTGGTAATCTCACGACGATTTATTCCAAAATATATCATTTCAGGACAGGGTAGTTGGATTATGTTCTTACATCTTACGTTAGCAGATGTAAGATCAAGTATAGGTGCATTAAATCCCAAAATACGAGATGGTTTATTCATCAGACAATGTGCGACTACGATTATCTCTTTTGCTTCATTGCCCATATTTCCAATTTCCCCCATTGTATATCTATTGCACAAGGATACATGCAATTGATTCTACATATTTGTATTCGTCCATTTTCTCGTCCATATATTTTCAAGAACAGAGGGTATATATCAATTAGGTAATATACAAAAATAGACCACATACATAATTGGAGATACACATCACATGCAACAGGATATTGGAACGATCATCAACAAAGGATTTGGTACATGGACGCGCAATCTTAACATTAGCCTGCCGTTTATATTGAACTTCGGGATCAATGGTCTACTGGCATTGATGGCTTTCGTTGTTTTTGTTGCTGTTTTTGTAATGCCGGAATTATCATCCATAGGTCTTGATCCTGCAAACATTTCACCTGAACAGATGCTCAGCATATTGTCATCTGTTGCTATTGACCACATGATATTGATCATTGCAGGGTTTGCGTTTATCATGGTTTTAATGATGTTCATCCAATCATATTTCACAGCAGGTGCGATCGGCATGTCAAAAAATGCAATGGAAACAGGGGATACACATCTTAACGACATGTTCTTTTATGGGAATCAAAATGTAGTAAACCTGTTTTTAACAAGTATCTTGCTTGCATTGATCATGTTTGCAGGAATCATATTTGTAGTACCCGGAGTACTTGCAGTAGAAAACCTCAATATGTTTTTATCAAATCCTGAAGAAACAGCAGCAAGTTCGGTTCTGTTTGCGATTGGTTTTTTGGCATGGATGCTGTATATCCTGGTTGCAAGTGTAGTATTGTCGATTGTCAAGTATGCGCTGGTAGTGGGAAATCTTGACCCGATGAGTGCACTGGAAATTGGATTTCGTTTTTTCATGGGCAATAAATTCGATATTTTACTCGTGTGGCTGATATTGATCTCAATATCAGTATTGATTGGTATTATTGGTGAAGGCATAAGTTCGGTGCCTGTACTATCAACACTCTGGACATTTGCAGACATTGCGATCTCGGTTGCAGTCATTCCACCCCTTACAACTATCTGGTGGACACGCTTATACCTCAGCAGGACTGGTAGAAATATCCATGATGTGAGTGAACTTTTGGATTATCCTTAAACCTTTGAGTGTTCGATCCTGTGTAAAGTGTTCAAAGTTCGTGTACGATGTTCGGCAGATATCAAATAAGCAATTTTTGTTTGCGCTCATCCAGTTCATTTTGCAACGAGCGTATAACAAGTGCATTGCTCGGTGTACTCGTCTCCAAAAATTCAATATCATCAGAAGTTCCGCACCCTTTGTGTGCCATAAGGTATAGAAGGATCACCCTGATAAAATCAAGCCTTTGCTCGTATTCCTCGAGTGACATGCGTTCATTGAACCATTCTGTTTTAAGTTCACTCATCTGCTCTTTCACATCACTTATACATGTAGATTCATCCATTAGTGTCCCGTCATCACGCATATATCCATACATCTTGATCTGATCTTCAACAGTCTTCTCAATTGCATTCTCAATTGCATTTAGATCTTCACTCGAGACTTTCATCCAGTACGAATAATCGACATCTGATACATCACCACATCCAAGGTCGGTTTCCAGCTTATTGATCTTGTCAGATATCTCTACATGCTTTCGTACAAATTTATTGTATTCATCAAGAAGCGCATCATCAATACCACTGATCTTAGAAAGATGTTGTAGTGCCTCATGTGCGCTCTTTTTAATACGCATGTCCTGATCGTGCTCACTCATGTAAGTTAATTTCTCAAATGCACTTTTTACGTACAAAGGTTTGGTAGTGCCGATCGTATCAATTGCGACAATCGCATTGTATCGAATACCTGATTCTTTATCATCAAGACATTTGATAAGCGGATCAATTGTTTCGCGCAAAAGACCCGGGCGAAGTGCTCCAATTTCGCTTATTAGTGCGGATGCATACATTTTTGAAGTCATCTGCGATGAATTCAGCCATTTTACAAGAAGCGGTGTGACTGCCTGAATACAATCTGGATTCTCTGATACAATGGCTTCCATCATACCATTTGCATAAAAGCAAGGGTTTGTTCCACTACAGATAGGTTGAAGGTTTTTGAGCAGGTATGATGCCGCATTCTTGATCATGTCCGGTTGTTTTTCATTGACGAACTTCATCATCATATCAGTGATCAGGCTACCGTCCTCAGCCCAAAAACCATCGAATGATCTCAGGTATTCTGTTAATTGTGGCAGGAAACTGTACATAATCGTGGGTTGTTCAATGACCCCTTCACTCAGGATGTTTGATGTGAATATTATCTGCTCATGCTTTTTATTGGTTATAAAGTAGTTTAGGATGACTGGCAACTGTTGTGTGTATTCATGGTGCGAGTCATATATTATCTTTAATATGTTGAATATTCGGTTATTTATTGTTTCGTTTGGAGAATCAAGATATTTTATCAACAGGTTTGAAACTTCATCGGTTTTTTCCTTGCTGATATGGATTATGGCATTGGATGCAATTTCTGCAATATCGGCATTTTGATCATTCAATTGGTTGACAAGAAGAGGCATGTATCCAAAGACAACATCCGGGTGGAACAGGGATACCCCTTTGATCGATTTAATGACCATCCTTTTTGCATGGTAACTTTTATCCAGGTGGGTTACGATCTGAGGAAGTACATCTGTGAGACTTTCGGGTTTTGATTCAGCAATTAATTCTAAAAGTGATAATGCGATAGTTGCGACTTCTTCTTTGTCACTGTCAAGTGATTCGATCAATATTGGAATTGCAGAAACCAATGTGTCTTCATCAAGTTCAAGTTCACCTTTTAGTATTAGCTCTTCCAATTCACGGGCTGCCTGGACTTGTTTTTTTGCACGCCAACTGGTCAGGTTCTTTATCAGTTTATTGGTTTTCATGGTTAGTGTAAAATAAAGAATCAGTTTATTATCTCAATTCGCAACTTAATATGTGTGGTAAAACGATATTAAATTATGTGCTCTTGAGATGGATTTGTTAGAAAATTACACAGTCATGAAACAGATAATAATTGAAGGAAGATCATTTTAGGAATATGCTATACAAGAATCAATTCATTCACGACCAAGCAACTTACATGCCTGACAAATCCCAAGACTGCATGCCTGACCGCAAATTCTACATTTTGCAAGTTCTATGTCTGTATATTCTTTTGAAATAATCGGCGCCATTGTGTCAAAACCCTTAAGCAGGGAATATTTTGTTCCCGGGTGTGCCACTTCAAAGTTGTTGAGCATGTCCCTGACTTCACCCCTTATCGCTTCATGGGCATACGGGCATTCACTAAAATCGACCGGCAGGTCGTTGACAAGTGCATAGAGTGCTACTTCCTTTTCAGGAATGTAGCGAAGTGGTTTGGCACGGAGGACAAGTCCTTCAAGCGCATGGGGTTGTGCGAGTTTGACCATGCGTGAAACCTCACCCCTCAAATGATTCAGGAGTATCGTCTGTGCTTCATCATCAAGATTATGACCTGTTGCAAGTTTTGTTGCACCGACTTCAATTGCGGTCTTGTTTAGCAGTGTTTTTCGAAGGACACCACAGTAACTGCATGCACCCTTTTCGCGTTCTTTTGCAATGACATCATCAAGGGTTGTGTCAAACTCATCCTCAAAAGAGCGAATTATGTGTTGAACACCCAATTTTGCAGTCAGTTCTTTTGCAGTCTTTAGCGTATGCTCGCGGTAGCCGTCTATTCCTTCATCAATTGTAATGGCTATAAGTTCAATATCCGGTCGTTTGTCGAATATCTTGTGAAGCATGAATAACAGTACAGCACTGTCCTTTCCACCACTTAGTGCAATTGCAATAATGTCATTTTTTTGAATGTTGAAATGCTTTCTGATGGTCAACTTGATCTTCCGTTCAACATCTTCAATGAAATGCTTTTTACACAGGTGCATTCCAGAGTATTTTTGGAAAATAATTGCTTCTTTGTTACATTTACTACACTTTACATTCATGGGTGTTCGTCCGTCTCATCATCGAAGGATATATTACTATATATGGTTTCTCAAAACGCAGGTGCTAACATCATTTTAATTGTGAGTATGGGCCTATCCCGTAACAATTGCCACATTTTATGGAATATATCACAGGCAGTAACATATAATAACTTGGTAAATATATTCACTGATTTAAAATTTTCATGAGTCGAAACATTTATAATCACTTAATTCAACTAAAGGTGAAAAGTTGGATTTGATTGTTTGGTAACTTATACTATGGGTATTTATGGTGGTATTAACGGAAAGACTTGAAGAGGTCCTATTAGACCTTAAAAGAGTAGATGGAATTGAATCTGCAGCAATAGCGACAAGAGACGGTTTACTGATAGCAGCCAACACGTTTCCGAGAACGCATCCCGAAACGTTTGCTGCAATGTCTGCCACTATGCTCAGCGCAGCAGAAACTGCAACCAATGAACTTAATAGGGGTTTTGCAAAAAGGGTAATTGTGGAATCAGAAGATTGTCGACTAATCGTAATCGGTTCAGGTCCAAAATCATTGTTGGTTGTATTGACAGCAGCCAATTCCAGTCTTGGTTTGATACTGATTGAACTTAAAAATGGTGCTCGCAAGATTGACGAGATGCTCAAGTGATTCACTGATCAATTATTGTGCAAGGTGCATAATTTGTTCTTAACAGGCGATATTTCGATTTTTATTATTATATTATCAGTTCTGGCGGGATATTTCCTTGGTGTTTTCTCAGGACTGGTTCCGGGAATCCATACCAATAACTTTGCCTTGCTTCTTGTTGCCCTTTCACCAATGATGAGCGAGTATGGCATACAGCCGTTCTACATTGCCATCATAATTTTGTCCAATTCCATTGCACACACGTTCCATGACGTCATTCCTGCCGTATTCCTAGGCGCACCCGATTCCGATATGGCACTTGCTGTACTACCCGGACACAGGCTCCTGCTTGACGGTTTTGGGGCAGAGGCAATTCGCTTGTCCGCTCTTGGAAGTGCAGGTTCGGTCGTGTTTTCGATGATAATTGTCCTGCCGCTTGCCGCGATATTCAGTATTGCGTATCCTGTTTTGCAGGAAAGTATTGCATGGATACTTATCTTCATAGTATTTCTCATGGTGGCGACAGAAAAAGGCGAGTACATCGTAGGTCAGGGGTCGCTTGTTCACTACAAGTACAAAGCCTACGCTGTGGTCTTGTTCCTGCTAAGTGGGGTGCTTGGGTTGTTTGCTTTCGAGATGGAAGGCTTGATGAACCCTTTCATCAATTTCGGTGCACCTTCAATTCTGTTGCCCCTGCTTAGCGGATTATTTGGCGCGTCACAGCTCGTGATAAGCCTGCTCACACATTCAACCATTCCGCCGCAGACCTTTGCAAAGATGACATTGTCAGGGAAGCGGATCGTGAGAGGAATTATAACAGGCAGTGCGGCGGGTTCCATAGTTGCATGGCTGCCAGGGATATCATCAGCCATTGCGGCGGTGCTCGCGCGCCTGGTTATCAGGACAGATTTTGACCGTGAGGGCGAGGATGAGGTGGATTCGGATGGTGTGGATGCCGGTTCAAAAGAGTTTATTGTATCTGTTTCAGGAGTCAACACATCAAACGCGATCTTTGGATTGGTTGCCCTGAGCGTGATAGGAAAAACAAGAAGCGGTGCCATGGTGGCGATCAATGATGTGCTGGGTGTCGCTAGTGGTGTGACTGCCGGTGTAATTACGCTTGATACATCAATGTTGCTCCTATTTTTCGGTGTTATTTTGCTGACCGCTTTTCTGTCGTATTTCTCAACGATCATGATCGGGAACAATGTTCATCGTGTGCTATCTCGAATCGATTACTCAAAATTATGTATCGGCGTGCTCATCGGTCTTGCGTTGATGATTGTTGCTTTTACTGGATTTTTCGGATTGTTGATCTTTATTATAGCTACACCGATTGGGATGCTTGCACCATTTTTCAAGGTCAGAAAATCAAATGCTATGGGTGTGATCTTGTTGCCGGTTATTCTGTATTTTATGTGAGAACACAATGGTGCAACAAGAAAACGTTCACTTTGTTCACATTTATTTGGAGTACATAATTTCACAAATTATACAACAAGAAAATCCTTTTGTTCGGATTGACTTGTAGAGCATCAGGTTAACACCTGATGCACAATGAAAAACATTAAATCCAAAGTTAGATATGTTGTGGTCAGATATTATTTACAAATATAACAATGATACATAATCAGAGGACCCTTTTATGCCAATTATAACCCTACAATACGATGACATGGAAAAACTCACTCGTGCAGACAAGGATACGATCATCGACCGCGTGCCCATGATCGGGGCGGATATTGAGCGTGTAGAAGAAGAGTCTATTGACATCGAGTTCTTCCCTGACCGACCTGATCTGTACAGTGTAGAGGGAGTCGCACGCGCAATGAGGGGATTTCTGGACATTGAGAAAGGTCTTTGTGAATATGAAGTGACACCTTCTGATGTTGAGATAACACTGGATGAGGAGATCGCGAACATACGCCCTGTTCTTGGGTGTGCAGTTGTGAGAGGTGTCTGTTTTGATGAAAATTCAATAAAGTCACTCATGGACTTGCAGGAGGATCTGCACTGGGGACTTGGTCGCGATCGTAAGAAGGTATCGATTGGTGTGCATGATATGGAAAATATCAAGGCTCCTTTCAGATACGTCGCGGCAGACCCTGACTTTGAGTTCATTCCGCTTGATTTTACGGAACCGATGTCAATGCGCGATATACTTGAAAAGCATCCAAAAGGTGTGGGATTTGCTCATCTTGTGGAGGGATTTGACAAGTATCCGCTTATTCTGGATGCAAATGATAATGTGCTTTCATTCCCACCGATCATTAATGGAAATCTTACAAGGGTCGAGGAGAGCACGACCGAACTGTTCATTGATGTGACGGGACTTGCAGATGCTGTTTACACTGCACTTAACATCGTTGTGACCGCACTTGCAGAGCGGGGCGGGAAAGTAGAGTCTGTAAAATTAACGTATCCTGATGGGAGTATGAAGATCTTGCCAGACCTTGCGCCCCGGGTTCATAAGGTCACAAGATCGGAAGTGGATTCGTTGATCGGTATCGATCTTCCAATGGATGAGATCGTTGCTCAACTTGAAAAAATGCGGTTTGGCATACGTAAGATCGATGGTGATACACTTGAAGTAGAGATCCCTTCGTATCGTGCCGATATCCTGAACATAGATGATATTATTGAGGACATTGCGATCGGATATGGATACGACAACATTGTGCCGGATTTCCCAAAGAGTTCCACAGTCGGTAGAGCACACGAGATATCACTGGCAAGAACTGCGATGCGTGAGATCATGGTGGGTTTGGGATATTCTGAAGTGATGCCATTCACCCTGACAAGCGAAAAGATTCATTTCGATTGGATGTGCCGTAATAAGACGGATGATGTTACTCCTGTGCTTCACCCGATCAGTGAAGACCAGAACATGTTGCGTACAACTATCCTGCCGAATCTTATGGAGATACTCTCACTGAATCAGCACAGGGAACTTCCACAGCGCATCTTTGAAGTGGGCGAGGTTGTGGTTAACAACAATAATGGGCGGCATCTGGCTGCGGTATCGATACACCCACAGGCGAACTTTACGGAAGTGCGCGAGCTCGTGGATGCTATGATGCGAGAGCGAATGGTAGATTATGAGGTTGTGGAATCACAGGACACAGCATTTTTGGAAGGCAGGCGAGCAGACATCCTTGTTAATGGTGAAAAGATCGGCGTTATGGGTGAGTTCTATCCTGAAGTTGTCACGAATTTCGGATTGGGGCAGCCTGTGGTCGGGTTTGAGATCGATATTAAGGTTTGATCCCCTATTTTTGTTTTTGGATTTTGTTTAGCTGGTTCATCGATATAACGATTAAATAAAAAAGAGGTAGAGCAGCATAGTTTTAGATTAATCAAAGTGCCACTGCTGCCATCGCGCGAAGCGCGCACGTTCCCACAACGCTATGAAATAATGTTGTAATTATGTCCATGAATATTTACATCACATATTTTCTTTGAGTATCCAGTTTTCGAATCATTTGTAACTAATACAAAACAAATATATACGATATTAACAATGTTCTCTATAAAAATGTGGTTTTTTCACAAATATCACTGATATTTAATCAAATTTGAAGAAATCATGCACTTTATTGAGGTATAATTCATGTTAATAGATTTTAGTGTTGAAAATTTTCTTTCTGTAAAAGAAGAGGTATGTTTCAGTTTATTGGCTTCAAGTGATAAATCTCTTGATAACAATCTTATTACAGGGGAAAAAGCACTAAAAAAGGATAGTCTACTCAGAAGTGCAGTGCTTTATGGGGCTAATGCATCTGGGAAAAGTAATGTTATTAAGGCTCTTGGTAATTTGAAATATTTGATTATAACATCAAGTCAAAATATCCCCGGTCAAAATATTCGATTTTTACCATTTAAACTTGATGAAAAATGTTTATTAAAACCATCAAAGTTTAATATTAATTTTGTTCAGGGTGGAATTAGATATAATTACAAAGTTTCATTTACATGTGAAAAAGTTATAGATGAATCTCTTTACTACTATCCAAAAGGCACTGAAGCAATTATATTTGAGAGAAATGATACAATTAATTATAAGTTTACAATAGACAAATCAAAGCAAAAAGGAATGGCAGAAAGGACTCTTGAAAATGTATTTTATTTGTCAAATTCTGCCCAGCAAAATTACGATAAAACAATTAAGCCATTTGAATGGTTTTCAAATGTCTTGGATGTAATTGGTCCAACTGAAAAATTGGATAAACACGCAACATTTAAATTAATGGACAAAGATGAAAAATTAAAAAATGTTGTGTTAAAAGCTCTTGTTGTGGCTGATTTAGGAATAAATGATCTACATATATCCATTAAAGAAATGTCTATTGATGATTTTATGATTTTATCGCCAGAGAAATCTAAAACATTCATAGAGATGTCGAACAAATCTGATTATGTAAATCACATAGATCTCAAATTTTTCCATAGTGGATTTGATAAAAAACACAATAAAATTGGTGTGCAGTTTGATATTGATGAAGAATCAGATGGTACACAAAAATTGTTTTTACTCATTGGACCATGGCTGAACTCATTGAAAAATGGAAGTATATTGATAATCGATGAACTGGATTCCAAATTACACCCTTTTTTGTGTAAGTACTTAATAGACATGTTTAATAATTCTGAAATAAATACAAACAATTCCCAGTTATTATTCACAACACACAATTCAA
Source organism: Methanosarcinaceae archaeon (assembly GCA_030611265.1). GTDB lineage: Archaea > Halobacteriota > Methanosarcinia > Methanosarcinales > Methanosarcinaceae > Methanovorans. The sequence goes on along the minus strand of JAUWQD010000030.1, from coordinate 907 downwards.
CTTTTCTGGATCAAGATATCTTTAGAAGAGACCAGATATGGTTTACAGAAAAAGATGCGGAGTTTGGGAATACTAATCTTTTTTCCTTATTGGAGTTCAAGCAGAGAAGAGATACTAACATTGAAAAAGGATATTTGGCCGGAAGATATGGAGCGGTTCCTTTTATTAAAAACATTGAGAGTGTATTTTCATGAGTTCTTTCAGAAGTAGGAAAATAAGGGCGAGAGATCCCTTAAACACTCTTTATATTGTTTGTGAAGGGAAAAAGACTGAACCTTTGTATTTTGAGAATTATAGAACAAGAGTAAATAATGTGAAAATTAGAACTGTAACATGTTCTAGCAAAGATGCAATTGGAATTGTAGATTTTGCTATAAGAAAGATTGAGAGGGGCGATTTTTCAATTGAGGGTAAAGATGAGGTTATCTGTGTTTTCGATTGTGATGAAAATGAGGACGTTGATCTTGTAAAAGCTTTTAAAAATGCCCGTGAAAATAAAATAAAGATGTGTCTTTCAAATCCTTTTTTTGAACTATGGTTTCTTCTGCACTATGAGTATGCTGATCAGTCATTTACAAAGGAAAAATTAGAATCCAGATTGGAAAAACATATTCCAAACTATGTGAAAAATAAGGATTATTATGGTGAACTCTTGCCAATGATGGATAATGCGATTAAAAATGCAGGTGAATTGAATGAGTATCATTCATCCAATAGCACAAGTCTCGAAAGTGTAAAAAGTAATCCTTCAACTCAGGTCCACGATGTAATTGCTTTAATACGTGGTTTTAATAGCCAAAAATGAAACGTTATTTTTTTATACATATATCTGACTTGACTTTCAAAGATGTTATCAAAAACAGTACTGTGCGGCTATATAATTGTAGTCCCTATCAAAACATAAACT
>JAUWQD010000108.1 GCA_030611265.1 Methanosarcinaceae archaeon | reverse complement strand
GAAATTATCATTATCCATGTGGTGCTGTATGAATTCCATCCTGCCGGAACTCAGGTTATCAAGTACGGTGACCCTGTTTTTTTTTATGAGAGAATCTACAACGTGGCTGCCGATGAAGCCTGCGCCGCCGGTTATTAGTATGTGTTTGTTGGTTAATTTCATAGTATTAGTTACCAGTTATGCGGGAATATTCATTAACTTTATTGGATTATAGTCAAAAACCAAACAATTCAAACTATCTTTGCGAACTTTGTGCTCTTTGCGGTTTGAATGAAAAAACCACCGCGAAGAACGCAAAGAGCGCAAAGTGTTCAGGTTTGTGAGGATGTGAAAGGTGGTTAAGTTTGAGGGATATTGGATTGGGATGTTGTGTTTGCTTTGATAGGTGCGGGCTCGTCGATAAAGTCGGGTAGGGGTGGGGGTATGTCTGCTGAGGTGACCTTGGTGTGTGTGGGGATTTTTACACCGCCGTTGACACTTTCTACATTCGAATCCAATCAACCCAAAGACAACGACTTATACACAGCATCAATTGGATCCTCATAGAATGATATCTGGAATTTACTGAATAGATCTGGTGGCACCGTAGAGATCTTTGACGCTGATGAAATCGGAATTAGAACCCTTTTAGCTCCAGCATCCAAGCAAACTTGCAGAATATCTGATAAGTTGTCGATACCACTCACGGAACCACCTATAGTTATCGTACCCAATATTGCAGTTTGTTCTTGTACGGGCTTCTCTAAAACGCCTGAGCATAGACTGATGAAAGCCGCAAGGGCGAGATCATCAGACATTCCCACACCGGTCAGATCCTGTACATGCATATGATAATCCTTTTCTTTTGTGGATATGCTTTGGCTAACCGATTTTGCGTTAGCTTTGAAATAATTGAATGCAGTTTGTATTGCTTCTTTGGCTTTTGGATTTGAACCAAGACCGGATTTATCATATTTACCGGAACCTGAAACAACTTGTAACTCTATTTTGTACACACCGATCTTACTCGATGGCGCTCCAGCAACTGCATATACATGCCCGGGATTTGCAAGTCCTTCAGGAATTATCTTGTTTCCACCGCTTTCCGGGACAGTTACGAAATGTTCGGTCATATCGTCATTATCAATGTACGAAAAATTAACATCGAAAAATTCAATTCCACCTATCTTTTTTAACTGTTCCTTGACCCTTCTCCTGCCAACCATGGAGTATTCAAGTATCTCCTGTGCTTCTTCTTTGGAGATGTTATCATCCGGGAATATCAGTTTCATCAAACCGGAAAATGTCTTTTTCACAGCAATCACATCTCTTTGGTTGAGGTTGTTTCCAAGTTTGAAGTGATTGAATATATTATCACTGAATGATCTTTTTCTCATTTCTCTTAAGAATTCAGCGAAATAATCCACTATGAAACCATATCTATCAGTGAAATGCTCTGGTTTGAATTTCGGAACTTCCCAGCCTGGTAAATAGTAATGCATTCTATCAAAGAATGCACTGTCATTGTTCATAGCGTCCGGGAATGGTGCAAAAAGATGGAACGTCTTGAGTAATGACGATATGCTTTGATTGATATTGCCTACAAATACAATGGATGCATTTGCATTTATCTGATCCTTGCCTCTGGCAAATGAGCCGGATGCCATGTAATCTTTGAGTATCTGTATCCCGTCTTTATCTTTGAATTTTATCCCTGCAACTTCATCAAAGGCGACAACGTCCCACATCCCTACAAGTCCTACCTGTCTTGTACTCATATTATAGAACAGGTTTGCGACAGTTGTTTGTCCACCAGATATCAATATGGAGTTGGGTGATATTTCTTTATAGACATGGGATTTACCGGTGTTTCTCGGCCCGAGCTCACACATATTATAGTTATTTTCAACAAGAGGCACCAGACGTTCCAACAAATGCCATTTTGCAGAATATTCCAGTTGGGTAGGTTCCATTCCAATGGTTCTTAATAAAGCGTCAATCCATTCATCTTTTGTGAAGTTCTTCCTCAGTTCTATGAACTCGTTTATGTTCACGTTCGGGATTTGTATGGGTTTTAAGTCAGAGATCATAAATGGGGACTGGGAAGATTCAGTTAAATATTCCATCTTGATGATACACCAGATACCACCACCGAGCAGTTTTTCATATTTTTTTACATAAAATGGGTCAACTTCTACTTTCGAGATTCCAAGATTGGAGAACAATGCTTCGTAAACATCCCGTCTTTCATTGAGCCTAACTGTAACTTTGTCTATTATAGTATAGTATCCAGTTTCTCGTATTTTTGACTTGATCAATTCAGCTTCATCAGGGCGAACGTAATTCTCTGATAGTATATTTTTTACTTTCTTGACGCCTTCCTTGATAAGGTCTTCATCATCTGTGGCACAGTTTGATCCTAAGAGGTATTCTAACACATATACAGGAACATTATGACCTACCTTCATGAGTTTAGTGAGGTCTTTTCTCACGACTTTCCCTGGGAAATATGTGTTTAGTTT
>JAUWQD010000040.1 GCA_030611265.1 Methanosarcinaceae archaeon | reverse complement strand
AATACTCTAATTAGCATAATCCTTTATATTTCTTTTTAAAATAGTATTTTGATGCTTAAAAATCAAATTTTATGCATAATAAATGATGAAAATTGAGTAAATTGAAAATAGAGGCATTTCAATCGAAATGCCAGTGGCTCATTTAACCCAAAAAGGATGATGAGTGAATATTGTCCCAAGACCGAGTTTGAAAGGACTTGTGTATAGTCCCGAAACCTTTGACTTTATGTTTAATTGCAACCCAACCACTTCATAACAATTCTCTGTTAATTTCACAAATAAAGATTTGTTACCAACATCTATTTATAATGAAAGTACATTCCCCAAATCGTGTGTTACGAATGTTAACACTCATAACATACATTGACTAAATATGATATTAATGTGTTACATCTCGATTTTACAAGTTATCTTGCAAAAAAAATAAAAATTGATTTCAATATCGAGATTTTATAATATAATTTTATATCATAAATAATACCAACTGGTGATTAAATGAAAGAAAATTTAATAAGAACTTTGTTTGTAGTGCTATTGTTGATCGCATCTGCTGGCATGGCAAGTGCACATTTTACTATGGTCTTCCCCAGTGATACTGAGGATACAGTGTGGGATGTAACACCTGAAGATTATATTGCAGAACTGGGAGATACAAAGACAGTATATATTATGTGGGGACACCCCTACGAGCATATATTATTTGATATGGCCTCTGTACCTGAAGTTTCTGTCATGAAGAAGGATGGCACTGTTGAGCAACTTACAACTGAAGAGATTACGGTTGATGGTATGGACGAAGACGGAGAACTTGGGACATTTAAAGCCTACAAAGCCTCGTTCATTGTTGATCAGGATGGCGATACAATTGTATTTGTCAAATATGAGGATATAGATGAAGATATGATAGACTACACCAAAGCCGTTATTCACTGTGGTGAAGAGATGTGGGATGGCTGGGATGCAGAAGTAGGACAGCAGACAGAGATTCTTCCATACATGCGACCTTATGGTATGGAGGAAGGGTTTGTATTCTCCGGACAAGCAATGTACAATGGTCAACCGCTTACAGATGCACCTGTAGAGATTGAAATATACCATACACTGGATCTTGGCATAGAGATAGTTGAACTGGCAGAGGAAATGTACTCGTATGACCCACCTATGGTATTCACACGGCTTACTAAGTCCAATAATAATGGAGAGTTCGTGTATTCTCTTGATGAACCCGGTATATGGTTTGTCGGTGCCACTATGGAACCCGAGAATGGACAAAATGTAAGAGGTGTGTTCATCATTCCGGTAATTGAGGCGTTCCCACCTGCTGAAAACCAGGGCACATCATCTGCTGAACTCCAACAGGCAGTAGCACAGGCTCAGCAAGCAGCAGAGGATGCAGAACAGGCCGCTGCACAGGCCGCTGCGCAGTCTTCAACACCCAGCACACCAGGTTTTGGAGCCACTTTTGCAGTAATCGGATTGGTTGCAGCACTTTTCCTTGTATTGAGAAGAAAATAAGATAGACTTTAGATCAATAGGAGTTATTTAACTCCTGTGGGTCTTTTTTATAGTATATAATTTGTAGAATTATACAGTTCGAGTTAATTCGACAGAAGGGAGAATTTTCTCGAATTGATTGTTCTCTGACAATGGTCAAATAGATTTGTTCAAAAAAGATACGATTATTGAAAGAGAGGATAAAATAACATGAGAATAATTCAAAATTTGAGTCTCTTGGCACTGATATTAATTTTGTGTATGGTCTTGATACCTAACGCATCTGCACACAGGGTACACTTAAGAGAACAGATAATGGAAGTGCAGATAAAGGCATGGTATGGCGGTGGGGATCCTATGGCTAATGCAGATGTAGAGCTATATTCTATCAGGGATGGGCAAGAAAAGCTGTACCTTGAAGGCAAGACTGATGAGAATGGATTATATTATTTCGCACCCGAACTTGGTACTTCAAGTTATAGAGTGGTAGTGGAAGCCTCTGGGCACAGTAATGAACTTGAGTTTGATCTGACTGCAGGTTCACAGCCTGAAAATGCAGAATTGCCACTATATCTGAATGTTCTTGTTGGATTTGGATTCTTAGCTGGAATTGGCGGGATCGCAGCGTATTTCTCGGCTCGAAAAATGAAAGAACAATAATCCAAAGATCAATAATAATTACGCTTACTACTTCAATTATAGCAACCGGATACGAATTAATATAGTAAAAATGCAATGAGGAATATACATGGTACACATTTCAGATGGAATACTTGCAACATGGCTTTGGGGATCCGGTTGGGTGATCACTGCTGCAATTCTGGCATATACACTCAAAAAGATGAAAATAGATGATATACCAAAACTCTCGGTTATTACAGCAGCGGTCTTTGTAGCGTCGCTAATCCATTTTCAGGTAGGACCTACAAGTGTTCATATGGTATTAAGTGGATTTGCAGGTGTGACGCTTGGAATACTCGCTTATCCCTGTATTTTTATAGCGCTGGTGATGCAAACCTTCCTATTCCAGCATGGCGGCGTTACTACAATCGGGATCAATACTGTTAATATGGGCGTGCCTGCATTAATATCCTTTTTAATATTCAAAGCCGGAATGAAGCTTAATATTGGAATAAGTAAAAATGAGATGTTTTTTGGTGCGATCGCGGGAGGGATTGCAGTTGCACTTGCCGTATTGTTACTTGCAGTTGAACTTCTGATAACGGGTGAAGAGCTTACTGAAGTAACAACGTTTGTTGTGTTTGCACATATACCGGTCATTCTGGTCGAGGCTATTTTTACCGGAGTGATTGCCGGATTCCTTGCAATAGTCAAACCAGAAATGTTGAGTATTAAAAAATGATTATGATTCAGCAAATCCCCCCATTATCTGAATTTACTCAAGACCCTGAATTTTATCTAGTGTCGATTCAACCCTGCAACGTCGCCAAATATGTTACCAATGCCCCTTATAATCCGACACTCTGATGTTGACGAGACACTAGAGTTTTTGACGAAGTCGGACAAACACAATGTTATATGTTATATATCATATACTACAAGAAGTGAATTGATTTGATATCAGAAATCGATATATATGCAGGATTATCCTCACCGATCCATAGATGGGATCCCCGCCTTAAGGTTATTTCCATACTTACGCTGATATTTTCAATTATGCTTTTATATGATCTTAAACTGGTTATCGCAAGTATGCTTTTTGCCATTATTCTGGTTTACATATCAAGAATTCCATTTTCCTTTATCGCAGGACGATTGAAATGGGTATTTCTATTTGTGTTGCCCTTCCTTATTATCCTCCCTTTTACAGTAATAGGTGAAGGAGTGGAAATTGCACATATTGGCAGCATTACATTGAACTTTCGGGGCATAGAGTCAGTTGAATTTGCCGTCATGATCGTGATAAAAGCACTTACAAGTGTAATGCTGATATTTCCTATGATCGGAACTTCACGGATGGATGTTACCATCAAGGCACTGGAAGACCTTCATCTACCAAATAAACTGGTACAGATGCTTGCATTCACCTACAGATATATTTTTGTGTTATCTGATGAGTTTATGCTAATGGAACGCTCTTTAACTTCACGGGGATTTAAAAGGAGATCTAACCTTTATACAATCATTACACTCAGTAAAGCAATAGCAACACTCTTTGTGATGAGCTTTGAACAAGCAGAACGAGTATTCTATGCAATGAGATCAAAAGGCTATAAAGGAAAGGTTACCACAATGCATGAATTTACTCTTAGACCACAGGACTGGTTCAATGCAGTAGTGGTTTGTGGGTTTGCAATTTTTATACATGTTGCAGTATTGTATGGTACATTAGAGGGAATATAATGCCTGCAATAAAAGTTCAAGATCTAAACTATAAATATCACGATGGGACTGTTGCACTTGATAATGTCTCATTCGAGATTGAAAAAGGTGAATCTGTTGCCCTCATCGGACCAAACGGTGCAGGCAAATCTACACTACTGCTCCATCTCAACGGTATACTGCATAGTGTCACATCACGTGAGTCTATAAGGATCCTTGATGAATCTGTTGATCCAAAAAAGATACATGAGATGCCGAAAAAGATTGGTATCGTATTCCAGAATGCTGATGATATGCTGTTCATGCCCCTTCTTGGCGATGATGTGGCTTTTGGTCCCATTAATCTTGGTTTGGATAAAGAGGAGGTGCAGCGAAGAGTTAAGGATGCTCTTGAAATGGTCGGACTTGCCGGATATGAGAACAGGGTCCCACACCATCTCAGCGGGGGCGAGAAAAGGCGAGCTGCACTTGCCACAGTACTTTCGATGGAGTCTGAGATACTTGCCATGGATGAACCTACTGCAAATCTGGACCCAAAAAGCAGGAGGGAATTGATAGGGATTCTCAGAAAACTTAAAGAGAAAGGAAAAACGCTACTGATAATCACACACGATGTGAATGCAATTCCTGAACTTGCAGAACGGGTCATTGTCCTGAACAAGACCGTGATCGCAGACGGACCGACCCGTGATATTTTTTCAAATACGGAAATGCTTGTGGAGATCGGTCTGGATGTACCTGTGATCACGCAGCTCTTTGAGATACTCCAGTGTTTCGGTTATCCGTGTGATGTGCTTCCTCTTTCAATTGGAGGTGCGGTTACAAACCTGACAGAAACAATGGAGGGCGGGGATGGGCATGTACATCTGCATATCCATAAACATACACACTCAGGAATTTCTTCTGCAAGGAACAAGTATCATGATCATGCAGAAAAGCATGAGTAAGTGCCGGAATGAATTGTAAATTCTTGTAGTAGGGGTATTAGATTTACTCACTCAATGTTAGAGAGAAACTAAAATTTAGACAGGATTGCAGATGACACAAACGCGCCGTCAATGATCTTCACATCGATCGAAAAGCCTGCTTCTTCAAACAGTTTTTGCCATTCAGATACAACCAGGTCGGGACCGTGATGATGTCCTATCGGATCAACTGCTTTTATTTCTCCACCCTCGCGCAACACGCGTTTAACTTCTGCGAGCGCGCGCGGAATGTCATCCAGATGGTGCAACATGAAGAAACACGTAGCAGTATCGATAGAGTTGTCTTCAAATGGAAGATCGTAGATATTTGCGGTCTTGAACTTCACGTTTGTGATGTCAAGCAAGCGCGCATTCATTTCACACTGCTTAGATAATCCGTCCGTAATTTCTATTCCATACACTATTGAATTGGGATTCTGGCGCGCCATATCTATTGTTATGGAGCCAATGCCGCATCCGATGTCAACAATCGTTTTACTCTTAATCTGCGACAAGACTTCTCCCATCACGGCATTTCTAACGTTTTCCATTTCAGCGGCAGGGTAGCGTGCATCTTTTGCATCAAATGCAGTGTAGGGGACAATTCCATAGATCATAGAGCCGTTCAGTGCAAAAAGTCCCTTGACGTAGACTGTGTTGCCTTCCGACTTTACGAATTCGACAACAGATACACCGATGTTCTTTGTGAAACGCTTGTTCCATTCATCACGCTTTTCTGGGAACTCAATGTCAAGTGAGTCATGAACTACAATGTAATGTGAATATTCATCATAGAATAAAGAAGAAGTCGATGTGGGCTGCGACAGTTCTATTGCGCTGATACTTTCTTTCCACAGGGCAAGTATCTTCAGTGATCCTTCATCTGCATAGTTTGAAACAGTTCCGATTGTTTTTAGTGACATAATACTTGCATTTGTAACAAGTGATAAAAATGTGTTGATTGTTTCAAATGTATTTGAAACCACAAACCTTATATCTGGTTATTTCAATATAATTTGAATTGATGACAATAGATTATCTAATTCACCTATTTACGATTGGAATAGCATCAGTTCAGGAATACCTTGCACTTCATGTCCTCATGTGCTTAGTACCCGCATTCTTTTTGGCAGGTGCGATAGCATCGCTGTTTTCCAAAGAATCCGTATTGAAGTTCTTTGGCGCTGATGCACCAAAATATATCTCATACTCGGTAGCTGCGGTATCGGGAACCATACTTGCAGTATGCAGTTGCACAGTATTGCCGTTATTTGCCGGAATATACAAACGCGGCGCAGGCATCGGACCTGCAACGACGTTCCTGTTCTCGGCACCTGCCATAAATCTGCTTGCAATTGTGTATACAGCCAAGATATTGGGCTATGATATTGGAGTTGCCCGTGCTGTTGTAGCAGTACTACTTTCAATTGTTATCGGACTATCAATGGCAATTGTATTTGAGCGGGGAAAGGTTGAACGCAAGAAGATTGCCACATTTGGGGAAGAAAAACATAAACACAGCGCTGTACTCTTTGTGCTGCTGCTGGCAATCCTTCTTGTAGGAGAAATATTTACAACATGGATGACGCAACTTGTTGTGCTGGTTCCATTGATAGCGATCACAATATATGCATCACTCAAATGGTTTAGTCGCGAGGAACTTTCAAGCTGGATGGATGAGACATGGTTTTTGGTAAAACAGATCACACCGCTCCTTTTGGCCGGTGTGTTCTTTGCAGGGATCATTGTTGAAGTACTGCCTGCTGAATATGTAGCGTCTTATGTTGGCGGCAATTCCATATCATCAAATCTTGTTTCATCGGTTGCAGGTGCTCTTATGTACTTCTCGACATTGACAGAAGTGCCGATAATCAATGCCCTCACACTTCTTGGCATGGGCAGGGGTCCATCTCTTGCAATGCTTCTTGCAGGACCGGCATTGAGCCTTCCTAATATGATCGTGATAAGCAGGATAATGGGTACAAAGCGTGCTTCTGTGTATATTTCGCTTGTCGTGGTTATCGCAACGATCGCGGGATTTTTGTTTGGGTATTTTATAGGATGATAAATGAGGTATATAACAAATAAATGTGGAAAGATAATGTATTATTAGGTGCAAGAGGTGCAATCTATGAGTGATGAAAAGGATCTTGCTTTTTTTGAGAAATATTTAACGTTATGGATATTTCTTTGCATTGGTATTGGTATTGCGCTTGGTGAAGTGTTCCCGCAGATCGCAGTCCAAATTGATTCCATGCAGGTGTATCATGTATCCATTCCGATCGCGATTCTCCTGTTCTTTATGATATATCCTATCATGGTTCAGATCGATTTTAAACAGGTGGTAAAAGCAGGCAAAACACCAAAACCGGTTCTTACTACATTATTTGTCAACTGGGCTGTCAAGCCTTTTACCATGCTGTTCTTTGCCTGGCTGTTCATGAGTCACGTTTTCGCTCCCTACCTGACAGAAGCACAGGCATCACAATACATAGCAGGCATGATCCTTCTCGGTGTTGCCCCATGTACGGCAATGGTACTGGTGTGGGGTTATCTTGCAAAAGGTAATCAAGGTCACACGCTGGTGATGGTCGCAATAAACTCACTTATGATGCTTTTCCTGTACGCACCGCTTGCACGTTTATTGCTTGGTATGAGTAACATCATCGTACCGTGGGAAACAATATTATTATCTGTGAGTTTATATGTCGGCGTGCCGCTGGTAGCAGGATACATTTCACGAATTTATCTTCTTAAAAATAAGGGATCTGATTGGTTTAAGGATAAATTCTCACCTGCCATGCATAACATTTCGATCACTGCATTATTGATTACACTGATAACCCTTTTCTCACTTCAGGGCAAGGTAATACTGGATAACCCGCTTGTGATTGCAATGATCGCGGTTCCATTATTGGTTCAGGTATTCTTTATTTTCTTCCTTGGATACGGCATATCAAAAGCCATAGGGCTTTCCTATGAAGATGCTGCACCAACCGCGCTGATAGGTGCATCTAACCATTTTGAAGTTGCAATTGCTGTTGCAGCCATGCTTTTTGGAATCAATTCGGGTGCTGCGCTTGCAACGGTTGTTGGAGTGTTGATCGAAGTTCCTGTGATGCTTGGATTGGTAAAAATTAGTTTACGAACACGACACTTTTTCAAATAATTATAATTAATTCATGAAACTGCTAATAATATCTGACATACACGGAAACAAAGAAGCACTCGATGCAGTGCTTAAGGTTGAACACGATGCGATTGTGTGTCTTGGCGACCTTGTAGACTACGGTCCGGCACCGGCCGAGTGTATAGACCTCATACGACGATCAGGTATTCGCACGATCATGGGAAACCACGATAATGCGGTTGCGTTCAAGGTCGATTGTGAATGTGGAGATACGTATAAGCATCTCTCGATCGCAACCCGCGAATATACCTGGGAGCAACTTAATGATTCTCACATTGAGTACCTAAAGGCTTTGCGCGCGGATATGAATATGACATTCAAAAATGCGGTGGTTCATTTCGCACACGGCAGCCCGCGGTCTATGTATGAGTATATCCAACCGGAAACTCCGGATGATGAGATATTGGAGATGATACAAAATATGCACGCGGACGTTATTGTCGTTGGGCATTCCCATGTCCCGTTTGTTCGGAATGTCGGTGGTGTGACGATTGTAAATCCGGGTTCTGTGGGGCAATCACGCGATAAGGATGCACGCGCGAGCTGTGCAATATTTGATACAGATACGCAGGCGGTGGAGATTGTGAGATGCGAGTACGATATTGATTCAGTCTGCGCGCAGATTCAGGAAAGGATGCCGCATGCTGATGAATTGGTTCAGATATTGGAACGAGGTCATTGATTTTTGGAGCAATGAAAAAATGGTAACAATCACAGTTGATGTGGAGAAATGCAATGGCTGTGGCGCGTGTGTTGATTCATGCCAACGCAGGGTACTGGAGATACAGGACGGTGTATGCGTTCCTGTGAAACCCGATATGTGTCGATTTTGTATGCTGTGTGTAGCAGCATGTAAGCCAAAAGCAATTAGTGTAGAGGTTTAGATAGTTAATGAATAATCACAGGAAGTACATCTATGTCAAATTGTTCGTGTTTTAGTCAGGAACTTGCACAGCAGGCACTTAAAAAGAAAAAAAGTGATCTGCACAAGGTTCGATGTCCGGTATGCAGGAAGGAGTACACAACTAATCGGGAAGGAGACGAGATTGTTTGCTTTGATTGTGAAAAATCCGGCAATCATGTCAAAATCAATGAGGTGAAAAATATGGAGAAGATGAAAATCGAAATACTTGGGACCGGTTGTGCTAAATGCAACAAGACAAAGGGAATCGTAGAGAAGGCTGTTTCACAAAGCGGAGTGGATGCAGAGGTCGTTAAGGTTGAGGATTTTGACAAGATCATCGCATACGGTGTTATGATAACGCCTGCTGTGGTTGTTGACGGTGAGGTCAAAGTCGCAGGAAAAGTGCCTAGTGTGGATGATGTTGTGAAGTGGATCACCAAATAAATATAGACAGAAACAGGCGAATTTTTGGAAATATTAAGGAGAAATTGACATGGGTTTTGATTATCAAAATGAATTGGAATGGAGTGGAGAACTAAAAGGTGTTCTTTCACTTGGTGATGAAAAAAACGATATTAAGATTGCAGTTCCTCCATAATTTGGAGGACATGAAGGCTTTGTAAGTCCTGAGGATATGTTTGTCGGGTCAATGAATGCGTGTTTTATGACTACGTTTTTGGTCTTTGCCAAGAAGACAGGCATTGATCTTGTTTCCTATAAGTCGAATGCTGTCGGGCATCTGGAAAAGGTGGGTGGCAAGAATGTTTTTACAAAAATTATTGTAAGACCTCAAATTAAAGCAAATGCCAGTCGCGACGAGATCATGGCAGTTGTTGATCATGTCAAAGAGTATTCAATTGTTCTAAATTCTATGAGAACCGATGTCGAGATTGAAGCAACGATCATAGATGAATAGTTTAGGGGGAGGGAAGTACAATGTCAGAAAATCTGGAAATGGCAGATAAAGTGAAATGTTCATGTGAATCTGATAATGTGGGGATATTCCCCTGTGCCGGCGCATCGAACACGGGTCAGATCAGTAACATGGTCGGAGTCGAACTTGCAAAGAATGGTGTAGGCACAATGATGTGCACAGTCGGAATTGGAGGGCACCGCCCCGGAATTGTAAAATCAGCCGAAGGATGCGACCGCATAATTGCGATTGATGGTTGCCCTGTAAACTGCGCAAAGGAGACACTTGAGCACGCAGGGATTGCTGTGGACACGCATATTGTAGTGACAGAACTTGGTGTTAAGAAGAATCATGATCTTGATATTCCGCCTGCGCAGGTTAAAGAAGTAATGGAAAAGGTTGTTGAAATCCTTTGAATAAATGTGATTGTTTTAGTTGCCATTAAATACGATATGACTGCCGCAGGCGGCACATTCCCACACCAGTGACCTGCTACAAATACGCCAAAATATATCCATCACAAGTGCATTACACTTTTACAAATAAAAATTACGTTAATTGTTGGGATGCATGTGTATTTTAGTTATTATGAGATATGCTGCCTGCGGCGGTTCAAGTTCCTTTTTTGTATAAACTGGTTTACAATTCAACAATCTCAACATCCAACATTACAACATCAAGAAGCGCAACCGTTCGCTTCCCCGTAAGCACGCCCGATGTCTCCCCCGGATTTATTACCGGCGTGCCCTTGATGTTTTCAACTCCGGCGTCATGGGTGTGTCCCCGAACAACGATGTCGAAATCACCTGATGCTGCAATTGCATTCACTGCGGCTTCATTTATTCCATGGAGCAGGGCTATGCGCCTGCCATCGATCATGATGTCACCAAAATCGCCGCAAGCCTCTGCACCGAATTCCTCGAACCATTGTTTAAGCGTTATTTTGTCACCGTCGTTGTTTCCAAAAACAAAATTCAGTTTTGCGTCAAGGTTCTTGAATGCACGTGCCGTGAAAGGAGATACAATGTCTCCGGCATGAAGTACGGCTGTTACTTTCTTTTCGTTAAAGAATGCAACTGCATCCTCTATTGCCTGCAGGTTATCGTGTGAGTCTGACATTATTCCTATCATTTGTATACCTCTTTTTGTAAAGATGATTGCAATAGAATCCTCTAAAGTGTTTCTATGTTGTACAGATATTATTGTTTCTTAAACATATATAGCAAAGTACCACATGAAGATTACTAAGGGAAATTGATGGGGAAGTACAGTAGAAATAGTGGTGAACATACTACAAAAACCACTACCACTCTATTTAACAGGATGACGTTTAAGTTCATGCTAACTGTGGGATTAGTTGTTGCTATCCTGATCGCTTCATTTTTTTTGTTCATATTTGACAGGACGCAAGACAATATTATTTCAGAAGTTCATAAGCAGGCTGAGATCGCTTTTGAGCAGGTTGTTATTACAAGACACTGGAATGTTAATTATGGAGGCGTATATGTTGAAAAGACTGCAGGTGTTGTGTTAGACCCGTACCTTGAAAAGATTGGTATGGAACCTGACATTATTACTGTGGATAACAGGACATATACACTCAAAAATCACGCACTCATGACAAGGGAACTTTCATCTATTGCTAAAGAAGGTGAAGTTCTTGAGTTTCACATAACGAGCCTCGACCTTGTAAATCCATCCAATAGACTTGATGAATTTGAAAAAGAATCACTCATGTCATTTGATAATGGGATTACAGAAACAACTCAAATTGTTTTGCAAAACGGTTCGATGTCATATCAGTACATGGCACCGCTGTATATTGTAGAAAGTTGCCTAAAATGCCACAAAAATTATGAAATTGGAGATGTGAGGGGGGGAATAAGTGTCTTTTTACCGATGGATAATGCATACAGTGCCATACAGTCCACAAAAAGAAATTTACTTGCATGTGCTGTTGTTTTGATAATTGGCATAGAAGGATTGCTTTTTTTCCTCATTAACGGAATGATCGCAAAACCTATCGATAATTTAAGGGTTGGAGCAAGAAAAATAGGTGAAGGAGACCTTAATTATACAATTCCTGTAAAGAACGGTGATGAGATTGGAGTTCTTAGTACTGCGTTTAATACAATGGCATCGGAACTTGCAAAAACTATGCATGATGTAAAAGAATCTGAGGCAAAGTGGCATACCATCTTTACAGAATCATTGGAAGGTATTGCGTTAATTGATAGTGAGACCGGATATATTTTTGACTGTAATCCTGAATTTGAACACCAAACAGAAAGGAAACTCGATGTTCTGAAAAGGATGAAAATATGGGAGATGGTGCTTCCAGAAAAAGCAGATACGATGAAGGCTAAACTTTATAAAATTGTCAAAAATGGTGACGGCAGATTATGTGAATTTGAATTTCAAAGACCTGATGATGGGACTATCCCCATAGAATTTATAAACAGTTTTGTGACAATCCAAGAAAAACGATACATCCTGTGCCTGACCCGGGATCTCACAGAACGCAAGCGAGCTGAAGAAAAACTTAAATTGTACACAGAGAAACTGAAGCGTTCTAATGAACTCAAAGAACTGTTCACAGACATCCTGAGTCATGACCTCTTAAATCCTGCGAGTATTGTTAAGGGATTTACTGAAGTACTGATCGAAAGTGAAAAAGACGAGAAAAAACTCTATTCACTTCAAAAGATCGAGCATAACAATGAAAAGCTCATCAACCTGATCGAATCCGCAGCCAGGTTTGCAAGGTTAGAATCTATCGAAGAACTTGAGTTTGAAAAGAAAGATATTGGTGCGATCTTTAAGGAAGTCGTGGAAAATTTCAGATTGGATCTTAATGAAAAACAGATGATGCTCGATTTTACAGCAAAGGGAATATATCTTGCAAACGTAAACCCAATAATCGAGGAAGTCTTTGCTAATCTTTTGTCCAATGCCATTAAGTATAGTCCAAAAGGAAACCGGATAATTGTGGATATTCTCGATTTGGATGACAAATGGAAAGTGACAGTAACTGACTTTGGGAGGGGGATTTGCGGTGAAGACAAAGCAAAGCTCTTTGAGCGGTTCAAACGTGTTGGCAAATGCTGTGTGAAAGGATCTGGACTCGGTCTTGCGATCGTTAAGAGAATTATTGAACTGCACGGCGGAAGTGCCGGTGTTGATGATAATCCGACAGGTCAGGGATGTGTGTTCTGGGTGATTGTAAGAAAGGCCTGAGGTAATCATCACTCATAACTACAAAAAGCAATGGAATTACTCAAGCATCATAAGATTTGACAGCCCGTGATATCATAATATTTATCAAACATGTAATCCATTTCAATTTGTGATTTAAATGAAGAAATTAACATTGTTTTTATTTCTTATTGGAATTGTTCTAGTCAGCGGATGTGCAGATTCGGGCACAGATGCAGGTGATAGTATGGAAAATATTGTGAAAGAAGGCGATTACGTCAAAGTTGATTATATCGGAGAGCTTGAAGATGGTACCGTTTTTGATACATCCATAGGACGTGAGCCTCTTGGATTCACAGTCGGTGCAGGTCAGATGATAGCAGGATTTGATAGCGGTGTTGTTGGTATGGCTGTTGGTGAAGAGAAAACCCTTACCTTGTCTCCCGAAGAAGCATACGGTGAATATAGTGAAGAAAAAGTTTTAACAAAGAGTCTTGAAGAGCTTGAAAGTTTAGGCATTTTTCCAGCAGTAGGGGACAAGTTGGGCCCACAACAGATACTTGTATTAAATGTCACAGACACAGAAGCCAAACTTGACTACAATCATAAACTTGCAGGAAAGACACTTATCTTTAAGGTTACTCTTGTTTCCATTGGTCCGGAATAATTGAATTTTACTTTTTTAAATTTTAAAAACAACAATGGAAAAAGAAGAAAAGATCGTGGCTGTGCTGCTTGCAATGGCAATTTTGTCACTTGCAGTGACATATGTCACTTTTTTCCAAAGCGACAGTGATGGCATCAACAATGATGCTTTGCAATTGACCGGACAATCGGCAATCGGTGATTTTGTATATATCGAAGGAACGATCCTGAACAAAAAATTTACATTCACGGGTGACCACTTACTTCTGAGTGTTGACCATAATGAAAACGTTGTCGCGGTGTTTATTCCAAACAACAATGGAGCAATGGATGTTGATAATATGGTTAACGAAAATGATTACGTTCGCATACAGGGAATTTTTGATGAGTATCAGGATGAGCCTGAAGTTGTAGTCCGTAACAAAAACGATGTTACAGTATTGTGAATATCGCAATTGCTTTTCATTCTCTTTTTTCTTTCTTCATACATTTACGATGATGAATAATCGGTAGTCATTTAAACGAAAAACACATTCTACAAAATATGAGAGCCTGTATAATGTGTGGTGGGGAAGGCACACGACTCCGCCCATTGACTTTTGAACGTCCAAAACCAAGTATTCCTATTTTGAACAAACCTTCTGTTGTACATCTTATTGAGCATATAGCAAAAGAAGGGTTTAACGAGATTGTGGTGACCCTTGGGTATATGGCTGAGAAGATCGAGGAAGATCTTGGTGATGGGAGTATGTTTGGTGTACATATCGATTACGTTTACGAACATGAGAAACTCGGCACGGCAGGCGGCGTTAAGAACGCTGAAAAATACTTGCGTGGCGAACCGTTCATCGTTTTGGGCGGTGACCATGTATTGAACCTGAATATCCGAGAGATGTATCGGTTCCATGAAAACACTGATGCACTCCTGACAATAGGTCTGCTCTCGATCGACGATCCAAGAGAGTTTGGTATTGCAGATATGGATGTCAACAACAGGATCCATCGCTTTTTGGAAAAACCGGGTGCAGGTGAAATTTTCAGCAATCTGGCAAGTACGGGCATCTACATGTGCGATCCTGAAATATTCGATTGGATACCAAAAGATACAAAATACGATTTTGCGAAAGATATTTTTCCTGTGATGCTTGCTAAAGATGAAAAGATCAATGGTTTGCTTGTCAGTGGAGATTGGACTGACGTTGGAAGTGCAACAGCATACAGGCAGGCACAACGCTGGATGCTTGCAGCCCTGCCCGGAACTACGATCGCAGGACATTTCAACACAAAAGATGCCCGCATAAAAGGTCCATTAAGAGTCGGGCACAATGTGTCAATTGGCTCAAATTCAGCATTGGTAGGACCAATTGTAATTGGAGAGAATACAACTATTGGAGATAATGTATTGATCGGACCTTATACTGTCATAGGTGCAAACTGCGTGATCAAGGATGATTGCAGGGTTCTGTCATCATACATTTTCAACAACATTATCATTGGTAATAATTCAAATGTGTCAGGTTCAACGATCGATAACGGAACAGTCGTAGGTCAAAACTGTAGTCTGGAAAATGGCACGGTGATCGGTCCAAAAGTTGTAATTGGTGATAATGCGACAATACATTCGGATGTTAAAGTATGGCCGGAAACTGTGATCAAATCAGGTTCTAATGTAAAAACTGACATTATTGATCTGGAATATAATTCATCAAACAATGGTTTTTGAACGAGAACCTGTGGTTTGGACTGCTGCTTATGAGTAAATTCAGAAAACTGTTGAATGCATCCCTCTTGATAAGTGCATTTTCGATAATAGTGGTTCTTGTACTTACTGTAGATTCAAATACGATCAATGCGATCATGGGGATCAAGTACGAATATATCATCGCAGCGGCTGCTTTGCATGCGTTTTCGTACGTAATATGGGGCATACGTACAAAGATTATGTGTCAGGCTCTTGGGCATAACATAGACATTTTAAAAGCTGTGGAGATCGTGATATCCAGTACACTCGCAGCATGTGTTACACCTTCATCTGCAGGTGGTGAACCTGCAAGAATTCATCTTTTACACAGAAATCAAATACCTGTTGGACGTGCTACTGCAGTGGTAATTGGAGAACGACTGTTAGATGCAATATTATTATTGTCATTAGTGCCATTTGCATTGTTCATCTTCCGTGACATGCTATCAAATTATCAATTGGATACGGCATTCATATTGGCAGAAACGATTGTGATCTCTGTGCTTGCACTTATTATATATGGAATGTGGAAACCTGAACAAACAAAGCGATTTATTCATTTCATTGTTGATCGAATCGCACATATATTAGGCAAAAAAACAGAAGTCACACTTTCGCCTATACTCGCTCGCATAGATATGGAACTCGAACATTTCCATGACAGCGTATGGATGTTCCTGACGGAAGGTAGAAAGGGGTTACTATACGGCGCAGCCTGTACTATATTGTTCTGGATAGTAGAGTATGCGATGTTATCAGTGATCTTGATGGGACTTGATCAAAACCCATCAATAATTGTAGTTTTCGCAGCACAGGTGTTGCTTTCAATAATTATGGTAGTGCCTGCAACACCCGGTGCAAGCGGCATTGCAGAATTTGGGGCAATGTCGCTGTTCTCGGTCTTTGTACCCGCATCTCTTCTTGGTATAACAGTTATCGCATGGCGTGCTCTTACTTTTTACATGAATATATTTGTCGGCAGTTTTGTGAGCATAAAGATACTCAAGGATACTGACATGATCGGTAAATTGCTTGGTGACTGAAGATCGATAAAGTTTGTGCACCTAACAAATCATAAGGTGGAATAACTCAAGATATTTTGATATATTTCAGTAATTCTTCACCTATTACATTCTTGTCCAAAAATTCCTGCTCACTTTTATATGGCATGCCACCTACAATTCCTAATGCTTGTTTTTTCCCAATACCTGGAAGTTCCTGGATCATTTTTATTGAAGCCTGATTGACCTTAAGTGGATATGGGATACCTGTGATCGAGCGATATCCATGTCCGGTGACAGTTATATCAATGAACTTGCCGATCAGAAGTTTTTCAGGGATTCCGACAAGTAATGGATATGATCCAAGTTGACGCCCAAAGGTTATGTGGTCACTGACCTCACACATGATATCACGAAGGATAGTTCCTGTGGGTACGACTTTTCGTAACATTGGAAGGTCAATCTCCTTTCGCACCATTTCCTTGTATTTCAAGAATAGTTTCTTGTGCTTTTTGACAAGCACATCCTTGCCAAACATTGGGGTATCCGGAAATGACATGACCTGCCTGATATTTATCCGCCGAACAAGAAGATCTGCATCAAGGACCCTTTTCATGAACTCATAGTTCATCTCAAAGGTCTTTTTAGTTTCACCCTGCAATCCATGAACAAAGTTCAGACCGGGTAATAGTTCTGGAAGACCATTTGCCCCTCGTGTGCCACCTACATCATTTATCAGTTTGATCGCTTCGAATACATCTTCAGGCATTGCCTTCAGGTCATTTGCAGCAACAACCTTCGGGTCAGCAGTTTCCATGCCGAGCGCAGCCACATCACCTGATGTATGATATTGTATGATAGTTTTCATAATGGTGCGTGATTCGTCAGGATATGCAGCTATTGTTGCCGGATTTACATTATCAAGGTGCAACACGCGCAATTCCGGTGCTACATTACGGATGCCACGGTATAGTGACTCTATAATTTGGGGGTTTGGTTTTGGAATATCACCGTCTGTATCGGTTGCATGATATGTGAACAGATCCGGCTGTCTGCCAATGCGGAAGTATCTTGCACCTGCATCATAAAGTGCACTAACTTCAGACACAACATCAGCAACGGCACGATAATCGGATGCACCATAGAGTGCTTCTGTGCAGAATGAGCAATGTTTCTTGCGCCCGCATCCGCGATATGTTTCCAGTTCACACATGAGATGTGGATAATCGGGGTGCTGTTTGATGATGAATGCACCATTCACACTCCAACGTGCGATCTCATCAACGGTCCTGAACCGGTGCACAATGTTTTCAGGTTCACGGATATTTGCTTCGCTTTGCAGCATATCATAGACGAATGCTTCAATGTCAGCATGTGCAAAGTTCACATCTTCGACATCGATCTCCGGGATATTCGCTGCCTTTCCGCCTTCCTTACTAAAGCCAAGCCGTATCGGTCCTCCAAGTATCTTTGTTCCAGGTACGATGCTGAATATACTTTCAATCTCACCGGGTGTTATCGGTGATGCGCGCAGGTACTTTCCGGGCACGGTCATACCGGCAATAATGATAACAAGGTCTGCATTCATTATTTTATTCTTTGCATCCTCGGGTGAGATGCGCAATTGGTCGATCGTAACGTAATAGATGTCCTGTTGTGGTATTTTTTGCTCGCGCAATGCGCCTGCTATGTATTTTGGATATGGGGACATATATGGGGGCACGCCAAGGCATGCGGGTTCGTCCACGTATCCATCTATTATTGCAACTTTCATATAACCACAACAACACTTTTTAATTATATATAATATAGTATAGATAATATATTAAAAAAATACACTGCATACGAACAATCTTACGTTCAGCCGGATTGATACTGTTCTTTCAATTCATGAAAGTGTACTTATATGTTTATCTATAATAGATACTTCACACATAAGCATGGTGATTTAATGAGAAGTGACAATATCAAGAAAGGAGTTGAGCGCGCACCACATCGCTCACTTTTGAAGGCGACTGGAGTGACGGATTCTGAAATGGACAAACCATTTATCGCAGTTGTAAACTCATGGAACGAGATTATTCCGGGGCATATACACCTTGATAAGTTGGCTGAGGCTGTAAAGGCAGGAATTAGAAATGCCGGTGGTGTGCCATTTGAGTTCAATACTATCGGAGTTTGTGACGGTATTGCAATGGGTCACGAAGGTATGAGATTTTCACTTCCAAGCCGCGAAGCTATCGAGGATACCATAGAAATTATGGTACAAGCACACCAGTTTGACGGGATGGTATTGATCCCGACATGCGACAAGATCGTGCCGGGCCACCTTATGGCAGCAGGAAGGCTCGACATACCTGCAATAGTAGTAACAGGCGGTCCAATGCTGCCGGGTTTTGTTGGTGACGAAAATCGCGACCTTGTATCTGTTTTTGAAGGTGTGGGTGCGCATCAGAATGGTTTGATATCGGATTCTGAATTAAAGATGTTGGAAGATCTTTCATGTAGCGGTGCAGGTTCATGCGCAGGACTGTTTACTGCAAATACAATGGCATGTGTCACAGAAGCTCTTGGACTAAGTTTACCGGGATGTGGAACCGCACATGCAGTGGATGCAAACAAAACAAGGATCGCGAAAGAGTCCGGTGAGCGCATAGTGGAAATGGTAAAAGAAGGACTGACCGCTCGCAAGATAGTGACACAAGAATCGATCGATAATGCGATCAAGGTTGACATGGCGATTGGTGGTAGCACGAATACGACCCTGCATTTGCCTGCCATTGCACATGAATTCGGACTTGAACTTCCAATTGAATTATTTGATGAATTGAGCAAAACCACACCACATCTGGTATCCCTGCGACCCGGCGGTGGCGATTTTATGATCGATCTTGACAGGGCAGGCGGAGTACAGGCGATCATTGAGCGTCTTGGAGCCATACTTGCGCTTGATGCAAAAACTGTCACCGGAAAGACCATCGGTGAAGATCTTGATGACTTTGTGATCGTTAATCCAAAGACAAACAATAAGGTCATATCCACGCTTGAAAACCCTGTGCATCCTGAAGGCGGCATTGCTATCCTTAAAGGAACACTTGCCCCAGAGGGTTCGGTAGTAAAACAGTCTGCTGTGGATGATAAAATGCTTGTACACACAGGACCTGCTCGTGTGTATGAAAGCGAAGAGGAAGCCATGGAAAGCATAATGGCCGGAGATATTGTGTCGGGAGATGTTGTATTCATCAGGTATGAGGGCCCAAAAGGCGGCCCGGGGATGAGGGAAATGCTCTCTCCAACGTCTGCAATTGCCGGCATGGGTCTGATCGATTCTGTAGCATTGATCACTGACGGGCGATTTTCAGGTGGCACTCGTGGACCTTGCATTGGTCACGTGTGTCCCGAAGCAATCGAAGGTGGACCTATTGCTCTTGTCCAAGATGGAGATGAGATCGAGATCAACATGCCAAAGAGGATCTTGAACTTGAATGTTTCACAGGATGAGTTGGACAAAAGACGTGCTTCACTTGAACATCCTAAAAAGGATGCAGAATCCGGTTATCTTTCACGGTATCAAAAAGCCGTAGGTTCTGCAAGTAAGGGCGGAATTTTAAAATGAAATTGAAATGGCAAAAGAACATTTTGTCAAGTCATTGAACAGATATTGTTTAATTTGATGGGGAAATCCCCACCTCACTTTTTTTAATAGTATATAACTTATAGAATTATATAGTTTGAGTTAATTCGACCGGAGGGAGAATTTTCTCATCGGCATTAATATATCGCATTGAGTTTATCTCTGTTATAATAGTAATTGGGAGTTGATACAATTCCAATGAGGATAAAAGTAGCAAACCAGGCACGTTGCATTGGTTGTTTTTCTTGTATGATGGCTTGTGCCAGAACTTATTATAAGACGGTTTCACTGAAGAACAGTGCAATTGACATTCAAACAAGCGGGGGAATTGAGAGCGCATACGTCGCCGTTGTGTGCCATGCGTGCATTGAACCGCCATGTGCAAAGGTATGCCCGACAGGTGCACTCGTTAAAAGAAAAGGTGGCGGAGTTGTATTCCACAAAGACCTGTGTACAGGTTGCGAGCAATGCGTAGGTGCATGCCTTGTCGGTGCAATACACATGGATGGGGATGCAAAGGCAATTGTTTGCAAGCATTGTGGCATCTGTATATCTTTTTGTCCGCATGAGGTCCTTGAAATGAGACAAGTTGGTGATGCGGATGACGCACATACAAAAACATCATGTGAGGGGTGAAGTAAATGTCAAACAAACCTTCAGTGGCCGGTCTGGCAAATGTGTTGTACATCGACCTTACCAATGAAACATCAAAAGTGGTAGAACGACAGGATTTACACGACAAGTATCTTGGTGGCACCGGTGTTGCGACCATGTTGATGCATGAAGAGTTCAAAGAAGGAACAGATGCTCTTGATCCTGAATCGCCCATAGTACTTAGCATCGGACCGTTGTCCGGAATTTTCCCATGCTGCACAAAAGTGGTTGCCATGTTCAGATCCCCACTTACAGGGGAATTCGGTGAATCACATGCAGGCGGGCGACTTGCAATGGCAATGCGGTTTGCTGGATATAGTTCTATTGTTATCACGGGACGCGCAAAACGTCCGGTTTATCTTTCGATCTATAATAACGACATCAGGTTTAAAGATGCATCATCCATCTGGGGATTGTCTTCAACAACTAATATCGGGAAGATATTGCGTAATGTTGAACCGAGTGCCGGTAAGCGAAGCATCATTAGAATTGGAACGGCAGGGGAGAATAGGATCAGATATGCAAATGTTAATGTTGATACATATCGCCATTTCGGGCGTCTTGGGCTTGGTGCAGTGTTTGGTGCCAAGAATTTGAAAGCCATAGTGATCTCAGGAGATGGGGAAATTGAAGTACCTTCTAAAAGTGCATATTCAAAAATATATAAAGAAATATTTACAAATATTGTTGAAACCGACCTTATGGAAAAATATCACAACCTTGGCACAACCGAAAATATACTCCCTTTGAATGAATTGAGTGGACTGCCAACAAGGAATTTGCAGCAGACATTCTTCGAATATGCTGAAACCATATCGGGCGAGAACTTTGCTGACAATTATCTTGTCAGAAAGATCTCATGTGCTCATTGTCCAATTGGGTGCATACACATTGCAATGTTAAAAACATCATTCGGACCCTCACATGAATACGAGGTTAAGCACATTTCATACGATTATGAATTAGTGTATGCACTTGGTACAAACCTTGGAATACTCACACCGGAAGGCGTATTGGAGTTAATAGACAGGTGTGAGCAATATGGCGTGGATATAATCAGCATAGGCGTTGTTCTGGCATGGGCAACAGAAATGTCCATGCAAAAAAGATCCACTACAGAGGAAACGAAAGGGGTTTTATTAAAGTGGGGAGATGTCAAGAATTATCTTCGTGCGATCGACCTGATAGTCGAGTCCCCAAATGAATTTTATTCTGCACTCGCAAAAGGCGTGGTATTTGCTTCAAAAAAGTATGGGGGGGAAGATTTTGCCATACATGCGGGCGGACTCGAAATACCCGGATACCACACAGGTGTTGGAAACCTTGTAGGATTGACAGTTGGGGTCAGGCACTCACATCTGGACAATGGAGGATATAGTATTGACCAAAAAGCGTTCAAGAACAATCTTTCGGATGAAGAAATTGTTGATATGCTAATCTTTGAAGATGACATACGGGGAGTTCTTACATCACTTGCCATCTGCCTGTTCGCACGTGGTATTTACACGTATGATGCCATCATTGAGGCTCTTGCTACAATAGGCATAGAACGATCGGAAGAAGAACTCATTGAACTTGGCAGGGATATTTTCATGAAAAAATATGAACTAAAACGAAAGTTTGGTTTTGACCTCGATGATGTAACTTTCCCATCCAGGTTTTTTGAAACGGCTTCCACAAATGGTATGATCGATGAAGCGAGAGTTCAAAATGTTCTCTCTATGTACAAGAAAAGACGATGGGGGGCAGATAGGACGTGATCATTTGGAAATGATGGGAAATTGCACGATATGCGGGAGAACAGGGAAGTTATTCACTTGCATGCTGTGCGGAAGACTTGTTTGCAGGACTTGTCTGGATACGTCAACTGGCGTGTGCATACAATGCGCACGCGGCAGAGGAACTGCTTTTCAAGGCACAAGGATCGATTAATTCCGTGTATGATGGCGCATGAGTTTGAAATCGTAAATCTTATATCGAATCAGTACACCATGTGCACCCGGTACATATGGACGAATCAAAAGTCAAATTTGGCATATCCATCAACAAAGAACTGGTGCAAAAGATCGATGGAATCGTAGAACAGTCTGATTACTTAAAGATAAGCAGATCTGAAATAATCGAATCCATACTCTGGAAATTCGTACTCGGACACATGGATGAGAATGAACTTGCAATCAATGCTGTTGAACTTGTAATACGAAACCGCAAAGGTGAACTTCTCGTATAGATCATTCAAATGTAAGTGCAGACCTCCATCATACCCTAACTAGATAGTCTGCACCATTTTTTGTAGTAGATGAGAGTGTGCCCGCACTCATCATCTGGTTTATTTTGCCATCAATCTCATCCGGCTCATATCGTTTAGAGAGCAAACTCTTAATGATACTTCTCTTAATTTCAGCCCCACGGGGCATATACATCAAAATATTTCCTTCCAATTTATCTGGTTTGCCGACTGGCTGTGGCGGCGTGGGTGGCACCGAAGGTGGCGCATGAGCCGGAGCTGGTTCAAATATCGGTGGAGGGGGAGTTGCAGCCGGCATAGGGGGCGCAGTGGGAACTTCCTTCGCAGGCGCAAGGTCGGGCATAACAAGAGGTGGTTGCTCTGTTGCTTCTTCTGGTGGTGCAAGATCAGGCATAACAAGAGGTGGTTGCTCTGGTGCTTCTTCTGGTGGTGCAAGGTCAGGCATAACAAGAGGTGGTTCTGCCATCACATCCTCTGTTGGCGTTGGTTCCGGCATTGCAATTTCCGGCTCTGCCCCCCCATCCTCTGTTGGTGTTGGTTCCTGCATTGCAAATTCAGGCTCTGCCCCTGCATCGTCTGGTGGCGTTGGCTCCGGCATTCCAATAGCCGGCTCCGCCACCCCATCCTCTGGTGGTGGTGGGTCCGGCATACCAATTTCCGGCTCTGCCACTCCATCCTCTGTTGGGGTTGGTTCCGGCATTGCAATTTCAATCTCGCCTGTAAAAGGCATTGATTGTAACATGGATTGAATTGACTCTAATTGTGTTTCCACTTCACTCAATCGTTCGGCCAATCCTTCATTTTTATCCACAGACTCGGATGACAATTCCTA
>JAUWQD010000060.1 GCA_030611265.1 Methanosarcinaceae archaeon | reverse complement strand
TGCCGATGTCGTCAGTGGATGCCGAGCCGTCGAAGGTTATGCTGGCACCGGGGTTGGCGGTGCGGTCGGGGCCGGCGGAGGCTGTGGGTGGGAGGTCCTGATCATTCACACTTACAACCCAGGTCTGTGACACTGAGCCGTAGTCATTGGATCCGGTAAATGTGATGTCATGTGTACTGGCAGATATCCATGTGTGCTGGATGGACTGTGTACCGGATGCTATCAGTTCGCCGTCCAGATACCAGCCGGAAGATGTTAAAGGCTCGCTGACCTCTACAGTGAATTCATAGGTAGAGCCATTATTTTGAGGTGGCGTAGGATCCGCTGGAAAGAATTCTGTTATCGAGGGGCCCTCCTTAGATGTTGTTTCTTCAATTGTGAAGGTGTGTTCTGACCACTCAGAGTTGCTGAATTGTATGCTGCCAGATGAATTTGCCTGGTGTGTGGTGAAGTCAGCGCCATCTTTCTTGACGAGGTAGTTGTGGTTTGGCTGCAGTTCGCTTACTGTGAAAACCACGTTGTTTCCGTCAGTGGTGTCGGCTGTGAAGGATATGAGGGTGTTACCCTGGGGGAGGGATGTGTCGAACTTGTTTACGGTTACGGTGGCAGGGTCGGTAGTGGGGCGGGCGGTCATGCTATAAGTCGTAATACTAATTCTACCACCAAACATACCAGAGGTCTGCGCTATCGAAGCATTACTTCTATCTATATAATATTTCGGTGAAGTAAATGAGGAGTAATCACTGTATAGCGACGCTGAAAATACTGTGTTATCATCGAATTCAAAAGTAACTTTAGGAATATTCGCGTAAAGACTCACTGTCTTTTTTCCTAAAGGATTCCTTATAGTTGTATTTTTAGAACCATATGCTAACATATATCCATTTGCATCTGTATGGAAATAGTTTCTGTCAAATAAAACAGTGTCCATTCCATGATTGGAACGTGGTGAAGTAGTGTTATAAAATTTATTATATCTTATGGTCATATTATATGAGTTTTCAAGAAATAATGGATAAGCATCCGTTCCAGAAATATTGCTAAATGTATTATTCGATATAATAGAATGATTAAATTTCACATATTGTACAATATCGATAGCTACCGAACTGATATTATGGAAAATATTGTTATGAATTGTGATATAATCCATTTTATCGGTGTCATGTGTATAAATAACTGGTCTCGAAATATCATAAAATTCATTTCCTTCAATTATTACATGAGCAAGATTTCCAAATAAATCTATTCCTGCGTGTTTATTACTATTATAAATTTTGTTATTTCTAATTGTTAAATGTGTAGCTGGAATGCCGTTTCCATTCGGAGGTTCATGATTACCCACCACTTGGATTGTGTTCCAACCAGAGTTATACAATGTGCAATTTTCAATAGTATTGTGAGTTACATTACCAGTTGATAACAATATTACAATTCCACCATATTGTCCAGATGGTAGAGTACCCCCTGTGTCATGAAGGATGCAGTTTGAAATTGTAGCATACGAACCAATATTTGTTATTGTTGAATAATAGTTATGTATTTCAATTCCACTAATTTCAATATAGTTTTTATTGTTTAAATTTATCCCTACATGATTTTGGTTTGTGAATGTTGTATCCTGGCCATCTAAGATCGGTGTTCCATTATGTGCAGTCAATGTGATCGGGTGTGTGGCGTTTCCTGAATTTACAAAAAAAGCACGTTCATTGTACCATGTACCATTAATCAAGTATATTGTATCTCCAGCCACTGCCTGCTGCGTGGCATACGATATATTTTGCAAGGGTTGATTTAGCGTGCCAGAATTACTATTATTTCCCCACGTAGCAACATAGTAGTCGGTTGCGCTTGCTACACCCATAAAAGCAAATACTATGAAGGCAGCAAAAAATATACTGCAAACAAAAGAAAAATCGGCTTTTACTCTGTTTATTATATTCTCATTCAGCGTTGATTCCATAAAAGGGAACCAACGCAAAGTCATTATTTCTGATTTCATCATTATCATACCCATCACCATCATCAAGTTGATAGTGGTATTGAACATCCTTTTAAACCTTATGACCATAGAAACAATCTTATGACCATAGATTTAACTCCGTTGGTGATCGGTTGAGCCCTCCATCGGTCCATTAATCTCCTCTGATTAACGTTAGGACCAAGTGCTTGACTTTGATACACTTCAAACAGATTCATAAGACCTGCATCAATATCCGCATAATCGAGAACAGCGTCCAAGAGCCTATGTGACTTTTCAGCAAATATTGTTTCCCATCTCAAGTGAGTATATCGAAGTACATTTTCAAGATTGGCCGAAAAAACCATAAGATAAACACGCTCGATTTTGATTAAACTAATGTTTTATTTATTTATTTATTGCCCTAACTAAAATATGAACTGCAAAATAGTCCTTTAAAATTGGCAAATTTCTAAAAATGCTACAAGGAATGGTAAACACATATTTAATATATTTAATTTTAATTTTTTTTTGATAAAGTTCGAACCACTGGTATATTATGATTATACCCTCCTACTTTATCTAATTTAAACCATTCGACTGAAGTTGATTTTTTGGTCGTGTACTAAATTACATGACCTGGACCTTGTTATCATCATTCAAGTCCGCTACTGATATTGATTTTAAGTATCAAACCAGAATTCTATATATTGTACTACTGTCAAGTCAACCCTATAATGTATCCAAATACGCTATCAATACACCTTACAATTGGACACTTTAATGTTGACTTGACACTACCACATAACGATTATTAGGTAAAAGCCACGATTTGTAGTACACCACCGATTTATTTTCTTTGATTGAAAAATGTCGCTTTAAAAAATACAGTAGATATCCTTTTCCTGAGCCAACTTCCAATACATTCATTTAATTAGAACTTAATTTTTGGCTGATTTTGGCAGGCAGGTAACTAAGAACCCACATATAAAACATCTATCTTGTCCAATTTCCCATAAATATCACCATATTTTTTTGATAATATTGATAGTTTCATCATAATCGCCGAATCTTAGTATGAATTTTGTATGATTATTTAAGCAACTTTAAATAAACCTCTTCAATCCTTCTCACAACCGTTTCCAGGGAATACTCTTTGCTTCTTTCCATGCTCATTTTCGAATAGTAATCCCTTAGCTCGTCATTTTTCAATAACTCGATAATCTTCTGTGCCAGACTCTTTACATCTCCCTTTTTCACCAGTAAACCATATTTCCCGCCATCCAGACCTTCAACACATGGCTCGATATCGAATGCAATAATAGGTAGTCTAGCGCTCATTGCCTCAAGCAAAACCATTGGCATTCCCTCTGTCAATGAGGGGAAAACAAAAATTTCACTTTTTGAATACAGATTAACCAGCGCGTCATCCCCAAGAAGCCCTTCAAAAGTTACATTTTCTTCGAGACCATATGTGGAAGTTATCTTCTTTAGGTGGTACAGCAGATCGCCTGTTCCTGCAATAGACAATCTAACATCAGGTATTTCTTCACTCACATAGGATAGCGCTTCAATGAGAAACTCAATACCTTTTTGTTTATCTCACTTTCCGCAGGTAAATTCCAAAAGTGAATCTTTTTAATATTACTTCTTCCATTTCATCAGTAAACTGTATCCACTTCAAAAAGCAGGGTGAAATGCATATTCGGATTATCTAAACCAAGTGCCTTAGCAGGTTTTCGATTTCAAAAAGGAGTCAGTTACCCTTAGATTTGAAGTGGATACAATTTCAAGTTGAATAGTAACTATCTACAGAGGTTATTAAAAAAGGAGGCATTTCCGCCAGAATGCCATTGGCTCATCTGGATGGCTTTTGTAAATCCTACTCCTTTGATACTTTCAAGTTCTTTTAAGTCCGCTGAAAGAATCTCTCTTAATTGCCCATCGAATCGTTTCAATAATCGATTCGCAACGTCTATTGCAGTATCTCCTTTCACGCCTGACCTAAGAATAATCGCTAATAACTCTGAATTGGAAAGGCTTTCTGCCTCGTATTTCGTCAAGCGTTCTCGCAGTATTTCGTTTATTGGAAGGTCTTTAATTGTCAATCTCTGCGATGGGGTTTCCATTTGCCTCTCCTTTTTAGGATGCACTCCACTATTCTGTGGAAGAACCTGTTGTAGGTTTTTCCACCGAGTCGGTTTTTGCTAAGAGATTTGTTAGTCAGCTTGCTTCACTTTGATTTTATCCAAGTGTTTCGACTTTGGAAAATGTTCCCTGAGTATTTCAAGATCTTCTTTCGTTGTTTCCCCCATGCTCTTCAGGTCACCTAGCACAGATGCAGCATCTACATTATTTATCCAAGCTGCAAGCTTATTCTTCGTCTCCTGCGATGGAGAAGAAATGAAAGCTTTAAGCAGGGTTGATCCGAGTTTATATCGGTCCGAAATCTGGGGGAATATCTCACTTATCTCTTGTTCGGCTTCAAGGACGGATCGAACAGTTTCAGGGGCATCTTGAATCTTAAAAATCTCGGGTAAAATGCCGATGAAGAACTCCATTCCCAACTCTGGGACTATCCGTCCGATCTGAAGCAAAATCCGTTTTCTTTGATCATCGTTAAGACCTTCGCCTGTAACGAGACCTCGAAGCAGGTCCACCTTATGTTCTTGCTGTGCATCCATCCATAGCCGAACACATAAATCAGGTTCTTGCTCAGTTCCTTTGGGTGGTTTTCCTAAAATCTCTTTAGTTGCTGCAATCCTCTGATCTTCAGTCATGATCCCCGCCATATGAGCCCATACCTCTGAGAGTCGGTTGGACTCATCCGGTTCTTCTGAGTTGATTTGGTCCATCAGGTTAGCAATCAAGGATGGATTTGGGATTTGTTGAAAAGATTGGAAAGTATGAAGTGTCTGTTCCTGGTGATATGGCCAAAGGACACAAGCTGTTTCAATTACTTGTGCAACTTGTTCGTTTTCAACTATATTTCTTTGAACCATTTCGCGCATCGAGCTTAAAATACTATACGCCTGCTCGGTGTTGGGATGTTGATTGGCGATATCCCGAGCTATATTGAAAAGTTGTTGAGGATTGTAGGGGTTCAGTTCTTCCTTCTGCAGTGGCCAATATTCAGCCATTTGAGCATGAAGCCAGCCAAAAACGGTTGGATTGCTCTGAGCGTTCGTAAAGAGCGTATGTAGCATAGATCCGGTAGGAGCCGGTGGTCCGATCTTAATTAGCCGTGGTATGGCTGGAAACACCCGGTACAGATACTCGTTAGGATTGTTGTGGCGCTGGGCAACATTCTGGAACAAATCTTGTAAATGATTCTGCATCACGTCAGACTTTATAGCATCCTCCGGCATCTGCCCCATCAAGCGCTGGTAGCGATTTCCTTCTTCTTCAGTAAGATTGTCGCGCTGGAACGCCGGTTGTAGATGAGTAGCTAACTCATCACGTTGTTTATCGTTAAGAATCTTGATAAACTGCTTACCGACCCAATCGAGGCAGGCATCTGGAAGATCCGTCAGCACTCGTGACGTCCAGTTTGAAATAACTTCACCGGAGAGTTCATTGTTAATGATGCACAAAGAGTCTAACAAACGAGTTGCAAATTCCTCAGTGCCCCCTATTTTGCTCCAGCTTATTGCAAGGTTTACCAAAGTTTGTTGGGCTTCCTCCCCAATATCGTTTCTTCGCTTCTCGATCATATTCAACAAGGATAGGCTCCCAGACTCCCCTTCAAGCTCCCAATTTTCTTCATCTTCCAAATCCTTATTCAGACGTTCGGCAAAGTTTTTAACAAAGACTGTGTAGGCGACTGGGTCAGGTCTATTAACGTGACGGTCCATAAATTCCCATGCCAAAGCGACGGCTTCTTTCATTCTAACCGAGACATATTTATTCAATTGCCCCCAAAGTTCAGCCCGGCTATCTTCACCGGCATCCACTAATTCCTGAAATACAGTGCGACTGCGACGTATAACAGCCTCAGTATCGAGGTCTTTTACCTCGTCAGCTTCCATTATATCAGCAAGAAGTTTTGTATAGCGGCCTTTGAGGGAAGGCAGGAGATCGCCCTCATATTTTGACATCCAATTTTCTAAGTCACTGAAAGGAAGCTCGTGTTCCTCTTTATCAATTGCCACGCGTCTGTTCTCAAGCCAATTGAGAAACACCCTGTCATTATGAGCGTCCAACCCATCCTGCTGTCTCACCCATAGCACAAGATCGCACACCTCACGTGCCATTTCTGCAGCTTCATCAAGTGAAGGGGGTTCGCCACTTTCCAGCCGGAAGTCGATTTCGCCTTCAGTTCGAAGCAGATTCTCGATCAATTTTCCTGCTACTTCTCTGCGATCATCAGCCGTGGCATGAGGAAGGACGTCCCGTATCTTTGAGACTCCAATCCGCGATCTTAATTCAGGGGACTCAGCTAGCCGCCGAGAAAGTGGGATCAACAGAAAATGTGCTTGGTCTTCCGGAATTCGTTTGGCCAATGCTGCTATGACCGCTCCTGCATTGTTCCTGCGGACAACCGTTTCCCGGTGGAGTTCCTCATCCATATCACGGAGTTTGCGTACGTCATCGAGCGATAGAGGTTTGGAATCCTTATCCCGACCAAGTTGAATAAGAACCCCTTGGTGATCACCTGATACGAGCGCTTCAAACAGACGCGGTGCCTTATCACCGAATTTTCGTGTTACAGGGTCCTGCGAAAGAAGTAAGAGTGGTTGTAGAGTTGATGGCCATCGAAGTCCCTGGAGACTGGCAATATACTGTCGCAAGGACTGATGTTCGGTTTTGAGTTCTTTTTTGTCAGGATCGAGATAATTTTGTAAAATTTTCTGAGTTGTTTCGGGTTGATCTCCTAAGGAGAGTTCTCGGATAAACACATCTGTAAATCTCTTAATGATATCTGGTTCCTGCTGTAGATCGCTATAAAAATCGGGAAAATTCACCCGGAGAGCGCAAATCGCGGCAAGTGCAATTGGATGGTTGGTTACCGCGCCCTCCTGGAGCCCGCCAGGTCTTTCAGTTCCAGACCCATCACGTTCCCGTAGCCTTGCCAGCCACCAGCACTGCGTAAAAGTATTTAGAATTTGCAACGCATTACGAGGGCTTTGGACGTCAACATGTATCATTCGGTCAATAACATTCTCAAGCGACACTTCCCGTTTTTCGAGATCTTGAGCTATTTCAGGTAGATCATTAGTAAGCTTTTTCATGGAAAAATTTCGCATATCTTGTTTGGGAAACTGTGGAATCTCAAGGCGAAACTGAAAAATACGGTCAAGAAAGCGACGCGCATCAGTACGGCTGAATACTGCGCCTGGAAGATCGGGGTTTATTCTCTGCTTTCTACGGTCAGCCAGTGCATCAGCCACACGTTCTTCGTCACAAGAAATGACAAAAACGATTCTCAAGTCATTGGGGAGTCGGTTCTTCGGGATCTCCATAAAGGTTCGAACTGCATCTAAACCACTGATCATCTCTTCGGGGGAAAGCCGGTCAAGGTCGTCCACAAAAACGACAATGCGCTCACAATTCTTGCCTTCCCCTTTATTGAAGTTTCCCAATTGTTCGATCAGAAGGTCTTCATATTCTTCAGCAGAGGAACTGGGTAGCTCGATTCTGCTGATGTTTGCATATCGCGGAATTAGGAAACGCTTGGGATCTGATAAATATTTAATAGTGGGAACGATGGTAAAAATTAAGACCATACCGATAATCCATTCGTTAGATAATTTAAATACCGATTGTATGAAATAAAGGATTCCGATGATAAATGCGAAGACTATACCGACTTGCAGTAAGCTAAAACCCCATTTGTCGATACCTTCTTTAACAATATCGCCCAAATCTCTTTTCTCATACTCGGGTCTCTGGATCTGATGGAACAGCTCATCCTTCAGACGCGTTTTCTCTCCCCCAAGAGCCAGAAATACGTGCCGCAATAGAGCTCGCTTGATGTTTTCTCCGCCGAATCGCCAGGCATTAAAGCTGATAGTATGAAATCTTTCGGATCTAATTTTACCCTCTTTGTTTTTGGTACGGTCATCGTATAGGGATTGCAAATACATCTCTTTGATTGAGCTCTTACCGGTTCCCCATTTCCCCAACAATCCGACACTAAAAGGAGGCTCGTTCTCAGGCGATTCAATCAGGCTCTCAAGTGCCTTTGCAAAATGTCTGTGACCAAAAGCATCATCCTCTGCCGAGCTAATTTCTCGGTCGAGTAGGGAAGGCATAAACTTTCTATTTTCAATCATACTATGCTTCTCCTCCTTCTATCGGTAAGATATCCAACGGACTTTTAATCTTACTTACATTCCTGTTACTCACATAAGCATATATCATTGTCGTCTTTGGACTCCTACACCTTCACCCCAATCTTCCCCCAACACCACATAGACCACACCCCCCAAAAACCAAATGCGAAGCATAGAAGACGATTATATACTGCCTGAGAACGTTTTCCTTCTCCTTCTGAATCTTCAAAATCGCTTTCATGTCTGCAGAAGTTCTGAAATAAATAAAAAATTCTCTGCGCAATAATCAAAGTATGATTACAAAGTATGATTTAAACAGCAACTTATTGTACTTACCATCAACAGGAATATCTAAGGGACTGCCAAGAAATAAGTTGGTAGATTTAACTGAAGATTTGCGCAGATACACAGCACATACGCCATTATGAATTATAGCTTGCTGCAGAACAATCAATAAAATATTAACCGCAGATGAACGCGGATAAACGCAGATACAATGCCGCAAATCTGCGTTCATTTGCGTTAATCTGCGGTTCGAATTATCCTATATATCTGGCGGAAGACCATAAATTGATTTTGACAGGTTATTCTCAAGTAAGCCCTAACAACCCTTGAACTTACTTCGATCTGTGAGTCTTTTCCTCACATGGATGCTTTCCAGTTATGCAGAATTTTTCAAAATGCTCAAGCCACTGAGGATATTCTGGCGCTGATTTTACAAAAATTACCAGGTTTTTAACCTGTTTTGTCGTTATTGCATTCAGTTCATGCTCCATTGTGCATGCATCCTTCTCTGCAATTTTTTCAGGCACCTTAATAATCTCCAGGAAAGCCTTCAGGGTATCGTGCCTGTCCTTTATGATCAAAGCGATCTCTCTTCCTTTTTCAGTCAGAGTTATGCCGTCGTATTTCCTGTATATAACAAAACCCATCTTATCAAGTTTCTTTACCATTTCAATAACGCTTGGCGGCTTAACACCCAGGGTGAATGCTATGTCCTTTATTTTAGAATATCCCTTATCTTCTGTGACATTGAGGATTGCTTCGAGATAGTCTTCTCCTTTTCGAGTTAGCATACTAAATACTAAGTAACTGATGGCTTTTAATGTTTCCATTGAAATTGATGAAGTCACAGAGTGCTCTAAGAAAGGAACTGTTCACCCTTCAAGGTCAACGCATACATCTTTGTTTGCGAACCGCTGTTAGGGCCGCAGCATTTTTCGCACAGGTTCGAAGTCTGGCAAGAGCACTGCAGACCTGCTATTTCAAGATATCCTGCATTCGCCAGGAAATCGATCATCGCCATGAGAGTGGATCTATTCATATCCAGCTCTCTGGCGAGCGCATCGATAGTACCTCCCTTCACAGTTCCTGAAAGTACCTTCTTCATTACGGTCATACTATTATCACCTTTAGATCTCCTGTTTCCTTTTGTAGATGTAATAGACTACGACGAGCGAGAACGGCAGCAATAACACTGCCGGCGCATAAGGCGGTGCATACGTTCCAATGAATCCATCGAGTGTGTTGAACCACGGTCCATCCTCTCCGCCAGGTATCGATTCCGTGATCATCGCAAAGATATCGCATCCTGCCACGATCCAGATCAGTATGCTGCCCATCACAACTTTTGAACACTGATGGATATCATCAAAGTTCCTGATGCCTGAAAGGTAGAATAGTCCTGCAAAGAGTACAATGACCCCGCCCCAGCCGCCTCTGAAGAGGCCACCCGATATCTCAAGAATCCCATAAGCGAATTCACTCGCCCCTGCTGTTACCAGTATGTCAGCAATCCCGAATGCTGTTGTTACGATTCCAAGTATGGCAAAATAGATTGCTGCAACCGATGATTTCCCAGCCATCTATGCCACCCCCAGGAGTATTCCTATCAGATGTATCAGTCCACCATAAGCGAATACGACCACTGTAAGAACAGCCATTGCTCCAAGCAGCTCTTTCCAGCCCTCTTTCAGCATCATAGCAAACGTTGCAACGCACGGGAAGTAGATCGAGACGAGCACCACTGCTGTGATCATCTGATACTCGGTCATCTCGATTACAGAAAGTTGCGCAACCGCAAGGTCTTTTCTGAGGAACGCAGCGATGAGCGGACCTGCAGTCTCTTTTGGCACGCCGAACCAGCCGACAAAGACCGGAGCGAGCGCATCACCAAGGAACCGGATGACTCCGAGCTGGTAGAGAACGCCCACTATGGCAGCGCCAAGCAGTACGAAGGGGATTGCAACCTTGAAAAATCCTGCGATCCTTCCCCACACCTTTTTTCCAATATTACTCAGCATCGGTCTCCGGTACGGCGGCACATCGATCAGAAACTCAGGAGCTTTTCCGGGAACGATCTTGTTTAAGATGTAGCCGAAGATGAAGTACCCGATAATCAGATAGAGTAAAATCCAGCCCATAAGACCCGGGATTACATCCTGCATAATCCCGATCTGGGCGCCGCATGGGATGAATATGGCAAGGAGCGTCATCATGATAAACCGCTGCTTCTTCGTCTCAAGGATTCTTGTCGCAGTAACACCTGGCACATTGCACCCGAGCGAGAGGATCGTTGGCACGATCGCATACCCGTGCAGACCGATCTTGTGCAGCATAGTATCGATGAGGACAGCAAGCCGCGGCATGTACCCGATATCCTCGAGTAGCGCAAGCATCAGGTAGAATATGACTATCGCGGGTAGAACAACACCTATTGCAACGAATAAGCCCGATGTCAGCACACCGAACGATTCCAGACAGTTATCAGAAAGCACGAACTCACCGCCCTCAATGCCCCCTGCATCGACCATAATGGCATATAGCCATCCACCCTGCCCTGGGAATACTTCCTGGAGCCATGGCAGCCAGTACGCATCAAATAGTCTGACAAAGAATCCGTCTGTGAAAAATCCTGCAAACGAACCGAATATGCTCCAAAAAGCATACATGACAGCGATTGCAATGGGTATGCCTGTGAACGGCTTGATCGTGAGTTCTCCGTTCGCATCCTTTAAGGTATGCCTGTATTCTCCAAATGTAATGGTTTGTTTTGCGATCTTGTCGATAAGATCCCAGCGCTGATCAATAGTCAGTTTCATGTCAGGCCTCCCGCGTTCTTGATAATGTCTTCGATTTCAACGGGTTTAGCCTCTTTTAGCCTTGATATGAGTTCCTTTATCCCTTCGCCGCTGATCGCGACAGTCGGAACCACAGGAACGCCAAGGATCCGCTGCAGGTTATTGATATCGATCCGGATATTCTTATCAACTGCAGCATCCCACATATTGAGTGCGATCACCATCGGATATCCTTCCTCAAGTATTTCCAGTGCCAGATAGACCCCGCGTTCTATTTTGGATGCGTCGATAACGCAGATCACCTTCACATCCTTATTTTCGTGCAGCATTGCCACAGCAACCTCTTCTGCTTTATCTTTCGGATCAAGAGAGAACGTACCAGGTACATCTATCAGCTCGGCATCCTCACCACCGATCTTCATATATCCTTTCGTAAAGTCAACCGTGGTCCCGGGGTAGTTCGACTCGGTGACATTCGCCCCTGTCAAACGGTTGAAAAATACGCTTTTGCCCACATTCGGGTGCCCCATCAGCAAGACTTTCACGATTTCATCTCCACAATGATCTTTTCTGCTATGTCCAGTCCAAGGGAGGTGTTTGCCTCATCGACGACCACAACTACCGGACCCTTCACCGGCTGTTTTGTGATCATCTTCAGCCTCTTGCCAACCCTGATGCCCATTCCAGCCACCATTTTTCGTAGTGTTCCTTCAATGTCTGTTATGGTTCCTTCTTCTTCGTATTCCATCTCGGATAATTTCTTTTCCACCCAATCACATCCTGGTAACCCTGATCTTTTGTGCCATCCCGCGCCCGATCGAAAGGACATTTCGATCGACTTCGATGGTGACCGGACCGTTGGTGGATATCACACGCACGATACTGCCCTCGGAGATTCCTCTAAGGTTCAGTTTCTGCCTGATCCCGTGACCTCCACAAATATCTACAATTCTGACTGGTTCCCCTGTTTTCATCTGTGAAAGATTTGTATCGTTTAAACGCATCCTGTTTCACCTTTTAAGGTTGTTTTATGGTTGTGACCTGTGCCATTTTTATAAAAATCTATTACATTTTTGTGAAAATGTTCGCTTCGGGTCATTGTTTGCAGACCCGTTCATATTGATTTTCCGGGCGATCCATTCTACCAATCATAATCATCATGCACGTACACATCCCATATTTAGGTGCTCCTAAAGTGGGTGTTAGGTATGCTAATACCCTGCCCTACAAATGTTAGGTAATTGGCACAAATCCTAACATGGTCAATCTGCAAAGTACAATATTGATATAAGGAAAGAGACTTTTTAATTTATTCTGGATCAATGGGTCATGGCAAAAAAGATTAACCGCAGAGGACGCGGAGGACCGCAGAGTGTTGTTATTTTTCTCTGCGTCCCTCTGCGTACTTGGCGGTTATCCGGATCGTCCGGAAAATAATAAAAAGTCGCTAAGGAAAGGGAGTATCATAGTTTGCAAGCGGCGAAGTCGATGCACAAAAAAAGTGGAAGATGTGGATTTTTCACTGTTTAGAAACAGTTATGAAAATCAGTGTAATCGGTGAAATCTGTGTCTATATTAATCTTGAATTATTTCATGCTTCATGCATTGGGTATTTGACCAAGGTTGTTTTTTTAGCTCAATATTTTTCAAGTTATATCTCCAATTCAGATAGCGTTTTAGTGATTTTACTCTCCAGTTCCAGGATTTTCTGCTTGATCACTTCAGGCTTTTCATACTGAATTTCCTCATATTCGATCTCCTTGTACTTGGAAATACTCAGATCGTAATCATTCTCTTTGATCTCATCAACCGGCACAAAGAAGCATTTTGCTTTCCTATCTTCATACGTCTCCTTTTCCCTTCTCCAGAATTTTTCAAGTATATCAGTGATATCCCCTTTCCCGTCAATGAACGTCCGCTTGTCATCGAGGCTGTACCCATCTGCTGACATATCATAGAACCACACTTTTTTGGTAGGTTCGCCTTTGGTAAAGAAGAGCACTCCAGTAGATACTCCTGCGTAGGG
>JAUWQD010000055.1 GCA_030611265.1 Methanosarcinaceae archaeon | reverse complement strand
TGGCTGCCACCATGCCGCCCTCACGGGCTGCGGTGGCAGGGACTGCGAATCATATTGTTCCAATTAAATTACTTTATATTTATATTTCCTGGGCCGCCACACCCATACAAACACAAAATCATCCACTCTGAACAGACTACCCAGATTAAACGAAAAGCGCCTGTTTCCGCACCACAAGGACGGGCGGGGCGAGCTTGAGATCACGGATGTGAATAATTATTATATTGGTCGGAAGCGTATGGGGTACAGGGTGCTGGGACGTTTGGGAGTTTGTTGAGGGTGGGGGTTATGGTGGAGAATTACAGGGATGGGCAAAATAATAGCAAGGAGCAGAATTAGGTGAATACTGTCCGAAGAATTGCGAAAAACACTCTGGTTTTACTAATTGCCCAGATAATCAGCATGGGGATGGGGTTTTTCATTACAATGTACACGGCGCGGTATCTTGGGGTTAGGGGTTCGGGGTGCTGACTTTGCGCTAGCCTCAAAGGGTCATCGTTTTACTTTAGGCTATAGCCCTCTGCTCCATGGAATGTATGGTTTGTTTTAAGATTCGTTAGCACAATCAACATGATGCCAATCTTCAAAAGCTTTTTTTAATGTTGGATAAATCTCACTTTTCCAATTTTCATCCGAAGGTTCTAAAATCAAATCATTTCCGCATAATGAACAAGGAACTTTAAATCTGATTACATTCTTTATTTTTGTTCGGAGTATTCCATTTGCTTTTTCAAGCACCATATTTCTCTCCAACAGCCTTAATTTCTCATCCTCTTTTTCTACTTTACCTCTAACAAAATCAGAAACCCACTCACTTACTGATGTGTTAGTGTCTTTCACTATTTCATCAAGTTTCTCTTTCTCTTCCTTTTTCAATCTGAAAGATATGACTGGATTTTTTTCACGATACCTTATTTGTGATGGAAACAACTTTTGCTTCTTTTTTGCCATAGTTATTGTGATTGGTGTGGTATATTATATAGATTACCATATAGATTTCTATATGGATTACCTGAACCTTTTATCCCATCAATAAAAAGTTTCCATTTTCTAAATAAGGCTTGCATAGCCTCTAATGTCAGAGATTATTTCCATTAAATCCTGGGAAAAAGCTAAAGGAACATGGGAAGACAATCAAAATTTATCAATTATCCACCCGTCTAACTGCCAGTATTTCATCTCAGAATAAGAGCATGGGTTAGCCTAGAATAGCCTAAAATCACTCACTTTTACTAGCTGAAAAATTCTGCCTTTTGGCACAGTTCCGTAATCCGTTATTTTGGCATTTATCGCATCCAACGAATTTCTGGATTTATGCCGATGCTAATCAAAATCGTTGCAAATCACTGTTAATCAGTATCTTAAAATAACTGGAAAATGATATTGTGCTTAGAGGGGGCGGCAGGAATCATTTCAATATGAACCACATAGGAACACACAGAAAAACAAAAACGCTCTGTGCACTCTTGGGACACAACCAAATATAGAACCAAAAAGTTAACCAGTCATCTGATATTGGAGGCTTCCACAAGCTCTCCTTTTTTTATCCATATCTGATTATTTTCTTCATAGAAAAGAATATAATCACCTTCTTTTATTTTTCCTAATTTGTCTTGAACTTGTTTTGGGATTGTTATCTGATTTCTTCGTGTGACCTTTGATTGTGCAATGCGTTCCTTTTTCATAGAAATATTGTTAACATGTTATCTTAAAAACTAAATACAATGAAATAGGATATATGGAAAACAGTAATTTAAATAAATTTTAAATATGTACTGCTATGGATAAAAATTCCAGGGCATTTCG
Source organism: Methanosarcinaceae archaeon (assembly GCA_030611265.1). Taxonomy (GTDB): domain Archaea; phylum Halobacteriota; class Methanosarcinia; order Methanosarcinales; family Methanosarcinaceae; genus Methanovorans. The sequence goes on along the minus strand of JAUWQD010000055.1, from coordinate 13,165 downwards.
ATACATCTAACAAATTCGATACAAGTAAAAACCATGACGTATGAAAAGCGCGAGATTCCATGGATTAGAATAGTCCAATTCCACGAAGAAATCGTTCGTCGGGCTGAGGAAGCTTTCTTTGCTTTGCCCGCAGGAGAAAACGATTCGGAGCGTTGGTCATCTGTGGCCGGGTTTCATCCTACTTCTCTTTCCGGACCCTGGTCGATTCCACAAAAAACTATCATAAGCCAACAATTAGGCCGGTTGATACGCGGTGAAGGTTTCAGTGAATTATTCCTGGGTGGTCCTTGCTGGTTCGAATGGCGTCGAGGTCAGGGAAATCAAGCTTTATTGTATTGGAAACCTATAATTTATCGTGAAGTACGTGTAGAATTAGATTCAGAAAATGGATTTCGAATTATTCCAGAAAAGGGTAGTTGGGACATATCGCCTCTGGTCTTCGATTTCATGGAGAAAAAAGGAATACAGCCAGACAAACCTCTGGATAAGCTTTTACCCGACATTATTGAAAAAGCCAGATTAAAAAGCAAAAAGGAAAATAAAGATTTAACTGACAGTCTGGTTGAGGAATTAGGAAGAGCTATTCCAGAACTTGGTTACGAACTTGGCAAGGAATTTCCCAATAGCAAGGTAGAATCACTCCCATCCCCCTGGATTCTTTTCGCACCTCATACCACAAATATTGGCTATAATAAGAACCTCATGCGTGACTATGAACAGCTCGTGAAGCAGTTGGAAAATAATCCTGATCAGATTGGTGGTTTAAAACTGTTAGAGGACCTTCCTGTGGTCAAAGAATGTTTGTTTAGCTGGAATGAAATTCCAGGAAACGATACTGCCCAACTCTTAGAATTTCTAAGACATAATTATGGTGTTGCCTGGGTGAGAACAGCAATAATTGAAAAAATCAATGATGGTAATACCATAAGTGTTTCCACTGAAAATAACTCACTATTACTCAGACTTAATAAAGAGAAAGACAGGGCAAACCTGACAATCAATGATGTCAGGACAGATAAATTCATTGTGAAGAATGAGAATGGTAAGCTGAAAATATACACTCGTGTCGATATACTTCCCATGGTTACATTGGATCCTTCTCAGGACGAAGCAGTTACTGGCATCCTGAAATCAAAGCCTGTCACGGTAATCAGCGGGCCACCAGGGTGCGGTAAAAGCCAGGTAGTTTTTTCTACTTTATTGAATGCCTGGGCTAAAGGAACAAGTGTCCTTTTCGCAAGTCAAAATAATCAGGCAGTTGATGTGATCCATGAAAAGCTCAAACGCTTTGAAAGCGATTTTCCAATTGCGATACGGGCAGGCAAAAAGGAAAAAAATAATATCGAAGAAACTTTTCGAAGAACCCTGAACATCGTGGCAGCAGGTGTTAAATTGACAGGAATGGATGACAGCAGCACAACTGTTAAAAGATATAAAGAAATCTTATCGAAAAAGAATCGTCTTTTAGATATTCTTGAAAGCCAAATTCCTCAGCGAGTGGATGAAGCACTTCGCTCTGCTTTGAGCGCCTATGGTAAGTATCAAACAGCAATCCATGATCTAAATGATGCTCGTGAACTGCATATCAAGGAGATTAAAGAGCTTGGTTATGAAATTGCTCCTGATGAGTTCACAGATAAGATTTCCAGGCCTCTGCGAGCGTGGCTTGAAAAAATTAAGGAATACCATAAAAGAATTAGTCAGGATTCAGAGGATAGGTCCAACTTTTTGAAGCGTGCGGCAGGTTCTGCTGATGCAAGAAACCTTGCAGTTCAGCAAGCAGGTCTTGATCCCAGCTCTGTAAATAATTGGAATTGGCTTATCTCAGGTCCTGGATATGAGCTCATTGAAGCGTGGTTAGAAAGCTATAAGTCCTTATTATCAAAGCCCTTGGAAGAACAGATTGTACCTATTGACTGGTATGATGAGTTTGATGAATGGGAAGGAGAAGTAGATGCACGCGATTGGAGTCTAACCGGGCGGCAACTTGTAAATGACATCAGACGCACATGTGGCGAGGTGTCGCCCAAAATTGCCGAGATCAAATATCTAAAAAACCGGTTTGACGAACAATCTCTCATCATCATGGAAGCTGGGATTCCGGATGATATTCAGGTTGATTCCGCTCTATTTTCTGAATGGATTACGGTGTATACCACTGAATGTTCGCTCCCTAAAGGCAAATTCGATTGGTTCCCCTGGTCACAACGTAATAAGCTGGTTCGAAAACTTCAGTCTATCGAAGCTCAGATTCGGCCAAGTTATCCGCTTTCGATTTGGCGTAAAATAGGCGAGATGAACAAAACAGGCCGTGAAACTCTGAGTGAGATTATCGAAACGAGCAGCAACTGGATTGCGGTTCGAAATCTGTGGAATGAAAAGAAAACAGTGTTGGAAGGGATTGAGAATCGTATTGAAGCTTTGAGAGGAAAGCTTACTAAATTGCGCATCAATGGTGTTCCCAATGATACCGATTTATCTAACTGGCTTGAGTTAGCAGAAACTATCAAAGAGAAGACAAATGTTGCTGATGAGGCTGCCGTTGCCTGGAATAAAAAGGCCATTGCAGAAAAAACCAGAGAGCGTCTTCTAGAGATTGCAAAAGAGTTCCACTCTATAGCTTCCGGAATCCCGCTCAAAGAAGCATGGATCAAAGGACCCGGACATGTTTTTGCTCAATCGGTATCAACGCTTGCTGTTAATCCCACTCCGGATGATATTATATCTGCCAGGACAGCACTCTACAGCGAATCAATTGCCGTGCTCCTGAAAGCCTGGCATGAAGCACGGGATGCTGAGATGGAATTCCGGGCACATACCAGCGCTGCCGGGAATATTTCCTCTGAGAGTTCCCGGATTACTGAATGGTGGGATGAAAAACCTTTATATGTCTCTATCCAAAGGACGGACTACAGCACGCTTCCCGATAGTGACGGTGAATTGTGGAAACATCTAAAAGCCTGCGAGGATAGGGACGCAAAGTGGAAACTCTTTATTGAAAAGACATTACCAGATGCTCAAGAGCGATGTAATGAAGAATTGAATTGGGCAATTAATTTACTAAAAAAGGCTTTTGAAACAGTTCCGGATGGACATGATAAGATACAAATTGGTCAGACGGTCCAACCTTTGTTAGATGGACATGAGAAAATCTGGCCTATAGATGAGTTGTTCAAGCTCTTTGAACGATTCAGACCTGCCATAATCAAAGGGCAGATAGATGCTATGGATGGTCAATTGGAGATTCTGTCTTTTAATGTGGCAAAGGATTGCTGGCTCAGGCGTATTGGCAATGACATCGAAGCACAGAAGGCTTTGGAAGCTTTGTTAAACCATTACAGACGAAATTATGACAGGATTGAAGGCTGCTCTTCAACAGACCTCTTCACCAAAGCATTGTATGCCGTGCCTATATGGATCACAACAGCCCAATCACCTCAGTCAATTCCCATGCAGCCTGAAGTATTTGATCTATTGGTAATTGATGAAGCTACCCAGTGCACTCTAACGAACCTGCTTCCAATGATCTACCGTGCCAGGCGAATAGCTGTTATTGGAGATCCCGAACAACTTCCAGCCATTGGGACCATCGGCTATGAGGCTGAAAAATCCCTTGCTGCGAAGTTCGATATCACTGAATGGCTGGAATTGCTTGGTCATGCAGGGAATGATGTTTACAAATCTGCAGTTCATTGCCTGCCAAGACGACATACTGACGTTATTTCACTGGTCCGGCACTACCGCAGCCATCCTCTGATCATCGGATTTGCCAATCAACATATTTACCAAAAAAAGCTTCTCCTGAGAAAAGATCCCACCCAGGCCAGGAAAGTGCCCTTTGGCGCTGGAGTACACGGCAATCAGGTTAATGGATATTGCACTCGGGGGGCAAGAGGTGAAAGCTGGATTAATCATCCAGAAAAAGAAGCCGTTTGCGAACTGGTTAAACAACTAAGAGCAATGGAAGGTTTTGGTGCGATTACTATAGGGATTGTTACACCTTTCAAAGCCCATGCTGATGCTATATCGGAAAAGCTTGACAGGTTAGAACTTACAAGGGGAGTAACTGTTGGAACTGCCCACAAATACCAGGGCGATGAGAGAGATGTCATGATATTCAGTCCGGTTGTTGCTAAAGGCATTACTGATGGTGCTGCCCGCTGGGTCGAGAACCCTCATAACCTTATCAATGTTGCAGTGACCAGAGCCAGGGAAGCCCTATTCGTGGTAGGAGATCTCAAGTACTGTGGACAGCAGGATGGTATCTTGGGCAAGCTGGTAAAATATGTTGAAACGGTCTCTGACCTGCGAAAGACAAGTCCGTACGAATTGGAACTGTTCAGCTGGATGGTTATGGAGGGGTGGAATCCGGAAGTTCACGTACAGGTTGGAGACATCGAAGTTGATTTCATTCTCATCCATCATGGGATTCGTTTGGTTATCGAAGTCGATGGGGAAACGGTCATTAAACCAGATGGAGAAATAATAGAAACTCATGTCAATGAATCAGCAAAAGACGCGTCCCGAGACGCATTTCTTATGGGACGGGGTTATGACGTGCTACATGTTAAGACCCGCTCTATTCGTGAAACTCCTCGGGATGTTCTTCACGATATAGCAAAAGCACTGAAACTTGACTGGGCGGATAACATAATAGAATAGATTAGACCCAACCCGGACGAGCCGGAACCAAATGGTAACGAGAATTTCTTGCCAAAAAAGCACGAAAATATCTCGTAAGGAACTATCATGGGGATTGGGCTGCGAGAGATTGAAGAACTAAAGGGGCTGAAATAATTTCAATATTAACCACAGAGTACACAGAGGAACACAGAGAAAAGCAACAACGCTCTGTGCACTCTGTGTCCTCCGTGGTTTTAAAATCAAATAATAATATATTTCAACAGCCATGACGACACTCCACACACAACAACTGAATACAACTTCCCAAACCCACACCCGGCGCATATCCACCCCCATACAGATACCCCTAGAGAGGGCAGGAATCACATTCAAAGTCGGCACCCTGTTTCACATTCCTGACTCTCCAGACCCAGGCTACATGAATCAACAAGGTTGGCTGCCACCATGCCGCCCTGACGGGCTGCGGTGGCAGGGACTGCGAATCATATTGTTCCTATTAAATCACTCTATAATTATATTTTCCTGGGCGGCCACACCAATCCAAACACAAAATCATCCGCTCTGAACAGCCTCCCAGATTAATCGAAAAGCGCCTGCCAGCACCCTCCCCACAAGGACGGGCGGAGCAGAACTGGAGGGGCACCCTGTAAGAGTGAACCGAAAGGGGCGGCAGCAGAGCCGGAGAAGGATGGGGGCTTGCGTATTTAAATAATCTTAAAAATATATTTCTGGTGGCTCCGGCACTTACTGGCATAACATCTAACTTCACATTCCCAAACCGCCGATTCAATCGAAAAAGCGCCTGCCAGCCCCCCACACCACAAGGGCGGGCGGAGCAGATCGGGACGGGCACCCTGTATGAGTGAACCGAAAAGGGCAGCAGGAGATCCTAATAATGGAATGGAGGATGTTTTATTTGTTTATTTATTTCGAATTTAATTCTCATTGCTCATACATTGATGATATATAAAATTATTTATACTTTAAGTGTAAATATTCATTGTGAGAAAATATTTTCATTTAACCTTAGAATAGAGGGAAACTTTACCTTTTTAAAAATTTTTGGAGTGCAATGATATTATGATTACTAAAATAGAAACAATCAAAAATCTTGGTATTTTCACCGATTATAAATGGGATTCCAGCCTGCCGGAATTCAAGCGTTTTAATCTGATTTATGGTTGGAACGGCTCTGGAAAAACAACATTATCACAGTTATTTGCTTCTTTTGAGACAAACAAATCTGAAATATATCCTGATCTTGAATATAAAATTCAGGCTGCTGATGGGAACTTCACTCATAAAAACGTATTTAACAAAAAGATTAGAGTATTTAACCAGGATTATATTTCCGCAAATATTGAAATCTTAAGTGGAAAAGCAAAACCTATTTTTATACTCGGTAAAGAAAATAAAGAGTTGGCAGATGCAATAAAACAGGATGAAAAAATTCTATATGGAGACCAGGAAAAAAAAGGCGATATAGGCAAAATTAAAGAATTGGAACAGAAGAAAAAAGAGCTTGAACGAAAGGATAACGAAAAGGGGAAGCACTTTACAGATGTCGCAAAGATTATCAGTACTAATACCAGTGGAGTTTCAGCAAGAAATTATCGTAAAAATAATGCAGAGCAGGCATTCTTAAGGTTAGAAGCAAAACAAATTCTATCAGAAAAATTAATAAATCAATTTTCGCTTACCTTGAAGCAACAAGAAAGGCCTATTCTTAATGAATTATCCATTGGTGAGATCAATGAAAATGTTAATGCAATTATTCTTAATGCCAAATCATTGTTGGAGAGCACGGTTGAAACGGCAATAATTGAAAGACTGAAAGAAAATCCTGATGTTTCTAAATGGGTCGAGCAAGGATTAACATTACATACCGCAAAGAATTCATCAAATTGCGAATTCTGCAATCAACTCTTGCCACAAGAACGCATTTCAGAATTAATGGCCTACTTTAATGATGCCGATAAGAAACTTAAGGATGATATTGATATTTTAATAGATAAAATTGAGCAATTATATGCCACGATAAAAAATTTAAATGTTTTGGATAAAGCAAACCTTTATGATGAACTACAAGATGATTATTCTTTTAAAGCAGAAATCTTTACAAAATGCAAAACAGAAATATTGGAAAATTTTTCCACATTCAGAGAAGAAATTGAAAATAAAAGGACAAATACAGCGACCACTTTGGAGTTATTTGTAAATATTAGCACAGAGTCATTCATATCTGCTATAAAGAAAGTAAATGAGGAAATTTTAAAGCATAACGAGAAAACCAATAACTTCACACAAGCAAAAGAAGAGGCCACAGCCAAACTCGAAAATCATTATTTAAGCGAAATCTCCGACGATATAAAAAATTTAGAAGTAGAAATTAAAAAGTTACAAAATGAAATATCCTTCCTGGAAAAAGGTAATCCAAAAGACTCCACTAATGTAGGTATAGCGCAAATTCAACAGAGGATAACTGATAACAGAAACAGAATCTCTACTTCAGGCCCAGCATGTGAAAAAATTAACGAATATTTAATAACTTATTTAGGTCGAGACGAACTTACGTTTGAAATCGCTGAGGAAGGATATATAATAAAAAGAAAAGACAAAATTGCAAAAAATCTGAGCGAAGGAGAAAAGACTGCAATTGCTTTCGTTTATTTTATAATACATTTGGAAGATCAAGACTTTAATGTTGGCGATGGAATTATTGTTATCGATGATCCGATTTGTAGCTTAGATTCGAATTCATTATTCCAGGCATTTGCATTTTTAAAAAATGCGGTAAAAGATTCGGCTCAAATTTTTATTTTGACACACAATTTTGATTTTCTTAAATTACTTTTGAATTGGTTGAAAAATCATCCTAAGCGTTATGGTGGTAAAGAATATTATATGATTAAAAACCAATACGTTAAAGGCGACAGAATTGCTACATTGGATGCTATGGATGAATTGTTAACGAAATATGAAAGTGAATATCAGTATTTATTTAAAGTAATATATAATTTTCAATCAGATGGAACAATAGAATCCGTTTACCACATACCAAATTTGGCAAGAAAACTCCTCGAATATTTTTTAATGGTAATGGTGCCAAATTCCGATGGACTTTATCATAAAATTGAATCATTGGATTTTGATGAAAATAAAAAAACAGCGATATATAAATTCATGAATGACCAATCTCATATAACAGGAAAAGGATTTGATCCCTCTCTTGTTCAGGAAAGTCAAAATAATGTAAAGTATCTTATGGAAATGATGGAAACTGTATTTCCTGAACATTACAATATATTAAAAAAACTGGTGAGTGAGAGTAATCAATCATAAATCGCATCACCGAATCCGCCATCGAGTTATTGGAAAAATTCGGTTACCAGTACGTTTACGCACCCCCATTCTTCACGAACCCCCCTCATGCCCCGTTATCTCCTAAAAGCCCCTCTCCATATCTCCTCATGCATCTCATTTCCTCCGTTGGCTCAACCATGAGGATTGTGCAAATCCAGCGTAAATCCTGCCTGCTGCAACAAATGCATGGTAACCCCGATGCAGAACACCAAAATCACCAATACCGCCCCCCTCCCCATCCATCATCTCACCGTACCACCTCAGTCATTCATATGCCAGCACCTCGTTCACCGTCAACCGGGACGCTTTCCAGGCCGTATAAAAACTCGCAATGGCCGGGTAAACCAACACGATGGCCATCCATAGCATGACCCCTGTCAGCGAAAAACCGGGGTCCAGGGGGGCGTCTGTGAGGACCTTCCCGGGGATGTTGCCCACGATAATGCCCGGCGGCAGGGCCAGCAGATTGGTAATGATCCATCTCAGCACACCGATCACCATTCCTTCGAAAATGAAGATCCTCTGTACAGCACCTGGGGACGCACCGATCGCCTGCGTGATCCCGATCTCGCGGATGCGCTCCATCACATTGATCCCCATGGTCGACATTCGACCCAACCCGCCGACGATGACGACATGATTTAACAAAATATTTTATGAGCCGCCGCCAGCCCCCACACTACAAGGGCACGCAGAGCAGATCAGGACGGGCACCCGGGCAGAATGAAGGCGAAAAGGGGGCGGCATCACATTTATAAAATTTTTTAGTATAAAACTTATAAATCTTTTCACAATTTATATACCAGAGGATAGTAAATATTATTGTTACATGGGGAATCAAAAACAATTATTAGAAAGAATATTAAACGAGCCAAAAAAATTATCTGATAGCCAAAGAGATGCAGTTCTATCAAATAAGAATCATTTACGAATAATTGCTGGAGCAGGCGCGGGTAAAACTGAAACCCTTACCCGAAAAATTGTGTATCTTCTTCTGTATGAACAAATTGATCCATCTGCTATTGTTGCATTCACTTTTACAGAAAAGGCAGCCCAGAGTATGAAAAGCCGTGTTTATGATAGAATCAAACATTTGGGTGGTGACAATGTTTGTGCTCGGCTTGGTGATATGTTCATTGGCACAATTCATGGTTATTGTTCTCGTCTGCTGGAAGATTATTTTGGATATGGAGATTACGGGGTAATCGATGAAAATCAGGAAATGGCTTTTCTGATGCGTGTAGGGTGGGAACTGGGACTTGGGAATAGTGGAAAGTTTTCTAATAATTGTGAAACATTCCTGAATACCTCAAACGTTGTTTATGGAGAATTGATTCCTAAAAATAAACTCAAAAAACCAGCACCTGAGTTTTTGAAGCAGTTTGAAAAATACGAAGAGATTTTAGAATCACATAAACGCCTCACATTCAATCGCATGATCAATCTTGCATTGGATAATCTAATTGCTGAACCTGAAGTGCTTGGTCATGTGGAATATCTGATTGTAGATGAATATCAGGACATAAACCGTGCGCAGGAAAAGTTAATTCGTATGATTGGTGAGAATTCCCATATTTTCATTGTTGGTGACCCGAGGCAGACAATTTACCAGTGGCGTGGTTCTGATGAAGATTGCTTTGATGATTTTATTACATATTACTCAGACACAGAGACTGTTCCCATTACGGAAAACAGACGTAGTACAAAAGCAGTAATTGAGATTGCAAATGAATTTTCGGATAATTTTGAACAAAGGTATGCACATCTGGACCCAACACGAAATGAAGAGGGTGCCGTATTTATTGGCGAATTTGAAGATGCATTTGAGGAGGCGGAGTGGATTGCAGACCAGATCGAATCTCACGTGAACAGCGGTGCATGCTCATACAGTGACATTGGCATATTGTTCAGGAGTGTAAAGACATCTGCACCTGCATACATTGACATTTTCAGAGAGAGGAATATACCAGTTATGGTGGGAGGCAAAGTTGGTCTTTTCCGGCGATATGAAATAAAAGCAACTGGAAAACTTTTTGCATGGTTATTCGATGGAGCGTTCTGGAAAGATGATTCTGAAGATGAAGCGCTTGATGGCGATGATATTCTTTATTCAGCACTTGATAATTGGAGAACGGGTGTGCCTGATATATCATTGTCAGGTGATGTGGCTTCAACATTAATGAAATGGAAAGATTCCGCGATTAATTCTAAATATGGAGATTTCACGAGAATATACCAGGAACTTCTGATTATTCTGGGATTCCGGGAGTTTGATCCGGATAATCCAAACCACATGGTTATTATGGCAAACCTTGGCCGGTTTGGTTCAATTCTTTCCGATTATGAATCTGCGAATATGCTTGGAGGGAGGAAGAGAAAATGGGAACGTGACTTGAAGGGTTTGTTTTGGTACATGACCCTCTATGCCACAGCATCGTATGAAGAGCAGGCGGGTGATAATATTGGCGGTGTGGATGCGGTGCAATTAATGACAATTCACCAGGCTAAGGGGCTGGAGTGGCCGATTGTATTTATTCCTGCGATGGTGAATAGACGATTTCCATCGAGCATGACTGGCAGGGAAAGAAAATGGCTCATACCCAGAGATTTATTTGATGTGGAGAAATATGAAAGTGATATTGATAGTGAGCGTAAGTTGTTTTATGTGGCATTAACAAGGGCAAAGGAAATACTTGTTGTGAGCTACTTTAAAAGAATTAGCAACAAAGTGAGGCCGAGTGAGTTTATCAGTGATGGTCTTAATCTTTCGAAAATGACTGAATTATACCGTAATGATTCGCTTCCACTGTGCAAGGTTGAGACGATAGAGGATATTGAAGATATACAGACGTTTGCAGCGGGCGAGTTAATCACATATGGGAAGTGTCCTCAGCTTTACCGTTTTGTTCATGTGTGGAACTACCAGCCTGGACTGGACCCTATGATCGGATACGGCAATACGCTGCATTTCTGTTTACGTCATGCGGGTGAACTGATACGTGATGAGGGGTATAATCCTTCAAGTGCAATTATGCAGTCAATTGAAGAGAATTTCCACTTGCCGTTTGCGGGTAAGAAAATGACGGAAAATGCCAAGAGGACTGCATTGGATAAGCTTTTGCAGTTTGTTGAGAAACACGAGGATGACATGAACCGCATTAAAGAGGTGGAAAGCCGCATTGAATTCCCGCTTCAAAGGGCTACTGTGATGGGGAAGGTGGATGTGATATTACATGATGATGAAAATCTTGAGATACGGGACTACAAGACTTCTGATTCGGTAATCTCAAAGGATGAAGTGGCTATGCAGGTACAGCTTTATTCGATGGGATTGAAGATGGTTGGTGAGCCTGTGACAAAGGGTTCGGTGGCTTTTCTGGAGGATGGGAGCATAAATAAAGTGAAAGTGGATGATGCGGCGCTTCAGACTGCCGAAGCTACCGCAGGAAATTATATTGAAGGAATTATGAACCGGGATTTTACGGCATGCCCTGGAAACTTTTGTGGAAAATGCCATTACAAACTTATATGCAGATATAAAAAATGAATGTGGGTGAGAATATGACCGACGATTATAAAAACCAGCTTAAAAGATTGCTTAGAAATTTATTCCAGTTTGATTCTGCTGACCTTGATTTTGGGATTTACCGCATAATGAACAAGAAGCGGGATGAGATTGAGCAGTTCATTGAAAAAGATTTAATTGATGCGGTGGAAGCTGGGTTTGGGGAGTACTCAGAATCGAAGGGGGCGAATCTCAAAGATGAGATAAATGCTATTAAGGCGGAGATTCATGAGAATTTGGGTGAGGATGCACTGGATGATAGCGGGGAGCTTAATCAGATTTATGTGACCACGCCGTTTGCAAAGAAACTGGCTGGACGGTATGAGAAGGTACGTGTGGCAATGAAGGATTCTGATATGTCAGACCAGCAGGAAGCAGAGATTTTCAGTCATATTTACCAGTTCTTTTCCCGTTACTACGACAATGGGGATTTTATGTCGCTGCGCCGGTATTCACAGAAGGAGAAATACGCCATTCCCTACAATGGTGAGGAGGTTGTGCTTCACTGGGCGAATAAGGACCAGTACTACATCAAGACCGGGGAGAATTTTAAGAACTACTCGTTCAAGATGGGGGAATACACTGTTGAGTTTCGCATTCTTGAGGCAGAGGGAACGACGAATAACAACAAGGCTGAGAAGCGGTTCTTTGTGCTGGCAGGGGACAATGTGGATTACGATGATTCAAGCAAGACGCTGACCATTTTCTTTGAGTACCGGGGTTTGAGCAAGGATGAGGAGAAGGAGTATGGAAAGAAGAATGTGCAGGAAGTTATTATCGCAGGAATGAAGGATGATATACCTTTGCAGGTTCAGGATTCTGGATTGAGGGGGGCTTTGGATAGGGTTGTGGATAAAGGTAAGGATACGGAGAAAACTGTTCTTGAGAAGCATTTGAGAGCATACACGAAGAAGAACACGACTGATTATTTTATCCACAAGGACTTGAAAGGATTCCTTACTCAGGAACTGGATTTTTACATTAAGAACGAAGTTTTCCACCTGGATGACCTGGGCACTGAGAACGAGGTGGGTGTGGAGCAGTATGTGAGCCGGGTGAGGGTGATGAAGAGTATTTGCCTGAAAATTATTGATTTCTTGGCTCAAATTGAAGATTTCCAGAAGATGCTCTTTGAGAAAAAGAAGTTCGTTATGGAGACTGATTACTGCATGACGCTTGATAATGTGCCTAAGGAGTTGTATTCTGAGATTGTGAAGAATGAGGATCAACTCAATGAATGGAATGTTCTTTTTGGAATAGGGGAGGAAGAGCAGGCAACCATAACTTCATTTAACAAATCCATTGATGAAACTTACCTGAAAAATCATCCATATCTTGCAATTGATACGAAGTTTTTTGATCAGGGATTCAAAGACAAATTACTTGCCGAATTTACCAATTTTGATGAAGATATTAACGGACTTATTGTTAATAGTGAGAATTGGCAGGCACTTAATCTATTACGTGAGAAGTATCTGGATAAATTAAAATGTGTTTCATGCGTGATCGGTTAAGGAATCTGAAAGGCTTATTGCTTCTGTTTTTTAAATATATTTGCGTAGATATCTCCTTCATTCGGAGGGGTCTGAATGT
>JAUWQD010000098.1 GCA_030611265.1 Methanosarcinaceae archaeon | reverse complement strand
GGTGCCCAGTTCCCGATGCCAGCCGGGGCCGGCTCTCGCTGCGCCCGCCAACACCTGACCAAACGAAGACAGGGGGGCGAAGGCATGCAGACGAGAGAAGGCCAAGCAAAGACAGGCCCCCAAGACGACCAACACCCCATCCACCCATCCTGAGCGCAGGGATGCCACATACAAGAGCGAACGGTGACCGTGCCCCCCAATCGGCCAATACCCCCATTCCTGCAACACAGGCGCCGAAAGTCTGCATTAGGCACAGTCGATTCCGCATATTTCACGGCGCCCAGCTCCCGGCGTCAGCCGGGCGCATTCCTTTCCTGGCCCTGAAGAGGACCGATGTCAGTGGAAAAGACCTGAAAAAACGCGTGAATAGCTATCTCCGGAAACGGGACCACGACCCCAAAACCTCCGCGCTCGTCCAGGCCGTTCGGGATTTAGACTTCATCATCACCAACACCGAGGTTGAAGCCCTCCAGCTCGAAAACGCCCATGCCTTTCAAATCGTCCTCATTTTTTAAGTAGAACAAGATACAAAATAGCACGCATGTTGTCTTTCATTTAACTTCAGGTCTTGTAGGTTCATAGCTGTCTTTTGGAAAAATGGAATCAATTCCTATAAAAAATGACTTTGAACTGTTCGTTATCCTTCTCTTCAATGAAATCGACAGTTATTTTTGCGTTCTCACATTCGCGCAGGATTCTCTGGACACCGGTTCCAATCCCCCGATACGGTATATTTTCGATATCTTTTAGCATGGAAACTATGATTGGATTACGTTCTATATGGATTCCTACTTTCATTGATTCCACACTGACCGTGTTTGGCAAAGCACCTGGACTTATAATCTCAACGCGATTATCAAAAACAAAGATGCGTATATTGCTGGAAATAAAATAATTGCGGTGAACTATTGCATTTATGAGGGCTTCTTCTAAGGCTATTAACGGGATTTCAAGAATGCCAGTTGTGTCAAAGTGCTGATCCTTCTGTATCTTTCGTATATTATTTATCAGAAACGACCTCCCGCCTTCAAAGATTTTAGATATGCTGCCATTTATATCTCGACTGTCCTTATACTCATCCACGTCAGGAGAATTACCAGAAAATGAAACTGCTTTTATCACAAACTGTGGCTTTTTTTCTTGCGGTTTTTTGCCGAATACCAGAAGACCAGCAAGGGTCAACTTTCCGTCTGCCATCAATTTCAGGTTAAATAGAATTTTTTCAAGCGGGATATCCAGTTCTTCAAGTGCTTCAAGCATTCGATGCTCATAAAAAGACTTAAACAGATCAATATCAAAATCACTTAAATTTGTGTCATCCACAGGTATTTCACCCGCATAAAGATGCCCGGAAGACTGGAGTAATCTCTGGATCTCTTCTCTTTTTGCTCTTCTTTTATCTGCTCCCACTTTCACCCAGATATCTTTGCCATTTGCAATGTAGAATTTGTTCGGCCCCATAGGTACGCTGATCACCATGACGATCCTATCCAGATATTTTATATTTTGAGTGGTGACGTTGACCTGTGGATCTATCTTTTGAGAACATGTACTGGACACCCATTCATTTAATTTGTGAATCTCTTCTTTATCCAACCCAGTAATTTCCCCGTCATCTGATACTCCCACTATAATATTACCACCATTTGAATTACTGAAAGCACATATCTCAGCAGCTAATGAATCTATGCTCCCAAATCGCTCCTTAAACTGGGTCTGTGAATCTTCGCCCTTTTCAATTAGCTCTAAAAGTTCTAAAGTGTCCATTGATAATAAATCTCCTTACGCTTAGTGAAAGCTTCTTCTCCACCTTCCATAATATCAACTATCTTTTTCTGGATATGGGACCGATCTATACTTCCGGCTTCGGCTAATATTTTATCATCTTCATTTGTAAATATGATCACCTGCTCACAATCACCAAGAACCGGAATATTCGGGTTGTGCGTGGCAAAAATTATCTGACGTTCGCCTTTTAACTTAAGAACTTTTTTAATTAAACCTTCGTATACTGTCTGATTGTCAAGGTCATCTTCTGGTTGATCCAGGATCACAGGTGTATTTTCCTGTGATAAGAGGAGCAACAGCAAAGAAGAAGCTCTCTGTCCCAATGATAGTTTCTGGATGGGCTTGCTATCGTATCTGATTTCGATGAGATCCGGCACGCGATAGAGGCATAATACTTCTTCCAGCTCAAAAAACCGTTCTTTAAATTTTAACCATTCATTATCCGTAAAACCTATCTCCTGGAAATTATTCCTGTTTTCCAGTGAATTGAATAGCTCTATGTTATCAGAAAAATTGCTGCTAAGCTTGTCAAGCTTTTCTCCACGCAGTCCGGTTCCCCGAAACATTTCTTTCATAAATTCAGCATAGCTTTTTTTATTCCCTTTATAATCGATTTCAAGCTGTATGACTGTTTGTGATGCATTGATCTCTTCTTTTTTTAGTTCTCGCTCTGACCATTGTTCATGCCATAGATCTTGCAGTTCGGAATACAAACGTTGCTTTGTATTTTCGAGTTTCACTGCCATTTGGTCATATTTCTCAATCTCGGAAATGGCTACCTGGACCTGCTCAAGTTCCTTCACAAACCGTCCGAAATCATCGGGGGATACTTCAGGAATATCGATCTCCCTTTTGATTCTGGCAATTTCTTCCTCTACACTGTCACGAGCTTCGACAAATTTATCTTTCAATTTCTCAAGCTCAACGAATGTAACAGTGCCCACTTTTTCCATTTCATCAATTTGCCTGAGCCAGGTATCTTTTAAAGTCAACAGTTGTGCTTCAAGTTCTGCAAATAGATCGGGATTCTCTTTTGAAGAAATGGGGAATATGTAAGAAAAACTATTTTCAATCTTTTCCTCGAAGGTAGAGAAATCATCTTTTGAAGTTTTGGTGAATTCAGCAAGCCTTTCAAATATCACTTCATCTCTTTTAAAGTTGGCTTCTTTTTGTAGCTTATCTGCTATCTGCAGTTTTTCAAAAACGGCGATTTTTTCTTTTAAAGATGCCTTTTTTGCTTCATATTCTTCTTTTTTCTGTATTTTTCCTTTCAAATTGCCGAGGATTTTTAGCATATCTTTGATTTCGTCTTCTTTTTCCCGCATTTGTTTCTGTATCGTCAGTAATTTATCCCCTATAAACTGATCGATCAGCTCAATTTGCTGTTCTCTGTCCATAGATTGTAGCTGAATGTCCTTTTGTCCATAATAGACAACAGGAAACATAGACGATGGATGAAGGTTAGGAATATATTCATCATCCCTGTACACTTTTGGTCTTTCACCCATTATTCTCTCGATACGGTATACCTGTCCAGACGCCAAAATTTCAAGGATAATCTTTCCACCCGACCCGATTGCGTATCTTTCCAGAAGCTCATCCTTATATTCACGATCCTCTCTGGCATCGATTTCCAGTGCATACCGTATGGCTTCTAAGAGCGCTGATTTCCCGGAACCGCGAATTCCAATTAAATTGTTCATGTCAGGGCTTAGGTGTATGTCAAATGCAGACATCGCTTTATCAGTTTTAACCTGAACTCTTTTGATGCAAGGATAGTCGATCTGTGGTTTTTCATCCCTGATGCGCAGTTCAGGATTCATGAGTGAAAACTTAATGGCATCAAGACTATATTCACCAATTTTGATATTGGAATATCTGGCGCCAACCTCTTCTATTTTTTTGGGGTCAGATGCTGAAATGAACGCCGGAATAAAACTGAATTCATCCTGTCTCGTTTCTTTTGCAACCTCTTTTACCCAGTTATTTATAAAAGTCGATCGTGAACTTTCCCCCGTATTCTGACATGCTAATATCTGTTTTCTAAAATAACCTCTTTTCAGGATATCCTTTATTCTCCCACCCTCAAATTCTTTAAAAAATCCTCTGTTATTGTCAGTATGTGCGAGAATAATGAAATAATGGCACTTTAGTTCATCCAGTTTTTTAATTGTGGTATCAAGGTTTAGATTACAAAGAGCAGGATTTCCCGTTTCATCAAAACGAGGATCGCTTCCGAACGCGAACGTCAAAAAAGTTTCAATCTTTGGTGTATTATTATCATCCTTTTCAGCATCTTCAGGTGCAAATATAATGAGGATGTGCATTCCTCGTTTTCCGTCCTTAACAGAAAGTTCAACACCTGGTAGTAGGAAGATATCTTCGTTTATGGCGGTTGTTTTGAGTATCTGGAACTCATCATTATCAAATTTATTGTGATTTGTTATCGCCCCGATCTTAATATCTCTTTCCTTCAATTCACTTACATATATTTCTGCAAACTCAGTGTCATCTGATATGTCAGTTTTAAACTCTTTATCTGTCCTTGTGTGTAGATGCAAATCAGCTTTCAGATACTTAGAACCATCTGGAAAGCATGTGCATTTTTCCATAATTGATCTCATATTTCTTTCACCTTGTATCTGTAGTTTGCATCTTTATTTTAATTTTTACCCAATTCACAGCACTCATATCTTCCCCACCAAACCTTCGAACTTCGCATAATTCACCTTGACCCTATCATCCAGGTCAATATCAATATACTCAAGCGATTTATTATGCAGCACCTCATCATACGTCGCAAGCTCCTCCTTCTCCGCAGCAGACTCTGCCCCAAGCATCCCCAGCCTGCCGAGTCATTCCTCGGCCTTCTTCCTGGTCTGCTCCACCAGCACCCCTCATAGGGAGACCGTACACCAGCCTTCTGGGAGTTCCTGTGCGAACCTCCTCCCGTGGATCGAGACGTCTGCGCCACAACCAGCCCAGGATTACCGCATCGGTCTTCCCCAGGCCGGTGGGAATATCGATCAGCTCAGGAAGCCGCTCGGAGGGTGGTTGCAAACCTCTAACGTAGTCCATCGTTCGATGAGTAAGCAGACTGTATGAACAACATGCCCGACGATCGGGATTACACGGCCTGATATTTCTACACGTTACACGTTATATCTCTATCGGAAAAATCCGAGTGCACCCAACCTGCGGATCGACACGCGCTCCCGGCACGCCCACCCATACCGCCGTCGATCACAGTAGGAACCTCACGCCGGGGTGGCGTTTGTCAGAACCCGAGCGCCAGATATCCGGCACCCGGTCCCCGGCGCCAGAAGTCTGCATTAGGCATATTCGATCCAGCATATTTCACGGTGCCCAGTTCCCGATGCCAGCCGGGGCCGGCTCTCGCTGCGCCCGCCAACACCTGACCAAACGAAGACAGGGGGGCGAAGGCATGCAGACGAGAGAAGGCCAAGCAAAGACAGG
>JAUWQD010000070.1 GCA_030611265.1 Methanosarcinaceae archaeon | reverse complement strand
ACAGAAAAGTTACCCCGGGGATAATTGAGTCGTTGCCGGCAAGAGCACATATCGACCCGGCAGCTTGCTACCTCGATGTCGGTTCTTTCCATCCTGGCTGTGCAGCAGCAGCCAAGGGTGAGGTTGTTCGCCTATTAAAGGAGATCGTGAGCTGGGTTTAGACCGTCGTGAGACAGGTCGGTTACTATCTACTAGAGGTGTATGAGGTCTGAGGGTAAGTTGCTTTTAGTACGAGAGGAACAGAGCAACGGTGCCACTGGTCGATCGGTTGTCTGACAAGGCAGTGCCGAGCAGCTACGCACTAAGGAATAAGAGCTGAATGCATCTAAGCTCGAAATCTAACCTAAAAAGAGACCTCGCTAAGAATTCCGGTAAAAGACCGGGTTAATAGAGTCGGGATGTACGCACCAAGGCAACGAGGTGTTCAGTCCGCGGCTACTAATATTCGTGCCTCTCTACTTTGCTATGTCCAGGCGAATTCTGGTATGCGTGTAATGTAACAATTAAACATTACACGCACAGGCTAATGTCAAAAATCAAGCCTGAATGCGATGCACCTATACATGATTCCATTCCAAACAAAAATTATATTTGTCGCGATGTAAACCTTTATATCGATTGCGTCAATACTATGCTTCGCGTTACAGATGCCAAGGTGGCGGAGAGGCTTACGCAATCGCCTGCAGAGCGATTCTAGTCCGGTTCGAATCCGGACCTTGGCTTAACAAATCCATTTCATAAGTTGTGAGTATGGCGGCCATAGCGGCAGGGTAATTCCTGTACCCATTCCGAACACAGAAGATAAGTCTGCCAGCGTTCCATATTGTACTGAGGTACGAGAGTCCTCGGGAACTACGGATCGCTGCTGTGCTCACTCTTATTATTACTACACTTTTTTCTAACAGATCTTACTACCAAGAGTGGATATTCTATTTTCCACCGCGCGATGAAGTGAAGCACTGATTCCTTGCGGGGACACGCGCGCGAGGCGCAGCAATATTTGACCATTGACCGAGCGTCGGTTAGATATATCCCAACCCCCATCTACTTCTCCAGATGTCATCAAATTTCGAAATAATTCAAAAAGACGCCGCAGGGCGCATCGGCAGGCTCACAACCCCTCACGGTGTAGTAGAAACACCAACCATTATGCCTGTCATCAATCCTAACATCCAGACCATAAAACCAAGCGAGATGAGGGATTTCGGTGCAGAGATACTCATCACAAATTCCTATATCATCTATCGCAAAGACGAACTTCGAGAGAAAGCATTGAAGGACGGATTGCACTCGCTACTCGACTTCGACGGTCCCATTATGACCGATTCGGGGTCGTTCCAGTTATCCGTATACGGTGAAGTGGAAGTAACCAACGAACAGATCATTGACTTCCAGCAGAAGATCGGCACAGACATCGGTGTTCCTCTCGATATCCCTACTCCCCCCGACGTTCCAAGATCACGGGCAGAGTCCGAACTTGAAACAACCATCGAGCGATTGGCACAAGCACGGGAACTTGTCAAAGACGGAATGCTGCTCGCAGGACCTGTACAGGGTTCAACATACCCTGACCTTCGGGAAAGATGTGCAAGGGAACTTTCAGAGCTTAACTTTGACGTATATCCATTCGGTGCAGTCGTACCAATGATGGAATCATACCGCTATGCAGACCTTGTAGATGCAATCGTATCCGCCAAAAAAGGACTCGACCCAACCGCACCCGTGCACCTCTTCGGTGCAGGCCACCCAATGATGTTCGCGCTCGCAGTCGCACTCGGCTGTGACCTATTCGACTCTGCTGCCTATGCATTATATGCAAAAGATGGTCGTTACATGACATCCCACGGTACATATCATATTGAAAACTTACACTATCTGCCATGTTCATGTCCGGTCTGTGTAAAACACACAGCAGATGAACTCAATAACGCAGAAGATCGCGTAGAACTTCTTGCACGGCACAACCTATATGTGACATTCGAAGAGATGCGGCTTGTAAAACAATCGATCAAAGAAGGCAACCTGCTCGAACTTGTTGAACTGCGCTGCCGTGCTCATCCGCGTCTTTTGGAAGGACTCAAGCAGGCGTACAAACACTCAGACTGGCTTGAACAATGCGACCCTGCATCGAAATCAACATTCTTCTACTGCGGTCCCGAATCTGCAGACCGTCCTGAAGTCCTGCGATTTTCAAACAGATTGGAAAGGCTCACTATCAAAGGAACTGCGATAATTCGTACAAACCCTACAAAAAGGGACAGTGAATATGATAATTTGCTCACATTCAAGCCGCCATTTGGCGCATATCCGGTTGAACTTGGTGAAGTTTATCCATTCAATGCCGAAGTTGTTGCAACTCCCGACCATGAGGTACTTGGGCGTGCTCTTGAGAATACTATTCGTTTGATAGAACTTAACCCGGATGCAGAGTTTACATTTATAAGAAAGGGTGAATTGGAACATCCGTTGTTTGACAAACTTGCCGGTATTGCAAATGTGGTGGATAACAGAGGGCAGGAATGATTGTAAATTATATTTGTACTTGTTTAGTTTGTTTCGATAAAATGTCGATGCACGACCCAAATAGCCAGACTCCGCCGTAGGCGGCGCGTTCTACTGCGACTGCCCACCCGCATTCGCAAAATACGCAATTCCTATATCCTGAGCATCCGTGCAAACACACAGGTGCCGGCAGCGAGCGAAATCTCGATGCGCTGGTAGTAATGCTTATTGGCGGCTTGTATCAGATGTACAGGACAAAAAATGAAAGTAATGGAAAAGATACGGAGGACGTAAAATGAGTGATGAGATACGGATTGGGATTATTATATGCGACCGCTACCGCGGGTGTGCCGGTGGCAAATGTCTGAGGGCACTCAACAACAGGGAAGGTGCATTCAGCATTTATAACGATAAAGAGGTAAAATTGGTTGGATATACTGCATGTGGTGGTTGCCCTGGTGGAAATATCGAATACGCTCCAGAAGAAATGAAGAAGAACGGAGTAGATGTTATACACCTCGCCACAGGGCTTATTGTCGGATATCCTCCATGCCCTCGTATTACTCAATTTCGAGACGTAATCAAAACAAAGTATGGGCTTGACGTTGTGATAGGTACGCATCCAATCCCTCAGAATTACTATGACACACACACAGCACTCGGAACATGGAAATCTTCGAAATGGAAGGAGATAATTCAACCGACACTTGCGGATGAAAATATCCGTTTGTTGTACGATTGATGTCAGAAGTCAATTCGCCGCGTGTTGGTGTTTGGGGACTTGATGGATGGTTCAAAAAACGCAAACCCGCCAAAAACAGGCTAATGACGAGTACCACCGAAAAAAGTCACCCACCACAACATCTAACCCACTGAATACGTAACCATCTTCCTATCAAGTCTCATATCAGCAGGGTCATCTTCCACATCAAAATGTGGCACACCATATTCTTCATTCATTTCGGCAACAATAGTCTCAAAATCCGACCCTGCCATCAGTTCTCGCATAAGTACAACCATAGGCCCGATCTTCTTATAATCGCAAAACCACTGATGCAGGATAAGGTCTACTCCCTCATGTCCCACAAAGTCACGGAAAGCGTCTTTGTAATACATTTCGCTTTTGCAGCAATCAAGATAATACAATTGATGCAGTTTTTTGTCCGGGTGTTCAAACCCCTCTTTCATTGCTTCGGTAAAGATTCCCACATCATCGCTCAGACTGATGTGCTTGCCGTATCCTGCATGGGATTTTAGGTAAATAAAATCCTCATGTATCAACGATTCCTGCCAGAGTTCCTGTAAGTTCAGGTCACAATTACTGCCATGAACTAGCCGGATACGTGCTTCAACGTCGTTGTTATCATGGTTGAATATTGTCCTGAATTCTTCATATCCGCGAAGTTGCCCGGTCATATTGAAACCGATGTTCCTGAGTTTGAGCCGCGCTCCCAGAAAAACACTGGAGTCAAAATGCGCATCCCACGGGTCGGGGCCTATCAGGAGAGTGGCATTGAACGTGCCGTCTTCAAATAGCATGTCATATCTGGGTGCTGTCCTGTTTTTATGGTTCATGAATGATGTTTTGTTGCATTGGTAGTTATATCCTTAACGCATTGCACCGATTTCACACATATCTCTTAATCACAATCGGCCACTGATGTTTTATGTGTAGTCCCGAATGTTTTGATATTGTAGGTTCCTCTTTACTTGTCTAAATTTTATCAAATTTTGTATCCATACGTTTGAAGAGTGGATTTGGTGGCTGCATATGTGCAGCCACCGAACAAGGCGAGCTTATCACAGAATAACATTTCAGTTTTCAGGCGGTTTTAACAGAACAATTGCGATTGCTATTCCAATAATTGCAAGCACTGCTGTCGGATAAAAAGTATAGATATAGCTCCCAAATATATCTTTAAGACTTCCCGATATTAAAGTTCCTAATATTGCACCGACACCGTATGCGGTGAACATCACACCATAGTTTTTACTATAGTGTTTGGTTCCAAAGAATGTTGCTGTAGAAGTAGGAGCTATTGCCAACCAGCCACCCAGACACAACCAGAAACAACAGAAACAAACCATGTATAAAACTACATTTGATTCACCGGCATTTAACATTCCTATTGAAGCTAAGAATATAATTATAAAAGAGATTATTGCTGAATCTCTTGGAGTGATTCTATCAGTAAGCCAACCAAATAGCGGTCTCCCGACTCCATTAAAAACAGCAAATACTGAGACCGCCATTGCTGCTGTTGCAGGAGTCAAATGAATGATCTCTTGTCCTACCGGGCTCGAAATTCCAATTGCCATGAGCCCGCTGAATGTACCTATTACATAACACAACCACAATCCATGGAAAGTCGAAGTTCTAAGCATTTTAGAAGTATTATAATTTACAATAGGGGCCGCAGCTTCAGAGGGATTCCATCCGGCAGGCGTCCATTGTGGAGGAGGGAACTTAAGAGGCATTGCCAATAAAATAATGAGTATGAGGAAGACTATTCCCAAAATATTAAATGTCTGAAGCGGTCCATATAGATCAATAAGCAATTTTGCCAAAGGAGCGGTTATAAATGGAGATAATCCAAAACCCACTATTGTCAAACCAACTGCTAAGCCTTTTTTATCCGGAAACCATCTCGTTGATACTGCAATTGGTCCCCCATAAACGACACCTACTCCCCCTCCGGCAATCAACCCATAACTAATTATTAATATCGTTATACTTGATGAAAAACTAGCTAATATCCAACCAAGACCAACTAATACTCCACCTAATATAGTTATGTTTCTGGGACCATATTTATCTAAGAGACCCCCTGCAATTGGCATTAATATCGCAAAAGATGCCAGAAAGAACATATATGGCAATCCACTTTCAGTTGCACCTATATCAAACAATTGTTCTATTGGCTTTCTAAAAACACTCCATGAATAAACACTGCCTAAACATAGATTTATTATTAATCCAATTGCAACGAAAATCCATCGTCCTTCTTCTGCCGGTAATCCATAAACTTTTATTTTCTCAGTCATAGTTCGTCCCCACGCATATTTATATTGCTTGATGTTTCACGTATTAAAAAAAGTGCAGAAGACAATTTAGCCGGAGGTGCGAAGCACCGTAGCTTTTTATCTGCTGTTATTAGAATCTCGGCTTTGCCGAGACCGAGCCACAAAGTGGCGAAAAAATGCGAGCCTGCCATAAAGATATAATAGCTTTATACTTCATAAATTGTTTCCTTATTGCCTCTTGCATACTGTTATTCAAACAGAGACTTTTTAATTTGGTATGAAAATACCATATTTTCATGCTCGTGGGTGTCCCCATGGGTCATAAATGTTTCTTCTGGTCATTTGATTTTTAATGAACCGCAGATGAACGCAGATGAACGCAGATTTCGCATGCAGTATCCACGTTTATCTGCGTTACCTGCACGCCTTGCAGACACTCAACTCCGTAGGAAGTGAGTGTATCCGCGGTTAACAGAACTGATTGATAAGTGTGACCAGAAAATAATAAAAAGTCTCCATTTTTGGAAAGGTCTATTTTTATGTGTAGCAGATACAAGCATCTTCACGTGATCAAACTCAACCTTACGTTGATATCATCAAGATCAAAATATTTAGGGTCAAAATCCCAGCCAATCCATTCGATCATATCCTCATACCTTAGATCATCCGGGTCTTTAAGCACATCTAAAATATAGCCATAGCCACCAATCCCGCCGCAGTTCTCAGGTGGACAGGCACGTTCGCCTTTAATGCACACGGGATAATGCACATCAGGGTAAGGTGTTAGTATCTTTTCAACCAGTATATTGTGTTCCCATGAATTATCAAAATCATACTTATAGGAGATTTTGTCTCCCTTCTCCAACATCAAATAGCTCAATTTAACCGTTTTTTCATCTATCGAATTAAACATATTATCCAGGTCAGATTCACCATAATAATCACCATCTACAAAAAACACGTGGGGATGAGAGTCACTCCATCCCATAGCAGACTGTATGATCTTGTGAAGATTTGACAGTACAATGTCACCTGTAACCTGAATTATTCTACAGATAGACGGCTCTGATTGATCCAGTGTTACTCTAAACTGGTAGACATCGACATCATTTGTTTGGCTTATTGCCATGTCCACGTCCTCATTGATCACATCATCGTCTTCACTTAATACCATTGGTTCCCCATAAGCAGATTCAATAGCATGCCTGCTGACCTCACCATATAATTTGCTCATCACTGCATCAAAATCATTCTTGCTGTCCCAGAATTTAGGCGTGCCCAGACGCTTAATAATGGCTGCCGGCACATCAGGAGGGGAAATATCAACTGAAAAAGACTCAAGTTCCGTTCCACCCCAAAAATCGGCAACGGATAGTTCAGCGCTGTCTCCATCATCCTCGCTATCCTCTCCTTCTGCCCCTTCCATACCCTTTGTATCTACAACAACGTCCGACAGGTTTGACTCAGACTGACTTTCAGCAACTACTGTACGACTCTTGCGAAGTGCTTCCGTAATCTCCTCCTGTGTCCGGCCCCTGAGATTAAAAAGCATAAATGGATCTCGGTCAAACTCTTCGGCAAGAATATAATAAACCGCTGCAATATGCTTGCACGGATTTGCACTATCAGGACAGGAACATCCGGTCTTGATACCTTTTGACGAATCAGGAAACAGGGATACGCCTGCTGCGTTGAAAGCGTCCTCAATATCATGTGGCATCTCGCCTGCAAGCAGTTTTGCAGCGAAAATTGCTTTTTGTGACATTGCTTCGATCGCATGGTCCCAATTCTCATCCGTGAAAGGTTGTACCTCAATTGTCACGGAATATGGTTTTTGAACCGAACCCTGCGCCTTTGCTTCAACCTTTCCGGGCATGAGATTAAACTCAAGCACCTGCCCCTTCCTTGCATATTTCCTTCCGCGATCAAGACGACTGCTCCAGCCAAAAGACTCAAGGATGCTCACCCAGCGTTTGGACCACCATGTATCCCCAATGGTGCCCCTTTTGCTTTTGGCTTTGATGCCGCCCTCCACTTCAATGGGAGTTGACGGGGTATAATCGTCCCAGTGATCATAGTTACTCATCAAACACCGCCTCACGTCTCAATGTAAACATATCCCGTAGCTGTTCAGTGCTCATCTCTGTAAGCCACCCTTCACCCATACCGATCACGTTCTCTGCAAGTGCCTTTTTGCTCTCGATCATCTCATCGATCCGTTCCTCAAGAGTCCCGTCGCAGATAAACTTGTGCACCTGCACATTCTTTGTTTGTCCTATGCGGAATGCCCTGTCAGTAGCCTGGTTCTCAACTGCCGGATTCCACCAGCGGTCAAAATGGAATACATGATTTGCACGGGTGAGGTTTAAGCCCACACCTCCGGCTTTAAGCGAGAGGATAAATATCCGGGGGCCATCTTCTTCTGAAAAACGGCTGACCATCTCATCCCTCTTCTTCTGAGATACCCCGCCGTGCAAAAAGAGCACCTCCTGACCAAATTCCTCTTGTAAATGCTTCTTTAACATCTTCCCCATTTCAGCAAACTGGGTAAAAACCAATGCGGAATCCCCCTCAGCAAGCACTTCTTCCATCATTTCTGTGATGCGGTTCAACTTGCCCGACCGCCCTGGCAATGCCGAACCGTCGCCAAGGTACTGCGCAGGGTGATTGCACAGCTGCTTTAATCTCACCAATGCCGAAAACACCATGCCTTTGCGGTCAATTCCCTCTGAATTTTCAATCTTATGCAGCATGTCTTTGACAACTGCCTCATAAAGTGTTGTCTGCTCTTTTGTAAAGTTGCAGTGCACTTTAGTCTCAATTTTATCAGGCAGGTCCTTTATGATCGTAGGGTCGGTCTTTAGGCGGCGGAGAATAAACGGCTGAACAGTATTGCGAAGCCTGATCTCTGCATCTTTGTCATTATATCGTTCAATTGGCAATGCAAAATTGCGATGGAAACCATCTGGAGAACCAAGGTAACCGGCATTTAGGAACTCCATGATCGACCAAAGTTCAGACAAGCGGTTCTCCACAGGTGTTCCAGTCAGAGCGACACGATAACCTGCATCGAGTTTCCGCACTGCGAGGGATTGCTTTGTGAGTAGGTTCTTGATATTTTGCGCTTCATCAAGTGCAACAGCGTTCCATTCGACCTGTGTGAGTGTATCGATGTCCCTGTGAACGAGTCCATATGTGCTAATTACAAGATCATATTCCGATACCTGTGTAAGGAACTCCTTCTCTTTTCTGCGATTGATGCCATGATGCACCAAAACCCGCAATGACGGCGCAAACCGCATCGCTTCTCTGTACCAGTTTCCAACCACAGAAGTTGGACATACCATCAGGCTTGGTTTATCTACACCATCTTTTTTGTCCTGTAATAAGAGGGCAAGCATTTGTATGGTCTTTCCCAGTCCCATATCATCTGCAAGACAAGCTCCGAGACCATACTGCCGCATAAATGCAAGCCATGAAAGTCCTTTCACCTGGTAAGGTCGCAGTTCTCCTACAAATTCGTCCGGCTGTGGCAGTTCTGTTATACCGACATTGCCTGATAACCTGTCAAAAACCTGTGAAATCCATCCTGATGCAGAGTAACTGATCGGAAGACCAGATTCAGGATTAACTTCGGCTATGCCTAACCTTACGGCTTCTGAAAGTCTCATCTCTCCAGATCGGCAGGATTTGAATAGTTTGAGAGCTGCTTTGATCTCTTCGTTTCCCATTTCCATCCATTGTCCGCGGATGCGTACAAGAGGCATCTTGAGGTTTGCAAGATATTCAAATTCGGCTTCGCTTATTGATTCGCCGCCAAGAGCGATCTGCCAGTCATAGTCTATGATCGAATTGAAATTGAACATACCTGTACTGGCATTGGGGTCACCTTTTGGTTTAAGGTTCAATTTCATGCCAAGTTGCGATTTTGCCATTCCTTTGTTCCACCATGAAGGGGCAAGAATGCCAAATCCGCTATCTGTGAGTAAGGGTGCAGCTTCTTTTAAGAATGTATATGCCTGCTGTGTGGTCAGGCATACAGATTCGGGTCTTGCACTGTTAAGACTGTCTTCGATTGTTGGGAACAGTTTGGAGGCTTTGCCAAGGTCGGTGAGAAGTTTTTCCTGTGGATGATCGAATTTGCGGTTTAGGTATTGAAGGGTGCTGCCGGATTCGTTCCAGACATATTCGGCAGGCGCAAGTAGACTTGGGTCATCCGATGCCTGAAGGAAATAGTGCAATGTCCACTTGTCGGAATCGATAGCTATATTTTCGTCCGCAAGCTCATATACATTTTCAGAGATGTGTTCATCTTCAATCTCGTCCTCGCCCATCTGCATATCGTCATCTTGAGGTGGTTCAAGACGGAAACATGTCCTGAAGTCTGATCTTTCAATTTCATCGATCGGGGATCTCCATGATAGCATTCCTTCGGACAGGTTCTTGAGTTTAGAAGTTGGAGCTTTTATGGGCTCTCCCGTTGTCAGGGACTTTAACCATGCTTCAGATAGACCTGATTTTTTCGATTTTGTTTTTATTTCTGAGAGAGGGATCCAGCTTCGAATACAATTGTCAATAGATGCATTTAGGTAATCGGACAGTAATGCTTTACCGGATTCGGGGATGTTGTCTGCAAATGATGTGCAAACAGGCGGCATCGAGCGTGAAAGCATTGACATGTGTATCCGTTCTTCATCTTCACTTAACACATACTGCCATCTGGCAAAGGTTTCTCCTTTTTTTGTATCGGATTCAACTAGACCCGGTATGAAATGTTGTTTTGTGAGAAGTTCCATTGCAAATTTGGAGGCTTTACTCCAATATCGCAGGTCTGTTCCAATTGTATGACCATCGGTTTCCATCCATGCTCCGGTGAATGAACTGAACAATAACACAGCATATTGTGGAGGGATGGACAAACCGTTTATTTTCCAATAAGCCATCTCAGGAATTTCTTCATTATTATCGCTCTCATCTTCGACAAGCATGTCAGGCGATGGTTGCGGGTATTTTGAAAATGAAGGTAATAGAAAAGTAGCATCTGCAGGATGTGCGTTTTCATCAATACCGGTGCCATATTCCAGGTTAAGTGATTCGATTATATTCAGAAGATCCTTGTCTGTAGCCTGGAAATTATGGGTGCGTGCTTCGCCGGAAACTATCTTTGGAGGGCGTCCCTTGCGTTTGAGGGGTTTGGATGAATCTTCTCCCCACAGGAAGAATTGTCCTTGTTCTGCTATTGAAGCTGCGGGTTTCCATGTCCCGTGTAAGACGATCATGCGTGAGGATTAACTTGAGTTTTTGTTAGATAAAGGTATTCTTTTATGGCGTTATCTTCAACAAAGAGTGGCATCGGTCAAATTTAGGAAACAAATAGCTGTATCGTGAAAAGTAGCTATTTGATTGATAACACCCAATAGTTTTTTTAATGATATGACCGTTATATTTATGTGCAAATATCCACAGGACTGGTAGACTATGGTAGAAAATGACAAAACCGAGGAGTTTTTGCAAAAACTTGCACCCTGCATTCAGCGCGGCGAGCTTGATGCATGTGTGGAAGAGGCGGCACGGCTGGCGAATGAGTTTGGGATAAGTGCTAATGAGCTTCTGGAATCATCTTACCAGATGGGTGAAGATGGAAAATATGAGCTTACATATGTGCTGGCGCTTGTTGCAGTAGAAGAACTAGATGATTCAGGTAAGGCTGAAGCATATTACAATGCAGGTTTTGCAGCACAATCTCTTGGAGATGCAGATTTGGCAAAAGAGCACTACAAAAAAGCCATCGAAGCCGATCCGAATTATGCATTAGCGCATAACAATTACGCCAATTTGCTCGCTGACCTCGGGAAAAAAGATGAGGCGTAAGAGCACTACAAAAAAGCCATCGAATCCGATCCGAACAATGCAGCAGCGCATTACAATTACGCCAATTTTCTCAAAGAACTCGGGAAAAAAGATGAGGCGGAAGAG
>JAUWQD010000099.1 GCA_030611265.1 Methanosarcinaceae archaeon | reverse complement strand
GTCAGGGTTGTGCTGGCCGTCGGCATCAAGGGTTACGAGGATACTCACATCGCGCGCCATAGCCCACCGGAATGCCGTCCTCAGGGCTGCGCCCTTGCCTGCGTTCTTCTCATGTATGATCACAGTCGCGCCCATGAGTTCTGCAACACTGCCGGTAGCATCATGGCTGCCATCGTCAATTACCAGAACCTCATCAACGTGTGCCCTGGCACGCGCGATCATGCTGCCAATAGCGATCTCTTCATTATATGCCGGAATAGCCGCAACTATCGTAATTTAAACCACCTTTACCACTCACCATATAGTATCTTGTACATCATATTTTCAATTGTATAAAAATGTTATGCACTGTGGTTGTTTTTTTATAGTGTATATACAAATAAGTACATGAGACACATTCGAAATGAGACATAATACTAAAATCTGGTTATTCCAACAAAAAAAATCAAATGCGGATGGAATTATGTATCCGTATCCTTCAAATATACATTTCCAAACACAAATTAATATAGATTTGCACAGATACAATCGTAGGTTAGTGTATATACAGGTCTTATGAATCTATATTTCAGACATGGACTTTAGATAAGATCCGTGTCAATCGGTGTAAATCCGTGTCTAAAAAATTAAGAGACACAGATTTCACGGATTTACACAGATTTGTAGTCACATCTGCATATAATCCATTTATTGGAATAACTGAAATTTGGTATTGTGTCATTGTATCGTATCCGCAATTTATCCGCAATTACCGCAATATGTGAACCGATGAAGCCTGCGCCGCCTGTGACAGGAATATTCATTTTTTCAACACCGTTTTATTTCCAATATTTATCATAAAATTGTTAATCATTTAGACTCTGACATAACATCAAATCTGCGTTAATCAGCGTAAATCTGCGTCTTGAAATTTTACTTTTTAGACGCTGATTAACACAGATTAACGCAGATTCGACCTTATTTTGTCCTTTTGATAATAATCTATATTATTGCAACTTTAAATCTGCGTAAATCTGCGAAATCTGCGTCTTGAAATTATTACCATTTTCATATTTTCCTTTACTACATCCACAAAATCATTGCTTAATCATCACCCATATCATCTTCATAATTATTTTTGCGCAATTTTTCGCGCAGTTTATGCGCATCTTTGCGCAAAAGAACATATTTCAAATCCCTTTTTCCCTCACCCATGCGAACAAAAATACCCATCGAATCCCGCACATCTCCGTGCTCCATTGCATTGCCCCATTTTCCAGTTATGTTTTCGACAAAGACCTTAGGTAAAATCTGTGTAAATCCGTGTAAATCCGTGTCTAAAAAATTAAGAGACACAGATTTCACGGATTTACACAGATTTGTAGTCACATCTGCATATAATCCATTCATTGGAATAACTGAAATTTGGTATTGTGTCATTGTATCGTATCCGCAATTTATCCGCAATTTATCCGCAATTACCGCAATATGTGAACCGATGAAGCCTGCGCCGCCTGTGACAGGAATATTCATTTTTCAACCACCGTTTTATGCACAAGTCTATATTTTTTGGTTTTCTTTCCATTTTGTTTTTGTCAACCTTAAAGTTTCCCCTACTTAATTGCACAATAATTGCACAATAATTGCACAATAATTGCACAATCAAATTTTTGGTGTGTAGTAACTCCCTCTTCCTCTGCCAGCTCTTATTATCAAACCTTTATGAACCAATTCTATCAAATCATTTGTTGCCGTATTCCTTGAAATTTTAAATTTTTCAGCATAATCCGCATTGGTGACCTTTCCCTTTTCGAAAATAATTTTAAGACCATCTCTTTGCCTGTCATTCAACTCCACCCCTAATTTTTCGATCTCGCTTATCACGATTGCTTTTCCACCTGACCTGAAAATAACCGTTGTTTCCACCTCGCTGAGGTCGTATTCCGGTTTTGGAATTCCCCAATCCTCACATAATTCATTGATCATATAAATCCCGGAACCATATTTCTCAATCAGCCCAATATCATACACCAGTTGACATAACAACGGATTCACTGGCACATGCTTTGGTTTTTCAGGAGTAACACTCTCAGGGAACATGCCCGGGCTGATAATTTCAATTCTATCATCGAAAATAGCAATTCTCGTATCTGCAGGTTCGAAATAGTTTCGATGAACCAATGCATTGATAATAGCTTCTCTTATTGCTTTTATCGGATATTCAAATTTATCGATCCTTTGAAAACTGTATTCAGTCCTAAAGCCAAACAACCTTATATTTTTCCGAACAAAATCCTCTGCTTGCTCAACGATTTCCCATAAAGTCCCTGAACAATCCAACCTGTCCAGAAAGTCACCCGTCAAAGTTTTGCCAGCAAATCTCGCAGCCCTTAATTGTGATTGAAGTACAAATCTTTGTGGATTTTTACCAAAAAGCAACATCCCTGCATTAGTTGGTATTATATCGCCATTAACCTTCTTTGCTGCACTAAGATTCAATAATAATGTACTTATGTCCAGTTTTTCTGGCTTATGGACCTTTCTGATATCTTCTCTTCTTTCCAGATATCGCCATACCTTCCCTTCATCAATATCCTCAAGACCCGCACCCTCACAAACCCGCCCGTCCCAGTAAACCTTTGACGCCAAAAGAGCAAGCTTCCTGATCTCTTCATGTCCGATCTTCTGGCTCGACTTTCCAACCCTCATAAAAGCCCTGCCAAAAGCAAGAACCGGTTTTTGCTCAAACTCTTTAACATCCACAACAATAATCGTTTTCCCCTCGATCACCTCAATTCGAATCGAAGGATAGATCACAGGATCCGTATTCTGCTTGATCTGATTTGCCAGCTCTTCAAGAGTACTTTTTCCATTATTAACTCCAAGAATTTCACAACCATCGCCAACACCAATGAAAATAGTCCCACCATTCCGATTCGAAAATGCAGAGATCGTCTCAACAACATCCCTCCACTCCGCAAGCGAAGTCTTAAACTCGGTAGTTTCAGACTCCCCCTTCTCAACAACTTCAACAACATTCATAGTGAACCCAACCCCTCAACAAGTTCAACCTCACTCCTCCACCACCCGGATATCTTCCCAACATCAGCCCGGGAATCCCGCACATCCCCTGCCCTCTCAGCCTCATGCACAATACCTGCCCCCGTGCCCACACTCACCACAATAGCCTCAGCCAATTCAAGTATAGTCACACTCGCACCGGTGGCAACATTGAACACCTCGCCATCCCCGTGCTCCATAGCAGCCACATTCGCGCGTACAACATCAGACACATGCACAAAATCCCGCGTCTGCCCGCCATCGCCATAGATCACAAGATCCTTACCCTCACGAACACGGGATAAGAATATCGGAATTGCCGCCGCATAGGCAGAATTAGGGTCCTGGCGCGGTCCGTAAACATTAAAATAACGCAAACAAGTTGTGCGAAGACCATGATCATTATAGAACATACGCGCCAGATACTCACAATCCAACTTTGAGATGGCATACGGTGATGCAGGTTCAGGAATCATATCCTCACGCTTCGGCAGAATAGGATTGTTTCCATATACAGCCGCAGAAGAAGCAATGATCACTTTTTTGACACCAGCATCAAGAGACTTCTGAAGCACATTCAGCGTGCCCAGTGTGTTGATGCGGAACGCATCAACAGGATTTTGGCAACTAAGCGGCACAGATACAAGCGCCGCATGATGAAAAACATAGTCAATTCCCCTCACAGCCTCAGCAACAGTAGCAGGGTTACAGATATCCCCTTCAATAAACGTGACATTATCACTATTCGGGATATTATGAAGATGTCCTGTTGCAAGATTGTCAAGAATGGTCACATCATACCCCTCTGATGAAAAGTATTCCGCAATATGTGAACCGATAAATCCTGCGCCGCCTGTGACAAGTATCTTCATTTTTCCACACCGTTTTGTATTAAATATTTATCATAAGATTGTTAATCTTTTGGATTCTGACACAACATTAAATCTGCGTGAATCAGCGTAAATCTGCGTCTTGAAAAACATTTCTTTTTTAGACGCTGATTAACACTGATTAACGCAGATTATGACCTTGTGTCGTATTTTTGATATGATCTATATTATTACAACCTTAAATCTATGTAAATCTGCGTCTTGAAATTATTACCATTTTCATATTTTCCGTTACCATATCCACAAAATCATTGTTTAATCATCACCTAATCGTCACCTATATTTTG
Source organism: Methanosarcinaceae archaeon (assembly GCA_030611265.1). Lineage (GTDB taxonomy): Archaea > Halobacteriota > Methanosarcinia > Methanosarcinales > Methanosarcinaceae > Methanovorans. Next base: position 872 of record JAUWQD010000099.1, on the reverse strand, counting down.
AGAACATCTGCACCAGATACTCACAATCAAGTTTCGAGATGCCATACGGTGATGCAGGTCTATGTGTAGTAATATCATCTATATCGTTATGAATTGTCATCATCGTATTCTCCTTTTAGTTTATTGTATCGTATCCGCAATTACCGCAATATGTAGTCTTCTTATGCTCCAATAAATATTCTATCGCATTTTGCTGTCTTTTGACTTTATGATTGTGATTGTAATTGTAATTGTGATGATATTTTCACATATTTTTTTGACATCACTCTATTTTTGAATATATCCAATACAATGGAAATCAACACACCAAACCCGTGTTTGACAGTAATTAATGTGAATCTATCTACATCATAGCGGCATGTAATAGGCACTTCCTTGATACGAAAGCCTGCGCCGGCGGCATCGGCGATCATCTCTGATTCAATGCCCATGCCGATGTTGTTGAACTTGAAGGATTCAAATGTGTTCTTGGAGAAGGCACGGAAGCCGCTCTGGGAATCGTTTATCTTGACCTCGCTGTTGAGGTTAGTGGCAAAGGTAAGGACTTCCTGACCTATGCGGCGGTATGCGGGGACATCGTTGTGGCCTTCAAGGAAACGCGCGCCGTTCACAAGGGCGGCTTCCTGCCACAGGATGGGGTTTAAGAGGTTGGGGATCTCGTCAGGGTTGTGCTGGCCGTCGGCATCAAGGGTTACGAGGATACTCACATCGCGTGTCATAGCCCACCGGAATGCCGTCCTCAGGGCTGCGCCCTTACCTGCGTTCTCCTCATGTACGATCACAGTTGCGCCCATGAGTTCTGCAACACTGCCGGTAGCATCATGGCTGCCATCGTCAATTACCAGAACCTCATCAACGTGTGCCCTGGCACG
>JAUWQD010000063.1 GCA_030611265.1 Methanosarcinaceae archaeon | reverse complement strand
TCATGCTTGTTGGTGAATGATAACCTTGTTGATGTAAATGGTATGTCTTTGGAGGAAATACCACAAATGCTAAAACATGCAGTTAGTATACGTGTGCCGTATTGTAGGAATTGATAAAAGAAAATAATGGAGTGATTAATTATGGAAATTGAACTTACAATTGATGGTGAAAAGATTGTTATGAACGATTTTGTACAGAAGGTACTTGGCAATATTGTTGCGGGGGCAGTTGAGCCTTTGCATGGGGTAGGGGATAGCTGGAGTGATGTATCTCTTAAGATCAAGCAGTAGTCAACCCAAGCCATTTGATCTTATTATATCAGATGCTCAATGTCCGAAAAATCAATCGGTGATGTAGCATCAAGAGATATCGGCGTTATCGATATGTGCCCTTTTTGCATAATGGCATGTACGTCAGTCCCTTCTTCCTCTTCACGAACAAGGTCGCCATCGATCCAGTAATACGGCCTACCGCGCGGGTCATGCCGCTCCTGTACTGCGGTCTTGAATATCTTGCGCGCAAGGCGGGTTATCTCTATTTCTGTATCATGTTCTGCAAAGTGGGGGATGTTGACATTTAGTAGGTCAACACTGTCCGGCAGACCATGCGTCAAAACATTCTTTGCGATCTTGTTGACCACTTTGATGCCGACCTCAAAATCATGCTGGTAATCCCGCAGGTCATCGAACTTCGCTCCTTCTTCTGTAACCTGTATCGATGCTGCGATAGCGGGTATCCCGTAACTTGCCGCCTCAAGTGCTGCGCCTATTGTACCGGATGTTGTGATCGTGTCCGTGCTGATGTTCTCGCCGATGTTAAAGCCGGATAGTACGAGGTCCGGCATCGCTTTCATGATTGTAAATATTCCCAGAATAACAGAATCGGTAGGTGTGCCACCAATTGCATATGCGGTAACTCCGTCAATGTCTGTTTTGTTGATCCTGAGCGGCTCAAAGATAGATATTGACCGCCCGACTCCGCTTTGTTGCATTGCAGGGGCTGATATTGTTACATCACCAAGGTCTGCAACGCTTTTGTATGCTGCCCTGATGCCTGCGGCATAGACGCCGTCATCGTTTGTGAGTAATATCTTTGGAGGCATTGGATTATTCAATTGTTCTTTGATGTTTTATAATTAATGGAGTGTATGTTCAAAGATTACGCGTTTTGGACACATCAGAGCGAATGTGTGTAGAACCCACACAACCATCGATAGTGTAATAAACAATAAATGCCAATTACGCAATATCTTGTAATGTTAATGGTAATGGAGTGATGAATATGGTAGAAGTAGAAGACGATGAACTTGAAGAAATGATGATGGCTGCCCCATCTGCACGTGAAATCAAAAAGAAGGATCATGAGATGTTGAACAAAGCTGCATCACATCCATTGAGAAGAAAACTTGTAAAATCCATTGGTGTATTTGGCAAGACAAAGGAAGACATCCAGAATGATGTGGACATTGACGATGCTTCATTTAAGTATCAGACCGAGTTCTTGATGAGTGGAAATTTCTTAAAGATCGAAGATAATCAATATAGATTGACTGACAAAGGACTTGACATGCTTGCAAACATTAATTAGTTGTATTTGTATAGCTATGGCAAAATAGCTGCATAAATGGGATTGTTCCATCTTAAACTAAAACCAATACAACCGCCGCAGGCGGCGCATTCCCACACCACTGACCCTAGAAAACCCTTCATATCAATCTGATTAACCGTAATATATAACTTGAAAATTATATATTTCATGAAAACTGTGCATAATATCTATAAGACAATTCGCTTTGTCGAGACTGTCGTAAAAGTAGTAGAATCGAAACATTTCAATCAATGCCAGAAAGTAAAACACTATGCTGCGTTGTGCTGCATTTATTGAATATGTTGAAATCCCTATAAAGGTGGGATTTTCAGACGGTCTCTTGTCCATTAAATGTGAAAATATAAGATTTTTATCGGTGACGGAGAGATGCGCCGCCTGCGGCGGATTGACTCGGCGTCAAAAATCGCTAAACAAATACAATTAGTTTAATCTGTTTTGCAGCAAAAAAAGTGTAATCACAAAACCACATACTATGTGGTGCTGGTAAATAAATGCATATCCGTGCCAATTATAGGCAATCATATTGGTAGGAGGATTGTATTCGACACGGATATTGCATTTATAATTGTTATTTCCAATGATGCCTGGCGTTCAATTCCACTCACGTTTCAGATTTTGAATTTCACTCCTGCGTTTTGGAATCCACATCGATCGTTCCAACAAATTGTCCACCGTTGGATTCATAACCTTCAATTACGATCTGTGTATCTTCCTCAATTTCATCCATGACTGAATCGCATAGGTATATTTGCAGAGTTCCACTGGAATCCATAAACACCGAAGGTGTAATTCCTGCGTTTTCATAGTCTTCAATTGTTCCTCTAAATATCATTGACATATATCGTACCATATTCATAGGTCATCACCAATTCATACTAACGTGTGTACATTGATGTAAACCCTATGGCTACACAAATTCTAATTATGTACGCATTATTGCATATTGTGTGCATAAAAAACACAATTTTGGTAAAAAGCAGGAACGCTTAACAAAAAGATCATCCATAAGATCGAATGTTATACATGTGTGACATATCATTGAATAAGAAATGTTTTTAAACATTAGAGCGATTACGTGCTAATCATAATATAACTAAAAAGTGCATATAGTTGGAATTATTATGCTCGAAGATGAATATCAACTTAATTTTTTCTCTAATAACGGATTTATTCGGAAGCAATGCCAAAAATGTGGTACATTTTTCTGGACACGTGATCACGACAGGAAAACGTGCGGGGATGCGCCCTGCGATCCATATTCATTCATAGGCAATCCGGTTTTCAAAAAACAATATGACCTCGCAGAGATGCGGGAATATTTCCTGAATTTCTTTGAACAACACAATCACACAAGGATAGACCGATATCCCGTAATTGCAAGATGGAGGGATGACATATACCTGACAATTGCATCTATTGCTGATTTTCAGCCTTTTGTCACATCAGGAGAAGTGCCACCACCTGCAAATCCATTGACGATCTCACAGCCATGTATCCGTCTTCCTGATCTGGACGCAGTCGGCAGGAGCGGGCGGCACCTGACAACTTTTGAGATGATGGCACACCACGCTTTCAATACCGTGGACAATGAAATATACTGGAAAGAAAGAACAGTTGAACTGTGTGACGAATTATTAATATCACTCGGCGCAGACCCAATGGCTGTGACGTACAAGGAAGAGCCATGGGCTGGTGGCGGTAATGCAGGACCATGCCTTGAAGTGCTTATTGGCGGTTTGGAGGTTGCCACTCTTGTGTTCATGAACCTCAAGCAGTCAAAGGACGGAGACATCATGATAAAAGGCGAGGCGTATTCGAAGATGGACAATTATATTGTCGATACCGGATATGGTCTTGAGAGATTTGTCTGGGCATCAAAAGGTTCTCCTACCATCTATGACGCTATTTTCCCATCTATCGTCAATGAACTGATGGGGCTTGCAGGTATTGATCATGAACTTGATAATAATGAATATGCACACATCCTGTCCCAAAATGCCTGTTTGGCAGGACTTATGGACATAAGCGAAAAAGCGAACCTGCTTGAGCTTCGAAAACAGGTGGCATCAAGCATTGGCACGACCGTTGAAAAGTTATCATCAATAATGGAGCCGGTCGAGACCGTTTATGCGATCACGGACCATACAAGATGCCTTACATTCATGTTTGGTGATGGTATTATCCCATCAAATGTCAAGGCAGGATACCTTGCGCGTCTGGTACTTCGAAGGACACTTCGCATGATGCGGGATCTGGACATCAGGACCCCCCTGTCTGAGATTGTAAAGATGCACATCAACAACCTGCCGGAATATCCGGAATTTGAGGTGCGGTTTGAGACGATCGAAGATATTCTACATCATGAAGAACAGAAATTTGCAGAGACATTAGACCGCGGCAGGCGGATGATCCAAAAATCTGCGAAACATTACAAAAAGAGTGGTGAGAAGATACCGCTCGATACATTGATCGATATGTATGACAGCCACGGCATCCCGCCGGAGATATCAAAGGAAGCGGCAGCAGAGGTCGGGGTTGAGGTTGACCTGCCGGATACTTTCTATTCACTGGTGGCAGATAAGCACGGCAAAGCAGAAGAAAAGGAAAAAACGGAGATTCCGTATGCTGACCGCATAGGCAAACTCCCTCCTACAACGCGACTGTTCTATGATGAACCGAACAGGATGGAATTCGAAGCGGTTGTGCTGGATATATTCGATAATAACATTGTACTTGATGGCACCCTGTTCTATCCCGAAGGCGGGGGGCAGCCGGCTGATCATGGTAAACTGATTATTGATAATGATGTGCTGCATGTAATTGATGTCCGGATGGTAAATGGAGTAGTGGTACATAACATCAAAGAGATAGAAGATAAATTGCATGTCCGTAAAGGTGATCTGGTTATCGGCAAGGTCGATGAAGAACGGCGTATGGCACATGCGAGACATCACACTGCAACTCATATTGTGAACGATGCTGCAAGGAAGGTGCTCGGTGACCACATCTGGCAGGCAGGCGCACAGAAATCAACAGACCGTGCACGACTTGATCTGTCTCACTATAAACGCATCACAACTGAAGAATTGAATGAGATTGAGTTGATCGCAAACCGGATCGTCATGGAGAACCTACGAGTTCAGACCGAATGGATGGACAGGACAGAAGCCGAACAGGCATACGGGTTTGGATTATATCAGGGAGGCGTGCCGCCCGGAGATCGTATAAGGGTTGTTAAGGTGGGCGATGATATTGAAGCCTGTGCTGGCACCCATTGTACAAATACAGGTCTTGTAGGTCCGATAAAGATACTGAAGACCGAACGCATCCAGGACGGTGTTGAGCGTATCGAGTATGCGGCAGGTGAGGCAGCGATTAAGGCTGTTCAGGAGAATGATGCTCTCTTACACGAGTCTGCAAATGCGCTTCGGGTACTGCCGGAGCATCTTCCACTAACCATCGAGAGATTCTTTGGCGAATGGAAAGAATTCAAGAAGGAAAATGCACGATTAAAAGAAGAACTGGCTCATGCGCGTGTACATCAGATGATCGAAAAGGCCATAGAGGTCAGGGGAGTTCGCATCGTCGCTGAGGTGATACAAGGTGCAGACAATGAAGAACTCATGATCGTCGCAGGAGGTCTGACCAAGCAGGATGATGTGGTTGCACTTCTTGCAAGCGATTTTGAAGGTGTCAAGATCGTGGCAGCCGCAGGTAAGGGTGCGGTTGGGCAGGGCGTAAATGCTGGAATGTTAGTGCGGGAGATGTCACATATTGTTGGCGGCGGCGGCGGAGGTCGTCCGGACATGGCACAGGGTGGCGGAGTCGATCCTTCCAAGATCGATGATGCATTAAATAGCGGAACAGAACTCGTGAAAGAACAGTGCACTAATAAACAATAATAGCATTATTATACCTCGGTGATTACATGATTCCAGTTGAGATAAGGCAGTTCTTTTCGTCAGGTTTTGGTAAGACACTTCTGTTCAAAGGTAAACCGGGTACCGGTAAAACTACGATGGTATTTGAGATACTCAATGAACTGTGTTCTGATGGAAATTGCATCTACATCTCACCGCGTGTTGATCAATCATCACCATATGGCAAATATCCGTGGATAGAGGGGAATTTTAGTAGCAACGATGAATTTATAGAGATGCTTGCTGCGCGCATCAAGATGACGCAGGAATCATTTGACGATAAACCATTGATCGTTGTGGATTCAATTGATGCTTTGAGCATTGCTACTACAGATTCGTCGGACTGGCTGGCGAACAAGTTCGAACTTGAGCGCATGTTGACCAATTTTGGCAGGAAGGTAAATGCTGATATGCTGATGGTCACAGAACAGATCGAGCTCACATCACTTGATTATCTGGTTGATGGTGTTGTGTCTCTTGAACGCTCCGAGATATCCGAGCGTGATATCAGGAAGATCCACTTACACAAACTGCGTGGAGTAGGACTTTTACAATCAAAGTATCTCTTTACATTGCAAAATGGGCGGTTTAACAGTTTTAAACCTTTTGCGGTATCCTATCCCACAGAAACCGTTATTTGTGAACCGATACCCGATCCGATAAGCAGCAAGATATCGACCGGAACAATGGACTTTGATAATATACTTGGTGGCGGATATCAAAAAGGAAGTTTCAATCTTTTTGAAATAACAAGCGGTGTGGGAGATTCATTTTACAGTTTGTTGCTGCCGACATTCATAAATCATCTTAATCTTGATCGTGGGCTTCTGAGTATGCCATCTGAGGGTACAAGCGTAGAGACTGAAAAAAGCATGATCGAACCATTTTGCGGCGAATACCGTTTCAAGAATCAGTTCGTTGGTTTTGAGATACGTGAGATGGATGGCAGGATTCCTGCGTATGTGGAACCGCTTACAGGTAATGTCACAAAGGACATGGAAGCCCTTTGGTCAGTAAAACAGGAACTTAGCGGTCAATCAGGTGCCCCGATACTTGATTATGTGGGGCTTGACACAATGGAGTACAACTATGGTGTGGAGGATATCGGCAGGGTTATAGGCATGATGGCATCCCGCACCAAGACAACCCAAAACGTTGTGTTGGCAGTTGCAAAACACGGTCAAAAGATCACAGAATCTGTTGCACACATGGCGACCACACATTGGAAATTCGAGAATATTGATAAAACACTTGTAATGTATGGTATTGTTCCAAAAACAGGATTATATGTTGTTGAGATGGATTTCGAACAAGGGTTCCCACAGGTAACATTGTCACCTGTTAAATGATGGACTAATTAATTGTATTCATCAAACGACATCTGTTTGCCCGATGCCTTTGGAATTGTGAAGAAGAAAGTCGTACCTTTTCCCAACTCACTCTCGACCCAGATATTTCCACCGTGCTTTTCTATAATGTTTTTGCTTATGGTGAGCCCGACACCACTTCCGCTATACTTTCTTGTTGTTGTGGCATCGACCTGGAAGAATTTGTCAAATATCTTGTTCAGGTTTTCTTTTGATATTCCAATCCCTGTATCTTTGACACAGACTTCAACAAATCCATCTTTTTGTTTTGCAAGAACTTCTAATTTGCCGCCATTTTCAGTGAACTTGATAGCATTATCCATGAGTTTAGTAAGGACATATGCAAGTTGTTGTTGGTCACCTTTAACGTGCAGGACTCTTTCCAGTTCGATCTTGATATCAATATCGGAAAGTTCGGCTTTAGGTTCTACATCTTTGAGTGATATATTAAGAACATCTTCAAGATTAACGATTCCAAATACGAATTTAATATCTTCAATTTCGCCCATTGCAGTTTCTATAAGGTCTTGAATCATCCGATTCTGCCGGTCAATAGCGTTTATTGCTCTGGAAAGATGTTCATTCCTTTTAGTCCGGTCTTTTTCACTCATGGCAACTTCAATAAAACCACGCATTATAGTTATTGGGGTACGTAGTTCATGTGATATGTTTGAGATAATATTATTTTTCATCTCATCGATCATCTTGATTTCTGTAATATCCTTTGCTATAATCACATACTTTTTTCCATCGCTAAATTCTACACCGGTATGGCTCACCATCATGTCCTTAATGGTGCCGTCTTTTGCGATTGCTTTTGTTTCGTATGGTTTCCCCACGCCCTTTTGGACTTCATTCCATCGTTCCAATACGAAATCTTGATATTCGTCTGGAACTAAGGTCATGTAACTTTTACCAATAATCTCATTCTTTTGGTAACCGGACATCTCAAAAAAAGCGTCATTGCCAAATTCGACCTTGCCTTCCGAATCGAGTACAAAAATTGGATCGTGGCTTCCTGCAATGATCGCATCAAGATAATTTCGTGTCTCGATGACATTTGCACCTGCTTGGTCCTGTTTGTACATCAATTTCTGGATCTCAATTGCCATGTCATTGAAAGTATGTGCAAGATCACCGATCTCATCCTGATTTTTCACAGCAATTTCATGGTCAAAGTTTCCTTTCCCAAACTCTTTGGCACCATCTTCCAGTAGTATGATAGGTTTTGTGATGATATTTCCTGCGGCAAATGCCATCAATGCACCGATGATCAACAAGATGGAAATAAATACTGTGAAAATGAACATTGATTTTTGTATCATATTTCTTATGCCTGTTTGAGACATACCTACATGTACTTCCCCAAGCCTGCCGTCAAGCACAGGATGTGCAATATCACTGATATATTCCCCATCAATATCCAGCAGTTTGATGCTTTGTTCATTAACTGCGGGATTTACGTTTTTCAGAGCCAGGGGAAAACCGTTCTCAAATGTGTGGACTATCACATTCCCATTACTATCCAAGATAAATACATATGATACATCAGATCCAGTTTCGTTTGTAATTTCAACGAGATTTTGCAATTTGATAATATCGTTATGAAGAATTGGGTTAATACTGTTTTCAACAAGGAGATTTGAAATTGTTATTCCATCTTCTTGCAGTCTTTGCGTCGCTTTATTTGTTTGAACTGTATGAATATAAGCTCCCATGAAAAAACCAAGGACTAAAACAATGCTGATCACAGTTATGATCAACTTTGTCCTGATACTAAGATTTAGAATCGTTCCCAAAAAACTATGGTTCTGCTCACTCTTCTGCTGCATTTTGTGCCTCTATAAAATATCTCATTTCGTAGACGGAATCATATATGCTTTCATCGATAATAGTGAATTTATCAATCCCGATGTTCATCAGTATGTCTGCTCCCATTGGATCATTATGCATTGTAAGTAAAATATCCTGAAGTTCTGTTTTTATTTCAGGTTTTGAGTCGGGATGAACCACAACAGGCGGGATCCCATATGGTTGTGATTTTGCAATAACCTTTGTTTTTGAGGTATATTCAGGATTTTTGCTGTTTGCATAATCCCATATCAGACTATCAACCGCCGCGCCATCTACGAGCCCTTTGACCACTGCTTCAATAGATGCATCGTGGCTGTGGGTGAAAATAATTCCTGAAAAGAATGAACACGGTGTTTCATTGATAAGTGCAAGCATGTAAGTGGGTGATAGTTTTCCTGTATTGGACATGGGATCTGTAAATGCGAATTTCTTCCCACGCAGGTCTTCAAGGTTTGTGGCATTACTGTCATCCAGAACTATGATGTATGAGTAGTAATAAGGCTCTCCGTTAACCACAGGAGCCACTAAAAGTTCCATGCCAAATTTCTCATGTCCATCTATATATGCACCCGTACACACAAAAACAGTATCAATATCTTGTGATTTCAAAAGTTTGTTTATTTCTGCACAAGTCTTTCTTTGTACCAGTTCAACCGGACGACCGGTTCTTTCGGATATGTAGTCCAGCAGATCTTCGTAATATACAAATGTTTCTTCTGGCGATACCATTGCCGAAACAGCGATTTTGAGCGGCGGTATGTTTGGTTGTGTTTCGATTGTTGTATCAATCTCATTAATATCTATGACTATGGCGTCTTCATTTCCTATGCAGCCTACGATAAACACGCTAATTATGCATAAAAAAAATATGAATGTAGGATTCCAGTTCTTGTTTGGTACCATGAGTCCACCCATTATTCAATAAGTATTAAATGAATATAATGTCATTAACATTTAAATATTTATATATATGGAATACAATTTGGATTTAGTGTGTCCCAAAGATTAATATCAAAACAAAACAAATGGTAATTGGTTAGATTTTAATAACTTTGTTTAGTGTTTAGGGGCCACATGTCAGAAGATCAGACCAAAGAGATTCTGGGTACGTTTCGAAACGAGCTGGTATCAAAAGGTACATTATTTTTAGCACCTGTTGATAGTTTCATCGAGAGAATCATTTATTTTTACATATTCGATATCCTAAAGAACGATCCCGAGCGTGCAATTGTATGGTTATGCTTGAAAGATTCAAGGGATGAGGTGCTGGATAAGTTTGATGAATTTGGTTTTAACATTCAAGATATCAAGAATGGCATCTGGTTCATAGATATTGAGGGGATGGACAAGGAATTGAAGGAAAATACATTTTATTGTACTTCTCAGACCGATTATACAAAAATGGCATCATATGCAGATAAATTATCAGCTGAACACGACAATCTCGTATTTGTAATTGATGACATGACTATTCTTGCAAGCGATACATTCCAGGTCATTGAGAATTTTATAAAATTTGTTCAAAAATCAGTTAAAGAGCATGGTGGCAGTATTGTCTCAATGCTTGGCAAGGGCATTTTACGGTCTGAGACCGAAGCTTTAATTAAATCATTTTTTGATGTTATCGTTGATGTCCAGCATGGCGGAGAGATGCATGCGAATATTGGTCTAAAGAGTCTGGATGTACGGTATAAGATTGAAGAGGGAATTATCACTTTTGAACATATAAAGAAGAAGGTGAAAAGGGATCGGTTAAAGATATTGGTCGTGGATGATGAACCGGATATACCCGAGCTTGTGAAATTGTTGTTATTGGATGAGCCATATGATTTTATAGCAGCTTATGGTGGTTATGAGGCTATCGACATGGCAATATCCGAACTTCCTGATATGATCCTCCTTGATATTATGATGCCTGATATGGATGGGTATGAAGTTGTACAAAAACTAAAAGAGAGCAAGGTTGCATGCGACATACCGATCATTATGGTATCTGCGAAATCTGAGGTGGACGATAAGATCAAGGGAATGGAACTTGGAATTGATGATTATGTATCTAAACCATTTGACATGCGTGAACTTAATGCACGGATAAAAATGGTTATGAAAAGGTCTGGGTGGAGTGCAGACGTGAAGTAAAAATATATATGTGAGGACATATTATGTATTTATAATCTGTATTACGTTATTATACTTCACAAAATCAAATTAATATATTTGTATCAGGTGTGGTGAAAATGAATCAAACGGTAATGGTTGTGGACGATGAGCCAGACACAATTGACCTTGTAAGACTGGTTCTTGAATCTGAAGGGATTGATGTTGTCGGTGCTAATAGTGGTCCCGAGTGCCTTGAAATGCTTGACAGTAATAGACCAGATGCAATCTTATTGGATATCATGATGCCTGAAATGGATGGGTGGGAAACATTCCACAAGATCAAAGAAAAGGATGCAACTATTCCGGTATCAATGCTTACTGTAAAAAGTCAGGAATTTGACAAGATGCTTGGTTTGCATGTGCTAAAAACAGATGACTATATTACGAAACCATTTGGCAGAAAAGAGTTGATCGAACGCACAAAAGCATTGCTTGGGTTAAAACTGTCCTGAGGTATTTACTTAGATCAGATCACTTCGCACATTATTGCTTTTTCATCTTTGACAAAAAGATGTATGGTATTTTTACCACTTAATCCATTTTCTATCTTATTTCGTATAGTCCAGTAGTCGGCAGGGTCAACACCTGCCCTTAGTACAACTGTACCCACATCATGCTTTTTTAAGATGGAATTAATTGTATCTGGCTCAAAATCAGTAACTTGCAAAACTGAATAATGATTTTTTAACATCGCGTTTTTGAATCGTGCATCGGATGTGATGAGAAGTCTTTTTTTATCTATGGTAAAGAGTTTAACATCTACATTGCCGATGTCATTTTTGAGTGATCCTGCAAGTTGCGGCAACATTTCTGCTTTGACTGCTGATGGCTGTGGTTCGTATGCGTACATCTTGAGGGTTTGTGTTTCATCCATGTCGTAAGTTGTATTTGTTGAACTTATGTGCACGTTATCCGGAAGTGACACTGCTGAGCGCTCGCATTGTTTCAGGTCTCCAAAATACAATGTTAAGCGGTTTAGTTGCCCATTGAGGGAAAGGTATTCGCGCTCACAATCAAATTGGATGCGCTCAGGGGGCATCTGGGGCGGTGCTTCAAATACAAAGTTATTGGTTTTATCAGAATATGCGGATATGACATTTGGAATCCCGGGTTCAAGGCTCATTACCTTGCGCTTGTTTTCTTCAGCAGGTCTGGCAGGGTCTGAGAATATGACATCAACTTTTGGTATTTGCTCTATCACATCCGGGGATAGTGCGTCACCGCATATGAACTCCACATTGTCAAGGTCGTGAAGTTCGCAGTTTTTCCTTGCGTACTCGATCTTTTTTGGGTCAATCTCTACAGCATATACAAAATCACATTCTTTTGCAAAGAATATCGTCTGCCCACCTATGCCGCAACTGATGTCGGCGAGTGTTTTGCACTTTAAGCGTTTTGCCCGATATTGTGCAACTGCTTTTGGTGTTGCGAATCGGATTCCATCTTTATCGGAATACAGGGGTTTTTCAAAATTCTTTTTGCGTGCCACGTTGATCAGTATGTAACACAGGTTCAATCAATTTAAAGAATCTCCCCAACATTGAGTGGGTAAATATTAGGCGGGATGAACAGGATTTACAGGATGGGGCAAGTCATTTATATCCTGTCCATTAATTAACACCGATTTTCGTCAGCCGTTTATGTTCCACGAATAAAGTACCATTTTCACATCAAAACATCTAGGATAGTAACGTTTTTCATGGAATATCGCTCTAGAATATGTTCCGTCTATGTTACATAAAAATTCTGATATCCAACTATAAGTTAATATCCAATATCAATTGTGGTATAGAAATAAGCCCAAAATAGGCCTTAAACCCTCCTATGCACGTTGGTTATGAAAATTTAACACTAAATATTGGACATTATAAGTTCTATGGCCGATACATTTTTTAAATCAAATGAGATTTATCACAAATCGCATCCAGTGCCACGTTTAGATAACAAAAAACATCGCTTTTGGATATCTTGG
>JAUWQD010000064.1 GCA_030611265.1 Methanosarcinaceae archaeon | reverse complement strand
ATTTGTCTGCTATACGTATCTCATTTTCCGCAGCAGCACCTATTGTAGGTGCAAACATGCATGAAAAGATCACAAAGGATACGATCAATATATTCTGAATGTTTGTCATTTTATCCCAATCCTTATAAAATTTTCAGAATTCATTTCCTGTAATTTTCTCTCCTGTAAGTAACTGGATAGCATCCACACCGCAAGAGCTGTTTTCGACAATTGCGATCATCTCTTCATCCCTTGCAGGTTTTCCAAGTTCTCGCAATACCACTTCAGATACCCGTATTCCAGCTGCAAGCCCCGGGCACTGGTGCCCATGGAACAGGATAGTATTCTCAATCATAGATTCCTCCATATCATTAAATGACATACTCTGCGATATTTATCGATAATATATAATGTTTATGCTACGTTTTTTTATAATCGTATTAACATGTGCAATGTATTTTTTAGAACGTAACACCGTTTACAAGGTTGTACCACATATTGCATGAGAAAATCAAGTTATTTTCATTCCTCTGCGGTTGGTTTTTTGCAATGCATTCCAAATAGAGAAAAAAGTTACTTTATTTTTAATGAGAGGATCGCACTACTACTGTAAAACTGTAAAAGACCAATGAAATGTGATTAGTATCAAATATTATGTACTTAACTGAGTCAATGGTATTTTGATTTAAATGCCTCCTTTTTCAAATCCCTTGATTGACGAATTCTTCGGAAGAGTGCAAGACATTGAAGGGTATAATCCTCAGACAGACACTCTGAATTTTAACAATATTATTAAGTTGGAAATCACAAGATGCAAACTGGGGTACACAAATTTCGATTTATTCATAACAGATTAACCAGAATCCAAAAGTGAGAATTGTTCCATTTGTCAATCTGAATAATCATTGAGATACTGGACTATTGCTGACCGGAACATCATTTCAGGTGTGCTTTTTTACAGGTCTGTCTTTGTCAGGTGAATAAAGGTCACTGCATGCTTCATTTATGAATAAAAAATCAATAAGCTTGTTTATTCGGTAAAGGATGTGGCCTTCTAATATGAGTTTTTTATAGACGGTTGGCCCGTGAATGAATGTGTTTTGTCTGGAGTTTGGTATTGAATACATTATATCACACTAAAATCATACTTTTTAAGTAATAATTATATCCAACTAATATATATACTTCGATATCGATCGATTTATAAGAAAAAAATTGCTGACGCAAGCGTTTATTTGTGCTGAATAGTGGTGCTACCCACACAATGTTAAAGCGAAATTAAAAACGTGCATTGTTCTAAAACACCCTTATGCATTCCATGCACAGCGCATAATCACGTTTATCCTCGCGCAGCCTGCCATTTCCACACAGCGAACGACCGTGGATCCAATTATTGTGCCGGCACACAGGCGCGCATTTTTTGCCAGATGGGGCGGGTGCGAGAGATTGCAAGAATCTCTTTACGTTCCATGTCAATCCCCTCAGATAAATGGAAAATTTTGGTTAGTATTGAATATTAATTTATTAAGATGTCATTGTGTATTGTTTTTTGGTTTTGGTGCTTTTTGAAGAGTAAGCGGTTTATAGGGTGGCTGAATAGTTACCAATATTATACATAAAGAAAGCCCCCGAGTAAATATAATTACAAATCACCATCCAAAAAAATCGAGGTTTAAAAAATGCCAGATACCAATCTATCAATTTTAAATGAGATCTACGACGTTATACTTGACCGCAAAAATAACCCTGTAGTAGGGTCGTATGTATGCTCACTTCTGGATCACAGGAAGGGAATGGATAAGATACTCGAAAAAGTGGGCGAGGAAACAGTCGAGGTTATACTCGCAGCAAAGAACAAGGACCATGATGAGATCATCTATGAATCTTCAGACCTGCTTTTTCATCTGCTTGTGATGCTTGTAGCGAATAACATTAAGCTTGAAGATATTGCCTCAGAACTGGAAAAACGTCGAAAATGAGCGTTTTCAACATGAAATATGTAGAATATATACTATTTAGTATTTACATTATATAATCGATTTTTAATTATGTACTATCTTAGTGGCATGATCCGCTGGCGCATCGCGTAGTGAAAATGCACTCGCGTTGTTCTAAAATCCAAAAATTAAATTTAATACACAGCCAGCTCATTCAGGACATCTGTTTTTGACAAAACGCCTTTTGGTACACCGTTGATTGTAACGATCAAGCGTCCGATGCTGTGTTTGTTAAAGACTTTCACAGCCTCATATAAAGGAGCATCGCCATCCACTGATATAAGATCTTTTGTCATTATGTCCCTGACCTTCAATGTTGTTCTGCCATTTGCAAGAGCGTCCCCGATATCTGAGAATGTGACAACTCCAACGATCTCGCCCTTTTCTTCAACAGGTGCCCCATGTATATTATTTCTAACAAGAACTCTGGCAGCTTCCTGAATATTTGCATTGATACTAACCATAGTAGCAACCTTTCTAATATAATGCTTAACGGATTTTTTGGGGAGAGATACCATCTCTGTTATTGAGAAAAGCAATGAGTTTTGGCTGTCATCACGACCAATGACCTCTCCGCGAACAATTAAATGGTTCACAGGGGTTGGACCTATCTGGATTAGATCTCCCTGAACAAAATCCCGGATATTACCAAGTATCCGCACCGTGCTATTACACAAGTCGGGGTGCCTGATTGTTGTAAAACTGATCTCTGCTGCTGTTGCGTTCTTTACAATTTTGTTGTTCTTGTAAATTGGGACAATAGCCTCATTTTCTATTGTAGTGATATTCAACGCATCGTATGCACCACCTGTTGCCTTGTATCCGCCTTTTGGCCCAGGTACACCTTCAACCAGACCAAGTACTTTTAAGGATTGCATCTGGTTACGTACCGTACCCGGATTTCGATTTATGAGCCCTGCAATCTCTTCACCTTTCACTGCACGGTCTTTTTGCCTCTGCAGATTGATGAGAGCGATAAGGATATCTTTCTGGATTAGTGTTAGTTCCATCGATATACACCACTGTTTTTAATGCAATAGAAGTACTCAAAGGTTGTATATATACATATTGCAGTATTTATCATAGATGATAATTATGGAGTTAACTTTTTTACAGTGTATTGCTGCAATTGTAATTACATATAAGGAACAGAGATATATACCTTCCACGAGTTTGAGCCAGATTAACAAGGTAAATAAAAATGATATTTGAGAAGATCCACACAGTTCCCACATCGGATGAAATGATAGATAAAGCATTCCGACGGGCAGCCAGAGCAAAGGCCGGCAAGCAGATCACTGGCAGAGTCAGTGGTCGAAAAGCAGAAGAGTCAATGCTGCTTACAGCTGCAAACGTTCTATCCGATAATCTGGCAAACGTTGTCAGGCGTTTCCCAAACTTTGACGACCTGCCTCGATTTTATTATGAACTCACAGACATACTTGTTGGTGTTGACGACCTGAGGATGTCACTTGGCTCTGTTGACTGGGCAAGCGGTATGATCCATGACATCGCAAGGGACTATGTTGGAAAGATGAGAAAAAGCCGTGATGCAATCGGTATTCGAAAAGAAGCATTCGGAAGAATGGCTTCAATCATAAAATCAATTAACAAGAACCTTGTAATGTTAAACGATGCAAGAAATGTCTTACGAAAACTGCCATCGGTCCATGACGAACCCACTGTTGTAGTCGCAGGATACCCGAATGTTGGAAAATCCAGTTTTGTTTCTGCAATAACAGGTGCAAATCCAGAGGTTGCATCCTATCCATTCACAACAAAAGGAGTAACGATAGGTCATTTTTTCAGGGACAATGACAGGTATCAGGTCCTTGACACCCCGGGTCTGCTTGACAGGCCAATGGCAGACAGGAATGATATCGAACTGCAGGCGATCACTGCACTAAAATATCTGGATGCTGTTGTACTTTTTATTCTTGATGCAAGCGAGACATGCGGTTATGAAATATCTGATCAAAAACGCATGCTTGATGAGGTAAAGGAACAATTCGACCTGCCGATCATTGTTGCTGCAAACAAATCAGACCTGCCTGAATTCAAAGAATTGGATTTTGTTGATATGAAAATGTCAACCGCAACAGGTAACGGTATTGATCTCGTGGTCAACAAACTGATCGATATGATCGATGAAAAGAAGAAATTAGAGCAAGAGCAGGATGAGGAAAGTCCTGAACCTGAAATAATTTGATCCTATTCTTAAACTTACATTTACAAAACACGTTCCATTATGCCAAGTGCCTTCTCGATATCAGCCATCGATGTCGCATACGAGATTCGTATGTAACCATCACCCCTATCCCCAAATGCAATGCCTGGGACAACAACGACACCGTTCGAAATGAACTTTGTCGCAACTTCTGCCGAATCCGAAACTTCAGGGAAAGCATAGAATGCACCTTTTGGGAGAGCACATTTCAAACCCATCCCATTCAAACCATCAACCAGAACATCGCGCCGTTTTTTGAATTCATTGCGCATGGCAATTACCGGCTCCATCGGACCCGTGATGGCTGCAAGTGCCGCTTTTTGTGCAATGGAATTTGCACATGCCTGAACATACTGGTGTACTTTTAACATCTGTTCTGTGTACTCATTTTTTGCAGCGACATAACCAAGTCGCCACCCTGTCATCGAATATGTCTTTGAGGTGGCATTCACCGTAATAACATTATCCGAATACATGGCAGGGCTTACGTGCTCGCCCTCGTAAATGAAATGTTCATACACCTCATCCGAGATTATCGTGATATTGTGGTCATCCGCAATATCCGCAAATGCCTTCATGTCGTCCTTGGTTTGCACACCACCTGTGGGATTGGATGGAGAGTTAACAATGAGCGCCTTGGTCTTTGGAGTTATCCGTTCCATCACGTCCTCAGGGCGCATTGTCAGATCCTCGCTAAGTGGTACTCCGACAGCACGACCGCCCATCATCTCGGTCAATGCATTGTAGGACACGAACCCCGGGTTTGCAATAAGCACCTCATCACCCGGATTGACAAGTGCAGCGATTGCGATCTCAAGTGCCTCGGATGCACCTGATGTAACTATAACCTCATCAGGCGATACATCAAAATCATTCTCCCTCTTGAACTTTTGACTCAATGCCTCACGAAGTTCCACGATCCCTGAACCGAATGTATATCCTGTGAATCCTTCGTTTATGGCATCAATAGCTGCCTGTCGTATGTGAGATGGTGTATCAAAATCCGGCTGACCGAGTCCGAGATTTATTGCATCCGAGCCTGCAGCTTCGAATATCTTTCGAATGCCGGATATGTCTATGTCCAAAACCCTTTGTGCAAACTTCGTGTCAGCCATTGTACTCCTCACCCTATTCTAAAATTGTATGCCTGGACTTCAGATCGTCCTCGGATGCACCTGTAATTGATATCAATTCAGCAATAATAGCATCCAAGAACACGAGGGTTGTGATCTCAAATGATGTCCCAAGCGGTGTTAAGTGTGAATACTCACCACGCATGTGTCTCTCAAGATATCCTCCTGCATCTTCCTTTGTCCTGCCAGGGATCAGGGCAATTGTATTTGACAATTTTCCAAGCGTTGACTCCCTGTTAGACGTTACGGTTATCAGTGTTGCCCCGATCTCCTTTGCGATCTTTCCAAGATCTGATATTGAGCGCGTCTCACCTGAACCCGATATTGCAACCACAACATCATTATCCTTAACAGCCGGTGTGGTGGATTCTCCCACTACATAGACGCTAAATCCAAGATGCATAAGCCTCATCGCAAATGCTTTTGCAACCAGACCGGAGCGTCCGGCACCCATAACAAAGATACAATTTGCATTTAGTAAATCGGCAAGCATCTTCTTGATATTATCCACTTCGAGTTCATTGGCTACGCCGTGGATGTGTTTTGACATAAGTTCCATTGATGATAATAGATTATTACAGTCGGTTTTGGGTAATTCTCTCATTAATTTTCCTCTTTGATCGATCAGTGTTTGCATAATGCGGATTTATTTGTTAAGAAATGGCTCTACTTGTCCTTACCTTCATCTTTATATTTCACCTGTTTAAGATTCCATCCATCTATATTACTAAGTTTGTCATATAGCAACACAATGTCAGCATCATTACCAGTCCAGTATATGTCAATGTTAACGTTTTTGTTCTTAAGTTCTTTGCTGATAGTTTCTGCAAAATGAAAAAGCGCTGTCTTGCTGCTGAATGGAACATTGAACGTTGCCCTGTATCCATTATCTGTTTTAGCATATGATACAAGAACATATCCATGACTCTCATATTCGGCGATCTCCTCAAAAGGGCAAACAATATCATATTCATGTACTGATGATGCATCTACATTTGATATGTCAAGCAAAATCTGTCCAATAATAACATCGGGCACCCGGCGTCCAAACCAAAGTGTAACCTTGCCATGTGTACACAGTACATTAACATCGTCCCGCCCCATCTCAAAGGATGATAGTGATTGTGGATGGGAGATGATCTTATCGATTTCTTCAGTGATTCCCATTAAAATTCACACAACTATCCTTTTGCCGATACAAGTGCACTTATAAGGTCCCGGTCTCTTTTGAGCGTTTTTAACTGGTTGGCAGGTCCGATGACCGTAAGTCTTGTCCGTATCGTATTCTTCTTGAACAATTTTCCGATCAATGAATTGTCTATCTTGAAAGGATAACTCTCCATTTCAATGCCTGAAAAATCATCAGGCTCGATCTGCGACATTGTTATTTCGATCAGATTTGCCTCTTCCTCAGGCGTTAACCCTTTCTCAAGCACGAGTATTTTACCACTTTTTACCTCATCAATGATGAACCTGACCTTTTCCACAGGAGCCATTTCAGCCAGTTTATCTTCTGATATGAGATCCATTTGAATGCCATCCATTTCAATCACCCGAACCGTTTTGCGATCTCTTCATAGAGAGTATCGATATTCTTGCCTTCCAGTGCCGATATTGCGACCATTGGATGCTGAGGGAATGCATCTCTGATGGTTGTCGGGGATGATTCTTCCAGATCTACCTTGTTAGCTGCGATCAATAACGGAAGACTGCGTGCTTCCATGTTACCGATCACTGTGACATTGACCTGAGTGAATGGGTCTTCGGTCGCATCCATGACAAGAATTACACCATCAAGGTTCTCAAGCCACTTCACAGCTTCGATAACACCTTCTGTTGCCTCTTTTGCCCTGCGTTTGGCTTCACCCTCTTCCATGCCTTCTGCCATGAAATCCTGGAAATCGATCTTGGTAGCAAGTCCCGGAGTATCAACTATATCCAGAGTAATGGAATTGCCGTTCGTCTTGATGGTAACACCTTCTCGCCGTCTTGCACGCCTGGTTTCGTGTGCCATGTGTGAGACTGAACCCATAGCATCCCCGGTCCAATCCCTCAATATCTTGTTGGCAAGAGTTGTTTTTCCGGCATTGGGGGGACCATATATCCCAATGCGTGCGTTCTTTTTGTTAAACAGTTTTTTGAAAAGCCCTGCAAAATTGTTTTTGAATGATTTTATTACGCCCATTTATTCCCTCCGATGACATGGTGAAATTAAAGTTAAGATTAAGATAATAATTGCTGCTATTCTAGATTACTTTGTAGTTTAAATCATTTTCAGTTATGGTTTTCTCATGGTCATTAGTACAGTAAATTGCATGATAATTATTATTTGTCTGCCATTGCAGAATTAATGGCTATCTCTGCAATGTTTGCGCCGTAATCCCCGATCCTGTCAATACTATCTGCTACTGTCCGCATGGCGATTACCATTTCACGTGAATCGAGTGTAAGAAGTGATTCATTCAATTCAATTATCATCGAATGCATCTCATCGATATTGCCAATTACCTTGTTTGCAAGAACCGCGTTTGAACTATATAGTGCATTAATACTATCATCCACTATTTTTCGTGATGCTTCACTTGTCTTTTCAGTCAACTCCATTACGTCATCAGGTATCGCATCTTCCATTGAGTATGCAACTTTTGCTATCTTTTGCGTATGGTCGGCTATCCGCTCCAGAGGGGCTGCTGTCATCCGCAGGTCATGGTATTCATCAATGGATATGTCGGATATGTCAGGCACACGTGCGCCCCGCAGAATTGATCGGAACTGTTTTGCCGTTAGCAAGAACAACCTGTCAACGTCATCATCACGCTGCATGACATCCAGTGCAAGGTCAGTGTCGCTGTTCTTCAATGCGATGATTGCATCCTTGTGCATTGAATTTGCGATTAAGAACATTCGGCGCACACTTTTTTTTATGGATATCTCATTTTGGTTCAAAAGGTCCTGTATCACCACACTTTTTGCAGTCTCTTCGATTATCTCAGGTCCTATCAACTTGTAGCATATCTCCCTGATGACCTTCTTTTGTTCTGATAAAAAACGATTCGATGTTAGTTCGATTATGTCATAACCGGCAAGGTAAGCTGCAATTGTGTCGCGTGTGAGTGCATCTCCTGTGATGTCACTTACATCAATCGTCTTCCTTTTTGGTGTTGGAGAGCCATGTATGGGATCTATTAAAAGCGTGCCGTCCGGCTGAGGTGCAAGTGATACACGCGCGCCTGTCTTAATCCCGACCTTGTCAGCCCATTGTTTTGGCAGTGAGATTATGTAGGTGGAACCGCCTGTCTGCTGAACTTTACGTGTTTCTATTGTTATCCCTCATTTTATCTGATTTTGCAATATTCTATATATACTGTGGTATAAATATATATTGATGTTGTTTCATAACAAAAGTTAAAAGTAAATATATGAATGAGAACATCAAGTCATCATGAAAGAACTGTCCATCACCAAAAACGACATACCTGTACTCAGGAAACTGCTCCCGTTCGTGTGCCTGATCGTACCATGGGAAATATACCAATACAGCACAGGCTGGGGTATTAAGTTCTCACTTTTTTACCTGAATTTCGACATGACATACGGCACCCTTGCAGTAAGCGTGCTCAAGCAGTTGACAATGTTATCCTATGGCGGTTTTGCGCCATCGATCCGAACTGTTTTCTGGGCATTGGCTGCAACGCTGTGCGTTGGGATATTCGTGTATGAAGTGTTGCGCGCGCGGGAGGCGCAAGAGGTGAGCAGCAAAATACTCGGGGCGGGATTGCTTATATGCGGCATCCTGCTGGCTGTGAGTTCATTTGTTGTGTGGTCTGATACTTTCAGGGCAGTGCCAGTGGGTTTTGGGTTCTTTGCGGTGGGTTGGTATTTGCTTATAGGAATTGAGCAGAATTGATCTTATGCTTCCTGCCCTGCGCTTGCCAGTACTTTTTGTTGCATGCTTATCTTTTCCTGTAATTTTTGCATCAATTCCAGTACATCAGGATCCTTGAGCGCTTCTTCCATCATTTCCATGTTGAATGTAGTCTTGATACTGTATTTTTTGGCGTCTATGTCTTTGCTTGCTGTGCCATCACGTGTGAGAGATTGTCCACATCGTATACAGAACATTGACCCCTCCATATTCAATTCATGACAGCGTGGGCACCTGTCCGGCTGCATTGTATCAATTGCATCATCTTCAATGTTTAAGCCATGCATTTTTAAAATCGTATCGTCAACATCTTTGTCGCTCATATTTACATATGCAGCTGCCATAGGACTGGCTGCTGTCCATCCCAAATAGACTTTCATCTGCTGCTCGGTAAGATGTTCAGAGAGATGTGACGCACGCGCGTGACGGAATGCGTGGGGATTGACCGCTTTTTGAACACCTGCTATCTTCGCCGCACGCTTCAGGATATACCGAAACGATGTATAACTGGGCTGTTCATTGTTCCTTTTAATGTTCGTCCATAGTGGAGCATCCTGTTCTTGTTTTCGTGGATGTGAGTCGATCCACTGGCGCAAATACATACTTGCGTTTACAACTCTTACCCGCCTGCTTCCTGTTTCGCCTCGCGATAATTTTAACACAGCACCGTTATTGTCAAACTCGACATGCTTTAATCGCATTAATGCAAGTTCGGATATCCTCGCCCCCGTTTCGTATAATGTAATGATGAACGCTTTGTCGCGTGGGTTCCGGGCAGCATCCACCATTGCAATAATTTCTTCTTTGGTCAGCATATCCTCCGGCAACTTCGTTTTTGTGGGTTGTTTGTTTTTAATTAAACTTGTGTCATGTCCAATAAAATGTAAAAAACGCTTAAATCCTGCTTTTTTAGCGTATTTGGTCGCATCGGTGTATGTACATAGTTTACCGCTTTTATTCGTGTATGTGTACTTTTCAATGTAATCTAATACATGCATCACATCCGTCTCTGTGATACTATCAAGGTCTTTCTCAAGGAGACCTTCTATGGTCTCCATCGTATTAAGATAATTCAAAATTGTAGAACCTGACGCATTATCAATGACAAGACTTTTTTTGAACCATAATAACAAATCCCTGTTATTCTTGTTTTGAAGTCCATTAATATGCTCATCAACCTTCAATAAACCGGTTTCTGTGTTTTTAATTGTCGTTGGCATGTTTACATCCTTATGGCAATATACGATGCATTTCGTATATATTTTATTGAGTCACATGTATATTGTGCTACTTATATTTAATAAGGTATTATAAAAACCGGTTATATAATATATTTATTGAGAGTGTTGCCGAAAAACTTGTGTGAACTGTTTTTAAAAAAGCAATCTGAATTGAATGACATTGTGCTTATTTTTTCCATGTGATTGTAGAGTTTTGTTTTGAATTTTTGATGATGCACTCGAAACATTATAGAAATATAGATGTCATCTAATAGCAATATAACAATGTTGCACGCTTTTTATATGAAACTTATATTTAATAGGTAACAACTAAATTTCGATGCCTTCTGTTTGTTTATATAAAAATGCGAGAATTACAAATGTCAGAATACTATAATGGATAGATGAATGACTATTCGCCATCAATAAGTTTACAGACATATTCTTGTACACTTATATGGACATCATCATATTTCGGTAGGTATTTTGTAAATAAACCTAAACTCTTTTCCCAATATCCAACACCATGGCGTCATTTTGGCATCTGAAAATAATATCAATTTTTAGCATATAGCTCCACATTAAATTTCATAAATTCGATATCATCTAACCAATTTTTCATTTTATACATTACACTAAAACTCAAAATCGATAGTGTAATAAACTAGTGCAACATTACACTAGACATGACATTCATCAGAAAAATAAAGCAACGTGGAAAAATATATTATGCAGAAGTTGAAAATCAATGGATTGATGGGAAATGTGTTCAAAAACACATCCGGTCATTAGGTACCGACCCCGAAAATCCTACAAACATACCAATTGAACCAACCCATTTCTCATACCTATCTTTGCGATTAATGCAAGGCTCACTCACACCAACTGATCTCTTCGAGATGTTAGAAACTATGGGTCAGCCGGTAAAAAAGGAAGACCTTAAACGACTGGGCATTCACTACGATTTTGGAAAAAAAACGTACTCCATATCCCTATTTTACCAGAAGAACTCAAAATAAAAAACCCAACACAATGCCCAATATGCAAAAATAATCCAAAAACACAAACAACATACACAAGACCCATAAAAACCCTTTCCGGCGAACGACAAATAAGCATTCACAAAAAATATTGTAGCACACATGGTTTAATCAACAACGAAAACATCTCATTTTTGAATAAAATCTGTTTGCCGCGGAAAACCTTTGACACAAAAGTAATGACGGCAGTCGGATACCTCCGATGGTTTTTTAATTACCAACGAGAAGAAATCCAATTACTTATTGGAGCAAGAGGAATCAAAATATCGATCGGTGAGATATCCAAATTATCTGAAGAATTTCTTCTTCGATTCTATATTGTTCACAAAAAGCATAGTTCGCAGATGAAAAAATTATTCGAGACAAATAAAGGATTTATCCTTCATCTGGATGGAAGTGCTGAAGCAGGGGATGAAATTACTTTCACAGCTAAAGAGGGAATAACAGGAATTACGATAGACAGCTGGATTATGCCTTCTGAAAGTAGGCACTATATCAAACCATTTCTCCAACATATAAAAGACACTTATGGAATGCCGCTTGTGATTATTAGGGACATGTCAAAGGAAATATCTGCAGCGGCTTCTGAAATTTTCCCAAATGTGCCACATCAGATATGTCATTGTCATTATGTTCGAAACCTCGGTGACATTCTGTTCAAGCATCGTTATAAAAAACTACGGAATAAAGTTGTGAATGCTAAAATTCTTTCTAAATTTAAATCTCTAAAAAATAAATGTTTTGAGGGAACTGCGTCCACAAATAAAATTGTGGCTGCGGAACACTATTGGGTCATGCTTGCAATGGAATACATACTTTATCCAAGAGAATGCCGATCAGACTATCCTTTTGTGTTGCCGTATTTAGAGGTAATGAATCGTGTGATAGAGGTTATGAGCATGACTCGAAAGATTGTTATGTGGAATGCAGTACATAACTTTGGAGTTAGTGTGGTTTTAAAGTTTGATGCGTATTTGAAAAAATTGGTCGATGACAAGGATGTGAAATCATATTTCACTACGGTTGGACATATTTGGG
>JAUWQD010000106.1 GCA_030611265.1 Methanosarcinaceae archaeon | reverse complement strand
ATTTGTCTGCTATACGTATCTCATTTTCCGCAGCAGCACCTATTGTAGGTGCAAACATGCATGAAAAGATCACAAAGGATACGATCAATATATTCTGAATGTTTGTCATTTTATCCCAATCCTTATAAAATTTTCAGAATTTGTTTCCTGTCAATTTCTCAAAACATGGAATACAATGAGTATCACCGTCTAGCAGCTTGACTCTTGTTTCCATCACAGGTTCATTGCACACAACACAGTCCAGTGATTCATGGATACGTGCTTTTTGCACTGGTTCCGGCTCCACTTGTTTAATGGTCATGAGCTTGTCTTCCGGCAAATCGAGTATCTCATAACTCTTTTTTATGTGTTTTTGTGTAAATATATCTCTTTCAGCCTCAGTTGCCGTTTTGTTCCTTACTTTGGCAAAGAGGGTGCGATGTTCTTCGTCCGTATCAAAAGCTTCTTTGTTAAGGGAAATTCTTAATGCTTTGTTGGTTTCACGGTTTATGAACGTATAAACCGATTTTCCATAATCGCGGAATATCAAATTTCCTTTTCCAAACGTACATCCTGTAAGTAACTGGATAGCATCCACACCGCAAGAGCTGTTTTCGACAATTGCGACCATCTCTTCATCCCTTGCAGGTTTTCCAAGTTCTCGCAATACCACTTCAGATACCCGTATTCCAGCTGCAAGCCCCGGACACTGGTGCCCATGGAACCGGATAGCATTCTCAATCATAGATTCCTCCGTACCATTAAATAACATACTTTGCGATATTTGTCGATATTATATAATAGTTATGTTACGTCACTTTATAATCGTGTTAACATGTGAAACGTATTTTTTGTGACGTAACACTGTTTACATGATTTATAAACCATTCATTGTAAAACACATCACATCATAACCAAGCGTAATTGCATATTACCCTTCAGTCACCACTGCCATCCGGATCAATGCTCCACCCTGCACCAACAGTCTTAAACCATCCGGAAACTGCATGATAATCTCTTCTTTAAAAGATGTTACCACAAGCAGCAGGGTCCATGGCAGTACAGCAAGGATTAGATCTGCCGTAGCCGCATGAAATACATAGGAATATCCAAGATCTCCGTGTGCAGGTTGTGTGAGGTATATTGAAAGTTGCTCGTAAAGCGTTTTGTCAAATCCGTGCAATGTGACAAGTTCATTGTACATCTCTTCGGTGATCAATGTCTCCTGACCACTGTACATTGCAAGTATTACGTTTCTTGGCAGGAGTCTGGGAAGTAAAAAATTGAGAAAAATAAGAAAAAGAAGGAAAATGATGGTAAACAGATAAACTGTTACCATCTTTGCTTTCCTGTTTCACTTCATTGTTTACGGTTTCCCTGAAACTGTTTTATGCAGAATGCGGCAAGGATCGCAAACACCGCTAAAAATGGCATGAGCGGAGTTGCTTGAGCAGGATTTTCATTCTGCAAGGGTGTTTGTGTTTCTGAAACCACTTCCCCCTCATCTGTATTCAACACTAAAAGGGATAATTTGTTCTGGGGGATCGGGATACCTTTGGAGACTCCACCTACCGTATAGTACCAATCAACCCCCGCATCAGGGTTATAGGCATAATACCACGTAGGATAATACAGTGATATTGCCGGAAGTTCCCTGGCATAGACATTCTGGGCTTCAAAAACCACTTCTTGCCTTTTCACGGGATCCATCTCACGCAGCAGATCGTCAATCAAGCCATTCAGCTCCTCACATTTATCATATCTTGCAGTATTTGGACTCACTTTGGTTCCCGGGACCTGTATGACCTTTTCATAGAGAATCTTCGGATCGCCGCCAATGCCACCGTGTCCTGAGATCGCAAGATCGAATTCCCAATTTATAACTTTTTGATCGACAATCTTTGTTTCAAGTGATACCAGATCCACCTCTATCCCTACTTTTTCAAGCTGGTTCTTCAATATTTCACCATCCCGATCCGGTGTGGATTGCCCACCTGTACTGATCATCGAAACCAGTATCACAAATTTCAGGGGCTCACCGTCTTTGGTAAATACACCATCATTCAATTCGTAACCAAGTGACTCGATCATTTCCTTTGCTTTGTCCGGGTTATATGGGTATTCAGGGATATTGGGGCTTGCCCACTGGCTCTCTGATGAGATCAAACCGTAACTTGCAGGTTTTCCATATCCTCGAAGTGATTTATCCACAAACTCGTCTTGATCAATCGCATAAGCCAGCGCCTGTCTGAACACAACACTGTCAAGCGGTTCTGTGTTGTGGTTGATCATCAGTTTCTTGTTCCAGTAATGCGGACCTGCTATGACAACAAAACCTTCTTCAGTAAAAGTTTCAACCATCTCCGGTTTTATTGAGGCTAAGTCTGCCTCTCCGCGTTGCAGTGCCATCTGGGTGTCTCCTGTTTTTACATAGATCAACTTATCGACATCCGGTCTACCAAGATAATATTCATCAAATGCTTCATATTGGTAGGTTCCATGCTCCTTGTTAAAATCAACATATTTGAAGGGACCGGATCCAATGAATGCATCGGATTCCACATAATCCATCGGATTTTCGATATCCTTCCATATATGTTCCGGCAGGATCGGCATCGTACCGCCAATATCTTCCATGAAGGGAGCGTATGGACCACTCATATATATTTTGACAGTATGATCGTCAACCGCTTCACCCCGATCAACGCTGTCAAGAAAAACCCAACCATAAGGATGTTCCTTCATGTACTCAATTGTAAAAGCGACATCATTTGCTGTTACAGACTCTCCATCATGCCATTTTGCATTTTTGACAAGGTTGAAGACGTAAGCTTCCTCTTCAGTGATATATTCCCAATTTTCTGCCAGTAAAGGAACAACATCCGAGGTTTCATCTTTCCAGACAAGAGTATCAAAAATGAAATGCATTCTCAGATACCCCGGACCTCTCCCATAAGCCAGATACGGGGACGGATGTCCCCAATCTCCTGATTTGTCTGCTATACGTATCTCATTTTCCGCAGCAGCACCTATTGTAGGTGCAAACATGCATGAAAAGATCACAAAGGATACGATCAATATATTCTGAATGTTTGTCATTTTATCCCAATCCTTATAAAATTTTCAGAATT
>JAUWQD010000062.1 GCA_030611265.1 Methanosarcinaceae archaeon | reverse complement strand
CAGTTCAATTCGACCATGAACGAATACGACGCCCCATCTCTTTATTGGAAATTGTCCTGCTTTGTTTGGAATCAGCAAGTCCATGTTCGATCATCCTGTGGAAGGCCAACTCCTTAAGGATTTCATCGTATGAACTATCATCTGGCTGATTGTGTATGATATGAATCATCTGTTCTTTTATTGAAGCCATGATAATTTCTTATGCTTTACAGTAATTTCTATTTTGTGGTATAGGTGCACTTATCGTTCTGACCCGCGCAAGCGCCTTTAAGAATTTCTCCATCACCCCGCCAGCACATGATGCACAACAGCCTCCACCAATTTCCCGCCATCGGTGTGCACCTGAACCCGCCCGGCCTCCAGTTCATCGCAGAGGGTCATGAGCTGATCTACTTTGGCGACGATGTGTTTTTGTGGTTTTGGGACAGCCTGTAAAGATACCTTTAATAATCATAGAATTAATAATTTATTGGGATTGTTCGAGTATTAATTATAAACTCTAAAATTCTTATAAAGAGTATCAGTGATAATATATAATTAATTTATACAATCATGTCAATTATTTAATCAAAAACAGGTGAAAAACATGAATTATTTCGAATGGAATAACCTCATAGCAAGAAAATTCTTTAACAATGAAATGGCAGGCCGGGAAGTATTAGTTTATGTCAATAAAGAAATGATAGAACAGTTGGGGATGGCAGCAGGTGCTGATGTTGAAGATTTTATTCAATGTATTAAAGTTGGCCCAGATTGGATCGAAAACGGAGGTTTATGCCAGAAAGCTCTTAAATTATTTAGCAATTGGAGAGATTATGAACTGGAATATCCACCATATATAGCATATTTAGGGTTTTTTGTCCTAGCAGCAACCATTGAAGGGGATTTCAATCAAAAAGCTTATTACCCCAGATTTTGGGAATTGCTGGATGAAATCGATAAGTCTGGCACCCCGCGACAGTTTGGTGAAACTGAAATATTGTGGGAAGACCTAGAAAAATGGAGTACTGAAGACAAGCATGAGGAATGGGGGCGCTTTACTGCACGTATACGTGGAGGCATGAAGCATATTGGACGTCCCCTATCTCAGACCCTCTTTTCAGACCGCGAACGGAAATATTTACCTTTAATATTTGATAAAGCTGAACTCGATCCGACCGATAATCCCTCTGATGAAGTGATTACACGAATACTACAAAAATACGGAGAAAATCGATTCGCAAAGCGTACACTGCGCCTTTTGGATAATTTACAAACCGAGAATGCTGAAATGAAAAACGCACTAATAGAATTTGTCCTTGATGAACTCACTGAGTGGGATGGTTCATTACCTGACTTATTATTAGATAATCAATATTCTTCGCAGTCTCGCCTACAAAATTTCCGCGTAGGATTACGAATATGCCTTGAACTTGACAAGTTCTCAGGTGTTGTCACTTCGACATTGAGACTTAAGGTTAATAGACCATTTCCTGATGACGGCCTCAATTTTGAATATCAAGGCGAGTTATATTCATGCGTGGAAACCGCTCCACACAATTGGTCAATGAAACTTAAGGGATTGCAATCCAATCAACCATTTGATGCTGCAACAATTGATTGGTCTAATGGTGCAAAATTTGAGGATAAAGAAAATAAATTTATTGGACGACTCAAAGCAAGTCCAGTAAAGCTTTTTTTGCGGGGGAAGAGAGAAGGACTTTCTGACTGGATTGAATCGCAACAACTGGAGAGGGGGTATGAATTTTTAGTAGCATGCCATAATAGTATAGCTGATAAAATACGGGAATGGGGTAATATATCATGTGAAGAGTTGCACGAAAAACCATCAAGCGGTCTCCCTCATGAGTGGTTGTTATTCAATGGCAAAGGTGCACATGATTCATGTGAAAGTATTGATGTGCTAACTCTTTCGAAACTTTTAAAATTACGTCTATATGGGGGTATAAAAATTGGTCGAAGCAATTCTTTTTTAAGTTATGGACCGCCGACCATCATCTTAGAAAGAGGGTATGGAAACGAGCAGGTTATGTTGGATGGGTGTGAGCTTATACGAAATGATATGACTATACCTCATTGGGATCTTCCAAGTGATACACAAGTAGGGAGTCCATTGATTATCGAAGTGTTTAATGAAAACGGAACTCTTTTGAAACGACGTAGAATAGAATTAAAGGAACCAGAACTTCCGGCTGATTTCAAAGACACCCCATTGAGAGATATGTCAGGTAAGATATTGATAAATGATATTTCAGTTCCATATGCAAGTGGTGCCATTGTTGCAGGAATTGATCCATCGAATTGGGGTGTTTTTCTACATACACTTCCGACCTATTTATCAAAAACAATCGTATTTTTAGGGAGCAAGCCTGGTGAAATTGTAGAATGGCCAAATGAGAAATTGCCAGAAGACTGGCATCCTGTGTGGGCTGTTGCAAAGTCTGGAAAGGATAGCTGGAATGTCCATTTCTGTGGTCAACTTGGCATCACAGAAGATAATTCCAAACAAGATTTTGCTACACCTGATAAGAGAACTAAGCGATGGAAGGAAGCTGTCTGGTATAGGCGTAAGAGGACAAATGCCCCGAAAATTAAGACAGTCAAGGATATGTGGATAAAATGTCAGGAGGTTGCAGAACATGTCTGATCTCCTTTTACAAACCATTAGTACATTTGGCAATATGAATCTTGACAAGTTTAATACTGCCTTTAATGGATTGAGTCAATCAATGAGGATGTCTAATCGAGAAGTTGACCTGAATTATGTCCGGCGCCAAACTATCAGGCTTCTCGATTCACTGGGTCATTGTGATTTCGATTTTGATAACCGCCGGGTTTTTGCCTGTTCACCTTCTTTAGTGGCATTGCCGACATCTGGCCTCCCTAAAGCGATATTGACCGGGGCCAGAGTACCATCATTAATTAAGGAGATAAAAAATTTCGTGCGGACAAATCGTGATTCAATTTCATTTAGCGAAACACAACAGAACAACGAGTACCTTTTTTTGCCTTCAGCCATCTACATAGAGGCAGTTGACTATGAATACATAAAAAATGTATCACTTGCCACTCAAATATATCATTATCTGGAGACACCTGTAGCATGGTCTTTAGTTAATTTTTCAGTCGGGATTGAAAATATCATGGAAAATCTAATCTATGAACGTAGAGATGATATTAACTGGAAGAAACAAACCTTTTCTACTGATTCACTAATATTTTCGAATCGTAATTGTGATAATATTCAAAAACTCGTTTCCTATGTCAATCCTGTGAACCAGCAAAGAAAGCACTGGGTGTGGGATAATAACCAGGCAGCTGAAGTAGATCGTGATTGGGGAAGATATATTATTCTTGCATCTCAAAAAAAGAATGTTATAATTTATGATGAACGGTATCATCGATTAGCTGTGCCGTCAACTGTGCCTCTCCCACGTTTTTTGGCAAGAGCTGCTACACTTTGCACAGGAATGGCTCCAGTACCCGCACCAATCGGCGAAGAACCTATAGGAGGATTACCTGCTGGACATCAAATGGATATTTATTATGATATCACCCCGCCTATTGCTAAAATGATTTCAAGAAAATTATCTCAAGATTTAATACTACACAGTATTTCAACTGACCGAAGAGGAGTGATATCATGAAAGATCCAATAGGTGCATTTGACGCAATCAGGGATAACTTTATTTTATACATAAAGACCGCATTTGGTACTCGTTTTCCCTCCATAGAGACTGAAAGGGAAGCACTTCTGCGGGAACCACGGGTTATGTGTCAGGAACCGTGGATCGAACCGCTGCCAGTGTATCAAAAATCCGGAAAGACTATTTTAAGTCTAACAAGTGAAGATCTTCCAGGATTGAATGAGCAGGAAATAATTTATTTTAAGTCTTTAGTTTCGTGCGGTTTGTTCAAAGACTACGAGTTACATGCCCATCAGGCCGAAATGCTCAAAAAAACACTAGACTACAAAAATTGTATTGTTACTGCTGGCACGGGTTCAGGCAAAACTGAATCATTCCTTCTTCCCCTGTTTGCCTATCTTTCCCGCGAATCATCCAGGTGGGAAGCTCCAGGGACTCCAAACCCCCGTGTCAATAGCTGGTGGAATGATGCGCAATGGCAGAATTCCTGTATCGGTGATAACAAACGAATTCAGCAAACTTATAGAATTCCACAGCGCGGTCATGAAAAGCGTGAAGCAGCAGTTCGCGCACTTATTATTTATCCAATGAATGCCCTAGTTGAAGACCAGCTCACTAGGCTTCGAAAAGCTCTCGATTCAGATGATGCCAGAAAGTGGTGCCAGAATAATCGGCAAGGGAACAAAATATATTTCGGACGTTATAACAGTAGCACACCTGTTCCAGGACATGAATTCACAAAACCTGGCAATCCAGATAAGAATAGGATAGTAAAACTTACTAAATCTTTGAAGGAAATGGATAATGCTGCGAAAGATGCTGAAAAACATGCTCAGGAAACTGGTAAAGATGATGCTAGATTTTATTTTCCAAGACTCGATGGATCTGAAATGCGTTCCCGGTGGGATATGCAAGATTCACGCCTGACATCCTAATAACTAACTTTTCTATGTTAAGCATTATGCTTATGCGCGAAGCAGATGAAGCAATCTTCGAGAAAACACGACAGTGGTTGGCTGGAGGAGAAGACAGAGTATTCCACTTGATTATCGATGAACTGCACCTTTACCGGGGAACAGCCGGCACTGAGGTAGCATATCTTTTGAGGTTGCTGCTGCTCCGTCTAGGCCTCACACCAGATCATCCAAAATTGCGCATCCTTGGGTCTAGCGCATCTCTAGATCCGGACAATCCAAAAAGCCGTGGATTTTTGCATGACTTTTTTGGTGCACCAGCGAATAGCTTTGAGATTATAGAGGG
Organism: Methanosarcinaceae archaeon; assembly: GCA_030611265.1. Lineage (GTDB taxonomy): Archaea > Halobacteriota > Methanosarcinia > Methanosarcinales > Methanosarcinaceae > Methanovorans. The sequence continues at coordinate 8,135 of JAUWQD010000062.1, read as the reverse complement.
TCGCACACAACCGATTCCACCAGTTACCGACCATACTTTTCTGCCATCAGAGCCTTTTATTACCTTCGGTAAGAAAGCACCGGATTTTCCTGATGAAGCCTGCCAGAATACAGCACTTTCTCTTGGTTACAAAGGAGATGTGCAATCAGGGAAGTTAGCTTTGAAAGAACAGATGGAATCAGATGATATGTGTATTGCCTCCAGAATGCTGAATGCATGTGAGTACGAAGGAACTACCCGTGCTGTTTCTCTTAATCGCTTTGCATCACGACTTTTTGGAAATGATCAAAATAGTCGTGAAGCTGTGCGCGGTCTTCTTGCAGCCCGTAGCATATGCGATACTGCCGGGCAGGAATCAACGCTGCCCTCATTTCGGCTTCACTGGTTTTTCCGCAATATAGAAGGACTTTGGGCATCGACCAAGCCACCTGAAAATGCAGACGATGGCAGACCTGTGGGGGAACTGTACCCATCATCAACAATCGTTAGTGACACACATAGTAGAGTGTTAGAACTACTCTATTGCGAACACTGCGGTACAGTTTATCTCGGTGGAAACAAGCTATATCTTCCAGATGGTGATATTGAGATATTATCTTCAGACCCAGACATAGAAGGAATCCCCGACAGGCAGACAGCACGGTTTGTGGAACGTCAAACATATCAAAATTTTGCTGTATTCTGGCCATGTGGCGATTCTAATTTTAATAAGGAGGCAGAGAAATGGAATCAGCCCAATTTGCCCAATTTGAGCGAAAGCAACAAAGAAAAAGGATGGTGGAGTGCTGCAAGCCTCGACTCACGCTCAGGGAGGGTTCGACTTAGGCATGAGGAAGATCCAGAATACTGGGTGAAAGGGTATCTTTTTCAAATAGGCTCTATAGACAGAAAAAGCTTCGTAGAGACTGAATCAAAAGATTCTTTTGCTGCACTCCCTTCTGTCTGTGCTTTTTGTGCGAAAGACCACTCAAAACGCCAACGAAAATCACCAGTGCGCGGGTTCAGGACTGGTTTTTCAAAGGTTAGCCAGATATTTACAAAAGAGCTTTTTTACCAGTTGCCAGAAAAAAGCCGCAAACTTATAGTGTTCTCTGACAGTCGTGAAGATGCTGCGCAAATTTCGAACGGTGTTGAGCGTAACCATTATTCAGATTTACTCAGGGAATCGGTGATACACGAACTACTCATCGCTGCAGTAGGAGAACCACATCTGCTTGATGATATTGAACAGAACAGTACATATTCTCCTTTTGCATTGGAATATTTAGAAGAATATCCAGAAGCGGATATTGCAATCCGTAAAGATATTGAATTAATTAAAACTGGCATTCCTGCAAATTTACCTGAGGCGTACCATGAAACTGTATACCAGGCTTTCAATGATGCTCAAAAAAGGATTGATGGCATAAAAAAGCGGGGGCAGTTGAGGGTAGTTCCCGTAAGCGATTTGATATATCCGGCACAAGATAGTAATGCCGGATGTGGGCGGCTTATCCAGAAACTCATTGATATAGGAATCAACCCGGCTGGAAATAATCTAGATGTGCAGGAATTCAAGTGGGAAGATGACTGGCACCGATGGACTAACCTTTTTGATTTTAATGAAAAAAGATGGAATGCCAAACTCCCACCAGATACAGAGCATGCAAAAGAAATAATTCGCACAGAAATTCGAAAAGGACTGGCCAGTCTGTTTTTCAGCAGACTTTATTTTAGTCTGGAATCGTCTGGGCTTGGTATTATAAAATTGAAGATTGAAGACAGCAAACTTTCAAATTACGCAGCTAAAGCAGGCATCCACCAAGAACAATTAGAGATTTTCCGGCAGATATGCGATTCTGTTTTGAGGGTATTGGGTGATTCGTACCGCCATGAAGGATCAGAATATCCACTGAATGACTGGCCAGATTATCAAGATTCCAGTGCAAAATTCAAAAATTATATCCGGGCAGTTTGCAGGGAGTTAGGTATAAATGAAACTGATGTTGGATCTGCAATATTTTCCGTACTTCGCGAAGTCGGGCATCAAAACGGTAAAATCCATCTAAGTAGCCTTGATATTAAAGTATGTCTTTCAGATGATCATGTTTGGATTTGCCCCGACTGTCATCGTCCGCACTTGCACTATTCAGCAGGCATCTGCACAAACTGTCAATCAAAACTCGATGAAAAACCCGATGATACCTGTGAGAACATCTGGGGGCGCAATTATCTGGCACGTACAGCCGCAGACAGGCGCTTTCCACTAAGGTTACACTGTGAGGAATTAACTGCGCAGACAGACGATCAGGCAGAACGCCAGAGACTTTTCCGTGGTATGCTTGTTGAAGGGCAGGAAAAGGAGTATATAAAGCAAGTCGATGAAATCGATGTCTTGAGCGTTACGACTACAATGGAAGTGGGAGTGGATATAGGAGACTTGCAAGCTGTTATGCTGGCAAACATGCCTCCGGTTCGTTTTAACTACCAGCAACGAGTCGGGCGGGCAGGGCGTCGCAGTCGGGCTTTCGCTACAGTTCTCACCCTCTGTCGAGGCCGCAGCCATGATGAATATTATTTTGCCAATCCCTGCCGCATTACAGGTGATTCTCCACCTGTACCTTTCCTTACTATGGGGCAAGATAAAATTATTCAGCGTCTGTTAGCCAAAGAATGCCTGCGCAGAGCATTCCGGAATGCTAATGTGCGGTGGTGGGACAATCCAAACTCGACTGATAGTCATGGTGAATTCGGGCAAGTCACTAGCTGGCCTAACGTCCAAGAAAAAGTGATTAACTGGTTGCAAACAGATACGTATAGAGAAGAAGTTATTAAGGCACTTATGGGAAACGTGAACCATCAAGAGCTTCAAAACTGGTCACCATATCTTAGTGATAAACTACCTGATGATATCAACAAGGCATTTGATAATCCAGAACTTGCTGGAGATGGATTAGCAGAACGACTTGCAGAAGCTGGTATCCTGCCTATGTATGGGATGCCATCACGCACCCGGTTACTGTATCACGGATTGCGTAAAGACGATCCACTTACCATAGATCGCGATCTGGAGCTAGCCATCACAGAATTTGCTCCAGGTGCACAAAAAACAAAAGATAAGGCTGTTCATACTGCAATAGGATTTACAGCACCTTTTGTAAAAAGAATTGGCAGATGGCAGACTGCTTCTAAAGATCCTTTGCCAATGCGTATATGGGTGGAAAGGTGTATAAAATGCGGCAATATGGTAACAAATGAATTTCAACAACCTTTAACTGAATCGATTGAATGTATTAATTGTGGAAACTGTGGGGAGCCAGAAGGACAGTATTTCAAACGTTATTGTGCAGTAACACCTTTAGCATTTCGAACTGATTTATCACGAGGTAAGGATGCAAAGGAATGGGGTGATATTTTTCCAGGCATTCCATCCACTGTGACAGAGAGTTCTCGAACAAGATTCTCTTCTCTAGATAGGTCCAACTGCAAAGTGAATTTTTCTTCAGATTCTCGTGTATGGCGTATCAATGATAATGCAGGAAATTTTTTTGATGGGGCAGAAGTTATAACAGAAGGGTACTCATACCCAACAAGCGGGTTAATAAAAAAGCCTTCTCTTAATTTTCACAATCAGTGGATATCATCAGAATACATTGCTAGTGTTACCACAGAGCAACCAAAACAATTAGAAAAAATAGCAATTATAGCTGGTAAGACTACAGATGTTTTAAGATTCATGCCTTCCCTAGTTCCTCTGGGTTTAAACCTTGATCATATGAGATCAAAAGGCGGTGTTAAAGCAGCTATTTACTCTGCTGCATTCCTTTTAAGAGCAACTATCGCAGATAATATGGATATAGATCCTGAAGAAATCGAAATCTGCAATTTACAGCGTCATGAAATTGATGGTGAATATGTAGGTGAAATTGCTTTGAGTGACCGTTTAGCTAACGGTGCAGGTTTTGTGCGCGAAGCCTGCAGTGACTGGAATCAACTGTTAGATGGAATCCTGCACCCTGAGCCACATTCATTTCCATGGGTAATTGCTTCTGAGTCACACCGTAAGAAATGCAATTCCGCGTGTTATGATTGCCTCAAAGTGTACCGCAACATGACATATCACGGTCTACTAGATTGGCGTCTTGGTTTGGCTTACCTGCGTATACTGCATGATTCAAAGTATTTATGCGGGCTTGATGGCCAGTTTGAAACACCTGAATTAGATGGTTGGCTGGATTTCGCCAAAGAACAATCAAATACATTCGCTTCCCAATTTAAATACCAACCTCATTCATTTGGCTCTCTGCCAGGTTTTAAAGCTGGAAACAGAAATGTCATTATTGTCCATCCACTCTGGGATACGAATAGCCCGCGTGGAATTCTTGCAGAAGCAGTTGCAAATGCAAATGCAGGAACCGGATCGGAACCGGACTACTTGGATACATTTAATATGCTACGAAGACCAGGATGGTGTCGCACTGAACTTGAAAAGGAGGTGGACGCATAACTTCTTGCATACTTCCGGTCATATTATCAATTGAACCATTGAAACGAATTACTCCGAGCCAGTTTTCTGCCTTCAATGAATGCAAGCTAAAAGCAATTTTGCAATCCAACAAAGTAAACACACTACTGCCTCCCCATCCTTCAGCTCATCTTGGGACAGTTATTCATAAAATATTCGAGAAATCAAGCAGTGGAGAAATCACTGGAGATGATGATTTCAAAACTGATTGGGATAGTTATATACAGGAAGAGGAGATTCAGATGAGTCTTTCCTGGATGGAGAAACATTTTGTACCCCTTGAAAAATCTGTTCAAAACTACGAAGTTAAAAAACAACAATGCTTACTGAGTATGCGTAATATGATTCCATCTCAATTACCACATTCTGAGATTACGGGCAATTTCCATACAACAAAATCAGAAGAAGTTTGGTTACAGACTCCAGACGGAAAAGTAGGAGGATATGCAGACGCTATAATGTATACAGATGCAGGAGATGTAATAGTAGACTACAAAACAGGCTCAATAATTGAATCAGAGAATAACTCGTCTGAACCAATTGTTCATGAAAATATTCAATTGCAATTAAAACTCTATGCTGCTTTATATAATTCAATGAATGCTAAGTGGCCAGTGTCTTTAAAAATCGTAGGGATGAATGGAGATTTTTATGATATTCAGTTTGATGAAGATGAATGTTCAGATTTGTTATTTGAAGCTGGTCAGATTCTAAAAGAGATTAATTCAACAATCACGAATACGTCTGGAAGTTATGAATTGATGTTAAATCGGCTAGCATCACCCTCCCCACAAGGATGTAGGTTTTGTTCCTATCGGCCGGGCTGCCTCCCTTACTGGGAACAGAGAGACGTTGAACAAGAAATTGATTGGCCGTATGATGTAAAAGGAATAGTTGTAGATAAAAAGAGATTGGGAAATGGACTTGTATTAATTACAATCATGCCTGACGGTCAGTCAAATGCCATAAAAGTTAGGGTTTTACATCCTAATAGACACCCAGTCCTTGATAATTCCTATGATAAAGTATCTATATTTTCTATGATTGCAGATAATGTCCCTGATAACTATAAAGAAGGACTTTTTACCACCATCTATTCGATGAGCTGATAAAATGGTATCTCAATCAGTTAATACTCAGGAATCTGAAATTAAACAATTTCAAATGAAAGAGATTCCTATACTTTCTTTTTTTACAGGTGGAGGTTTTCTTGACTTGGGTTTCGAGCAAGCTGGTTTTAAAATTGTCTGGAACAATGAGTGCAATCCAGTTTTTGCTGACATGTATGAACATGGCATGACGGCATGGAGACATTCATCTAGTCCAAATTCGAAACAAGCAATGATTAGCGACCGCCGTAGTATTGTTGATATAGCTGCGTGTGATATTATTGAAGCAGCTTTTCCGCTGGAAATACCAGAACTATTCGGGATGATTGGAGGACCGCCTTGTCCAGATTTCAGCATAGGGGGAAAGAATCGGGGGCATAATGGCATTCATGGCCCTCTATCCAATGTTTATATTGACCGCATATGTGAAATCAAACCAGATTTTTTTGTGTTTGAAAACGTGGCAGGGCTCTTCCGGACCAAAAAACATCGAAAGTTTCTTACAAAGCTAGAGAATCAGCTTGAAGAAAATGAGTACAATCTTGATTTGCGTATTTTGAATGCGCTTGAACTGGGACTACCACAAGACCGCGAGAGATTATTTATCATTGGTATAAAGCATCATCTTTCAGAAACATTTCTTAATCGGGAGTTAGAAAAAACAGAAAGGGGGTGGTTTCCATGGCCGGAATGCCCTCAGTATAAAGATGCAAAAAAATTGTTTGATTGGCCAACTATTGTACAAAAAAATAAGATTCCTGAAAAACCTGCCGGAATACCTGATGAACTAATGATGTACCATTTACTTAGCGGCAGCAATTCACCAGACAAACTGCCAAATGGACAAGAAGGATTTAAGCCATATTCAAATAAATTTAATACAACAAAGGAAGGAGATACAAACAGAAAGTCCTTCAAGCGTCTTCACCGTTATAGATTCAGCCCAACTGCATGCTACGGACATAATGAAGTACACCTCCATCCCTGGGAAAATCGGCGGCTTACAGTTAGGGAAACAATGAGGTTACAGGGAATACCTGATACATATATCTTACCTTCTGAAATACCATTAACCCCAAAATATGCTTTGATAGGAAATGGTGTACCAGTTCCACTTGCCAGGCATGTAGCTAAATCACTTTATGATCTACTGTTGAAAGGATTTATATGACATATTATAAAACAATTAAAAAACTTATTTTTACTGTACCGTTTATTAATATTATTTTTTATTACATATCTTTGAATAATAATCACAGATTTCAATCAAGGGGCACAAATTATGTTTAGGATTTCTAGCTGTGCATACCTTGGCCCCAAAATCTATTAAAGAATAATTATATTCCCTCGATTTACCTTCAGGTAGGAATTCAGCTATTAAGTTCCACACGCGAATTTTTTTCCTCTCTTCTCCAGTCACTTTAACTGAAAAAACTCTTTCAATAATTCTACTAATGTTCGTATCTAATAAAGGAACATCACAATTAAATGCAAAACATAGTACTGCATTTGCAATATAAATACCAATACCTGGAAGTTCCAATAATTCATTTCTATTATTTGGAATTTTTCCATTATGTTTTTCGACCAAGATTTTTGCTAAATTCTGCATTTTTAAGGCTCGTTGGGTATGTAAACCAAGTTTATTTATTTCATTTCTTATATCAGTAAAGGACGCAGTAGAAAGTCTGTTAGCGTTAGGATATTTCACAATAAACTTTTTGAACACTGTAACGACATTTTCAGCTCTTGTTTTTTGCAGTAGTATTTCTGAGATTAATATTGCATATGGATCAGATACTTCTCTCCATGGAAAGTCTCTGTGGTTTTGTTCATACCATTTCAGAAGGGCACCGTTAAAAAAATCTTTTTTTAATGAAGGGTTCATATTTTCCTCATAAAGCTTTAGTTATTATTCTCATTATTATAAATTTGCTTTTTCTACTATTCCTCCAGCTCCCCTGCCGCCCCCTCTCGCCTTCACTCTGCCCGGGTGCCCCTCCCGATCTGCTCCACCCGCCCCTGTGGTGTGGGGGCTGGCTGGCGCTTTTATGGTGCCACGTGGATGCATGGGTATCCGGCGATCCCGAAGTGCGGAATGGAAGTTGTGTTTGTTCGCTGCCGCCAGCTGTTAAAATATATTATTTATGAAATACTGCACCGCAAAGATCGCAAAGCCAGTGCAGTAGGATCCTTTGCGGTCTTTGCGCCCTTTGCGGTGAGATGCCAATGAACTCCAGCCTCCCTCCTTTTTTCTGCTCTCCTACCGCCCCCCTCCCCTTCACTCTGCCCAGGTGCCCGTCCCGATCTGCTCCGCGCGACTTTGTGGTGAGGGGGATGGCAGGCGCTTTTCGATTCTTTCTGCGGGCTTTGGGTGCGAAGTGGATGTTATGGTGATTAGCTGCCGGCAGCAGTTAAAATATATTATTTATGAAATACTGCACCGCAAAGGACGCGAAGGACGCAAAGTCAATGCAGCAACAGCTTTGCGCTCTTCGCGAACTTTGCGGTGAAACCGTGAA
>JAUWQD010000024.1 GCA_030611265.1 Methanosarcinaceae archaeon | reverse complement strand
ATTCGACACATCACTATCCAGGATATATCGCCGGATATGCAATCACATTGCTTGAATCTATAGACAGGATACAAGTGGCTCGCCCCATCCTGTTTATCCCGTCTAATATTTACCCACTTAATGTTGGGGAGATCCTTATTGTTTTATCCTTGCATTTGATATTTGCATCAACCGCAACCGTTTTTTGAACCCTCTCTCAAACTAAAACAAAAAAAACAAAAAAAAGAATACGCTGAGGATGGGAGTAAATCATATAGTTTAAATCTCAACCTAATTATTTCCACTCTGCTTATTAAATATTTATTATATTCTATATACTATTTATTTTTGTCTATTGTTGTCATGTACTTAATAAAACTTAGTAATAAAAAAGTGGAAAAACAATAGTCTCTAAAATAGACAAGTTTATCTTTAATAGAATTATCCATTGATTAGTGAAAAAAATGACCGAAGAAAATAAAGCAATGAATGAGAAAAAACCCTCGTTAAGTGTAATGTCACCAAAAGAGTATGAAAATTTAAAAAAAAATATTATAAAAAATATGAAGGCAGGATGTCTTTTTTGCAGTTCTACTGATTTTAATATACCTAAAGAAAAATTTTTAATTCAAATTGCACAAGAAAATGGAATGTCAATTCCATCGCCTTCTATGCCTGTATTTTTTCTTCAGTGTACAAATTGCGGATTTACCTATACGTTTTCTCCACAATTCGTTAAATCTGAGGAAGATACCAAATAAATGGAGAAAACAATGATATTGCCAAGAGATTTGACTTTTGATCGAAAAGAAGTGCAAATAATTACTCATGATGCAAAAGACATACACATATATAAAATAAATGATGGTCAAACGTTGCGATGGCACACCCAACCGCAGCAGAGCTGTGGGGTATAATGATTAAGATTAACCGCAAATACGCTCCAAGTCGATTTGTTTTGATTCAAAATTCATACACTTTTTATGCTTGTCAACCGGCAAAGAGCACAAATGAAACATCTTTTTTAAAAACGATTGGATTGCCATTATTGTCTCATTATTCCAGTCATCTCAAATACCGACACAATGACCCACTCCCACCTACCGCTATACTGAGAGGGGGAGTCTTCTGCTTCATTCAAACAAAACCAAACACTTTCACCCCGCTTGGCTAATCCTTAATAACAGTTAGAATGTTATTGTGGATGACAATGAACAGGTGGTACGTTTGCACAACTATGACACAACCCTAAAGTATCTTTCAGATAGGTTCCCTGAACATTTCGTAAACCTGATTTTTGAACAGTTTGAAGGAAACGTAGTGCTGCTGGATAGAGAACTTCCAACCAATATGCGTAAATCCGACTATGTCGTGAAAATTCAAGACAGCAACTGCCATGATGGAAATTTCATCTTGCATATAGAATTCCAGAGTTCGCATGATGCAGACATGCCAAATAGGATGTTATCGTACTATACCAGGATACGTGATAAATACAATCTACCTGTTTATCCCGTGGTAGTATACCTAAATCAGGATGATCATGGATGCAATATCAGGGACACATATGAGAATTCAATATATGGAGATAACATTATAAGATTTAAGTACAAAGTCTTAAAAATGTGGGAAGTTGATCCAAAGATATTCATCGATAACAATTTATATGGCTTGTATCCAATAATTCCATTAACAAAACATCGATCAATCCACGATGAAAAATGTCTGGCAAAATGCTTTGATCTCATACAGAATATTGATCTTGAAGATAATGTATTAAAATCAGACATTTCTGTGTGCACAGGCGTGCTGGCAGGATTAAAATATCCAAAAGAACTAATTAAAAGTCTAATGAAGGTGGAGATAATGCAAGAATCTGTGATATATCAAGACATTCTTGACGAAGGAATGCAGAAAGGAATGCAGAAAGGAATACAGAAAGGACGGGAGGAAGGTATGGAGAAAAGCATTCTTTCAGTGCTGTCTGCCCGATTTGGAGATATTCCTGCCAATTTGACTGATGTTATATACCATACTAAAAACCAATCCCGGCTTGACAAACTTTTGAAACTGGCAGCGACAAGCCGAACCGTCAACGAATTTGAGCGCATGATGCAAAAAGCATAGTTGCAAGATGCAGCATTGTGTATAATTTAACACTTTTCATTTTTTGACATTGCTTGATTCAGATTTATAGTTGCATCTGCGTCTAATACATTCAATGAAATGACCGGATTTTGGCATTGTGCCATAAAAATAAAGCAAAAATAAGAGCAATATGCCCGGAGCGTGACTCGAACACGCGACCTCCAGATTTCTCAGGAGATTTGGACGCACGGTTAAATTTTCCCTATGAGTCTGGCGCCCCAACCAACTAGGCTACCCGGGCAATGCAGCACTTAGAAGTACATAGATATATTAAAGCATATCGATTGAACGAATAAACGTTTTTCAGCGTACCGAAATTAACATCAAAAAACAGGAACCAAACCTATCCGGCAATTGGATCAAAACCCAACACAACCCGCCGCATGCAGCGTATCCCGCCACCACCAACCAAAAACGAATACATGTGACCATTTTACAGTTGTTTTTTAAGACCGGATCTATACACATCCACAGTGGTTAACAAGTGAAGCATCCAAACGAGAAAATTCTCCCTCCGGTCGAATTTACTCGCACTATATAATTCTACAAATTATATACAAAAACAAAAACCGATAGTTTTTAAGTGTGGAAGTATATGAAATTATATCATTTCAATGAATGGACTATTAATGTGAGGTAAGTCAATGAAATTAGAAGCAAACCTGATATCAGGACGGACTGCTTACCAGGGAGCATACCTGGAAGCAAAGACTCATAAGGAGTATTTTGACGCCTGTTCGTACTGCGAACTCAATTCAAGCGATCTTGCCAAATTAGGAGTGTCGGAAGGAGATAATCTTTCAGTCACGACAGAATTTGGCGATGTTTCGGTATTCGCAAAGGCAAACGACGGCAACCCTGACGGGCTGGCATTCATCCCAATGGGACCGTGGGCAAACGCGGTTCTCAGCCCGGACACACACGGGTGTGGAATGCCCGGGTTCAAAGGTGTTCCGGCACAGATCGAAAAGACTGGTGAAGCGCCGCTTGAGATGAAAGTGCTTATGAGACGGTATTACGAATAAGGGGGAAGAGGGATACAATGGCAGTAATAACAGATGCGATCTGTTCACTGTGTGGGTCGCTATGCGACGACATCACAGTAACGGTCGAAGACAATGTGATCACAGATGTAGAGCGTGCATGTATTCTCGGACGCAACAAGTTCGTGGGTATGTTCCTGCACGACAGGATAGAATCACCAATGATCCGTAAGAACGGAGAACTCGTTGATGTTTCATACGAAGAAGCAATTGACGAGGCAGCAAAGATACTGGTCAACTCAAAGAGAACACTCTCCTACGGCTGGTGCTCAACCTCATGCGAGGCCATCAGCAAGGCAATCCAGTTGGCTGAGGAGACCGGCTCTTTGATAGATTCAACCGCAAACGTGTGTCACGGACCATCCGCACTCGCAGTGCAGGAGAAGGGAGGACCATCCGCAACACTTGGCGCGGTCAAGAACAGGGCTGATGTAGTTATTTTCTGGGGCTGCAACCCGGCACATGCCCATCCAAGACACATGAGCAGATACTCATCATTTTCAAAAGGGTTCTTTACCCAGAAGGGACGAAAGGACCGCAAGATGATCGTTATCGATGTACGAAAGACAGATACTGCAAAGTTGGCTGACACGTATGTTGAGATCGATCAAGGTAGCGATTACTTGCTTGTGACAGCACTTCGTTCAGCTATCAACGGTCATGAGGATGTCATTCCTGATACTGTTGCAGGTGTTTCGAAAGAAGACGTTCTCGAACTTGCAAACGTGCTCAAGGAAGCGAAGTATACCTGTGTGTTCTACGGTATGGGAGTCACACAATCACGTTCCAAATACAAGAACGGCGACGGTGTTTCATCACTGATCTCAGACATCAACCAGCACTCAAAGGCTGTGATGATAGGAATGCGCGGTCACTATAATGTAACAGGATTCGGACAGGTCGCAACATGGGAAACCGGTTTCCCGATGGCAATTGACTTCACGCGCGGCGCACCATATTACAACCCTGGCGAAACAGGTGCTAACGATGTGCTGACACGAGGTGACGTTGACGCTGCTATAATTTCAGCAGCAGATCCAGGCGCACACTTCCCACAGGATTCACTTAAGTATCTGGCAAAGATACCGGTCATCCAGATCGATCCTTACGCAAACCCGACAACCGAACTGTCAGATGTGGTATTCCCTGCGGCAGTCGTTGGAGTTGAGGCTGAGGGTACGGCATACAGGATGGACGGCATATCCTTGCGAATGAAGAAACTGATCGATACGAAGTTCAAGACCGATGAAGAGATTGCGGTTGACCTGATCAATAAGGTAAGGGAACTTAAGGGAGGTGCGTGAAATGTCAGAATTATTAATCAAGAACGCAGTTGTCTGCGATCCTATCAATAACGTCAATTGTGAGAAGATGGATATATCCGTCAAAGACGGCAAGATCGTTGAGAGCGTCTCATCCGGTGCAAAGGTCATCGATGCAGGCGGAAAACTCACAATGGCCGGCGGCGTGGATGGTCACACTCACTGCGCAGGAAAGATAAATGTAGGACGTTTTATGAGCCCTCATGATATGCGCATGACCAATGTGCCGGGACTCTCAGGGAAAGAAGCACCGACTGCAACTACAAGAGCACAGGTCGGATATAACACACCAAATGCATTTGCTATCGGATATCGGTATGCGAAGATGGGTTACACGACTATTGGTGAGGCAGCGATCCCTATCATAGGAGCGCGCCACACTCATGAGGAGTTTGAAGCAATCCCAATTCTGGACAAGTTCGGTTTGACACTGTTCGGAAGCAACTGGCAGGTTATGGAGTATATCCGCGACGATGAGCCGGAAAAACTTGCAGCATACGTTGCATGGGGACTCAAGGCTTCACGCGGTTATGGTATCAAGATCGTAAATCCTGGCGGTGGAGAAGCGTGGGGCTGGGGTAAGAACGTTTCGGGACTGGATGATCCGGTGCCAAATTTCGATGTTACACCTGCACAGATCATTATGGGACTTGCAGAGGCGAACGAGAAACTGAACCTTCCACACTCGATCCATTTGCACTGCAACAACCTTGGTAAACCAGGGAACTACGAGACCACAATTGCGTCAATGAAACTGCTTGAGAATCTTAAGTCCAATCGTGACAGGCAAGTATTGCATGTGACACATGTGCAGTTCAATGCATATGGCGGTACATCGTGGAGAGACTTTGAAAGTGCTGCTCCGCAAGTTTCGGATTATATCAATTCTACAGACCATATGACATTCGATCTTGGACAGGCGATATTCGGTCCTGCAATGACAATGACGGCAGACGGTCCTGTGGAGTATGCGAACTCACGAATGCTTAACGCAAAATGGAGCAATATGGATGTTGAACTTGAGGATGCATCCGGTGTCGTGCCGATCACGTATTCACCAAAGAACTTCGTGAATGCTGTACAGTGGGCAATTGGATTGGAACTTGCACTGCTTGTGGATGATCCATGGAAGGTAATGTTTACAACCGATAGCCCGAACGGCGGTTCGTTCGTGAACTATCCTGAAGCATACACATACCTGATGAGTGCAAAGAGACGTGCAGAGATTATCGAGACTCTTCCGGAGATGGCACTTGGTCGCATGAACATACCTGGAATTGACCGTGAGCTTGATCTGTATGAACTTGCGATTATGACACGCGCTATGCAGTCAAAGATGTACTGCATGGATACTAAGGGACACCTTGGTGTCGGCGCGGATGCGGATATCGCGATATATGACATCAAGCCTGATTCTGTGGATACAACAGTTGAATATGTAGCTGTCAAGAAGGCGTTCAGTGGTGCAGCATACACCATCAAGAGCGGTGAGGTAGTTGTTAAGGACGGCGAAATCGCAATGACTCCAGAGGGTAGAACATACTGGGTAAATGCTAAAATGCCACAGGCAACTGTTGACGCTATGCAGGTTGATGTTGCAAAGAAGTTCAAGAAATACTACACTGTGAGCCAGGCAAATTACATGGTGGAGGATGCATATCTTCCGCACCCTGTTGAGATCACTACGGAGGCGTTATAAATGCAGACAGTTACACTTTCATTGAAGGAGAAGAACGCAATACCGATCGAGGCGGATACTATCAACCCTGATAATTTTGCCTCAAAGTCAAAGGATGAGATCGGGGCAATACTTGTATGGTACGGTAACGCACAGGTGACTATCGGAGAGGTTTTTGATGTGGCTGTTGACGGATCGGACAGTACAGAGAACACGAAGATCGTCATCAATGGTGATGTGTCACGTGTCAAGCGCATAGGTCAGGAAATGTCCGCGGGCGAGATCGAGATCAACAGCAATGTTGACATGCACTGCGGTTCGAATATGACCGGCGGCAAGATCACCATCAACGGTGATGCTGACAGTTGGGTCGGTTGCGAGATGAAGGGCGGCGAGATCGTTGTGAACGGTAACGGCAGTTATTATGTAGGCGGCGGATACCGTGGTGAAGCCTGCGGCATGAAGGGCGGCAAGATCACAGTTACGGGCAATGTCCGTGATTACCTTGGCGAGCACATGTGCGGCGGCGAGATCGTGGTCAAGGGCGATGCAGGACTCCTTCCGGGAATCTCCAATAACGGTGGTTCGATTATCATCGAGGGCAGCACAACAATGCCTGCCAGCGAGATGAAAGCCGGTACAATAATCATTAAAGGTGAGGCTGCAGAACTTATGCCCTCATTCGCTGAAGATGGCACCGAAGATGTCGATGGCGTGACCTACCGCAAGTTTGCGGGTGATGTCAATGCTAACGGCAAGGGTGTACTGCTGGTTAAGTAAGTTTTTCTATCCGGGCGCGCGTGGGGTGCGCCGCTTTTTTTATTTTTTTTGTTGCTCTTGCAATAAAGGGTATATACGAGCGCAGAGTTGTTGACTGTTTTGTAACTCTCCTTTTTCTCCGCATGACCTGCACGCTTTGCGGGCGTAGCAGGCACCTAACTCCGTAGGTGGTGAGTGTTCTCCGCGGTTTTGTATTATGTTTTATTGTAATTTGCATGATATTAGTCAACATTTATACGAACAAATATCAATAACGTATTTCACACATAACGTTCCTTTTCAATAATTATGGGTGCCGATATTGGAGATCTGCTTGAAAAAAGAACTGTTGAGTTATCAGACCTGTCACATAAAGTGGTAGCTATTGACGCATACAACATACTTTACCAGTTCCTGAGCATCATACGCCAGCGTGACGGAACGCCGCTTACGGATTCACACGGCAATATTACATCCCACCTCTCCGGAATATTATATCGCATGACCAATCTGGTTGAAAGTGGTATCAAACCTGTTTTTGTATTCGACGGCAAACCTCCTGAGATGAAATTGCGGACACTCGGAAAACGTAAAGAGGTACGAGAAAATGCTCATGTAAAGTGGGATGAGGCAAAAGAAAAAGGTCTTGCCGAAGAAGCATTCAAATATGCACAGGCATCTGCAAAGGTAAATGATGATATCGTAAATGATGCAAAACACCTGCTGCAACTTATGGGCATCCCATATGTTCAGGCACCTTCCGAAGGCGAGGCGCAGGCTGCCTATATGGTGCAAAAGGGAGATGCGGACCTTGTGGGCTCGCAGGACTATGATGCAATGCTCTTTGGTGCGCCTGATGTTGTGAGAAATCTTACAATAACAGGAAAGAGAAAAATGCCGCGCAAAAACATCTATGTGGATGTGAAACCCGAAGTTGTCAATCTGGACGAAAGTTTGCAGGCACTTGGGGTTGAGAGGTCACAGTTGATCGATATTGCTATTTGTGTGGGCACGGATTATAATTCAGGACTTGATGGGATCGGTCCTAAAAGAGCGATCAAACTGATCAAAGAACACGAAAACATTGAAGTCGCACTTGAAGACATTGACAAATCTATTGATAACCTCGATGAGGTAAAAGAGCTTTTCCTACACCCATCTGTGACGGATGAATACACTCTTGAATGGAAGGATCCGAACAAGGAAAAGTTGATCGAGTTTTTGTGCGGCGAACACGATTTTTTAGAAGAACGTATCAGTAAAGCAGCCGATCGGCTTGACGCGGCATCCGGCAGTCGGCGGCAAAAGACACTGGACCAGTGGTTTTGAAACTAGAACAATCTCGCATCAAATATTGGCACACGATGATACCTAAAGATCTAAAGTATCCACCCACTCTGAGATATGATCATCGAATGTACCTCCAAATAAAGAAACGAGCCTTTACAGTTGCAATTGATATTGATCTATGAAACGATCAGCGATTCACCCGTCATCTCCACAGGCTTCTCAATTCCCAACAACTTAAGCATAGTAGGTGCAACATCCGAAAGTTTGCCATCACGAAGTGATACACCACTCTCGTCGGTTACATAGATACACCGCACCGGGTTGCAAGTATGGGCAGTATGCGGCTCTTTGGTAGTATAATCTGACATCTGTTCGGCATTGCCGTGGTCTGCCGTGATAATCGCAGCCCCGCCCGCTTTTATCAATACATCTATGACTTTTCCAACGCATTCGTCCACAGTCTCAACAGCCTCCACCGCAGCATCAAAAATACCGGTGTGTCCAACCATATCAAGATTTGCATAGTTGAGGATAATTACATCATATTTGTCGGATCTTATCCTCTCGATCAATTCTTCCGTGACCTCATACGCACTCATTTGCGGTTTAAGATCATAGGTGGCAACCTTTGGAGACGGGATAAGACACCTGTCGCCCCCTTCATATACCGCCTCAACACCGCCATTAAAGAAAAATGTCACATGTGCATACTTTTCCGTCTCAGCGATGCGAAGTTGCTTTAAGTGATTCTTGCTGAGCACTTCCCCGAGCGTGTTCTTGATCTCTTCCTGCGGATATGCGATCGGTACATCGAGTTTTTCGTCATACTGAGTCATACAGACAAAATGCACCTTTGGACGCACTTCCCTCTCAAAGCCGTCAAAATCGTCTTCAACAAAAGCGTATGTCAACTGACGCGCACGATCAGGTCGGAAATTGAAAAATATGACCGAATCGTTGTCTTTTATGGTCGCTGTAGGCTCCCCATTTTCATCAACTATAACAGTCGGTTTGACAAATTCGTCAGTCTCGTTGCGTGCGTAACTCTCACCTACAGCCGTTTCGGCATCATTTGCATGAAGGCCGACACCCTGTGTCAGTGCATCATACGCAAGTTTGACACGTTCCCATCGCTTGTCCCTGTCCATGGCATAATACCTGCCCGAAACGGTCGCAATGTTCCCAATTCCGAAATCACCGCATGTCTTCTCATTCTTTTTAATATCTTTAATGGCACAGGCAGGAGGGACATCACGCCCATCCAGAAATGCATGGATATACACCTTCTCAAGACCTTGCTGTGCGGCAAGTTCGATTAGTGCGCGAAGGTGGTTGACATGACTGTGCACGCCGCCCCCTGACAACAACCCCATAAGGTGCAGGGCAGAATCGTGGTCCTTTGCGTTTTTGATGGCATCCAGAAATACGGGATTTTTGTAAAAATCACCGGTCTCGATGTCATGATTTATTCTTGTGAGATCCTGATACACAACACGTCCTGCACCGATGTTGAGGTGACCTACCTCGGAATTGCCCATCTGACCGTCGGGAAGCCCTACGGCTTCGCCTGATGCTTCAAGAATAGACGTTGGATAGGTTTCTATCAAACTGTCAACGTTGGGAGTGTTTGCAGCCAATACTGCATTGCCACCGTTTGACGCCAGATAGCCCCAGCCATCAAGTATCATGAGCAGCAGAGGTCGTTTTACTTCTGTCATGAAAGATAGAATGGGGTGATTCTTATTAAATGCGTTGTTCGTAAAGTAAAAGAAGGGGAATTATGTCAGTTTACATCTTAACATCGTCAGGCAAACCCATTGTTTCAATGAACAAATCAGATGCCTCTTTCAAGTTATCTAATGCTTCTTCAATGCTGTAACCCTGACTGACGATATCAAGTTCTGGGCATAACGCTACAAATTGCTTATCCCCTTTTTTAATAACTGCTGTCAAATCCATATTAATTAATATATCCAAATGCATTGCTTTAATTTATGGACAGGATGAACAGGATTGACAGGATACAAGTGGTCCGCACCATCCTGTAAATCCTGTTCATCCCGTCGAATATTTGTCCAATATATCCCACTAATGTAAAAAGTGCCTCATACCCGTAAATACAAGTGACACACCAAGCCTGTTCGCTGTCGCGATTACCTCATTATCCCTGATGGAACCGCCTGGAGACACGATATACCTGATGTTGCTCTCATCTGCGTAAATAATACTGTCATCGAACGGGAAGAACGCATCGGATGCCATCACACATTCAGAGAACACCTTGTCGCAATATTCATCGAACGGTACGTCCGACCCCTCGCGCTCGTGGATTATTTTCAGATTCTCGCGCGCTTTTGTGACTGCGAGTTTGCGGATAGAATCCACACGGTTCGGCTGTCCTGCACCCATTGCGAGCAGCATGAAGCATCCGTCCTCATATTCATACGCAAGTGTAACGGAATTGGATTTGGTGCTCTTGCACGCATATAGGCAGAACTCTGCCAGTTGGCGTTTTTCTTCGGGGAATGTTGTTTCCGTAACAATGTCCCATTTTTCATAGATGCCAACATTGCGTGACTGTTTGAGCATCCCACCGACCACATATTTGTAAGTGTGATCCACGCCAAAAGCGTCGTTGAATTCAGGGAGTTCCAGAAGTCTGAGGTCTTTGCTCTTGTTTTTAAGGTATTCGAGCGCATCATGCTCAAATCCGGGTGCAATTATAATTTCAACGAACCTGCCTTTTAGGAACTCTGCAGTTTCAAGATCAAAGGTTGTATTCGTGCAGATGATGCTGCCAAAAGCAGATACGGGGTCTCCGTCCCATGCTGCCACAAGTGCACTTTTAAGCGTGTTTCCGGTTGCGAGTCCGCAGGGGTTGTTGTGTTTTACGATTGCGACGGCAGGTTTTTCGTGTCCAAGTTCCTTGACGGTCTGGAGCGCATTGTCTGCGTCAACATAGTTGTTATATGAAAGTTCTTTGCCATGCAACTGTTTTGCGTTTGCAAGTGATGGTCCCTCTACGCCAGGTTCGGTGTAGAATTTGGCATCCTGATGCCAGTTCTCACCGTAGCGAAGTGTTGTGCCTTCGGTAAAGTTCAACCGCATGATATCCTCGCCCAGCAGTGCTTTGCTAAGGTATGTGTCGATCGTACTGTCATAATCAGCCGTATGTCTGAATGCTTTGACAGCCAACTCTTCGCGAGTCTCCTTTGAAACAACTCCGCTTGACCGCAGTTCCTTTAAAATATGACCGTAGTCGTTAGGGTCGCAAAGCACAGTAACCGCAGTATAGTTCTTTGCAGCCGCACGGATGAGAGTTGGTCCGCCAATATCGATGTTCTCGATGGCTTCTTCAAGGTCAACCCCTACTTTTGAAACTGTGATCTCGAATGGATACAGGTTAACGACCACCATATCGATAAGTTCGATACTCTCCCGCTCGGCTTCTTCAATATGAACGCTGTTGTCACGAACACACAACAATCCGCCGTGTATCCTTGGGTGCAAGGTCTTGACCCTTCCGCCCATCATTTCGGGAAAACCGGTTACTTCTGAAACATCAACAACTTCAATATCGGCATCACGAATTATCTTTGCCGTTCCGCCTGTCGATATGATCTCTATTCCAAGTTTCGCGAGTCCACGCGCTAAATCCACTATTCCTGTTTTGTCCGATACGCTGAGGAGTGCCCTTTTAACCATAAAAATCACCGGAGTAAGTTGGGGTGTATTTGGTATAAGTGTTATGGTTTGGATGGGGGATTTGTGGGGGAAGTCACCTTAGTGTGAAAAGTAATGATTGAGGGTGTTAAGTCGATATATAATAGGACTTTTGAAATCAAATCTTTGAATTGTGCAATTATAATTCGTCACGGACCTCTAACCAGAGGTCGGAGGCATCTATGTTGATACTCAAGATTTATTTCATAATCTCACTTTTTTAATACGATTGGGAAATTTATTAAATTATTAAAATTGTAGATGGAAAAATTAATCTAAATTGATGCCAGTATTCCTTTCGATTGATTTTTTTAATATAATTTCTTGTTCATCTTTCCACTCTATTGTCTTCTTTTCATTAATCCACCACATCAAAAGAGTTATGCAACAATAGACTGTTCTTAATGCTTCATAATTACCAATTGGAATTCTGGATTTATGAGATGTTGCATTTCTATATCGGATTAATTCGTTGATGTTTTCTCTTAAATTTTTAGGAAAAATTGAATAAATCATCTCTTTTTTTTCCAGAGAATTAATCATAGATTTTGTATGTTTTTTATCATCTTTAACATAATTCAATAAATCTCTGAATAATTTTGTAACTTCAATGTTGTCATTACAATCATCATCAATTAATTTGTTTATATTATCGTACAATGGATTTATATCTGGAACAGGTGTGGATTTAACTTTAAATGTTTGTCGTATTTTGCTATGAATCAAATCATATATTTGCCCCAAAGTTAGCCCTTTTGGACATATGTCTCTATAAAAAGTTTCATAGATTTGAGTGAGGGAATCTTCTGCAATTAAACCTATAGTGCTAACACAATAATTATAATTCTTATTCCTATACTCCTCGATCGATTTTTTAAAAAGTCTTCTGATATTTTCATAGTCAATAAAATAAGGATATGTTTCACCTAATAATGAAAAATAAGGACCAAATACTTTTTCTTCAGGAGAGAAAATTGGAGTTATAGAGGAATCTGATACTTTGTCCACCTTTTTAAAAAATATCTCGATTTTTTCCAAACAAGACGGATATATTGACATAATAGATAAATTATCCGAATTTCGCAATGAATTTGTGACGATGAAAAATCCATCTTTCATTCGTATAATATCTTCAACTATAATACTTGGATTAAATCCATCAAAATAAATGGAATTCTTAAAATAGGTATAAGCGTCTTCGTATTTTTCTTGCAATTTTTTTGTATCAATAATTTTAATGATAGTTTCATCTATATCATAATGTAGGGAAAAAGTTTCGATTGGTTTATTTTCCAAATAGTACAAGTAAGTAAATAGCTCAAGATGAATGTCATTCTATTGATAGTATCAAAAAAACTATCTCTATTTTCGTCTTTTATATTAATCTTAATTTCTCTCTTACCAGATTGAATTTGGAAATCCTCTTTATCTTCAAATTCTCGATTCAGTTCATCTCGAATATATTTAGAAATGCCTTCATTTTTTCCCCATTTACCATTTAAGTACCAAATTCCTGATTTTGTTGGATTTTCAAGATATGTGCAAATTTGTTCAATTTCATCTGAATTTAATATTGGTGGTCTTTCCGCCCCCCTTCTATTATCATAATTTCCAGGTCTTCGAGAAAACACACTTTTAAATATTTTATCGAAATCATCTACAGGTTCACCCATTCTACCTACCTCCTGTTCAATAAGTACAACATCAGTATCTTTTGCACGTAGTGAAATATTCGTTTTTAATTAGGACTTTTCTTTCCACCACTCCAAGCATAAATCCCCTATCTTGTCTGTCAATGTATATTTCAGCAATATAGTAACAATACTCAATACTTGCATAAGTTGATATTACCATATAAGTCATAAAATATATAGTTTAGGTATTCACTTTTTTATGTATAAAATCGCTAATATGTAGAAACTAAGGAGTCTGTGTAAAAAGTAGGGGCATAATCTGGTTTTGGAGGATATTCCCCCACAAATTTATTTTCAAAAAGCATTCCACATAGGATATATCCCATCTTGGATACTTTTTATCACCGCAATGCATCTACCTAAACTTCACAAACGGAGATACCTTATCCCAACACAGACCCCGCACCCATGACACTTGAGGGCGCGCCGAATGGATAATTCAACCCTGTGCATCAACCTGCGCGCGGTCTTCTCCATTCAGGACAGAGATCACGTCTGAATTTTTTGCGGATATGTTAAGTATATTAAAGATTAGAGATAAATTGAAGAACATGAAAACAACTGAAAGTATAAAGGAAACACTCACTGAGCATAGAGCTGAGTTGAAGAAGTTATTCAAAGTTCAAGAGATTGGATTATTTGGGTCGTATGTCAGAGATCAACAAAACGAGTCGAGCGATGTTGATATTTTGGTTGAGTTCGATGAACCCATTGGACTCATATCGTTTGTGGGGCTAAAAAATTATCTTTCCGATCTTTTGGGAGTTGAAGTCGATCTTGTAATGAAGGATGCATTAAGACCTCGAATTGGCAAGCGGATACTCAAAGAGGTCGTTTATGTCTGAAGAAAGGGATTATCTGGATTTTTTGGAAGACATTATAGATGCTATGGATGAAGCCGAAAGTTTTGTTGACGGAATGACATTTGATGATTTTATCGGTGACAAAAAGACTGCTTATGCAGTCATAAGAGCCATAGAAATTATAGGGGAAGCCGCAAAACATGTTCCGACTGATGTTCGGGACAAATATCCGGATGTTCCATGGAGAGAAATCGCAGGAATGCGAGATGTCCTAATTCATGATTATTTTGGAGTAAATCTGCAAACTGTTTGGCAAACAGTGAATGTTGATATTCCTGAAACAAAGCCATTTATTCAAAAGGTCTTGGAAGACATTGAAGAAAGAAGGGAATGAGTCGGTGACAAATTGTCACCTGCTGAAAATTGGAGGCAGTGAAACGGTTACAAAATGTAACCGTTTACATGCATGAGACAGACATAAACAACCGATAGTATGCGCTCATCTGTTCGTTAATGGCGGAATGTGCCGCCTGCGGCGTTGGCCGCATCGTTTTTAGTTCAATACACAAACAAAAAACAGCTTTCGCCCTACCCGAACATCACAACCGGACAGGCCTCAATACATTTCCCGCAATGAACACACACGTCCCCGGTAACATCCGGTCGCTTGTCTTATCGTCAAATATGGGTGTATTGGGTTTCAACTACTAAATTAGTCGTCAATTTTAAATATAGTTGATTTCAACTATAATCTATGATACAAAAGATCTTCATGGTTGGTGGCGAAGTAGAACCTCCTTTCTTTATAGGCAGGGATGAAGAGATTGAAAAAATTAAACTCGATATATTAACATCAGCACAAAACAATGTGATAATTGGGCCACGCCGAATTGGTAAAACATCACTTCTTCGAAACCTCAAGTTAAGTGTAAAGGATGATGTTATTTTTACACTTATAAACTGCAGGGGAATGGTAAGCATAAGCGATTTTTTCAGGATAACTACCAAACAGCTATTAGAGGCGTATGAAGAAAAACATAAAATAAAAGGAATATCCAAAAAATTTGCTCAGATATTTAAAGGAAAAATAACGGCTGCATATGGTTCACTTTCTGAAATTGGCGGCAGCATTGAACATGTTGGTGGCATCTATCTCAAATTTCGTGACGATAACCTAAATGAACAGGATCTAATAGCAGAAACATTCGAATTTATAGATCATTTTTCAAAAGAAAAAGAAGTGCCGATCGTACTCTGTTTTGATGAATTTCAAGAACTACGCAAATTCAATGGCAGCATATTTAACGTACTAAAAAGTCGAATGGACAGCCAACCAAATGTTCGTTACATTTTTTCCGGTTCATCAATATCACTCTTACATGATGTGTTTTTGAAACCCGATTCACCACTCTATCTTATGGCTGCCAAAATGCAGCTTAAGCCAATAAAGGAAGAATATATTGGGAAGTACATAAGACAACGTCTTGGAATACAAAATATACAAATATCCGACCAGGCACTGAACAATATATGTACAGTCACGGGCGGCTTTCCATTTTATTTCCAAAAACTTGGATTCATGGTTTACCAGGATGCAGTACTGGAAAATAAAGAAAAAATAGAGAGTACTGATGTTGATGCAAGTTTTTGTGCTATGCTTGCTGAATTTGACAGTGAATTTGAATCACGCTACATTGACAAGTTCAGCGAACAGCAAAAAAATATACTAAAACACTTATCCAAAGAAAAATTCAGACGGTTGAGTCATATCGCAAAAGATATGCAAACACCTGCATCATCTCTCACGTCATCAATGAGTGATCTTCAAAATACCATGACAATTGAAAAGTCAAAAGATGGAGTATATAGAATAATCGACAATGTTTTCAGGATCTGGCTTAAGAGAAATATCAGTGGGTGAAATTGTACTTTTAAATTTTACCACGTTATTATGCAAACTATACACCCAACATTGCAATTAGAGCATCCCACAGTAGGGTAACTTTATAAAAAATAAAATGCAGATACTGCGAACAGCAAATTACTTAAAAGTATACCACATAGGATATATTCTATGCGGAATACTACCAGAACAGTTGAAACGATATATCCCACAAAAGAGCGCAAACTTTTTACTGACCGGACAGTTGAACTTGCTTTGCTTGAAAGAAATACCGAGCAGATAATAGACGGTTTTGGCAAAAATATATGTTTTATAGGGTTGCGTAGAATTGGCAAAAGTCTTATTCTGAAAGAATACGTTTCAAGGATTGATCGCGACAAAGTGTTTGCAGTCTATATGGATTTTGAACGTCTGGACACTACACCTGAATTTTTCGCTGTTCAATATGTAGGGCAGATCGTGCGCTGGTTAAGAAATGATGAGAACATTGCGCCTTATCTCGATATTAACAACCTCATAAAAATTATCGCTGATGTAGAAAGTACGGCTGTGAGAGACACCGTACACACGATGTTTGATGAACTTGACAAAGCAAAACCAAACCAAAGGTTATTGCTCGAATTGGCATTCGATTTTCCTGAAAAACTTGCAAAAGAGCAAGATTTTGAAATAATACTTATGCTGGATGAATTCCAGCGAATAAAAGACATTGACAATTTTCCACAAATACGGGACACCATTGGATTGTTCCGCTCTGTTCTGCAAACCCAATCAAAAACGCATTACGTGGTTGCAGGGTCTGCCATACGGATGCTTGAAAAAATATTCGGCGAGGCAGATTCCCCTCTTTTTGCACAGTTCAGGGTTGAAAGAGTAGCGTGTTTTGAGAAAAAGGCGAGTATTGAACTTGCACAGAAGATAACGGGAATCGAGAACCAAATCGCGCTTGGTAAAATCCATGAATTGTCTTTTGGACACCCATTTTACATATATTCGATCTGCGAACGTATGAACGAACTCGGTGAAACAAATTCCGCCGGCGTAAAGAAAGCATTTGCACTTGAAACATTGCTTCGAAACGGAAGCATAAACCTGATGTGCAGGTACTTTTTTGAGAGCAGCATGTCCAGAGTACGCGGAGATGCACTTATGAAAACAATACTGCGGGTACTAGCAAAAGAAGACGGTCGCAGGCTTTCAGAAATTGCACATTCCATCAAACGCGAGAATGGGGTCACAAGAAACATGCTCGAACGCCTCGTTGACATTGACCTCATAGTGAAAGAAAACAATCTTTATTATTTCAGGGACCCTGTTTTCCGATACTGGATCATGAATGTATATGAAGGAGTAGAGTTCGATTCCATGCCTGGAAAAAGAGTCATAGAGGATATGGTGCGCGATATTGAGGCAAAATTCGAAAAAGCCTCGACTGAACTGGGCATTGCGAAGGAATACGAATTAAAGTATGTTCTTGAAAAGTCTCTTGGAATCCATTTTAATAAATATCTGGAAAACGGAATCGAATTCGATCTTGTAGGTGAAAAAGAAGATATTTTTTATATATTTGAGATCAAATGGCGCGCAAAAGAGACTGATTACAAGGAGTTCGAAAAATTTTCGGCAAAAATAGCAAGATCGGAATTTTCAGAAAAATCCAAAAAACTCATTTTTATAAGCAGACGCGGATTCACTAAACAGGCAATCGAATACGCAAAAAATGAAAATATCGTTCTTGTTACAGAAAAGCAAATTCCAAAGATAAAGAGTCTTCTAAAATAATACTCTTGAAAAGTATCCCACATGGAATATATCCCATCTGGTATACTTTTCATTCCCTGCAGCGAATCTACCCAAACTTCACAACCGAACAGACCTCAATCCCCCTTCCATCTCATCAAATACCACATGAAAATATCTGTTAGCCATAACAGTTATAGAATCCCGCACAATATGTACATCGGAATGCATCGCCGCGTGTTTTGAAATCTTTTGAGTCCGGAACAAGAACACATCACATGCACGAAACCAAAAAAAAGCAACATCAATAACCCATGGCTAAAAAAATATATTACGAAATATTGGAAGTTGATAAGAAAGCATCCCAAAATGATATTAAGTCCGCTTACCGCAGGCTGGTTATGCTATATCATCCCGACAAAAACAAGTTACCGGAAGCTGAAGAAATGTTTAAAGAAATCGCAGAGGCTTATTCAGTATTATCAGACCCAAGCAAGCGGAAACAATATGATCTAGACAATGAACCAAGAAATGTTATGCGAAGAAAGAACCAAGAAAAGATGTGGCAAATAATAAGAGAGCAAAAACAAAGAGAGAATGAAGCTATGAATATCATGTATGTGTAATTGTGAACTACCCCCTTCTTGCCACAGTGCGCCGTTTGTCACATTGTTTTTAGTTAAATCCACAAGTACAAAAAAATTCGCACCTTCACCCAAACTTCACAACCGGACAGACCTCAATACATTTCCCACAATGCACACACCCGTCCCCGATAACAGCCACCCCATCCTCAATAACTATCACATCATTCGGACAGTTTCCAACGCAGACCCCGCACCCGTGACACTTAAGAGCACGCCGAATGGATAATTCAACCCTGTGCATCAACCTGCGTGCGCTCTTTTCCGTATCGCTTCGTGCAGTCACATTCCCCGATGCAAACACCTGCGCGCGGTCTTCGCCATTCAGAATAGATATCACACCAGCCATATACGACACATCACCAGCAGCGCGTAGCATTTGTGAATCTTCAAGATGCACAAGGTCTAGCGCAGTGCCGAACCCACCTTCTGCCGACATGCCACCAGCCTTACATGGTTGGTATCCCGATGTCATCGTGAAAATGAGCACATCCTTTCCCTCACTTTTCGGAACGGTATTGATGCCTTTCCTCTCCGCAATGGTTGCAATGTGCGACGGCAGTGTCTGCCAGCGCCAGAATCCGTGTCCCACCCACTCTTTTGACAAGCCCATGCGCTCTGCGTATCCATACAGGTAGTCAGTGAGCCGCTTCTCCATTTCGGGATGAGTCTCTTTGAGACGCACAATATCCGAAAGTGACGAAGAAGGGCAAAGCCAGCATCCTATCCTGTCAAAACCCTGCTCGTAGAGCGGATTATAAGGTGCCCCTGTCCTGAAAAGGTACAACCAAACGTGCAGAGCAGTCCAGTCCTGAATCGGTGCAGCACCGACCTGATTCCCAACCCATGGATTCTTCCACACCCGCTCACTCTTTGCACGGGCACTGGATTCATACTTGCGCTGGCCAATGTAGGTAAGGCATCCATTATCGTAATTATCCTCAATAAGTTGCGTGATCGGACCAAGTTTGCAGACCTTGCAGCACCATCGAACCTCAACGCTCGGCGGTCCAAAATCATCCACAGATTCCCAGAACGCATCTCCCACACTGATCGTGTGCAAAGGGTGACCGTATCGTTTAGCAGCGACCTCCACATTCTCAACCGTTTCAGGGAATTCAAGTCCGGTATCTGCGAACATCAATTCATAATCATCCATACATTCACTCACAAGTTGAAGTGTTGCAAGACTGTCCTTACCGCCCGAATATGAAACCGTCACAGGCCGGTTGGTAGTCTCTGCGACATTCTTGATGAACTTGTGTGACCTTTCAATAAACCCATCCAGAATATCGGAATTTGCAGTCACCGCATCGTCCCATGTCTGCCCACCTGCCGGAACCTCGACATCACAAGCCGCCTCACTCCATCGACACTTGACAGCCATACCTCGCTCGCGTTTGAGCATTGTCGCACCATCCATCCGTGCACGTCCGGCAGCCACAGCCTCGCCCTCGGGAGTCAGCACAACAACCTCGTCGCCTTCCTGAATATCAGGATCGGCATCAGAAATCCCCGGAGCCAGTACGTTTGCTCCTTTAACTATGAATTTTATAGCATCATTATCGATCTCAACCCAATTTCGCATCTTGGTTTTATCCTTGTCACCAAAAATGCGGCGTGCCCCGCCAGCCCTTGTGAGAAGTACCCATCTCAGCCCGTCGATCTCGAACCTGATACTTGCAACAACCTCGCCGTCAACTATGATCTCGTCCATCCTGTCATCATACGGAGCCTTGTTGAGCACGACCAAATGGTCTTGCGAAATGAGGGGAACATTGAATTGTTTGATAGAAATGGAATTGATATGTTCGATATCATGCTCAAAAGCCGGACGAATGTCGCCCGGCGGGGTAACAGTAACTTTCTTTGTCTTCGCACCGCATCCGCATTTCTTTCCAAGTACGGGAACATTGCAGGACTTGCACCAGTGCAGGAGCATTTCTCCAAGATAAACAGGTTTTGACATGGCAGGCAGAATAGTTGCATACTTAAATAGGCTTTTGGTGATCTCTTGAATGCCATTTGGATTTTTATGTCAAAACCATCTTTTGTTTTAGTATATATTTTATAAATATGTAGTGCGAGTTAATCCGAGCATAGCGAGGATTTTCTCGTTCAACATGAGATTTGTATTGTCACTTGGTCAATTATAAATGTGCTCTCCTGAATCGATTTTTGTAATGGCAATGTGGCGATTTCCATAATTAAGATCAATATCTTAGTCCCGAGGAACTACGGATAAAACCTGTGGACTCACTGTCGTTGGTTGGGAGAATGAAAACCGGAAGCTCTTCCTCACCGTATAGCGGCAGAGAGGAATGATTCAATGAGCTGTTATCGATTCATCGATGTCAAGTCTGACATCAATGACTGAGTCTTCGTTTGCCTCAATCTTTCCCACTTTAAGCACATTTCCCGCACGTTTAATGAGTGCTGTTTTTGTCACTTGTACCTGATGACCATCATTTTGGTCATTGTTCTTGTGAATTATCAGCAGGTTTTGACTACTTTTAATATTCTTGTCAAGTTGAGCGACCGTGTTTTTGACGATTTGCTCAAAATCAGAATATATCAATATTTCTGAATATTTACCAGCTTTTTTGATTATGCCAATAGGTTCGATATTAATATGAATAAATGCACCTCTATTTGTTAAGGTTGAAATTAAGATTAATTTTAAGTTAAAGGTTATTCTACATTTAATCTTTTCTATAACATCGGCCTTGGGACAAAATTATTTTCGGAATCGATATGCAGTGGCATTTTGTGGGGTATTTATTACAAAAACTAACCGCTATGCGTCGGCATTTTTGTTCCAAAGCCTAATTTTATGAATCTTTTATATAGAATGGGGTATATTTAATCATCTGAAAGAATTGCCAAAAATATTGGATAATTTGAATTGAGGCGAGGAATAAATATATGAAGAGCAGATCAATAACCAATTATGCTGAATATAGAAATTCAAATCACTTAGTTACCCATACCAATGACTTTTTATTTTATTCCGGATAAATTGTTCATGGCAAGAAGATTAACCATAGAGAATCATTGATTTTCTCTGTATCCCTCTGTGGTTTTTTGAAGCGAAGGGAGAATTAATGTCGCCAGAAGAAAGCAGCAAATTGCAAAATTATCTTGATATTGTTGGGTCTTTAATTGGTATTGTTGATAGAGAACAAAGAATCATTTTTGCCAATAAGAAAACATGTGAAGTTTCAGGATATGATGCAGAGGATCTTCTTGGAAAAAATTATTTTGATATATTACTCCCGGCACAAATTAAAGAAAATATAAGGGCTGGTTATGTAATGTATATGGCTGGAGAGCTTGAGCCACCTGAATTTTTCGAAAATCAACTTTTAACCAAAAACGGCGAAGAAAGAATAATCTACTGGCATGATGTTATTTTAAGGGATGATAATGATAACATTATCGGTACTATCAGTTCCGGTGAAGATATCACCGAACGTAAGCTGGCAGAGGAAAAACTTTCAAAAGCATATGAGGAACTTAAATCGCTTGATATAATGAAAAACGAGTTCTTATCAAATGTGAGTCACGAGTTTAAGACACCACTTATTTCCATCATGGGTTACAGCGAACTTATGTCTGATGGAACGTTAGGAGTGCTTAATGAACAGCAGACAAAAGCTATGGAAACAGTTGTTCGCAACTCTGAACGGTTAAAGCGTTTGATCAACTCCCTTTTAGATTTGAGTATTGTACAGGACGAAAGGGCCAAATATAGATTTGACCCACTTCAGATCAACGAGATCATCGACAGTGCGATTTTAGATATTTCTGCACAGGTAGAGAAAAAACAAATTATTATTGAAAAAAATATACCTGCCAATCTACCTTTGATAAATGGAGATAAAGATCACTTAATACAACTTATAATCAATTTCATCGATAATGCGGTTAAATTCACACCTTCGGGTGGTTTGATAACAGTAACGGTACGCGAGGAAGAGAACGACATACATATTATGGTGAGTGATAATGGAATCGGTATTCCGAAAGAGGCAATACCAGATGTGTTCAAGCTGTTCTACCAGATCGATGGCTCAATGAAGCGCAGGTATCAGGGGACAGGAGTGGGGTTGTATCTCTGTGAAAAAATTGTTGAGGCACATAAGGGAAGTATATGGGTGGATAGTACGGAGGGCGTCGGAACGACAATTCATGTGAGCTTGCCATGTCAAAGTGCATGAAACCAGTATTTCATTTTTTTTGTCTATCTTTTAGAGGCTTTTTATTATCTTCTGGAATGGTTCGGAAAACCACAGGGAGACACAGGGAAAAACAACGACCTTCTGCGACCTGCACGCCCCACGGGCGGAGCAGGCACTCAACTCCGCAGGATGTGAGTGTCCCCTGCGATGAATATTTTTTACCATGACTGGCAGATTAATCTGGTTCTCTTTAACATTGTGTGGGCAACATCACTATTCCGGATATGTTTTCAAACATGGATATCATATTTCCTGAATTAATAGACAGGATGAACAGGATTGACAGGATATGAGTGGTCCGCCCCATCCTGAAAATCCTGTTCATCCCGTCGAATATTTACCCACTCAATGTTGGGGAGATCCATTAATCTTTTAGTAGGGACTATGGCGATTGGTTCTGTTGCTATTGGTTTTTAGTGAATCTTTGAATGCTCAAGTTTAAATCGCACTAAATATGGTAAAAAAGCAATTGCTGCAGAAAATAAGAGCAAAACAGAGTGTTGGTTCCACGGCTGCAAGCAAATAGCAGGAATGATCTTTCTTACATGCCCTGATCTTTTCAATATAATAAAAGCTATAAAGAATTGCTAAAAGAATCACGAATGAAATTATGGGAATCAGATTAAAGTATATGCCATAACATATCATTAGTATTGTGATGATATTCAGATTCTTTAAAAGATTGAACTCTTTTTGATTTCCCAACACAACCGGAATGGTTCGCAGTCCCTTTTTCGTGTCTCCTTCCACATCCCTTACGTCAAATAGGATTTGAATAATAAATATTCTCATAAAAATAAATGTAGTGATCAGTATTGCCGCGGACGTCAACGGAAAGGAATAGTAATAAAATAAAAATACTACCAGCAATGCCCAAACAGATGAAACATAAATGTTTTTAAATGCGACAATTTTTTTGGTCAGCAATTTAAAATAAGAGCCGTAAAGCAAACCAAATACAAGGATTGTGAAGCTGATACACATCGTAAGAAAATTGCTGAAATAGAGTGAAATGATTCCGGTAATTAAAAATGAACCATAAATAATAAAAGATGTTTTCTTTTTATTCTTGAAATGTTCCGCTCTTTTTGAATTTGTTAATAAGTCGTCACTTGCACCTCTGGAATAATCATAAAAATAAATTGGATAAAATATAAAATAGATGAGTGCTAAAAAATCCCAGGTGACGGGGATATTAAAAAGAATGGCGCACATGGCAACAACACTAATTGCACCCAGGGCAAATAAATGCCCACTATAAATAAACTCATTCCAAATTGGATTGAGAAGTTGTTCAACAGCGAATCCGTTAGTCTCATTTTTTTCATAGTATCCGTAGTTCACATTCATACAATTCTCAATATGTGCGCACCTACTTATATATTATGTTCATGATTTTGATAGTATGGCCATAATATTAATAATATGGGCATTATATTGATAATATATGCGTAATATTAAAAATGTGAACATAATAGTTTCCTGAAATTCTATAAAGCACTAAATGGAGATTGTCGGTTTTGAGGCTGTCTAACAATTACCGTAGTCAATAAAATCATTTGCAGAATAGGGATTATGTAGATGGAATATTTTGGAAATATACATTTACGTGGAAATTCCTGTAACTGTAATTAGACCGTTTGTTATGCTTTGAGGCTTATCAGTTCACGTGTCGTATACGCCTAACTTCTATCTTTTCAACTTCCACCCCTCCCAAAAACAACATCGGAATGTTTTAGTAGTTAACACCAATAGTACCACAAAAATTTATGGATGGGCAGAAAAACGTGGTGCGAAAAACAAAATTTCCATTTTCATTATTCAAACGAAACGACAACGAACAAAAATTGTGCACTTATAAAGCAAAGCACACCAAGAACCAAAAGTCAATATTGATAAATTGCAGGGATTGTGACATCGACTCGACATTGAACAATGAAACATGTCGCAGGAATATTTTTTCAATCCTTCTGGCAGAACCCCGAGTTGACAGGGTCGTGCTATCCCATCTATATGAGAGGGATTATGAGGGCAGTGACCTCAAACTGCTCTATGCGTTCGCGCGATTCCAGGACTACCTGAACTCTTTCAGCAGTGTGGAAGTCGCCGCAGGCGACTGCACACAGCCCATGCGGCAGGAGTGTGTGGACAAGCGAAAAGAGTTGATCGATTCTATCATCGAAATTGCCCGAAAGGATCCTGTAAAGGCATATCATTCTCTCATGCAGTCGGTCGATCCGGCAGAACTTCAACCAACCGATCGATCGGACAATCCCGAATGTATCAACTGTGTTGAGGAATTCGCTGCAATTTTGGATGAGATGGGAGATACGGCATCAGGACTCAAAAGCAGTTTTATGAACTTATATCTTAACCCCTCCCTCAACCCTGACACAACCACATTTGACTATGACAAACATATTAAATCCCATGTCAGACCTGCATTCTCGACATCACGCATCTATACCGAACTTCCCGAAAACACGACATTTCTGGAATGCTATGATGTCAGGCACAATGATGGGCGAAGTCTGGAAGTGTCGATATACGAACTCACGGACAGACCCGAAAAACTGTATGTCATAACGCCTCTTGAATATAATCTCAAACCACTGGAACTGAAACTCATCGAGAGGGTGCGCAAAAAGATGATACGCCACCGCCCTGCCGATCTGAACTTCGCTGACCCTTCAAATTCAAGGGAATACTTCAGGCGCATGGGAAAACAAATGCTGGTAGACGATGCCAAAGTGCATAGTAGTGCGTTGACACCTTACCAGATAAACACATATTCCGACCTGCTGGCAAAATACACCACAGGGTTGGGGATACTTGAAGACCTGCTCTCTGATGAGCGGGTAACAGATGTTTACATCAACGCCCCTGCCGACCTGAATCCTGTGCACGTGGTAATGGATGGCGACGAATGTGCCACAAACATATTCCTCTCACAGGACGACCTTGATTCAATGGTATCAAGGTTCCGCGCCATCAGTGGCCGCCCATTTGGAGAGGCAACGCCTGTGCTTGAGATGGAACTAAAGGATTACGGGGTGCGGGTCTCGGTCATCGGCGACCCACTCAGTGCCAACGGGCTGGCGTATGCGTTTCGTAAACACGCACGCACCCCATGGACGCTTCCAAGGTTGATAAACACTGGATCGATCACTCCACTGGCTGCGGGCCTATTGAGTTTTATGATGGATGGGCAGTCGTCCGTGCTTGTTGCAGGAGATGTGGGTGCAGGAAAAACATCACTGCTCTGCGCCATGCTCCTCGAAATACCGCAAAAGTACAGGATACTGACTATCGAGGACACGCGCGAGATACCGATCAGTGACCTCCAGCAACTTGGCTGGAAAGTGCAGGGCATGAACTCACAATCCGCGATCATCAAATCAAGTGTGGAGATTGCGCCCGATGTTGCTTTGCGTGCAGCGCTTCGGCTCGGAAACTCTTCTCTTGTGATAGGTGAAGTGCGCGGACCCGAAGTTGCAGTGCTGTATGAAGCAATGCAAATCGGAACCGCCGGAAATTCTGTCATCGGCACGATACACGGTGCGTCAACAAAAGCGGTCTATGAGCGAATAGTTCATACCCTTGGTGTGCCGTCGGCATCGTTCAAAGGCACGGACGCCGTTGTCGTATGCTCCAATACCAGACTGGGCGGCAGCATGACAAAAACAAAAAGGGTGGTTCAAGTCTCAGAGGTCAACAGTACATGGGATGATGGTGCAGATCACACAGAAGTGTTCACTGACATTCTCTCATTCGATGCATCAATAGATTCACTTGTTTCCACAGATATTTTAGACCGCGGCCAGTCAGAGTTGATCGGCAAGGTTGCAAAGAAATGGGGAATCTCGATCGATGCCGCATCACGTAACATCAGGATGCGGGCAAAGATAAAGGGAAGAATGGCTGAGGCAGGGGTAATCAATCCGGCACTTGTTGAAGCCGATGTTGTGAGTATGTCAAATAACATGTTCTGGCTGTTCATGGATAACGAGAAAACAAACTCGCATGGACCTGATTACCAGAATATTTACAACCGATGGTCCGAGTGGTTTGATGACTTTTCGTCAGGGTACATGATATCGTCTAAATGAGGGGGTGAGACAGGTTGGAGAATGACTACAATGGGAATTGGTACTTGAGGGCGTGTAAGTTCACATCCCGCAACATTGTAATATTTAGATGGCTTGTTGGGGATGTCGATTCTTTCGCCAAAAAGTCCGAGCAGGCGGTTAGTCAGGAATACAAGGATGCCTTAAGTTTTACTGGTTTTGATGTGGAACCGTTCGAGACAGCCTTGTTTTCATACGTGGGTGCACTTGGTGCACTGGTTGCTACGCTGCTTATTGATGCACTGCTGTTCCAAATAACAACCTTTGAATCCAATGTATTGGTCATGTTTGCTGTTATCACAGTGGCAATCCCTGTCATTGTGCTTGTATACCTGAGCGAGTATGTAAAGATACATGCCAAATTTATGAAAGTACAGTCACTTGGCGATATTCCCGAGGTTTTGAGTTACATCGTGATGGCAATGAAACTCGTTCCAAATATGGAGCGTGCGGTACTGTTTGCTGCAAAGAACTCAACCCGCCCGCTCGCGAGGGATCTCAAGAAGATGATGTGGAACCTCCAGATCCGTGCTTACAGCAGCATGGACGATGCTGTTGTGGATTTTGCAAATCTGTGGGGTAAGGACAGTGAATATTTCAAACGGGCATTGCACCTTATCAAGAGTTCCACGAGCGAACCTGATGATGCGCAGCGCATCATCACACTCAACCGCTCGCTTGACATTGTTCTTGATGGTACGAAGGTTCTCATGGACGGATTCGCGGCAAAACTCAAGACTCCGACCTATGTCCTGTATTCGATCTTCATCCTCATTCCGCTCGCGCTTGTGGCACTCCTCCCTGCCGTTACGGTTGTAGGCTTGCGGTTCAACATCCTGACGCTCGTTATTGTGTATGACATTGCGCTCCCGCTTCTTACATTTGTATATGCTGAGTATATATTGATGCAACGTCCGGCTGCATTCACTCCGCAGTCCATTCCCGATACTCATCCCGGGCTTGCCAACATTAAAATGAAAAGACGGGTGGCGCTGGTCGTGGCTTTGGTTATCGGGACTGCGATCTCCATTTCCGGCTATGTTATGGTGTATCTTGGAAATCCTCACGGGATAATTTCCACGGGTACTCTTGAGGGATTATTGCCTCCAACACTCCTTGTTTTACTGGGAATGGTTGTTGCAATTGCGATATATCTCAATGCGGCATACGCCCCATACAAGAAGATACGTGACAACATCCGGAAGATGGAGCATGAGTTCGCAGATGCGCTTTTCATACTCGGCAGGCGCATTTCAGAAGGCAGGTCGGCAGAAGAAGCGTTTGCGCATACTGCAATGACAATGAAAGGTTCGTCCATCGGGAATGCGTTTGGAAAGATATCGACCAATCTTATCAGTATGCGGGCAACGATTTTGTCTGCGATATTCGATGAGGATTTTGGTGCGTTCAAAGACATATATTCAGACAGGATCACGACAACGATGTTGCTCTTTGCAGAGAGTGTCCACAAGAGCCACGAGGCTGCAGGCGTTGCGATCATCAAACTGGCTGACCACTTAAAAGAGTTGCAGGAGGTCGAATTGAACATCAAGCGATCTCTTTATGATATGACTTCCACAATGCGCTCAACTGCAGCGATCTTTGCGCCGCTTATCGGTGGTGTGACAATCGCGCTTTCCGAAGTTATCCAGAAGATTTTGCAGAATGTGGCAGAAGGTCTCGCGCGCCTTCCTCCGAACATGATCCCGGGACCTGCGCAGATCAATCCCGAAAACCTGAACCAATCCATCTCGCCTGACCTGTTCATGCTCGCGGTCGGGATATATCTCATGCTGGTTACGGCGATACTTACGCGTTTTTCGGGGACTATCGAATATGGGGGCGACAAGCCACAGTTGATGTATGACCTCGGGCAGATGCTGCCGGTTTCGGTGATTGTGTTTACGGTGTCTGCGATTGCTTCCAGGTTGATATTCAGGGGATTGATCTAAATATGGGGGATGAGAGTAGGACCATTCAACCACCACAATGATTTCAACATCAGGGCACATATTTTCCTGTGCATCATAGGGATGATTTTCTACAGACATTTGGCATGGAAATGTAAACATCTTCGTTTGAGCCTTAGGCGACTTGTGGAGGAGTCAGGGAGAATGAGGGTATCGTCAAAAGAAGAACTGATTGATCGTACGAGTCGGTATTTTGACGGCATAAATGAAACACCAGTGATATTTAAGTGGAAATACAAAATAGATGAAATGCCTGGTGGAATTGATGCATGACTTGTGATATGTTATTTTGGAATCGATACACTAGTTATTCAATAGATCCCACAAACACGCAACAATCATTCCGCCCCCCGCATAATAACAAATGTATATATCCAATAATGCACTTGCATCTTTCATGAAAATCCTACTCGCAGAGTACGCTGTCGGCATTGGAATGGGTGGCACATTTCTTCTCGAAGGAAGGGCAATGTTGCAAACAATTGCCGATAGTTTCACTAAACTCGGGCACAACGTTGTGTATCTAACAGCCGGCACAACCCTCGCGAACGGTACACTTATCGAGTCGAATGAGGGTAACTTTGAGACCGTGCTGGAACGTGAAGCAAAAAATTGTGATGCCGGACTGGTAATCGCACCGGATGAGTTGCTTTTCGATCTTTCGACGATTATAGAAAACAATACATTCAATTTTGGATGCACTCCCGAATCGGCGGCATTGTGTGCGGATAAGGTTAGATGCACTGAAGTCCTTAACTCTGCAGGAATACCTGCTCCGCAAATTGTAGATCATGCCGAAGGTGGCCGTTATGTTGTTAAACCACGTTATGGGTGTGCTTCGGAGGATACGCGGATATGCACTAATTTTACGGAGCATGAGGGTTTTATCGCGACCGAGTACATCGAAGGCGAGCACCTGAGCGTAAGTCTGATCTGTGGGGAAAAGCCGCTTCCATTAACTGTCAATAAACAGATTATAGACATTCATCCTGAAAATGAGAATTCGGACATAGGTTACAACGGCAACTTGACACCATATAAAACAGCACGGCAAAATGAATTGTATGATACAGCGATTGCTGCTGCTGATGCACTTTCATGCCGCGGGTATGTGGGTGTTGATATCGTGCTTGCTGACAAGCCCTATGTGGTTGATGTGAACCCGCGACCGACCACATCCTTGTTTTCCATCAGCAAAGTAATGAAGCAGGAGATTGCCGATCTGCTGCTCAAAAATCGCCTGGGGGGACTTCCCGATTCGGTTGACATCAGCGGAGAATGCATGTTCACAAAAGAGGATCTGAAATGAAGATAATTGGAATTGATATTGGCGGTGCGAACACGAAACTTGCATCATCGGATGGCAGCATTATTGAGCTGCACTATATTCCGCTCTGGAAAGATACAAGGTTGCCAACTGCACTTAAAGAGGCGGCAGACAGGTTACAGCCCGATAAACTCAGTGTTGCGATGACGGGTGAACTTGCAGACTGCTTTTCGGATAAGGAAGAAGGCATTCGTTTCATAATGGATGCTGTTGAAAATGCGTTCGATTGCGAGATCAAGTACGTGAACAATGAAGGCTTATTCAACACATCCTTTGACGACATACAGAAACTGGCTGCTGCCAACTGGGCGGCATCTGCAGACCTGATTGGTTCGGAAGTCGGGGACTGCATCTTTGTGGATGTTGGAAGTACCACAAGTGACATTATTCCAATAATCGATGGTAAACACGGAGCAGGACATACAGATTTCTCGCGCCTTTTGCGAAGTGAACTTGTCTATGCCGGCACTTTGCGCACCAATGTTGCGACATTGCTTGACAGTGTAAAGGTCAGGGACGGCACATGTCGCCTATCATCTGAACTGTTCGCGACTACTGCAGATGCATACCTGCTTCTTGGCGATATTACACAGCAGATATACACATGTGAGACCGCCGATGGTGCGGGAAACACAAAAACAGATGCGGCTCGCCGTCTTGGGCGTGTGGTCTGTGCAGACCTTACCGAAGTTTCAGAAGAAGACATTATGAGCATTGCGAAGCAGGTAAAAGAGAAACAGGTGTCGTTATTGTGCGATGCGATCTTTGATGTGGCACAAAAACATGGATTGAATACGATTGCTTCTGCGGGAATTGGTGAATTTATGATCAAGGAGGCTGCAAAACGACTTGGATTCGATCTCATATCAGTTTCGGAAAAATGGGGAAGCGAGATATCAAAGGTGTTTCCGGCTTATGCTGCGGCGCGAATGCTTGAAACTAAGATCAGATGTGTCT
This sequence comes from Methanosarcinaceae archaeon, assembly GCA_030611265.1. Lineage (GTDB taxonomy): Archaea > Halobacteriota > Methanosarcinia > Methanosarcinales > Methanosarcinaceae > Methanovorans. The sequence continues at coordinate 7,356 of JAUWQD010000024.1, read as the reverse complement.
AATGAAAACCAAATAACATTTGGCAACCTTAACTCCGCCGAAATTGGGTGTGCCGTCACAACGTTGACCGAAAATGCAAATAACATTTGAAAGGTTTATTCGATGAGTTCACGATGTATTGACCCCCTTCCAGTTAATTGAAATGGTTTTCATTTATCGAATGACAAAAATACTCATGAGTAAAAACATGCAATAAATGTAAATCAAGAGGCTTCATGACGTTATTTGACAGTACCATTTATTCTCGATACCTATATAATAGATTAAGACCTTCAAAAGTCAAATCTCAGATAAACATTTGCCGAGGTGGCAGAGCGGACTAATCCAAAGGTGATTTCACCTTGGAGTCTATACGCGGCAGGCTCGAGACTTGTTTTCCCTGACGGGATGCTTGGGTTCGAATCCCAACCTCGGCGTTTTTTGTTTTCAATATTCGTTTAGTTGAAAATAAATCCAATTTAACCGCCGTCAGGCGGCGCGTTCCTGCGTTGCCAATTAATTATAGACTCATGATCATATATGGCAAATTGATTCAGAATTTAAATTGATCTTGTCATGAAATATAAATTAAGACTCAGGATTGGCGAGCGGATACTGAAAGAGGTTGTTTATGTCTGAACAATTGTCATATTTCATTCTTCGGGGAAAAAGTCAGAATCAATTCTTTTAATCTTGTATATCTTTTCTGTATCAACACCCAGATCATGATCGATCATTAACTGAACTAAATATCCTCCATCAACTAATTTTATACTTTTATGACTTCTAGAAACGAGATCGTCTGAATTTTTAGGAAATTTTGATGTCGTTATGAATACTCCTTTATTCACACCATTTAAATCTAAGGCTCCAACAAAATCCCGCCCCAAATGATATGCCAAATCAAATAGAATGAAAGCCGCCACACATAGCCAAACACCAACATTCAGACGGAGCGGGGGGTGCAGAAAAACTTCTTAAACCCGTAAAACGCCATAACTATATAAAATTTGTCAAATTGTGCATTGTGTAATCCCGAATGTTTTGACTGTCAAGTATCATGGCAAAGAATAAATATATGCGTAGAACCATAAGATTAATTGTTACAACTTGAGAGATAAACGATGGCAAAACCTATAGAACTTGGATTGGTCTTAGAGGGTGAAGACGCAAAGCGGTTCTGGGAAGACAGAAAGCACCCAAAGGTTACCAAAGAGCAGGTCGAAATGTTCAAAGAAGCCAGACGTATCTATAAAACAAATTTTAAAGATTGATAGGGGTTGTACCAATTTTTCGAGATGAACCTGAAATTGTGTCCTTGAGCGAGGGGCATGACCTTGTTTCTTTTAAATCTACAAATGCCGACCTAAATGATTTTTGAAAAACGATTCATTGAGGGATCAGGCGAATCTAATAAGCAGAACATACCTGTGTCTTTCCGATGGGAATATCATTGGATATTTTTCGATGGTTGCTGATACTATTGAGGTTCAGGCAATCAATGAATATGATAGTGTTGATGGCTATCCCTATCGAAAATATCCCAGTATTAAGATTGCAAGACTTGCGGTTGATAAGGAATATGAACGAAATGGCTTTGGGCGATTTTCAGTTTTAGCGGCGATTGGTATAGCCATGTCTGTTTCTGAGATAATAGGATGCCGATATCTCACAGTGGATTCCAAACTTGAATCAATAACCTTTTACGAGAAACTTGGTTTTGGAGTTGTTGAAAAGTATCGATCCAATGATTACCCAAAAATGTATCTTGATATGCATCCGATATTTAAAATGATGGAACAAAGTGAAACTAAAGACCTTGATAGATAATCAGATCATTTCCAACATGGGCTTGCATATTTTTTTCAATCCTCATTAGTTCCATGCCCGTCCCCTCGCACTAGCGAGGTCAGAACACCCAGGGCACAGATTGCCACAGCAACCATGAATGCATCGTGATATCCACTCAAAAACGCAGGAATGTATGATATTCCCAGTGCCTCGTTCAATTGGAGTCCTCTTGTGAATACGGCACTGGATATGGCTATTCCGGTGACCATGCCAAGGTTACGCATAATTGCGAGCAAACTGCCTGCAATCCCCAGTCGGTTAACCGGAACGGAGCCCATAACGATGCTGTTGTTGGGTGAATGGAACAAGCCCATGCCCAATCCTACCAGACCAAGACCGATAACAATGTCAAGCTGGGTCGAATTCTGATTAAGATTGCCAAGCATGTAAAGGGCAATACAGGTGATTACCATGCCCAGACTGCTTAGTGTGAACGAATTTGTTTTATCGGATAGCCACCCGCTAACGGGTGCCACAACTGCCATTACAAGCGGGATCGCTATGAGGGTCATTCCAACATGGATGGTGCTGTAATTCAAGACCTCTTCCAGGTAATATGGCATCATAAGTATTATCACAAACATTGCCACAAAACTCAAAAAACTGCTTGTATTGGATGCTGAGAATGGGCGATTCTTGAACAGGTGAAGTTCTACCATCGGTTGGATAGCTTTGTTTTCTATGTACAGGAATATTATCAGAGCGAATGCAAAAATGGTGAACAGGCCAATTATCAGGGGTGAGTTCCAGCCCATTCCCTGTCCCTGTGTTATGGCGAGCATCAATGATGTCACACTTATGAACATGAAAAATGCACCTGGTATGTCGAATTTCTGTCCTTTGTGAACTTCTTCGGATTCGAGTACTTTCCATGAATATGCAGCTGCGAAAATGCCGATCGGGACATTGATGTAGAATATACTCTGCCATCCGATCAGGTCGATCAGGAATCCTCCAAGGGCAGGACCTGCCATGGAACCTATGCTTACCACAGTACCGATGATCCCCATTGCTTTTCCTCTTTCGGTATGTGGGAATGCGAATGTGACAATTGCAGTACTCGTAGCCATTATCATGGCGGCACCAAAGCCCTGTACAACCCTGAAGGCTACCAACTGCCCGACTGATGTGGACAGACTGCAAAGAGCTGATCCGAAACTGAATACCAATAAGCCTCCTGCAAACACTTTTTTACGGCCATACATGTCTGAAAGCCGTCCAAGTGTCAGGAGAAATATTGTTATGGTGAGCAGGTAGGAAAGTATGACCCATGAAGCGGTGGGGATATCGGTGTCGAATAATCTGGTCAGTGTGGGCAGTGCAATGTTTACGATGCTGCCGTCAAGGGTTGCCATGAATATGCCGATCGACACTGTCAGCATGGCTCTCCATTTGTATTTTGGGTCAGGGTTGTTTTCCATTTGTATCGGGTGTGATGGATGATTTAATCCTATTTTATGCTGTTGATGTTGCAGAATGTGGCTGTTTTGTGTATTGCGACTGTGCATATACTCATGGTATGTTGCATATTTCTAACAAAATCGGTCATTTTAAATAGTTTGGTGTTAGATATAGTTAACATACACTTAGAGTAAATTAAACAAGGGGGATTAATAATGAAGAAATTTAACAAGATACATTTGATATTGGGTGCAATTTTTGGATTTGCTGCCGTTGTCCTATATTCTTATGGTGATATCGTCGGGGGAGGTATGATGGCTGCTGCTGTAATTGGATTATCTATAAGTTACATTATGCGAAAAACAATAATAAAAGATGACCCCATAAAAGACGAAATGGTCAAGAAAATTTCCGGCATGTCTTCGGATATTGCATTGTATCTTTCTATCATATCAATTGGAGTATTGACAATATTGTTGCATTTTCTTCCAACACTTTTTGATGTTTTCGAAGTATTAGCTATTTTACTGGCTGTCATGTTAGTATCAAAGATCGCACTTCAAATCTATTATACGAAAATGAAAGACGAAATTGGTTTCTAACTAAAAAGGTGATCTGGAATGAAATTTAGGAGAGATAAATACATTTTGAGACCCATGTTAATGAGTATAGGGATGGTAATTGCTGGCATACTTTTGAGTTATCTTATGCCGTCTTTATTTTTTGCCGGAGTTGGCCTTATCATGGCTGGCATGATATTGAGTGTTATGGGTGTTTATGCAGCAACAAAACCGATAGAATATTTTATGCCTGATGAGAGGATTAATAAAAATACGGATAAGGCAGGCCATCATGCATTCTGGATAATGGTAAATGTTGTTATTATCCTTAATCTGATTGACATGTTTACTTCAGTATCTATTGAATATAATATTGCAGGTCTTTTGATTCTCTTTATAGGTATCTATTCATTTTGGATTCTTGGATGGTTTTATGGCAAAAAAGGTGATCTGGAATGAAATTGATCAACAATAAAAGGTATACGGTTTTGGTGGTGCTGGGGCTTGTCAACATCATGATTGGCTTAGCTGAAATGTTGAAGATAATTCCATATTCGGGGACGGCGACCCCCGGTGTTTCGATGATGGGGGCGGGGATAATAATTCTTATAATAGGGTTATATCTATCAAGAACCCCTGAATCAGAGTCAATGCCCGATGAGCGTACAATGAAACGCGACATGAAAGTTCAGTCAAGTACATTTGGAATAATTCTTGCCTACGTGACATTGCTTTTGCTGATGGATGTGAGTTGGTCTTCGAATTCTATTAATATGGGTGATTTTTTCTTGATCTTTAGCCGTCCCGAAGATATGTCTGTTCTTTTCTCAAGATACATGTCGATTATATTTGTGGCAATAATCTCTATAGTTGCTCTTACGTTTTATTATAACAAAAAAGGTGATATGAAATGAAATTTAGGACAGATAAATATATTTTGATACCCATGTCAATGGCCATAGGGATGTTAATTACTGGCATACTTTTGAGTTATTTTATGCCGTCTTTATTTTTTGCAAGAATTCTTATTATAGTTGGCACAATGTTGAGTGTTACTGGTGTCTATGTAGCAACAAAACCGATAGAATATTTTATGCCTGATGAAAGAACTAATAAAAATACGGACAAGGCAGGTTATCATGCATTCTGGATAATGGTAAATGTTGTTATTATCCTTAATCTGATTGACATGTTTACTTCAGTATCTATTGAATATAAGTATGCAGGCCTTTTGATTTTCATAATAGGTATCTTTTCACTTTACACTCTTCGATGGTACTACAACAAAAAAGGTGGTCTGTAATGAAATTCAGAAAAGATAAATACATTTTACGCTTCTTTGGAATGAGTTTGAGTATGATTTTATTAGGTACAATTATATCCATTTTTATCAAGTCAATGTTTTTCATTGGAGGCGGACTTATTCTTGGGGGATTTGTTCTGTTAGTAAGCGGTTTGTACGTCTCCACAAAACCCATAGAATATTTTATGCCTGACGAGAGAATTAAAAAAAATACCGCTATAGCAGGATATCATGCGTTTTGGTTGGTACTTTTGATAATTACTATTTTTAATATGATTGAAATGTCCTCTCCATCGTCTGTGAAATATCTTGATGCAAGTACCGTGATAATGCTCGTTGGTGTATACTCTTTTTTGTCACTCAGATGGTACTATAACAAAAAAGGTGGTCTGGAATGAAATTCAGAAAAGATGGACGGATCTTAAAATTTATGGGCGTCAGCTTAGGAGTTATCCTGATTGGAATATTTATATTACAATTTGTTCAACAGATTGCTATTATCGGAATTATTTTAATTTCGTGTGGTTTGGTGGGGCTTATGGTTGGTTTGCGTATAGCTTCAAAACCTGTCAATCATTTCATCGAAGATGAGCGAAGTGTGAGGATCAATGAAAAAGCAGGGTATAATGCGTACGGAATAATGACGTTTGTGGCTGTAATAATAATGCTTCTTGGGATATTGAATATATCTCCCTCATTAACACCACCCCATGAATTTGTAAAGGGAGTCCTTTTAATGTGGGTTATCGGATTGTACACTTTCCTGGCCCTCAAATGGTACTACAATAAGACGGGTGAATAAGCTGAGAACTATAATTAAGGAGTTAAGGACAAAGTTCGATCTGACTCAAAAGGATCTTGCAGATAAAGTAGGGGTGAGAAGGGAGACCATTGTCTTTTTGGAGAAGGGAAAATATAATCCATCATTGAAACTTGCATATGACATAGCGAAAGTGTTCGAATCAACGATAGAAGAGGTCTTTTTCTTCGACGATTAAGTTTTGTTTCATAGTATTATGGTCAGTGAACATAAATTAAATTATAATCTAATTGGCGCAAGTATTTCAATTAAAAACACACATGTAAGGCATATGGATTGATCTCAATGAAAATATTAGAACTCGAAAACGTATCAAAATCATACAGTAATAAACAGATTATTGACAACATATCGTTTTCAGTAAATCAAGGAGAAATATTTGGACTTCTCGGTCCCAATGGCGCAGGTAAAACCACAACCCTGCGAATGATGCTTGATATCATAAAACCTGAATCAGGAAATATCAAGGTATTCGGAAAAAATCTTAATCCTGGTTCAAAGGACAGGATCGGCTATTTACCAGAAGAGCGCGGTCTTTACAAAAAGTCTAAGGTCATTGAACTTCTGGTTTACCTGGCCCAACTTAAAGGAATGACAAAAACCCGGGCCATGGAAAATGCTGAAAGTCTCTTGCAGTCAGTTGAAATGCTGGAGCATAAAGACAAAAAGATCGAAGAGCTTTCCAAGGGAATGCAGCAAAAGATACAGTTCATTGCCACCATAATTCATGATCCGGATCTTATAGTCGTGGATGAACCATTCTCAGGTCTTGATCCGGTAAATACCCAGATCATCAAGAACATTCTTCTCCAACAAAAAAAAGCTGGTAAGACGATCATACTCTCCACCCACATGATGGAACAGGCAGAAGCCATGTGCGATCGCATACTTATGATCAATAAAGGCATGATCGTCCTTTATGGGAAGGTCGGGGATATCAAAAATGAACACCGCAATAATTCAATTTTCCTGGAATTTGAGGGGAACATAAGCTCATTTGAAGAACTCGACCAGATTGAAAATATCATCAAGCATGGAACTTATATTGAGATATTCATAAAAGAGGGACATGATGTCCAATCCCTGATCGAAGACATTGTACCAAGGGTCAGGATCCTGCGCCTTGAACAATCAACCCCATCCCTGAATGAGATCTTCATTAAAATTGCCAAGGGGGCCTCCAGTTGAATAAAACCATAATGATAGCAAAATACGAGTTCTTGAAAACAGTAAAGAGAAAAGAATTCATATTGATGACATTAGGCTTCCCGCTTTTTTTTATCCTCATCATATTAGTTCCATTAATGCTTACAGGTTTATCATCCCCTGAAGATCTGACCCTGGGTTACATTGACAGAACAAATTCATTTGAATTTCCTGATGAGATCAGAGAAAGAGGTTCGATGATTTTTTCCAATGAAATTCCGGGAACAACAAATAAC
>JAUWQD010000036.1 GCA_030611265.1 Methanosarcinaceae archaeon | reverse complement strand
TGCCGTCCTCAGGGCTGCGCCCTTACCTGCGTTCTCCTCATGTACGATCACAGTTGCGCCCATGAGTTCTGCAACACTGCCGGTAGCATCATGGCTGCCATCGTCAATTACCAGAACCTCATCAACGTGTGCCCTGGCACGCGCGATCATGCTGCCAATGGCAATCTCCTCATTATATGCTGGAATAGCCGCAACTATCGTAATTTAAACCACCTACTATACCTTCCACCTCATATGACATATTTTGGGATATATAAAAATGTTTTGCATTCAAGTATTTTATTGTATATACAGATAGAAACATGACCAATGCTGGAAATGGTAAGCCAGAACATAATTTCTTAGTGAAATGCAACACTTTCGCACAAAGTGCGGCAGAGTTCGCTAAAACCGAATATGGTAAAAAGCCAAAAAACAGGTTCCCCCCACATGTAATCGGTTAAGTGATGAATCGTGGTAATTTACTAATATTTTTAATGAAATATTGCCTCTTGAGAAATCTGTGTAAATCCGTGTCTAAACAAATAAACTCTAACAAGGAAGTGTATATTGCTTACAATCCATATTCAGGGTCACACTTTCTAAGAATATAAAATAATCTTGATGGAGTCCGAAAACATATTTTCAGACACGGATTTCACGGATTGACACGGATTAATAATCCTTAACCGATCACAAATGAGGTTCTATCTAACATTGTATGTGTAACATAACAATTTTAGGATATATCGCCAAATATGCAATTGCATTGCTTGAATTAATGGACCGGATGAACAGGATCGACAGGATACAAGTGGGTCGTCCCACCCTGTATATCCTGTTCATCCCGTCTAATATTCACCAATTCAGTGTTAAAGATATCCGATTTTTTTAGCACTGAATTCACAGACCAACGCGGATAGAGATGTTAAAACACACCATCGCATAAAGTCAAATCTGTGTAAATCCGTGTAAATCCGTGTCTGAAAAATATAAAGACACAGATTTCACGGATTGACACGGATTTGTAGTCGCATCTGTATTTTATACATTCGTTGGAATAACTGGATTATGGAATGCGCCGGCCGGCGAACAATTAACCAACCTCTTGCAACCACAAATCTGCGTAAATCAGCGAAATCTGCGTCTTGAATTATTTTCATGTTCATTTTACCGAATTTATAGTATTTTAACAAATATTTTTTTAAGATGATAATTACCATCAGGTCTCACACAGCTACAATTATTTTTGTATTATTTTTGCATCAAAATGATTATTTATACGACTCCGTAAGTATAATTTAGAACTATATTTGACAGCCACAGAGAGCAGATACTGTTAGTATAAAATGCAACATTCCCGCGCGATAGCGCGGCGGAACCCATAAAAAACGAATATATGACACCAGCCCATGCCTCAGTTATCCTTAGGCCGGATGTCAGGTAAAATCCGTATCAATCAGTGTCTGAAAAATAAAAAGACACGGATTTGTAGTCGCATCTGATATAGTCGTTGGAATAACTGAATTTTAGTATTGTGTCATTGTACTTGTTTAGCGATTTTTACACCGCCATTGACACCTGCGGCGTTCGCATCGTTTTTAGTTTCAGATTGAACAATTTCATTTATGCAGTAATTTTACAATAGCTATACAAATACGTGTCATTTTATCGCATCCGAAATAAATATCTAATCATCACCTAATCATCACCTAATCATCACCTATGTTTTTGGAACCACACAGAGAAATGATTTGGGGGTGTGGAAAAGGTCCCTTGGTGTCCTCTGTACTCTCTGTGGTAGATAGTTACAAAAAGCAGATGCTTTTTAGTATAACCAAAAAAATACCCAAAAAAATAACCAAAAGGATTAGTATCTTAAAAAATATTCAAAATAACATGAGCACAATCCGCGACATAGATATTCGTAATGAGATCCATCACACACTCATAGGTTCGATCGTCCTGACACTCAGCTGGATACTGGTATCACTTGTCCACGAATTTTTCCATTCGCTCACCGCAGTACTGCTGGGATACCAAATATCCATAAAAGAGATCGCATTGAACAGCGGTTCAATCATTGTAACAGGGGAAATGCTACCCACACACACATCTCTTGTAGCCATCAGCGGATTCATAGGACTCACCACATTCGGACTTGCGCTAATATACCTCTCTGAACACCAATCGCTTCACATGGCAGGAGTCATATTCCTGAGCCGTGCCTGGATAGACTCCCTACCACTCTATGAAATGGACGGCGCACTCCTTGCACAATCATCCACACCAATTCTGGCATGGACATTACTTTTATTCGAGATCGCCGTGAGCGGGAGTGCAATAATGCACGTGATAAAAGGAAGCCCCGATGAGATCTAAATTAAGTGAGAATTCACCACACCAGATTTATAATAATATCCCGCAGACCTGCAAATTTCTCTGAAACAACTGACACAAACTCAATGAACGACTGTAGCAATCTCTTATAACCGGGTTCAGTTGTCTTAAATTCCGTAGTAGGCTCAACATCCGGTTCAGCATCGCCCGTCGGTCTATTAGCAACACTCATAAATCCCTCGTTCTTCGGCACATCTTCCTCTACTTCACCGACATCTTCCTCTATTGACTCATTTTGAACAACTGTTGCCTGAAAATACCTTCCACTACTACTGGAACTTGTTCCATGTGGCGTGCCAGAAGAAATAGTAACATCACTCTGTCCAAAAGCAACTAAATATTCACCTGATCTATATACCCCAACAATTAAAACATAATCCCCGTTCCTCAATCCATCAGTTACCAGTGATATCGATGTACTGTTTTTATCCGTTGTTTTAACAGTCACAGTACCATTGTTTGCACCTATGATATCATTGATCAGATCAGTGGCTATTGTTTTGTTTACATTAGACAAACCAACACCTGCAATCTTATACCCCGTGATAATATCTGCATCATTTATCATCAAATTCGTTCCGGCCTTAGTACCGTTAAACTCAAGCCTGACTGCCGCCCTGTATGCATCCTCGTGTATCAGCAGCGCCCCATATGTATAACTGGCATTACTGGCATTCATTAAACTCATTGAAACCCATACATTGCTATCAGGTGCTACCCATGCAGGTGCAGACATATCAGAATCATATTCAAGAACCTGAAATGTAGTGGCCGAAAGTATTGAGAGGTCATTTACGCCTGTAAGATATGACGTGTTAAGAAGAACAAATATTACATAATCGCCTGCATCAACCACGCCAAAACTCATGTTCATATCGCCAGAACTGTTTAATGATTTGTTAAGTGTTGAGTTATAGGACTCTGACAAAAGATCACGGAAAGATGAAGTATCACCCTTTGCAGCCGCATCAAAAGCGTTTTTAAGAGACGACGGTGATGTACGAATTAAATATACATCAACCCCTTTGCCGACAAAATCTTGTGAACCATAAAATTCGATGTCCAAATCATTTTTACCTGAAACATTGGTAAGCATAGGATGCTTGCCATACGGATACTCAATAATATGTTCTGTATCATTTTCAACATTAGCAGTAACATTTATGGTTTTACCATTTGACACATAACTGGTGGAATTAATTCCATGATACCCAAAAGTGAGTGGAGAAGGAAGTTTTACAGAAGTCCCCCCCTTTAAAACGATCCAGTTGCCATCCGTTGAAGAACTTGTATGATCTGCAAACGTTACATTTTCATTGCCATCAATTGCAATATTTACAAAATATTCATCACCTGTAGGCGAACCTACCGCAGTCGATGTGAAAGCAAGTAACAACATCAACATTACGACCTTTTTTACCACACTCATTTTTGCCAACCACCTTTAACTACCATTGTACGTAGAATAAATAATTACAATCATTATCTAATATTTCATATCGTGTTTAAAAATGTACATTGTACTATTAGAAATACTTTTTGCATTGAAATGAATTATACAATTTGCACAATTTTTATCACCAAACATAAATTTAAATATCTCCATATACCCATAATATTCAAATAACACGCCTTATCCTTAAAATTCCAAATAAAACAACTATTGCAAATAAAACGACCCACATATACTTTCGTTCAATCGTCTTCTCCACAATTCCATTGTCCGTTGCAAGTGTATCCTCTTCAGACGTCGGAACAAATGTTGAATCGTCACTATTTTCCGGTGTACTCGTTACTCCTTTATCCATCGGATCGGATACTGCATCAGTTGTTTCCAACTTGACAGGCATTGGATCTTCCGATGATGCCATACCAATATTTTCCTTTCCAACTATTGCAAACGGAGAGAATTCAGATGGGAACGCCTGGTAATATATCTCACTTTCATTTTCCCCGATCAACTCAGTAACAATCTTTTCCCAGATATCCAATGCATCATCATAATGCATGAGTGTTATACTATGCCGGTCAATATTGTTATCCTCCATCCAGTTTTTATCCACTTTAAAAGAGATCGCAGCACTTTCAATATTTTCATCAAAACCGGCAAATCCGATCAAAATATTAACGTTCTTGTATACTATATTAGGTGCAGGTTCCAAAACTAATGCAGACGTATCATGCAAAACTTCCACCAGCACAGGAACAGATCTCACATTCTTGTTGCTCGTAAAGTTAATAGACATAAGAGGATTTTCCGGTTCGGAAAATTCACATATCGCCGGAGTGTCAGTATACACATTTAGAGGATACGTCTCTTTTACAACAATATTTTCTGCTTGTTCTTCGGATGCCCCACCGCCGCCTCCACTTGCACCGCCATCGTCAACAACATCCGCATCACCGGAAGAAGCGCGAAGTGTTATCGTTTTGGTAGAACCTCCGACATTCAGGTTAAAATCGCCAACCGGTATGCTACCTGTAGAATATCGATACTCGAAATGTCCATCAGGGTCAACATCGATCCCTTGCGTCGCCGTTATCGTTAAACTGACAGAAGATGCCCCGGTCTCCGTCAGGCCGAATATCTTGATCTTATGAGTACCGGGCGGAACCTTTGATTGTGATATTGTTGCAGTGCCGGAAGAAGCATCTTTACCTATGGTCAATGGAACATAACCATACAACTTAACATTCACATAAACATCTTCAACACCAACGGCAGTCACCGCAAAACTTTTGGATCCCTTCGGAATCTCGACGCTGCCAACCAGGTACTCATATTCCCCGCCCGACGGCGTAACCACTTTTGTAAATGAAGCTATAGCATTTATCTCACTGGCACTGGATTCAGTACCACTAATAATAATCACATCGCCCACAACCGGATTCTCGGGGGACACCTGCAGATCTGTCACTGTTGCACCGGCCAAAGGGATCACTGCAAAAGTAATAAGAAACAGACACATGAATCCATAAAATGTAGAATGAAACAATCTTCGGTATCCATCATTATTTCTACGGGATATTTTACTTATTAATTTCATATCACTCAATTGCAATTCACCCCCACAGCAGGTCTATTTTGGTGTACCCCTACACTAATTTTTAAATACACATAAACAAAGATCGCAAACCAGATTGGAAATAATATATAACCGGCATAAGCATGCATCTGCCACATGGCATCCGGCCCGAAATGATAATTAGCCGACAAAAGAACGACCAGACGGAGAATGTTCTGCAAAGAAGTCCCAACGATTCCAAAAAGGAACAGTGGTAAAATATTCTTTAACGGCGGCTTGATATCGATCATCATAAGTGCAAATATTGTAAAAAATATTGCTATTGAAGCACTCCCCGAACACCCTGCATCAATATATGCCATATTTTTAACACCTTCGGAATTGATGATACTGATCAATTGCCCCTCATACCCTACCGGATACACCAGACCGGCCACAAATGCCGTCAAGCGCGTCGTAACAAGCGCATACTGGGTACCGAAGAACTCATTAAGCAACATTGGGATCGATATCGAAAAACCATACACAAACACCAACAGTGATGGCAGATATACTGCAGCTCCAAAAAATAGAAAAGACATACCAACAAGAATCAAAAGGATCTTGAACAGCACAAAAGCCAGATTGCTAGACAACGGCATTGCAAGGGACATAATAATGATAATAGCTCCCGCGATCAAATAAGCAGATTCGGCAAATAATCTCTCATTATCGATTTGCTGTATAATTGTATCCCGTTTCAACCATCCAAACACTAAACACATCATAAGAATCACCAGTGGGTGTGTCGTAAGATCATTAGCTAAGTAAGTTGAACTTTGTATAAAAAATGCTTTGAAACATATAAGTATAATTACGATTGAAATTGCAAACCATAGTAACACTTTTTTGGATCTCATTGACACTCCAAAATATTCCTATTCTTTAAAGACAAAACTTACCTGCTCAAAAGGCTCGGATTCCTCATCGACATATACCACAAATTTTGCAACGCGCAGTGTTGAGTTTATAGTCTCATTCCGGGATATTGGTCTTTTATCTGGCAACACATCTGTTTGGTATGTAAATGTATTACCGCCTTTAACCGTAATATTAAAACTGTTTGCCACCTCTTCATCATGAAACGTACTGATTGAAAAATTGTGACTGACAGTGTCGTTGTTCATAATTTGAACGGAAACTTTCGAATAATTCCCAAGAAAATCACTATATAGATCGATCCTGTTTATTTCAATTATTGGTTTGCCACCATCAGATAATCCAACAAATGCTCCTTGTGCAAATAACACTAGCAGACTTGCAAGGATCAAAAGAGATGTTATATAAACAACTCTTAATTTATCTGTTGACATTGGCAGACCTATCTACATTTCGGCGAATCATTAGGTATATCATGCCTGCAAAAAGCATCGCAATTAGTGATCCAAATGTAAATTCCGGCAAAGGTGAAACAATGAAATGATCAGATTGACTTGTTTTTATTAAACCGGATTTAAATGTAATCCAATTATTAATAATATCAACATCAACTTCATCATCAACTTCATTTGCATCAATTATCCATGTTCCATCAAAAGGTTCGTATATGCTCTTATATGAACCATCAGGTTGTCGATTAGCAGAATATGTTATTTGCTCTATATTGTTGTCACCCACTTTCCACACAAACCACATGCCAATTCCTGACGTTGAATTAGAAGTAACTACATCTGATACATAACCATAGTAAACATACTCATTTTCATTGTTTGTATCCGGTGTTCCTTGCAGACTATGTGTATGATATATATCATCCGCTGATTCTGATGGTGCAGTTGCAATCGGAACCAATCCGATGACAAGAAGTAATATAATACTAAATCTTAAAATATTCATTTTTCAGCCCACCTTACCTATTATCAAAGCAATCTGTGTAAACACCATTCCGACAAAAATCACAAACAAAATTCCTGACAATCTGGCAAACCTGATCCTTAGATTGCCCATAACTTTAAACGACTTATCATATAGATGCGGTTCAGATAACTCAAGATAAATGAGCAACGTGATCAAGACTACTGAAAATATCAAACCGACGTTGAGCGCTGCCCCATCGCCAAATGACTGGTCATAATATGCCATTGTGGTCATATAACTCATAACAGTCGTTGAAAATGTTGCAAAACTCACAAAACTGCTCCAGACCTGCGGCGGATATGCCGGCATTGAAATGTACTCCTCACTTTCTACTCCACCTGATGTAGATTTTACATAGAATGTGATTTGTTCCCCTATCTCCAATGGATTCACATAAGTATACTGGTATTTTTTAGTTGAAAGTGGAGACAATTGTGTTGAACCTTCCATTACCAGATTCCCGTTAGCATAAAGCTGGTAATCAGTCGAACTTTCCTCAATAGAAGGGTTTTTGAGATTAAAAGAAACTAATAAAGGTTCGCCCTCACTGGGCACTTCGGGAAACACTGATACTGAAAGCGGAGCTGCCGCATCATGCAATCCCAATGTAAGACTTGCCATCACTAAAACAGCAAACCATATTACCATTATTCTTGATGAATAATTATTTTTAGAATGTATAGTACCACCACGTACATTGTTTTAAACATAACTATGTTTCTAACCTAATGTCTTTAGCAGTTATCTACAAAGTATATAAACATGTCGACTATGCAAATTATTTTACATTAATATAAAATGTGACAAATAAAACAAATCCAAGCATGATAAATATTATACACCTGTGTCAATATCTTTTTATAAAGAAACTTTTGTATTAAACCTTGTGAAACTGAAAAACATTGAATTTAATAAACTTCAATCCACTCTGTTCATAATATCCATATTCCTGGCGATTGTCATTTCCGAATATATTTTTGTATACCATGATGCCGGATATGGCATTGTACTTTCCTTATTCATCACAATAGCAATTTATGCCATAATTTCTGCGATCACCATGGAACACATCTTCGTGATATGTGCGGAATCGCTTGCACTCATCCCCCTATATGTACTATTCACATCATCACTCCCCTGGTTTTTCATAGATCAGCAATTTCTCTTACCGGCTGTATACTCAATAATATTAGCACTCTGCTTCTGGCACATGCATGAGCACAATATCCAACCAAACTCCATTGGACTCAAAAAGCACAAACTTTTAAAATATGCAATTATTGGCACAGTAATAGGATGCATTACAGGACCTATCGAATACCTGATCCTTCAACCGGCACCTGCATTCCCGACATTTGAACTTAAATTCCTAATTCGCGACCTGATATACATGACACTTTTCGTAGGTATAGGGGAAGAAATCTTATTCAGAGGTCTAATCCAGAAAGACCTAATAAATGCATTTGGAACCAAAAAAGGAATTATTGGACAAGCATTCCTGTTCGGGGTTATGCATATGACATGGAGATCCCCACTTGAATTGATGTTTACCTTTTTTGCAGGATTGTTATTCGGCATCTTATATCACAAAACAGGTAGTTTAACAGCACCAATTGTATTCCATGGAGTAAATAACACTGTACTTGTATCGATCCTTCCGTATTATTTCAGTGGGTTGTTAATATAACATGACACAAACTAAGATCAAAACTTGCATAAGAATCGATATTGACACAATCAGGGATACCGAAGTACTTCCAACGATATTGGAAATACTGGATGAGTTCGATATCCCTGCAACATTTTTTGTCACAACCGGTATTGATGCAACATTCAAAAATTATAAAAATTACTTAAACCCAATGAAACTGCTTCAACACAATGCAATAAAACAGCATGGAATAAAACAAATGTTCAGGGGTCTGATACATAAACAGCAAATACAGAAATCCGAAAATGTGAAATCGATCCTGAAAAATAACCATGAACTTGGACTGCACGGTTATCATCACTATAATTGGATTAACACCCTCCAACACAAAAATCTGAATGAAATTATAGAATGGATCTCAAATGGCTGTAAACTATTCGAAGATGAATACGGATTCAAGCCAAAGTCGTTTGCCTCACCTGGCTTTGCAACAAGTCCCCAATTTTTGGAAGCATTAGATGATTTTAATTTCGAATATTCCAGCGACTTTCGCGGAACAGATGCATTTTACCCCACAATAAACTCCCGTAAATTATCAACATTACAGTTACCGGTAGCACAAAGATCATTTGGAGAATTGGAATTTGAGGGTTTTTCAGAAGATGAGATATATAATAGATTTAAAAGCGATCTGGACAATGCACACGATTTTTTCATATTTTACATGCACCCATCATATGAACCCATCCTAAAAAAACATCTTTTAATAAAAGTGTTAGAGTATATCACATCAAACAACAATTTTGAATTTGTTACACTATCCGATCTCGCAAAAAATGTAAAAAGAAGGAATCCGGTTGAAAATCCTGCAAATATATGAATTGGCACCTCATGATGACACTGTGACCGGAGGTATCGAAGTTGCAATACTTGAAACATCCAAAGAACTTGTTGCACTTGGTCACGAAGTAACAATACTCACAGGTGCAAAAGATTACCCCGGCGAGCGCATCTTAGACGGTGTACGAATAATCAGCATTGATTTCCACGGGATCATGAAACGCACATGGAGCGGGTCCAGCTTATCTTTTGCAAGACAATTATTATTTCCAATAGCGGTTCTCTTTAACAACCCCGGCACTTACGATATTTACCACGGACACATATATACATCAGGTCTAATTGCAAACTATCTTGCGCGAAAGTCCGGTGGAATTGCAGTCAATACGATCCATGGTTCATACTATCCAATATGGAACAAACTTACAAACCCCTTTGCAGCCACATTCTACAGAACAGCCGAACGCATATTGGCACCACTACTTGCAAAAATATCCGGCATACAGATCCATACAGGGGATTATTTTGCAAAACAAGTCCTGGCATGGGGTGCTTCCGAACATAAGATCAAAACCATCCACAATGGTGTTGATGCAACCGCATTCGATCTATCAGTACCTCCGATCACCCACCTATACAGTTCAGATAAACAATGCATATCGATCGACATGTCGACGCCCATAATACTCACAGCGCGTCGTCTTGTCAAAAAGAACGGCATTGACTACTTGATCAGAGCAATCAAACATGTATTAAAAGGGGAAAAATGCCAGTTAGTGATCATAGGAGACGGCGCAGAACGTTCATCTCTGGAACAATTGGCACATGATCTGGAGATCCAAAACCATGTGCATTTTTTGGGATTGGTGCCCCATGATCAGCTCCCGCCATACCTGGCACTTGCAGACATAGCGGTCGTACCAAGCCTCATAGAAGCATCAAGCATATTCATGCTAGAAGCCATGGCAATGGCAAAACCGGTAATCGCAACAAATGCAGGTGGACTGCCGGAAGTTTTGAACTCGTCCACCGGAATACTTGTTGAACCAATGGATGAAATTGAATTGGCTGATGCCATATTGGAACTTCTACAAAATAAAGAACATCGATACCAACTTGGCAAAAATGCAAGGGAGTACATCAAAGAAAATCACTCATGGAAAACGGTAGCAAAACAGATTTTGTGCGAGTACAGGCGAATAAAGAATTGAGTGGAATTACATTTAAGAGGTCGAAACTTTTATAAGGCATTGACGAAAGATACTTGCAGGGATATTTAAAACTTGTCTGGATTATTTTATAATATATCGGGTGGTACTCAAAATGAATATACAAAGATTAATACTCATGGTCTTATTAGTGTCATTAATACTCATGCCCACGGCATCCGCTGGCGCTGGCGATTGGATAACGACAAAAATGAAATCCGTGTTTAGCAGTTCTGGATCTGACGGCGATTATATTGCAGATCGTATGGATAGGTTGAACGACTCTGATATGAGAATGACATTCATAAACAATGTTATGAAGCAACAAGAAATCAATGTCATTGAAATTAAAGAGAAAAAAGCAGATGAAATATATTACTTCGTAGCAGGTGATTCAAGAGCAAAAATTGTGGCATATTCTGAAGATGTAGATTGGACATTGCAGCCAAATAGCGGCCAAATTAAAAATATGCTGGATTTACTTGAAACCGAAGAAATAACGGCCAGTAATATGATAAGTGCATGGAGAATGTATACATTCATGGATATGGAAAATGTATCAGACATGCAAACCATCATAGTTAATTTTGTCTATAATTAACAAATAAAAATGTCATCCACCTTTCAAGGATGACACTTCATTTTTAAAAAACGAATGAATCCAATACGAAGATATTCGAAATATCCAGACCTGGAGATTATAGCTGTATTGACCATCCTGACACTCATATTCGTATTGGTCCCACCTTTAAATGAAACTTTTGTTAGAATTATACTTGGTCTGGCAATGGTACTCTTTGTACCAGGCTATGCTTTAATTGCAGCACTGTTCATTGAAAAAGACGACCTTGATGGAATTGAGCGTATCGCATTGAGTTTTGGACTCAGCATTGCAGTTGTTCCCTTGTTAGGACTCGGTTTGAACTTTACACCTTTTGGGATAAGACTGGTCCCCATCCTCATAACATTGACATTTTTCACCATAATAATGGCATTTATCGCTTATATTCGCCGGGAAAAACTACCTGCTGACAAGCAGTTTGAAGTGCCTTTTAATGAAATGTACGTATCACTTCGATCAGAACTGTTCACAAAACCCGAATCAAAGGTCGATAAGATCCTAACGATTGTTTTAGTACTATCCATAATAGCTTCAGTATCTATGCTTGTATATGTCATTGTGACACCAAAACAAGGGGAAAAGTTCACAGAATTCTATATACTGGGTCTGGAAGGTATGGCAGATAATTACCCAACAAATCTCTCGATTCGAGAGAAGGGAAACCTTATTGTCGGAATTGTAAATCATGAATATGAAAATGTGGACTACACAATGAAAATTGTTATGGGAAACAAATTACTCCAGGAAATGCAGATTTTAATCGGGCATAATGAAACCTGGGAACAGAACATAGATCTTACACCACCATACACCGGCAGTGATCTGAAACTCAACTTTTTCTTATATAAGAACAGTAATTTCACTGAGCCTTATCGTTCACTTCATCTGTGGTTGAATGTCAGCGCATGAGTAGGAAGATTTCCTGCTTTCCCACAATTCTACTCTTTTTCCAGACTTTTGTATTCAAACTCAAACCCAAGTTTGTTTAGTGCAAATATTGCCATCAGCATCACACATGAAATGAAGAAGATTGCCACAAAACATGCCACATTATAGTAAAAGAAATCAACCCTTGCAAATTTCACATCTACAAACGAATAAACACTAATCACTTCATTGTACAACGGAAATAAATACGTCAATCCACCTTCTGCAATATCATCCAACAGCAAGTGCGAAAGAAATGCTGCCTCAGCAAAAATACCTAAGAATGCAGCCCTGTCAATATCACGATATACAATATATCCTATGAACACTGCTGCCATGAATGCAAAATAACTAAAGAACAATGAATGAGTTGGAATTATCCAAAGCATGGTATGATGTAAATTACCATTTACAAAATAATTGTAGACCGCAGGAATGTCAGGTAGCAATGAACTTACTCCACCCACAAGTATTAGCAACAAAATGTGTAAATTATCTTTTAATGTTAATGCATGATGTAAGTTTGACCGAATTGTCGTATAAACTGCAACTGCAGAAAAACAATACATGAAAAACATAAAGTGTGCAAATGGATAGGGCATAGTATTGTAAACTTTATTTAAAATATATAAAATTATGCAGAAGCAATGCCTTGTTACTAATTATCACCATGCTTCTACATTTGTATCCTAATGTAAGTAAAATATATCCATACTAAAGTGAGAAAATTAATATTTTTAAAAAATAGCGGGGGATGGATTCGAACCATCGATCTACGGGTTATGAGCCCGTCGGGATCTCCTGGCTACCCCACCCCGCTTCGAGGTGTGTTTATACTAATGGGGTACGATTCCTCATAACGATATTATCACTGATAAAGGTTGCGTATGAAGAACAGTTTACAGAGAGGCAGATGCGCATTTTTGGGGTCAAAAAAGAAAACATATAAATCAAGTGCATGCTCAAACTAAAGTTACAAATTATAATGAGGCTTTTCAAATGGTATTACCTGATAAATTCAAATGTATAATAATAAACTGGGATTACATCTACAGTCTTTGCAGAGATGTTTCGAACGATGTGAAAACTTCGGGCTACGAACCCGACGTAATAATCGCACTCGCACGCGGTGGATGGTTTGCCGGACGTGTCATGTGTGACTTCCTCGGACTTGACGACCTGACAAGTCTTAAGATAGAACACTACATCGGCACAGCAGTCACAGGAGACGAACCAGTGATAAAGTATCCGCTTGCGGATACCGTCGTAGCCGGAAAGAACGTACTCATCGTGGATGACATCGCTGACACAGGCAAAAGCATGATACATGCAAAAGAATATGTGCTAAAGCAAAATCCAAAAGATATCAGGACAGCGACACTCCAATACCTGTACACATCCGAAATGGACCCCGACTACTGCGGCGAACGTGTCGAGGACTGGGCATGGATCGTGTATCCTTGGAACTTCATTGAGGACATGATGGATATCATCTCAAGCCTCATGGTTAAAGAGAAAAAAGATGCATGGGACATCCCTGCAATAAAACATGGTCTATATACATACCACTCACTCGACTCGATATCATTTGAGATCGCACAACCCGGGCGCATGATAGAAGTGCTTGAAGAAATGGAGCGCACCGGCAAGCTCACATCGCTGATAAAAGACGGAAAAAAGTTATGGAAACTTGCATAGAACGTGGGGAATCAAATGAACGAAAATGTAGACATTGCAATAATCGGTGGCAGTGGAATATACGATGTAAGCCTTCTCGATAACGTAAGAGAAGTGAATGTTGACACACCATTTGGACCACCGTCCGACAACATCACGATCGGTGAACACGGCGACAAAACGATTTGCTTCCTCCCGAGGCATGGTGTCGGTCACAGGATATACCCCTCCCTGTTAAACTCACGGGCAAACATCTTTGCACTCAAGAAACTTGGTGTCAAACGTATAATCGCAGCATCTGCGGTCGGCAGTTTGAAGCAGGAACTCGCACCTCTGGACATCGTCATCCCTGATCAGATATATGACCGCACAAGATCAAGAGCAAGCACATTCTTTGAAGACGGCATAGTAGTACACATGGGTTTTGCCGACCCGTTCTGCCCTGACCTGTCAAAGACCATACTTGACATCACGAAAGAAAAAGGCTACAACGTCCACAATGGCGGAACATATGTATGCATGGAAGGTCCCCAATTCTCCACTCGTGCAGAATCGCGCGTATACCAATCACTTGGTTTTGACATCATTGGCATGACAGCCATACCCGAAGCAAAACTCGCACGCGAAGCAGAAATGTGCTACTCCATGATCGCCACGGTCACAGATTATGATGTATGGCATGAAGAAGACGTAACCATTGAGAAAGTTATTGAAAATGCGATGAAGAACGAAGCAGCCGTCAAAGACATCATAACGGCTACGATCGAGAAGGTATCACCAGCGCAGGATTGCATGTGCAAAGATGCACTAGCGGGTGCCATCACAACAGTGCAGAGCATGATCCCTTATGAGACAAAGCAGAGACTTGATCCACTTATCGGCAAGTATCTGGTCGATTGAACAAAGACCGTCCTCGGAATCGTAAATACTTAAATACACCACAGCCCATATTAAAGATTGGTGAATCGATGCCACACAAATGTACCAGATGTGAAAGCGTTTTTGAAGACGGAGCTGCCGTAATATTGGACGGCTGCCCAAACTGCGGTTGGAACAAGTTCCTTTATGTCGGTAGCATGGAGCCTGCCCCCTCAGCTAAGGATAATGACTCAAAAGATACTGATATTTCCGAAATTATCGATGAAACCAAAAAAACCACAGAGGATGCAGCAGCATCCGAGCATGTTCCTGCTGAGAAATTCATTCGGGAAATTGATGAGATACTCGGTATCGACCATCAGGAACGCAGTGTGACCGAAGATGATGGCGAGCGGGTCGAATCTGTCAGGATACTTGGCCCGGGGTCCTATGAACTGAATCTTGATTCACTTCTTGAACGGAAGGAGATCGTGATGGCAATCAAGCAGGATGGGACGTATGCTGTAGACTTGCCTTCGGTGTTTAAGAGGGATAAGAAGAATAAGTGATTTAGATCTTCTTAAATGTTTTTTTGTTGTATTTTTTCACTGTATTTTTTTTAGCTGGTAAGATGGCTGCGTAAATGTTATCCTTCAACCTGAGACTAAACACAATGTAACAACCGCCGCATGCGGCGCATTTCCTTGCCACTGACCCGCAAAAAATGCATCCGATCTGTCTCTTAAATGCAAAAAGATGTGGAATAATGATGGACAATTTTGCAAATAAACGTTTCTGGGAAATTGACCTCCTGCGCGGAATTGCGATACTTCTGATGATTATTTTCCATGCATTATATGACTTCAATTACTTCGGAGGCTATAACTTCGATCTCAATTCAGGTCTATGGCTCTATGTAGGGCGCGCATCTGCCATGATGTTCATTTTTGTGGTCGGAATATCCCTGACCCTCAGCCACTCAAGAGCAATTGAAATGAATATGTCAAAACCGGAGATGTACCAAAAATACATAAAAAGAGGCGGGAAGATATTTTCATGGGGGCTTGCCATAACTCTCATCACATGGCTATTTTTGAAAGATGGCGTTGTTGTTTTTGGAATACTTCACTTCATCGGATTATCGATTATACTCGCATATCCATTTTTGGGACTGCGCACCTACAACCTGCTGTTAGGTGCAGGCATCATACTTACAGGGTTGTATTTAGGCGACCTTGTTTTTGACTTTCCCTGGTTGTTATGGCTTGGACTAAAACCACATAGCTTCTATACTCTCGACTATTTCCCGATCCTTCCATGGTTTGGCATAACCCTGATCAGCATATTTGCCGGCAATTCATTGTACCCATATCACACGCGCAAATTTGATCTCAAAGACCGCACCGGATCTTTACTGATACAGTTGTTCTGCATGCTTGGCAGAAGATCATTGCTGATATACCTCATCCATCAGCCGATATTGATCGCTTTGCTCTACCTTCTGGGTTTTGTGGATATTGGGTCACTATTTTTATGAGCTTTTGCAACGCACCAATTGTCTGACGTATGGCAAAGTAACTTACTTGACAGTACATGAGGGGGCAAGGATTAAATTATTGACCTTAACACGTTGGAAATGGTCACAAAAAATCCGTGATCAACTTCTGCCTCTCATCCACCTTCTCAAAATTCGACACTCCAACACCAAGAAGCCGAAATCTCCTTTTCCCCATAAACTCGCGCATCAAGTCTTTTGCAATTATCTTTATAGTTTCAAGATCTGTTGAATACACCCTGAGCGACCTTGCCCTTGTATATGTAGAAAAATCCTCAAACCGTACCTTAAGTGTGATCGTTTTGAACAAAAACTTCTTTTTCATCAGGGATACATGTACACTCTCTGCAAGTGAGTCCAGCACCTGTTCTATGACATATGGATCTGCCGTATCCTCATCGAACGTGTCTTCCTTACTGATGGATTTAACATCCCCGCGCTCCAGCACTTCTCCATGATCGATACCTCTTGCCATCTGGTGCATCTTTATACCAGATTTGCCGAACCTTTCGATCAACAACTGAACATCACACGCAACCAGATCCCATATCGTCCCAATATCCATACTTTTCAATATATCTGCAGTTTTTTTCCCAATACCTGGAATTGTGGAAGCGGGAAGAGGAGTTAAAAACTCCACCACATCTTCTGTCTTAACAATAGTTACCCCATCCGGTTTTTGAAAATCCGACGCAATCTTTGCAACCAATTTATTCGGAGCAACACCGATCGAGCAGGTAATTCCTTCCCGTAAAAATATCTCATCTTTTATGTTCTGGGCAAGTCCGGCAGCAACATCATAATTCCCCACGCGTGTGCTGACATCCAGATACGCCTCATCCACACTAACCTGCTGGAACCTGTCCGCAAACTCACGCAAGATCATCATGATCTGTTTTGAGACCTCTTTGTACAAACCCATATTCACCCGAAGATACACTGCATCAGGGCAAAGTTTGTACGCTTTTGAGATCGGCATCCCCGAACGTATGCCGAATTCCCTGGCTTCATAAGAACATGTACTGACAACACCCCTACCCGTGCCGTTCTTTGGATCGGAACCAACCACTACGGGCTGCCCTTTCAGTTGTGGATTTTCCCTCACTTCTACCGATGAGTAGAAACTATCCATGTCTACGTGGAATATGATCCGAGTTTTGGATGTGGATGATAAATTCATTGTTTGTTATTTCAACGCCTTCGTTGAAATCATTAACCATCCAGCCCAAAATGATTTAACCGTGAAGACCATCGAATACCCTTATACTAACCGAGAAAATTCTCACTCCGCTTGAATTTACTCGCACTATATATTTATAAAATATATACAATAAAGAAAAGCGTGATAACAATATGTACCAGCAATTAGCAATAGCAGCATACGTAGTCGTTTTATTCCTGACCTTGCGCGACATTCGTATATTCAAGCGTACGCGCCTTGTTTCATACAGAAAAGGAGCACTAAGAGGACTGGCGGCTTCAACCGTTGTACTGCTTGGCACATTCTTTGTCGGTGCCAACCCGGATCTTGGTTTGCTCATTGTACTCATAGGCCTTTACATAAACCGTAAGGGCATTAGGGAGGATGTTTTTAGGGACACGGCTGCAATGGACCGATTGCTTGGAAAAACTGACTATCATGGATCGGATGAAGTATAAGAATGAAACATAAGATCGAACCAACGACACCATCCCATTTTCCAGTTATTTTTATACGCCGACTTTAAGTAAAATCTGTTATATTAACATTTAATTGTCATCGATTATTATAAAAAATCAACCGCTGAGGACGCCGAGAGCGCAGAGAATTCAAACATAGACAACTCTGCGGCCCTCTGCGCCCTCGGCGGTGAATTTTGTCCCATATTCATTGAAATAACTGGATTTTGGAACTGTGTCCGAACCAACAATAATCTTTCAATCCAAAAGTATAAATGGAAAGGTTCTCAATAAGCGGTTACCTAAATATATCGTTATAATCATAATCAAATTATCAGATTAATTTTGGAGATCAATACATGGGAAATATTAGACAGAAAAATATCAAGAACATAGCATTTCGCTTATTAGAGAAATATGAAGGTGTATTCACAAAAGATTTTGATGAGAACAAGCATCTTGTCACAAAATACACCGATATTGAGAGCAAGGTTATCAGAAATCGTGTCGCAGGATATGTCACACGAAAGATAACACACGTTCGCCCAGAATAATTATATGAGGCGGAGATACAATGTTCGAAGGGGTTTTACCGGCGCTTATCACTCCTTTTAAAAAAGACGACTCTATTGACGAAAACGGATTCCGGGAAAACGTCAGTTTTGTCGAGACCGGTGGCATATCGGGCATTGTATCCTGTGGAACAACAGGGGAATCCGCAACTCTTTTTACAGCCGAGCATGAGCAACTGATCGATATTTCAGTTGATTGTGCAAATGTTCCTGTCGTGGTTGGTACAGGTTCAAATAATACTGCAGAAGCGGTAGAGCTTACGAAATATGCAGATGACGCAGGAGTGGACGCAGCGCTCCTCATATCCCCATATTACAACAAACCCAACAATGCAGGACTGATAAAGCATTTCAAAGCGATTGCGGAATCGGTAGACATTCCTTTACTTTTATACAACGTACCCACCCGCACGAGTCAGGATATGCCACTTGAAGTTATATTAGAACTTTCAAAGGTAGATAATATCGTGGGCATCAAGGAAGCGAGCGGAAATCTCGACAAAGTGACCCGGATCATTGAGAATACGGCTGACGAGGATTTTTCAGTCATCTCAGGTGATGACGGACTCACACTCCCAATTATCACACTCGGCGGCAGCGCCGTGATATCGGTTGTTGCTAACATTGTCCCTCAAAAGATGGTAGACCTCTATGATGCTGCAAAGAATGGTGACATGACAACAGCGAGAAATATTCACTATGAACTCGCACCGCTTATACGTGCACTGTTCAATGAAACCAATCCAATCCCTGTAAAACGTGCCGCAGAATTGATCGGACTTGCGAGCGGACACTTAAGATTACCACTTGCGCCAATTAGCAGTGAAAATGAACGGATACTCATGGATGCGCTAAAAGATATAGGTGCGTTAAATGGTTAATGTTGACATAAATGTAGCAGTCACAGGCGCATGCGGTCGCATGGGCGGTATGATCATTGAGAATATCCTGAAGACCGACAATATGCAACTTTCGGCTGCTTTTGATATTAACAATATCGGCAAGGATGCCGGGGAAATGGCACATGTCGGTGCGCTTGGTGTTGTGGTATCGGATGCAAATGACATCAAAACGGTGTTGACAGAATCAAACACAGATGTCCTTATCGATTTTACAATCGCACCTGCGACTGTGGTCAATGCACCCGTAGCAGCCGAATGCGGAGTTAATCTTATTATTGGCACAACAGGATTCACTGAGCAGCAAAGAGCTGCTATCGATGATGCGATCCTGAAAAATAATGTTGCAGCAGTCATATCACCAAACTATTCCGTTGGTGTCAATGTATTTTTCAACATATTGAAAGAAGCGGCAAGATCACTTTCGGATTATGACATCGAGATCATCGAAGCCCACCACAACCAGAAAAAAGACGCTCCAAGCGGCACTGCCATCAAAGCGGCAGACGTGATAAGCGAAACACTTGGCGGCAAGGAATACGTGTACGGGCGAAACGGTCTTGCACCACGAGGCAAGGAGATCGGGATACACGCTGTTCGCGGCGGCGATATCGTAGGCGATCATACTGTCCTGTTCGCAGGAAATGGCGAGCGTGTTGAGATCAAACATCAGGCGCACTCACGGCAGGCATTCGCAGGCGGCGCGGTAAAAGCGGCTGCATGGATTTGCAATGCAAAACCCGGCATCTATACAATGGATGATATTCTGGGATTTTGAATTAACTCCCTGATCACCTACTAATTTTGACAAAAAAAACAAATTCGATTCACAACAGATGCGTAGCAATATTTTCAGATATCACGCGCTCGCAATATTCACACCGAAGTGATATCCTGTCCCCTACCGATGTTATCGTGAATTTAGATGTCACCGGTTCACTACTGTTAGAAATACAATTTGGATTGATGCAACGAACCACGCCTTCCGCGTTTTCGGGTATCACAACCTGTTTTTTCTCAAAAACATCAAAATTGCGTATGATGTTAATTACCGCATTTGGTGCGATCAATGAGATCTTGTCAACCTCGCGCACATTCAATTCGCGGTTCTCTATCTTCACAACATCCTTCTTTCCGTACTTGCCTAATGCGTTTATAACAACACTGACGACATCTTCAGACGAATCCGGTATTCCGAGTATCCGCAGGACGTTTAGTGATTGACCTGCCGTGATATGATCGATCACAGTACCATTCTCGATCGGACGAACCCTAAGTTCACGTTTTGGAGTTGTATTTGGCGTCATTCAAGAGCCCCCATAACAAGTGAGAGCAGTGCCATCCGAACAGGTACGCCGTAAAATGACTGATTGAAATAACAGGCATGTTCTGTTTCATCCACACGCGGGTCGATCTCATTGACCCTTGGAAGCGGATGCATGATCTTAAGTTTTGGATCTGCATTCTCAAGAAGCGCAGGTGTTATCAGCAAACTGCTTGCAACCTTGTTGTATTCTGCAGGATCAGGAAAACGCTCTTTTTGGATCCTTGTGACATACAGCACTTCCACATCGCTTATCGCTTCCTCAATGGAATCCGTCTGCTTCACCTTGATATTTCGCCTTTTAAGATCACCGATAATTTCATCCGGCAGACGCAGTTCCTTTGGGGATACCAGTGTGATCTCTGCATTGTAGAGCGACAGGGCATAACAGAGCGAATGCACAGTCCTGCCATATTTAAGGTCACCGGCCAGTGCGATCTTCACACCGTCAAGGTGACTTTCCCTGCGGATCGTGTATAGGTCAAGGAATGTCTGTGTCGGGTGGTGCCCTGCACCGTCCCCGCCATTGATGATAGGTACGGATGCCAATTCAGAAGCCATTCGTGCCGAACCTTCTTTCGGGTGCCTCAGGACGATTGCATCGGAATATCCTTCAACAACACGGATCGTGTCAGCAAGAGTCTCCCCTTTTGCAATCGAACTTGCCTCAACAGAACCAAGATTTAACACTCTTCCACCAAGCCGGATCATCGCGGTCTCAAATGACATGCGTGTCCTTGTACTTGGTTCAAAGAACAAAAGTGACAACACCTTTCTATCAAGAAGATCAGACCTTTCCACACCCCGTGCGACCGGTTCAAGTTTTTCAGCGGTGTTCAGAATATGATCGATCGTATCACGTGAAAAGTCCTTCATTGATATGATGTGTAGGTCCTTGAACGTCATCAGACTGATAAAAGAATTGCATGAGATATAATATTTACTAAACCGGCACCATCTATTTGGCCATAATGCAATTGCTAATTTTATCGTTTCACTTTACCCAAAAACTTAACAAGTCTTTTAGCATCATCGATCTTGCGTTTTTTCGCATAATGATGAAACTTTCTTAATCTTTTCTTTTTAGGGGATGCCTCAAGTTCTTTCAGGTCCATCAGTGCACGTAGCAGTCCGGCAGTTTTATTGAATAACTTTTTTGCATCCTCCGGAGTGAGATCAGATTCCCTCAGATCGGTTTCATATTCCGCTTCCTTTTCGGATATGCGCACTATACAGTAGTTGATCTGTTTTTTGTCTTCATCTGAAAGATCAGGTTTATTGACCATTTTCCATACGAACTTATGAAGATGCACCTGCCCCCCGTCAATATCGACCATTTGCGGAATCTGCTCCCCCACCCAGAAAAGGTATTTGTGAAGGCGATTCAATAATTTCGCGTGCTCGCTTTTGGTTATGAACTTATCATCAGACATATTCCCTTCTTTTATGTTATGTGGATTTGAACATATAGTTTTGCACATCTATAGTTGTATAATAATCGGTATTACGAATAAACTTTAGATTCAATTAAACTTATAGGTATTCAGGTATTTTATACATGTGAATAGCTTAAATACCATACATAAAAGGTGATCTTATAAAACCTATCATTCAAGTTGCACTTGACCTACTGGAAATTGACCGTGCCGTGCAAATTGCAAAGGAAGCTACCGCTGGCGGTGTTGACTGGATAGAGACAGGCACACCCCTGATCAAGAGCGAGGGCATGGATTCCGTCAGGAAACTTAAAGGTGCATTCCCTGACCACACGATCCTTGCTGACATGAAAACTGTGGATACAGGAGCCATGGAAGTAGAGATGGCGGCAAAAGCTGGTGCAGACATTGTCATACTGCTTGGAAGCGCAGATGATGCCACAATCCTTGATTCTGTGCGGGCATCACGCAAGTATGGCGTTAAATTGATGGCTGATCTGATATCTACGAACGAGCCAGTCACGCGCGCGCAACAACTTGAAAATTTGGGTATTGATTACATAAATGTACACGTGGGTATCGACCAGCAGATGGTTGGAAAGAACCCTATGGATATTCTCAAGGATATTGCAGATAAAGTCAACGTACCAATCGCAGTTGCAGGGGGCATGGATGCCAAAACATGTGCGCAGGCGGTAAAATTCGGGGCTGATATTGTGATCGTTGGCGGTAACATAACCAGATCCGGCAACGTGACAAAATCCGCACGTGCGATTCGTGAAAGTGTGGATGCTCCAATTGATGTAGTGGTTTCTAAAAGATCGATCGATGAGGATATCCACCAACTCCTGATGAGCGTATCAACACCAAACATCTCTGATGCGATGCACCGCAAAGGTGCGATGCAAAATATTCGTTCCATGGTGAAAGGGAAGAAGATGGTTGGCAGGGCGGTCACTGTGCAGACGTTTGCGGGCGATTGGGCAAAACCTGTTGAGGCCATTGACATCGCAGATCCGGGCGAGGTGCTTGTGATCTACAACGGCAGCGACCATGTAGCACCATGGGGCGGGCTGGCAACCCTTAGTTGCCTTAACAAGGGGCTTGGAGGTGTTGTGATCGATGGTGCCGTGCGCGACATCGATGAGATCGAGCAACTTGACCTACCTGTTTTTGCAAGCAGCAGTGTACCAAATGCCGGTGAGCCAAAAGGATTCGGGGAGATCAATGCAGAGATCGTCTGCGGTGCGCAGGCTGTCAAACCCGGGGATTATATTGTTGGTGATGACAACGGCGTGGTTGTAGTCCCAAAGGAGCGCGCCTATGAGATCGCACGCCGTGCGAAAGAGGTCGAAAAGACTGAAAGTCGCCTTTATGATGAGATACGAAAGGGGCGCACGTTATCCGAAATTATGAAACTTGAAAAATGGGAGAAGCATTAGATGATGGAACTCCTTAAAGTGCTTGTATGCATGCCCTTTTTGCTGTATTCCTGTTACTCCGACATAAAGACACGGCGCGTATCCAACACCGTATGGCCCATAATGCTTGCCGCAGGGCTGCCATTTATCATTTATGACCTTCTGACCCGTGGATCCCCATACTTGATCCACATGGTTCTGTCGTTTGTATTCATATTTGCATTCGTCTACATCCTGTTCCAGTTAAACGCATTCGGCGGAGCGGATGCAAAAATTATGATGGTAATATCCATCATTATCCCTGCTTTTCCGATGATCGACTTTTTCGGTACTATGCTGCCACTTCAGGGAGTACCAATAATTAATCTATTTGCGTTCAGTGTGTTCGGCAATTCCGTGCTCTTGACAGTCATCGTGCCGATCGGATTGTTCCTCTACAACTTAGCACATGTGCCGATTCGTGAAATGCCAAAAAAACTTGGGTATATGTTTGTGGGATACAAATCAAAGGTTTCTGACCTGAAAGACAGGCACATACGATTGATGGATGTATATGAGCACACGGATGATGGAGTTGTGTCTCATTTTACAAGAGGGGGGACCGAACTTGATGATGATGTTGTCCATGAACTTGAAGGATATGTGGATAAAGGTTTCATTGATGAGAAGGTCTGGGTCACACCCGGATTGCCGTTCATGATACCCATAACAGCAGGATTTATCACGGCAGTTGTTTTTGGTGATCTGATATTCTATTTCACACTGAATTATCTCGTGATGTAACGTTTTTTTGTTTGAGGTGACGGAAAGTTTAATGAAGATATAGTGCAACCATAAATTTGTGGGGTGAAGTTAGTGACAGATGAAACTGACAACAGCACAAAAACCAAGGAAGA
Source organism: Methanosarcinaceae archaeon (assembly GCA_030611265.1). Taxonomy (GTDB): domain Archaea; phylum Halobacteriota; class Methanosarcinia; order Methanosarcinales; family Methanosarcinaceae; genus Methanovorans. Next base: position 238 of record JAUWQD010000036.1, on the reverse strand, counting down.
GAAATCATCAAAGGATGAAGAAACCAAAGTTTCACCAATAAGAGTTGGAGATCAACGTGGGCGAAGCAAGAAGCATCTTTTGAGTGGTACGTGCGAGGGCACAATTCCATAATCCAGTTATGATTTAATCCACAATAATATTACAATAGGTAAATAATTATACCATGCTGTAATAATATTGCTTAGTGGACAACATGGTAACAATAAACTGCAACCTTAATAACTTTTCTGAAATCCC
>JAUWQD010000053.1 GCA_030611265.1 Methanosarcinaceae archaeon | reverse complement strand
ATACCTGTCTATCGGCTAAGTTAGTAACTAGGTTTGAAGGGATAGAATATTGAAGGGTTTTAACGTCTTCTCTATCTCTTTTGTCACATGTGTCCATCGATGAATTTTTACTTTTTTCGATGTCAATTCCACCTCATATATCCTAGACACGTCTTGTATTAATTTTTCGTAAGTTGTATTCAGTTTATGACTCTTAATTTTCCATAAAACAGCAGCTATTAACTCATATGCTATAAAATTGATTACTGAAAGATACACTTCCACCCTTCCTGGCAACTGGTATCTAACAGGTGATAAACAAGCATTCCCTTTCAAAAATCGGAATGCTTTTTCAATATGATCCTTTTGGAAATATGTCCTGATAATTTCATTTCCTGACAATTCAGTATCAGTACTAAAAAATAGGGACCTGCCATCTAATCTTCGAGCATTATATTCTTCAGTTTCATCAATTTTATATCCTCGTCTACCCCTCGCCAGTTTCACTATCGGCTTTAGATCTTTCTTCAAAGCAGCAATCTTTTGTTTTGATGTTTCAGATTCCAATTTTTGCAGGAGTAAATCCCTTTCAGTGCGCGAATGATTTCGTTTTTGCGGGTTCAACATTACCACAATTTTACATTCCTTGCCGAATATAGTTCCAGTTTCTTCTTTAAAATACACTGTATTCCCTTTAGACAGATGTAAAATATTAGTTCGTTGTTCGATCTCATGGTCAGAATATTTAATGGTCCAATCAACCACTTCTTTTGAAGAACGGGACCCTGCAGAAAGAACATGAAATTCTGCATTTCGTGCGTAATTTATATTTCGTTTACTAACGAAACCACGGTCCCACACTAATGTAATGTTTTTCATATCCCATCGAGAAAGATTATCAATTGTTTCCTTAATTGTTGTTGAATCGGGGTGTGATCCTCTAACCGGATACCCCATTACTGGCATGTGACTGTATTTTGAAATGACCAAACCAAAACCAATATGTGGTCTCCCAGTTTGAGCGCCATATCCATTTTCTGCCCAATGTGTCTGATCTCCATTCCACCTTATCCGAGTTATGTCTTGATAGAAGAAAAATTTCTCAGGCTCATTTCCAATTAATTTTCTCCACTTACTTGCAATATTGTTTTGAATACTAAATGAAAATGAAGAGTTTATAGTTCCGTTTTCATTTGAGATTTTATCCAACGCCGATAAAAAATAGTCTTTGGTTAATTTTTCCACTTCGATATCAGTCCATCTTGGGATGGGAGTTTCTGATACCCATTTTCCAATTTGTGTTAGTGGTTTTCTTCCAATCAGTTGATTCAATACGAGGAGCAATATCGCTTTTGTTGTATCGTTTTTATCTCCGCCTAATGCAGTGGATATGCAATCCTCAATTCCAAATTCTTCGGCAATCTTCCAAAATAATGCAAGCTCCCCAACAGGACAAGCATGATCTACGGAATCAATTTTTAACTGTGCAGGTATTAATTTTTCTTCACCATCTTTTTCAATAACCCTCCCTAAATGTTGGATCACATGTATCCGTGATTGTTTTTTTGAGGGGTCCCATCTCGATTCTACAAGCTGTTGATATTTTCGTCCGTTGCTTTTAATGGTTCTTACAAATGACATAGTTACTATATAGTGACTATGTTAGATATATCTTATGGTATACTTAATACGTAGCAGTGAGCTCAGGAGAGGTGTTTTTTCGGAAGGTTTTTCTGCCTAGTTACTAAAACAACCGATAGACAGGTAATACGTAACAAACGCGTGCGTTCCAGTTCGTCTTCTTTTTGCTTTGTAATATCAAACGCTATCTCCAGCCTGACAATGCGTCCATCGATCCATCGAATTGCACGGTCACGAATCGAGTACCAGTGTTTTGCATTATCATTATAATGCTCCCAAGAACAAATATCAACAGGTTCACCGTTTGTATCAACCAATTTATAATTTGTACAAAAATCACATGGACCTGATTGATCAACCGAAAATGTTTTCCAGCATGTTTTTCCCAAAACATCCCCAAAAATGTCACGTGTATAATTGTTCACAAACAGTATCTCATACGTTTCCATGTCCGCAACATATACAATCGCATCCAGACTATCCATTATGGTCGAAAATATTTCATATGACTTATGAAATGCTTTCTCAACCTTTTTTCGCTCTGTGATATCCCAAAATATACCTTGTATGCCAATAACTTTCCCATCTTCATCTTTGATTGGTGTTTTGACAGAATTTACCCAAATTTCATTTCCATCAATAATATACATCTCTTCAATATCTTCAGTCCGACCTGACTCCATAATTCGTTTATCATCTGCTCTGTATTTTTCAGCTATGTCCTTAGAATAAAAATGAAAATCAGTTTTTCCAATAATTTCATCAGACTTAATATTCAAATCTTTGGCATAGTTCTCATTGCATGAAACAAAAACAGAATTCACATCTTTTTGAAATATTTTTTGTGGCAGATTTTCAAATAATGTTTTGTATTTGTTCTTATTCTCATATACATCCCTGGTCGCAGTGTCACGTAAAAAAACATACAAAAAGAATCCCCACCAAAGCGGTTCCATTAATTCAGTATAATCCTCAAAAGGATCTAAAACCAAAGTAATTCCACTCCACTGCAAAACATTGCTTGAACTATGAAAAATTAATAGTATCAAAAGCACAAACAGCACAAATTTTAGATCTGTATTCAAAGTACGCTTCCAAAAAACCAACAGCACAATCAAAGCACTCAGCAAAGCAAGGAAATTTACTATATCAAAAAATGTTACCAGGTTTATCATTTCACACCTCGTTCATTTTTTTTAAACACATTCCATAACCAGATTAGCAATAATACAGAACTTATGGCATAGCATGCATGCTCCAACAGATTGAGAATATCTCCTAAAAACAACCCTTCAAGAACTGTAAAAATTCTGCCAAGCATGTAAATTAAAAATCCAGATACAAATATGTTTGATGATGGCAAGCGCTTTAGTTGCGACCTGTTTACTAGAATAAAATATAATACGCCCATGCAAAGCAAGAGCGAGACGATCTCATTTTCTTGTATCATTCTGGACACATACCTCCAGACTACTTGTTTATTGGATTTTTATATAATTTATATATTTCCTTATTATCATTATGAATTGATATCATCAGACTCAAGTTATCCCAATAGTGACCCAAAACACACATTCATCTCCAGCCGGATTATCCTCAACTCCAACACTCCCACCATGCAATTCAATTAGACGCTTTACAATCGCAAGACCAAATCCCGTACCCTTTATGCAACCCTTACCCACTCAATGTTGGGGAGATCCATATATCTTTTGTCGGAGAGATATTCCAACTATGCTGATCATCTAACATTTCATGGGATAATTCTAAATAATGTTCTAACATTAAGAATTGTGGGAGTGTACTGGATGAATGAAATATCAATCAAAAAAAATAGTATTAAAAGGCATGTAACCGGGGTAAATGGACTTGATCACATGCTGCACGGAGGCATGCCGGCACATCATTTGTTTGCGGTAATCGGTGCATTTGGTACTGGAAAGTCCACACTTGCAATGCAATTTACAAATCAAAGTCTTTTGGAGAACAAGACTTGTGTCTATATCAATCTGGATGTTGGTGATGACCAGTTCCTTGAAACATCTAAGATATTTGGATGGGATTTTGAAAAATATATCAATGATGAAAAGTTGTTCCTGATAACTCTTAGTTCAGCGGATATCTCTACATCAATTATGAAGATCGAGGGTGCAATTCCACAATTTTTGGAATCCAATGAAGTTGATTGTATTGTTTTTGATTCGATAACCCTTTTGGAAATGTTCCACACCTCGGAATCAGATCGCAGGAACATGATGTTCAATTTGTGTGAAATGTTTAAATACAGTGGCGCCACCACACTTTTGACATCAGAAACAGCTGTAGACGACCCATATTCTTCAAAATTCGGTATATTGGAGTATCTGGTAGATGGGGTTGTGGCACTGAGATATGTCAGACCTGTTGGTACTTACGATGTATCACTTGAAATGGAAGTTGTCAGAATGCGACAGACAAATCACCATCGCGGCAGCAGACCTTACATGATCACAGAAAAAGGAATTGAAGTAAGTGTCGAAGCTGAGATGTTTTGAACAATTGTTCTTGTCCCATAGTGAAATCACTTGTTTGCACGTATTTGTATGGCTGTTTTAAGATAACTGCGTAAATGAGGTCGTCCTATCTGAAAGTGGAACCAATGCAACCGCCGTAGGCGCCGGATTGACTCGGCATCAAACCACCCTAAACAAGTAGGTTTGCACTAATCCAATTTTCCGAAATGCACTTCAAACCGCCTCTTCATTCTGTCCCATGTGGGCAGGTCAGTCTGGCATCCAATGGACTGTACAGCAAAAGACGCAACAGTCGCCCCTATCTCCCCACATTTTTCAAGCGGATATCCTCTTGTGTATGCAAGCAGGAATCCTGCGCGATATGCATCTCCCGCACCCGTTGGGTCAAGAGCGGTCACAGGTACGACTGGAATTGAATGTTCATCACCGGATGTGAATATTTTGCTCCCTTCTGCATCATAGGTCACAACGATAATGTCGATCATCTCTTGCAGTTGTTCAAAAGAAAGTCCTGTCATCTCAGAGACTCTTTTTATCTCATGTCGATTGGTGAACAGGATATTGGTATTTTCAAGTATGCTCGTAAGATGTTCAGTTGAGTATGTCACAAGATCCTGCCCGGGATCAAATGACACGAACTTTGTCATCTTTGCCATCTTTGAATTAAAAACGGAATCCGCAGTTGCGAGATGGACAAAATCCACTGATGGCGGCTCAAGTTCTTTCAGTTTTGCGGATGCGCCCCAGTAGAAGTAGGAGCACTGATTATGTTCCCTGTCGGTGAACACGAACGCTTTTGCGGTCTTTTCGTCATCGAACCGATACAGGAGTGACAGGTCAACACCGACAGATGCCAGGTGTTCCTCATATCCCGAACTTGTAAAATCTGCACCAACAGGCGAGATCAGTTGACATTTTCCGCCAAGTATCCCGATCGCAGCCGCAATATTAGCAGCCCCTCCGCCATGGAATTCTTTGTAATCGATGATAGGGGATGATTCATTGAGTCCAGCGATGTTCTCAACGTCAAAAAGACCGTCAATGGCGGTGTGCCCTACAACAGAAATTGTTTCTTGTGTCATGTTTGTTCTAGTATACAATTTATAGAATTATATAGCTCGAGTCAATTCGACCGGAGGGAGAATTTTCTCGTAGTATATAATCTATAGGATTATGTACTCCGAGTTAACGCGAACGAAGTGAGTGTTTTCTCGTTGTATATAATCTATAGGATTATGTACTCCGAGTTAACGCGAACGAAGTGAGTGTTTTCTCGTAGTATATGTTTTATAAGCATATAGTTCAAGTTAATCCGAGCATAGCGAGGATTTTCTTGTAAAAATACCGCATATTGCATAATTGTAGGAGTGGCAACTGTATTTCTATTTATCACTTCAAAATCTATTTGGATCTTTCAAACTCTTCAACTTCAATAACATTTAACGGTATGTCACGAAGTGCCTGTCCAATCACGGATTTTGCAATCCTTGCGCCATGTTCTTCGGATTCTGCATCAAACACTTTCATTTCGAGGACAAGACCCACGATCGCGGTGTTGGCTGTCAGGAATACACTGCCAAACGGTTCTTCACATGCAGGACAGTATGTGGTCCCAACATCAACTTCTACAAAATCAAGTTTCGGATTCAGCCTTTTTCCGGCTTCTGAGATGGCAACCCCTATTGCATCATCTGCTGTCTGTACGTCCCTAACCAACCAGGCGGCTTCAAGTGTTACACGGTAATTTCCCATATATTTATCTCTCCAAAATTTCAATGTTAATTCAATTCGTCTTCCATTAAGTTATCATAATTAATCATATTGTGAACAGCACATCATCATCCACGTCAAACACACCAAGGCGTGCGCCTGCGTCAAGCCATGCATGCCCATAACTGAAGCACACAAGAGCGTTTACAGGGTCTCCATTTTCAATAAAATGGATGCCATCCCCATAATATGAACTTGCCATTGTGTGGTAATCACTGGCAATTTTATACATGTGAGAACCTTCGATCGGTGCAAATTTTGCTTTAGCGAGTGCTTCCTTGAGTAATCTCTCATATCTCTCTACCTTTTCATTTAAATCTGCTGCCATATTTTCCTACCAATGTCCAATTTCACTATTTAGCACCAAATATTTTCTTGAACAATCCACCTTCTTCGCTTTCAGCAGTGCGGGATGGTTTTCGCTTCGGGGGCGGAGACGTGGAGTTTGCAGTAGTTGCAGACCTTGGCGTTGCTCTCGTCTGTGGTTTTGATGGTGTAGATTTAGGTGCAGGCGCTGAGGCTGTTCTTGCACTCTTTAGCACGTTCACGGATTCACCGCCATGTCTTGCTTTTCTTACCCTGATGTCAATTAGAACAGGTCGTTCGATATCGTTGCTCACCAGCATGGCAACACCCGGTGGCAATCTTTTCAACTCCTCCTCGACATACGAATTTACGCCTTCGAGTCCCTTACTTATGGATTTGAGATCATTTGGATTTGTAACTTTCATGATGATCTGTGTGCCGCACTGAGAAAGCACGTTCTTGTCAATACGTGCCGGACGCTGGGATATAACCAGCATACCAAGTCCGAATTTTCGTCCCTCTGATGCGATGGTTCGTAATATCTCAGAACTTGCGGTCTTGCTGAATCCACGTTCCGGTGCAAAATTGTGCGCTTCTTCGATAACCAGCATACCCGGAGGCACACGGTTTGCCTTGCGCGCCTCGAAAAGAGTACTGCAAAGTCGTGCTACGATCATACTCTGTATGTCGGGTGAAACCCCTTTTAAGTCGATTACAGCAGCCTTGCCTTTTTGTACAAGTTCTTCGATTGAAGTAGGAGTGGTTGAGAGTATTCCAGTCTCTCGTATATCCTCAAGCAGGCTGATGACATTCCATTTAGCCTTACTCTTGTCGTTTCCAACCTCAAAAATGATGTCATCAAGCGTATACGTTTCCATTTCGGCTTTTAGTTTCTGTACGGCTTCGTAAAGTATGCCCATGTGTGTGCTTGTGTAATTATCAGGAAAGATCGCAGTGAGTTCTTTGACTGTCAAGTTTATACCGTTGAGCCTGAAAACCTCATCGGCAGCCGGATTGATCGACTTATTCGCAGGCGTGTATATCGTTACCTGTGAACCGTATCCTTTCGGGGATACACCGTATTTCTTGAAATCCCCCGATTTGAGTGATGCGGCATCTTTGAGTGATGCATATTCGCTATGTGGGTCGATTATCAATAAGGGAATGTTCCGATCAAGCAACTCTTCCAGCAGAACGCCTGCGGTATATGATTTGCCACTGCCTGTTTTTGCAAGTATGCTACAATGTTTCTGCACAAGGCTGTTCACGCTCAATTGTACTGTTATGTCCGTGCCATCAAGCAGTCCGATGTACATGTCCTTGCCGGATAGACCTAGCACTGATCGTATAAGATCGCTGTCTGCTTTATATATTGGATCACCCGGGCTGAATGGTATCATGGGTGCACGCAATAGTCCTGCATCATCACGTGTTCCGATCACAGTTACATTTGCTAATATTTTGTCTCCGGTCTTGTCTGCGCGCTGCCCGTTCTTTGCCTCTTCGATGGAATAGGAATCACTTGAGCGGGTGATGGAAAGTACCTGTGCCAGTACCCATCCATCAGTCTCGTGCCAGGCTTTTACATAGTCTCCTCTGTGAACTCCTGTGCTGTCTGATACCAGTATCCTGAAATCAAGTGTGCCGGTCTCTCCAAAAATTACGCCTACTGATCCACGTGCCATTTTTATTCTCTCATTGAAAAAATGATTTGTTTTTTTTCTTTCTGCACTTAATATGTCAACTATACATATATAATTACATATGCGGCCCACAAGATCTACCTATACTAAATCAATCAGAATCCTGAATATCCTGTGGTGCACCTGCCAATTTCACAAGTGCTTCGGCTTCCAAGAAATGCAGTTCTGCCGGTATTACAAGAATATGGAGTGGCGCGCCGAAATCGAAATCAACAAGCGAACCAGCGTAATCGGCTTTTACGACCGGTGCACCTGAACCCGCGCGCGCGATACCGACCGCAATTGCATTTTCCATGATCCCTTCCCTGCGCCGAGATTCGACATCAAGCAGAAGTTTGAGCGCTTCGTTCACGGTCATGAATCCTTTGTCTTTGTCGATGTCTAGAAAAATAAGTGTGTGCAATCCGTTTTCCATGTTTGTTTTGATGGTGTCATACGGCGTTTCCGATATGACGGTAACTCCGCGACTGCTGGTGTAAGGATGCGGTACGGTCGATGCTTTGCCAAAACGGTAGTTCTGGAGACCTGATAGTCCGCACACGGCAGAAGCGATGGATGCACCATGTATCAGGTGTGTCTCGATTCCCATTTCGATAGCACGAAGCCGCAGGTCAACGTGGGTGGTTGAGACCATTGTGTCGCCGCCTGTAAGGAACACGACATTGTTGTCCACTGCATCGTTTAGCCATTGTGGGTCTTGTTCGACATCTTCGCGAAGGAGCAGGTGAACTTCCTTGCCGTAGAGTTGTTCCATTTTTTTGATATCGCTTCCCATGAGTTGGGATGTGTAGAATTCCACATACACTTTATCTGCATCTTTTATGGCTTCCAGACCTTTGAGGGATATGTCCCTCTCATCAAAAAGACCGAGTCCTATGAAGGTAAGCATGGCCCTTTTTTTGGTGGGGGAGGTGTTAAATGTTTTGAGTGTGACAGAGGTTGGTTTTTGATTGATCTTTTTAATTCATTTATTTTTTGCATCAGTCAAGGGCAATGTTTAACAATCCCTTTATTTTATTAACAAATAACAAAATACAATTGAATTCGAGTTGATACCATAGTAAAATCAGTCCAACGAGTTAACCACAAAAAAAGCCGGAAACAAAACACTGATTTTGTTGAATCCACGGCAGAACGTATCATTATCAAACCGATAGGGTATCCATTGAGTGGAATACTTGATGATGAACCTCAGGTCGAAGACCTTGATGTGTTTGAGTATTACGCCCGCGAGCAGTGGAACGGCTATCTTGCACGCAAGGATGAATACCTGTTCGACCATCGGATGTATCCAGATTTCGCATACAAGATCATTGATGTTGAACCACCTGAATCAATAATAGGTCTTCAGACATCGATCATTGTGGAAGAAGCGGACAACAATATACCTGATATTGAATTTACAAGCGATGTCAGCATTGACGATGTGGTCGGTCAGAACGCTGCCCGCCGCAAATGCCGCCTGATCGAGCGGTTTTTGGAGAAACCTGAAAAATTCGGAAAATGGGCACCACGAAACGTATTGTTCTTTGGACCATCAGGCACAGGCAAAACCATGCTTGCAAAGGCTCTTGCAGGCAAGACCGATGTACCGATAATTCCTGTAAAGGCAACCCAGTTAATCGGAGAGTACGTAGGAGAAGGCGCGCGTCAGATCCATCAACTCTATGACCGTGCCGAAGAGATGGGACCTTGCATTATATTCATCGATGAATTGGATGCCATTGCCCTTGATCGAAGAAATCAGGATCTGCGAGGTGATGTTGCAGAGATTGTCAACGCACTACTGACCGAGATGGACGGCATTGCCGAACGGGCGGGCGTGTGCATGATCGGAGCTACGAACAGGATGGATGTCCTTGATCCTGCTGTTCGCAGCAGATTTGAAGAAGAGATCGAATTTGTGTTACCTGATGAAAACGAGCGCCACAGGATACTCGAATTGAACATTGAGACAATTCCGATACCTGTTGAAGATATCGATCTGTCCAGACTTGCAAAATTGACAGCGGGTTTATCAGGCAGGGATATTGTTGAAAAAGTGCTGAAAACTGCACTTCACCAGGCAATCATCGACGACAAGGATAAAATAATAGGGCAACATTTCGAGGATGTGGCTTCAAAGATACAGAAAAACAACAGTTCAGATGTTGTAAACCGAATGTATATATAATTCTAATATATTTTAATGCAAAAAAAGGTGTAATCAAATGAGCGAAATAAGTGAATCCGACAGATTCGAATGTGTAGTGATCAATGTTATTAAAAATTTGAATTGGATTGGAGCTACCGTAGAGGATGTACATTCAGGTGGTCGCGTATATTTCGGAAAAATAAAATCCGATCAAAACGAGATCAATGTAGGCGATACACTCTACATGGGTGCAAAACCAATACCATATGACCTTGAAGAAAAAGAAATGGAAGTCAGCCTCTATACTGAGGATAATGAAAAGATTGATTGGACGCTGATCTGAAATCAGCGGATTTTTTGTTAATCTCGGTATGAGACCTCAATCTCCATCAGGTCGTCCGCAACCGTTACATTTTCGAAAATCTTTTTTGCGTCTTCGAGGATAGGCGTAGTGTCATCTGTGTACCTTGAACTGATGTGTGTCAGTACAAGGTGATGCACTCCTGCTTCTTTTGCAAGTGAGGCTGCTTCACCTGCAGTCGAGTGCATGGATTCCACTGCGCGATCGTATTTCTCATCAGTGAGTGTACTGTCATGGATAAGAAGGTCTGCATCATGGCTGGCTTTGAGCACATCTTCACATGGTCGGGTATCTCCGCTATAGACAACAGTCCTGCCCTTTCGCGAGGCAGATACGACATCGTTGGAATGGATGATCTTGCCATTAACTTCGACCGATTCGCCACGATGGAGTTTCGAGAACATTGGTCCCGGCTGCACACCAAGTTCAATGGCTTTTTCGCGGTTGAACCTGCCCATGCGTTCATCTTCAACAAGTGCATAACCAATACTTGGGACGCTGTGTTCGGTTTTTAGAACATGTATGGAATACCCGTCACGTTTGATAACATCCCCGGGTTCCAATTGTACTGTTTTGATCTCATACTTGAGTTTATAATATCCAAGTGCAACCAATAATTTTGTGAATTCCCCAACCCAGTGGGGACCATAAATGGTTAGAGGTTCTGTGCGTCCGTGAAACGACAGGGTCTGGACAAGTCCCGGTATTCCAAGTATGTGGTCTGCATGGAAATGTGATATGAAAATTGATGATAATGCCATCATGCCGGTCTTTGCCCTCATCATCTGCTGCTGTGTACCTTCACCACAGTCAAACAGCATGAGTTCCCCTTCCCTGTTGACCATTATCCCGGATGGATTACGGTTAGGGGTTGGCAACGAGCCGCCGGTTCCAAGAAATGTCACACGAAACATGGATTCATCTATGGGTTACAATTACTTATTAGTTACTGCGAGAGTGAAAATAAAGATGAAGGTAAACTAAATATCCGGCAATGGGTAAGCGTAGCCAGCGTTTATCACTCGAAACCTTCATATACAATCCTATTAGTAAAGGAAAGTCCATAAATATGATATATATTATCATATAATTGTTTCACAATTAAATCTTGCAATTAACATACAATTTATAATTAAATTTAAGTTTAAGTTTAAAATTCACAATTAAAACATAGAGGAAATATCAATGAGATGGCAAGGCAAATCAAGAAGATCATACACAGGCGGTAAGGTAAAGGCTTCACGCAGCAGGAGAAAATTCGAGATTGGTAGGGAATCTGCTGATACACACGTCAATGAGACAAAAAGGAAGATCATCTCAACAAAAGGCGGAAACAGAAAAATAAGACTCCTTCAGAGTAATATTGCAAATGTAACCAATCCGGCTGATGGTAAGACTGTTTCAAGTGCAATTGAGAATGTTATCGACAACGCTGCAAACGAACACCACATCAGGCGAAATATCATTACAAAAGGCGCAATCATCCAGACAGCACTCGGAAATGCAAAAGTTACAAGTCGTCCTGGACAGGATGGCGTTGTTAACGCAGTATTGGTTGAGTAAATACTCAATCATTTTTTCTTTTCTATCATTATTGTTCTTTTGAGTTTTGGGGTCATAAACCGTATCAACAAAAGGTGAAAATATGGACAAACAAACACGACACATATTGGAGATCCTTGAAGAGGATGCAAGAACTGCCCCAGAAGAAATCGCAAATCTCACTGGCATGACTGTTGACGATGTGACAAAGAACGTCGAACAACTTGAGAAAAACGGAATTATTCGCAAGTACAAGACCATCATTGATTGGGAATTGGCTGGCGAGGAATATGTCCATGCGATCATCGAACTTAAGGTTACACTTGAGCGCAAACTTGGATATAAAGCAATCGCAGAGCGGCTGTACAAGTTTCCGGAGGTGCGCTCGGTTAGACTTTTGTCAGGCGGGCATGACATATCCCTGACCGTTCGCGGTAACTCGATGAAAGAAGTTGCATTTTTTGTAGCAGAGAAGATCGCAACACTCGATCAGGTTCAGGGCACAACTACACATTTTGTTTTGAAGACATACAAGGAAGATGGTGTGATACTGCATGAGCCGGAACACATCAAACGTCTTCAGATATCACCTTAGTATCAAAGTCGAAAAATTATACCTTAATACATGGAGGAGATCCTCATGAGAGAACGATGTGACCCATCTGCTTTTGTTGCAGAACATCTTAAAACCGTGCCGCCATCTGGCATTCGGCGTTTTTTTGACCTGGTCTCCGAAATGGATGACGTCATTTCACTTGGTGTGGGTGAACCTGACTTCATAACACCTTGGCACATCCGTGAAGCATGTATTCACTCAATTGAGCATGGGGTGACTGCATATACTTCCAATTATGGACTTTTGGAACTGCGGGAAGAGATTTCAAAACTCTACTCGCAAAAATATCGAGTTGACTACAACCCTGAATCTGAATCATTAGTCACAACCGGTGTCAGCGAAGCTCTGGATATTGCCATCCGGGCAATTGTCAATCCGGGCGATGAAGTCATTGTGGTGCAGCCATCGTATGTTTCTTATGTTCCTTCAGTGATATTTGCAGGCGGTGTGCCTGTTCCTGTTTCCACTAAAATGTCAAATAATTTCAAGATAACTTCCGAAGAACTGGAAGATGCGATAACTGACAAGACAAAGGCTGTTATTATCAATTATCCAAATAACCCAACCGGCGCTGTGATGGACAAGGATTCCCTTGAATCTATTGCGGATGTAATTGTCGAACACGATCTCATGATGATATCAGATGAGGTGTATGACTGCCTGACTTATAATGGAACTCACACCTGTTTTGCATCACTTGAAGGTATGCGCGATCGCACTATTTTGCTAAACGGTTTTTCAAAATCCCATGCAATGACAGGTTTCAGGATGGGATACGCACTGGCAGCACCCGAAATAATTGATTCGATGATGTTGATACACCAGTATTCCATGCTATGCGCACCCATAACCGCCCAGATCGGAGCGATCGAAGCACTCAAAAACGGGGAGGGCGAGGTGCAAAAGATGGTGCGCGAATATGATCGGAGACGGCATCTTATTGTTGGGGGGTTGAACAAACTCGGTCTTGAGTGTTTTGAACCAAAAGGCGCATTTTATGCATTCCCGTCAATCTCAAGCACAGGCCTGACATCAGGCGATTTCGCAGAAGGGCTCTTGAACGAGCAGAAAGTGGCAACTGTTCCCGGTGATGTTTTCGGGGAAGCAGGAGTAGGTTTCTTGCGCTGTTCGTATGCAGCATCAAGGGAAGATATCCATACTGCACTTGACAGGATGGACGAGTTTGTTGATGGGCTGAAAGTTTAATTTTGAATTCGCCTGCCGGATCTATACAAAAACGCGGCTGTGGACTAAATACGCGCGCGTGCTTTTTGCAAGGCGCGAGTGTGGAATCACACAACCCGGCATGTGCTGGAGAGATTCGTTAAATTTAAGCTTGAACCAAAAAAGAGATGTGGTACTAAAATATTAATCTGCCATGATATCTTCATCGATGGTCTCAACGAGTTTGGTAATTTTCTTATACCATTCATCGATGTTTGCCTGAATCATTTTCTTCATCTCATAGGGGTCGATAGCCACGTATTCATAATAATATCCACCTACATCGATGGATCTTGTTTCACGATACACAAGACCGCATGAGATTAGATTCTGAAGTGAACGATATGCTGTACTTCGTTCCCTTTTCAGTAATTCGCCAAGTTTTTCAGCGGTCATCGGACCATGCGTAAGCAATGTTTTGTATGAATCCACATCAAGCGCCTTGAGTCCAAGTATACATTTTGCGACATCGTCACATTTGAAATTTGCTCTCAGCATCTCGTAAATAGAACTTGCCATTTTGAATCACTCGTTATTATGTAAAGTGTTATGATATATTATAATGTGTAATGTATTGTGCAGTTTATGCAAAACCATGATATTCATGTCGCTAACTATATATATAATTTATTGGATTTTCTCATCTCGTGACACTAATAATTCCTGAAAATGAACGTTCAGATAAACCTCTTGACACTGAACAATTGATCTATCATCCCGATATGAAACGTGCAAATGAGTGGATACTCACTGAGTACGAACCTCCTGTTAGGGATGTGTGCATCTTTGTCCCATGTTCCAGAAAGAAACCCTACCATGAAAGTCCATCTCATCGTATTTTTGACCGTGTAATATTCAGTGCCCTAAAACCTGATGATGTGCATGTAGTCGTCTTTGGTACGTGTGGTGTTACACCAAGGGAACTTGACACTGAATATCCGTTCATGGACTACAAGTTCATGCTTGGCAGGTGCGATGTTCCAAAAATAAAACGGGATTTCATAAAGATGGAAACCGAACGGCTGGCACGCTATCTGGAAAAAACCCGTAACAATTACAAACACAGGATCGCATACTGCATCGGTGATTTCAGGACTGCCATGGAAAACGCTGTTGAACTGGTGGATGTGCATGTCGATATCGTGCCGAAAAAGAGTTCAATAGAAGAAAATATCCGGATGGATAAAAAGTTCATCTACGGCAGCCTGAACCAGAAGAATTATCTGCAGGATTTTGCCGATGTCGTTAATACAGCCGCAGGAAATCCGGTACGTGCCGTCAGCACGGGTGATGAAACAGCAGTCAATGATGCTGATTGGTATATATTATAGTTAAAAAAGATGCGAGAAAACGCTCACTTCGCTCGCGTTAACTCGCACTATATACTTATAAAATATAGAGGCCGTCCAACAATTAGTACACCCCAATATTAAATCACTTCAATTAATCGATTGTTTTTCTTTTTCACTCATTAATTAATCTTAAAAATATCATCAAACCAATTAAAACTATTTATTTTATATATGAGTAAATAA
>JAUWQD010000087.1 GCA_030611265.1 Methanosarcinaceae archaeon | reverse complement strand
GTTCGATGAACTGAAGCATAAGTCGACAAAATTCATCAAAAAAAGCTTATTGAATTTGACAGTTACTGTGGATTACATGAAAAGTGGCGCGAAAAATTTCATTTATGCGAATTTTGACCCAATGAATACATTGATTTTGAGAGGAAAACAGGGAATTACGTAGAATTATAGGCTATAATTTTTCAACTGTCAAATGGGTTTTCTTGACAAAATTTGGGAATTTTAGGGCAAAATAGGGTACTTTCTCTTCAAGAAAGAGTGACAACTGTCAAACTTGGGTTTCAGGTATTGTGGAATTCACCTATCTTTTTAACGATAGTAAAAGCAGAATAGTATTATCAATTGGTTTCATATCTGGATTAATAATAATAATACCTACTTTATCAGTTTATGGTGCTCTATTATTCGTAGGAGGAATTATTTTATCGAATCGCTTTTCAGAATAATTTGGGAGCATGAGAACGAACTTTCGTTGCAGTCACTATACCCCAGACTTAAGTCCAAGGCCTGTATAATATATCTCAGCCTTTCGATTTCTTATCTTGTCCGGCAATATATTTCTCAACAACTTCCCAGCCATGTCCAACACTTCCATGATAGCAGCTTGGAGCCCAAAGACTGCTTTTACACCATTCTTTAAGTTCAGGAAACTCCTGTCTTAATATTCTGCTGCTTCTACCTTTTAATCCCTTAGCAATAAAGCTTATGGAATATTTAGGAGGATATTGAATAAATAAGTGAATGTGATCAGGGCTTACAGACATATCAATTACTTCGATATCAAGTTCCTTGCAGGTCTTCCTGATAATTGCTTCCGCTACCATCGCCACTTCCCCGACAAGTGCTTTTCCCCTGTATTTTGGAGAAAACACCATATGGTCGGTAAGTAGTGATACCGTGTGCCTGTCATGTCTCAACTGTTTTACCATGCTTTAATCCCCTTTATAAAAACAGGCAATGTTAAATAAACACTCGCCAAGTGGGGTGAAAGTATTCACAAAAAACAAATTGTTCATTTCAGTTCATCCTGTGATGCCTTTGAAACTGCGCATACATCAAAGGCGCGCGCGTTCATGTGCCGCCGTGAAATTATATGGCCATGGACACTCGATTGTAAATTGGCTAAAATGCGGTTTGGGATTGGTACTCAGGATCATGCTCTGCCACCATCGCCAAAACATTCCTTACAAATATAATTATAACCATAAACCCCTTATACATAACCATGCCAGACATCCATATCAAAAACACAAAAGTTTTTTTCAACAATTATCTCCAGCCAGCCGAGATCACGATCGAGGACGGGAAGATCACAAAGATCGCAAAAGACATCCATGTATCAAGCGTGGACCGCGTAATCGATGCAGGCGGCGCGCTCACTCTCCCTGCAGGCATTGATGGGCATGTGCATTTCAGGGACCCCGGACTCACGCACAAAGAGGACTGGTACTCAGGCTCATGCTCTGCCGCCGCCGGTGGTATCACAACAGTCATAGACCATCCCAACACGATACCTCCAACAATCGACAAGAGTTCGTTCAAGGAAAAACACAAGGCAGCCAGGCGAAAATCCATCATCGATTATGGCATCAATGGCGGGGTCACGGAAAACCTCACAAAACTGCCGCAGTTGTGGGAACTTGGGGTCACCGCCTTTGGTGAGATCTTCATGGCAGAATCCACAGGTGAACTAAATATCGGTAACGAAACATTTGACAAAGCGCTCGGCATCATCAAGGAACTCGATGCTCTTGCCTGCATCCATGCCGAAGATGAAACAATCCGGCTTGAGAGGGCGGAATTGTTGAAAAACGACATGTCGCCGGAATCCCATTCCAAAGAGCGCCCCAACATCTGCGAGGCATTTGCAGTACAGAGGGCGGTTGAACTTATCACCAAGCACAACACGCGCGCCCATTTTTGCCACATCAGCACGCGGGAATCGCTGGGAATTCTCAGGCAGGAAAAATTCATCGCGCGCGAAGAGGGAAGGGAATCCAATATCACATGCGAGGTTGCGCCGCATCACCTGTTCCTTACAAAAAAGGACTGGGTGCGATTGGGTTCATACGGCAAGATGAACCCGCCGCTACGGAATCGCATGAGTGTAAAGGCGCTTGTAAACTCGGTAAATGACGGACTGATCGATGCAGTAGCATCTGATCATGCGCCCCATCTTGAATTTGAAAAGGATGTGGATATCAAGACTGCTCCATCGGGCGTGCCGGGTGTGGAGACCCTTATGCCGCTCATGCTTGCGGCTGTGAAGAAAAATCTGTTGCCTCTTGGGCGCATGATCGATGTGACAAGCAGGAATCCGGCACGGATATTTGGATTGGACAGGTTGTTAAAAGGTAGTTTTGAAGAAGGATTTGACGCTGACATTATAATAGTAAACCCGCGCGACATGCGCCCAATTACGGCAGACCTGCTGCACAGCAAGGCAGGCTGGACGCCTTATGAGGGTATTGACGGAATATTCCCGCAAATTACGATCTCGCGAGGTGAAGTTGTATGGGATGGGGAGATCGTGGGGAAACAGGGGCGCGGGAAATTTTTGGAAGGACGCGGGAAACCTGTGGACATGGAGTGAACATATTTTGAATATTGTGTATGTACTAACCACAAACTTTTATAACTATTATGTGAAACTATATACCTGGTGGCCATATGAGAAACAAATTTCCAATACATACCACTTTGAGTTCGGAAGCTATCAAGATTCTTGAAAGATATGAAAAAGAACTTGGTGCAAAGAACATAGTTCTTGAAAAAGCGCTTCTTGCCATGGATGGCATGCGTTATAAGGCTAAATTGGATACCGGTGGAATGGGCGTTCCAATCAAGCGTATAAACACTGGCATTCCAGGGCTTGATGAATCTATTGAAGGTGGAATCCCAAAAGGGTTTTCTGTAATTGTTACAGGACCGCCAGGCACGGGTAAATCCACTTTTTGCATGCAGTACTTGATGGAAGGTGTGAAAAAAGACGAAAAATGCATCTTTTTTTCATTTGAGGAGCGTGTTGAACAGCTGGTGCAGCATTTCATGCGTTTTGGATGGGATATCGGGAAGTACATTGATGATGGTTATCTCGAGATATTCGGCATGTCAATGCTTACATCAGAAGAGATGATAGAGATCATAGACTCTTACAGACCTGAGCGTGTTGTGTTTGATTCCATCAATGTTTTTGCTGAACCGGCTGATTTTCGTACATCAGGTTCATGGCGCAGTTTGTTGCGGCTGCTAAAGGTGAAAAAGATATCATCCCTTTTCATAACTGAAAAGCATCACGGCATTGAAATTAAACAGTTTGATGATTATGATTTCCTTGGTGATGGGATCATTTTTTTGGATTCGATCCAGACAAATGAGATCGATACCACACCAACTCCTGTGATGGCAGTCCAGAAGATGCGGGCAACCCGTATAGACCGCACCCCACAGCCGTTCAGGTTCACTGAAACCGGAATTTCAAAATACCGGGCAATGGCTATTCCAAGAAATGTACTGCAAGAAAAACTTGCGGCACGGAAAAAGTCATCCGGTCCTTAAATGAAATATGATATAATGCTTGCAGCAAGTACAGAAACATAAATTGCCTTAAATCCACCAATGCCACCAAGATTGATGTAAGCACTTCCCTTTTTTTCCCTGTCGAATGTTATAAGTGTGGTACAACTGCCTATTAGTATTCCTCCGACACTTGCTACAAAAACAACAATCCCTGCATTCTGCGGTGCAAGTATCAATGCAAATGGTATCGAGATCAGTCCGATGTAATCGGGAACAACAATACCGATGCCGCTAATCATTTCGGCCAGCAGGCTCACGGCGACGATCATGATAAGCATAACTTCAAGTGCAGATGTGTCGGGCTGGGTTATCAGTAGATACAATAATGTAAGTACAGGGATTATAAACCCGCCAAGATTCAATGTTATTATGGTGTCGAATGCCTGTTTTTTTTCGACAGTAAGTTCATTTAAGACCGGAATCCCGTAGATGTCTTCAAGAGCAAGCGCATCACGTGTCAGGTGTTCCGGTTTCTTTGTACGTATTTTTGTAAAAGGAATCTCTATCCGGCTTGCTGCAAGCATGATCAAAAGTAAGAAAAATAAAGGCAGGGATGATATTGTCCCAAGGGATAGATTCCCGTGGTAGCACAAACTTGCGATCGGTAAAAGTAAAAGTCCGAATATTGCATACATTCGTATGTCTGATTTACTCAGATATCCTCGCATTTATTCACCACGAATATATTTTGACAGATGCTTATTAAGCGTTTCTACTTGTACGCGGATGCAATATTCCGATTCGGGTAAATCCAGACTTGTTTGTTGGATCCAATCGGTCAAGATCGATTTATAGCGGTATCAGTATGGATCCAGTTGTGACCGAAGGAGTTCGTTCCGTTTCTTTTCAAGGAAACTGTACACGCTGCCGTGATTTGAACCGTTTATGAGCATCTCGATCGCAGTTCGGATTATGTGGTTTTGATCAGGATGTCCGATGACGCTTGCAGTTTTGCCATAGATCGATATTTTGACTCCGATCATGGTTTCTGCGATCTCCCTTGTTTTACCGCCCTTTCCAATAATCCTTCCTTTTAGCCGCAGCAGTTCTTTTGGTGTGTTTGCAACTTGTGATAGGTCCATTACATCAAGCATCAGCATATCGTCATCAAGGAATTCGATCGCTTTGTCAGGATTGAAACCGCGTCCAATTGCCTGCACTACATCTGCGGCACGCATTGATGCTATTGGGTCGTCTCCCTGTATTACTTCGACTACTCCTGATTCGCTGCCTATATCGAGTGTTGCGGTTGATTTATTTTCAATGAGTTCCTTGACGCGACCTTTTGGACCGATCACTGCGCCAATTCTATCTTGTGGTATTTTGATATGTGTCATGTTATGTTCGCCTGTTATTATGTGGATGGGTTAATTCGTTTTTGGGTTAATGAACCTGAAATCATTTTTGTACTTCATTGTTTCGGATGAATGTGTACATCTCTTCAGGGGTTGTTGTGATCTTAAAACGCTTGAAAAATCGAAGAATGTTTTTTATGTCACGACGCAAGAAGATGTCTGCGCGTGGGTGTTCGAGTGTTACGGCTTGCCCCATGTCTATTATGATCGGTGTCATGTCGTTGGGGTCTATCATTATATTATATTCACTCAGGTCACCATGTACCAGTTTTGCATCTTTGAATAATTTGTGCATGTATTCTTTGATGATTTCAAAGATATTGTGCGCCTGTTCATTGTCAAGCGACACGTCTTTTAGAAGGGGGTAGGGTATTCCGTTCTCCCCAATGAATTGCATTATAAGTATGTTTCTTTCGGTGGTGATGGGTTCTGGAACACGTATGCCGGCATTTTGTGCCCGGGTAAGATTTCTGAGTTCTTTTCGTGTCCAGGCGAATATGATGTCGCGCTTGCGGTGTCTGATGTTCTCAAAGCGCGGGTCTCCGAGGATGTATTCTTCCATTGAGTTGAAGGTGCTGGTCGATATTCTGTATATCTTGACAGCGCATTCGTGTTCTTCCCCGTCAGCCAGGAATACGTTTGCTTCTTTGCCTGTGCTGATCGAACCGCCCATTGCCTGAATAATTCCTTTGTTTGAGAGGGTGTAGAGCGTTTTTAGTGTGGCGGTGTCAAAGACATTTTCTTTTACTTTGGTGGAATCAGTGTCTTTGCGCCGCATGCGCATTTTATCAACTTCGGTGTCAATGCGATGTACTTTGTTCTTTAGGTTCTTCATGGTGTGCGATGTCTATTGTAAGAATCCTTTGCGGTCAAGCCAGTTTACCTGCGGGCGTGTGTATTTCCATATTACATCGGCTTTTGAGTCCTGAAAATCCCATGGGACTGCAATTACGATATCTCCTTCACGGATCCATGTCCGTTTTTTCATTGAACCAGGGATTCGTCCCATTCGTACAATTCCGTCCATGCATCGTAATCGCACTCGGTTTGCGCCGAGCATGTTTTCCACAGTCGCAAGTATCTCTCGATTTTCTTTACGTGGTGTACGCACTCGCGTGATCTGCGGTGCAGCATGCTTGTCTTTTTTATTATTTTTCTTATACAGGTTAATACCTCATTCTTTTGTTTGTTTTAGTACATATTTTATAAATATATAGTGCGAGTAAATCCGAGTATCAGCGAGTATTTTCTCGTAGTATAAATTTATAGAATTATATAGTTCGAGTTAAATCGACCGGAGGGAGATTTTTCTCGTATTTCAAGTATGTCTGCGTGATATGTGTCATACGTTGTTAAAGGTTGCGTGTGTTTTAGGGCTTGCACATTGTTTTGCCATACTTTTCCGTGGTTTTGTGTTTTAATGGAATGTTGTTTGTGATGCACCTATTGTTTTGCGTATGATATGCTTATATACGAGGGTGTGTATGTTAGGAGTCCTCACAATCCGAGGTCGTGTACAGCATTAAACTGTACCCATCCGATGATGGATTAAGGATTGTGAATTAAGCGTGTATTTAAATCTACAATAAGGTTTATGTACTACATGCGCTTAATTAAGCAGTCTCGTGTTCTGCACGAGTTGTTTAACTTTATCACCGCCTTATATTCATAAGTGTGGAGTCAGGAGTTCTTTCCTGACTGACGTTAGATATGACAGTTCGATTAATTCTGATCGGTGGTGTTTAATAAAACACAACTAAATAGAATCAATCGAAGTGCATGAGAGACT
>JAUWQD010000029.1 GCA_030611265.1 Methanosarcinaceae archaeon | reverse complement strand
AATCGCCGAATAAGAAAGAGCGATTACTCGTTCCCCCTCTTCTAAGAACCGGACTTGCGATTTTCATCACATCCGGCTCAAGCCTTTCATAACCCTTTTTGTATCGGGCAGCAGTTAACAATTCAATGGCAACTGCTTTTGTAATTCTGGTTTGTAGCCTGTTAATATTTTGAATGACCTTTTTCCAATCGATATCTTTCCATTGGATTTTTGGTCTCATGTCTGTAAGTCTCTCGCTTTTGGGCGTCGTTGAATTACTTACATTCACAGGTTTACCTCCGTTCATACAATGAAACACCGTTGGCAAGTCTGCACCCTTTCGGGTTGAGGCAAAGTTTGAACCTCTATCCAGTCCATTACAGACTGACATTCGCTTTGTACCGTTTCCGCTACCCCCTGAGCCATCGTCAGCCCTCACGGGCTTCCTACCCATATATAATTGGGAACTCATGGCCGAATAAAGAAGAGCGATTACTCGCCCTCCCTCTTCTCAGAACGGTACGTGAAAGTTTCCCTTCATACCGCTCAAGCCTTTCATAACCCTTGTCGGGCAGCAGTTTACAATTATGTGGCATTAGTTTTATTTTAAAATAAAGTACAATATTTTACATATCCATCATTTTATTTGAAGATGTATTGACTTTACCTAAAATGATGGTGATTCAAAACCTATGCATCATCATGGCTGGAGCCGAGCCAACAAACCGCCAAAGATGCACCCGATTTTAATCGGGTGTAGCATGGATGGGACGGACGAGGCTAAACCTCCAAAAAATTCCCATTCACCCTCAACCATTCCTTCCTCTTCTCATAATCCGGCAAAACAGCTGCAACCATCTCCCAGAATTTTTGTGTGTGATTCTTCTCCTTCAAATGAACAAGCTCATGCACAACCACATAATCAACTATTGGCATGGGAGTCAATATTGTTTTCCAATGGAAATTCAGATTCCCATCAGAGGTACAGGACCCCCATCTATATTTCAGATCAAGCACCCGTATTGTTCCGCAGTTAACGCCAAGCATGTCCTTGTAGATTTTCACTCGTTTTTCGATGATTGGCGTGGCATGGCTGCGGTACCAGTCTATGAATATTTTTTCCCCTTTTTCACCCGCAGTATATTTCTTGTTCAACTGAAAAAAGCCGCGCGAGAGTTTGAGAGGTGCGGCGTCATTATCGCCGATCAATTGAAGCCTGTAACTTTTTCCAAGATAGAGGAAACCTTCTCCATTCACGTATTCCTTAGATGGAAGTTTATCTTCAACCAATCTTTTTTCTGCTAATTTCTGGTATATCCAGAATTTTTTGCTTTCAAAAAAGTCATCTATGGTATTTTGGGGACAATCCAATGGTGCCCTTAATATTATATCGCCATTTCGTTCTATGGTAAGACCTAATGTCTTACGCTCTGTGCGAATAAGTGAATATGAAAGACTGTTTTTGGACATTGACATTATCACTACTCTTTGAGTTTTGAATCAAGTTTTTCCGCAAGGCTCATGAAGCGGGTAGCTACGGCATCTTTCTTTTTTATAATGGCGGGCATACGAGATTTGACCAGTATACTTATGATGTAACTGTTAAGACGCTTCTTTTCAGAGTGTTTCTTCCAGAAATCAACAATATCGATCTATCTTTTGATGACTGATACAATGTCAATCACTGTTGAGGCTAAATCTTCTTTCTCCTTTTCTGTGAGTTCCCTGCCACCGTAAACATCTTTTAACAGAATATCGTAAAACGGTTTTTCGATTACAGGATCAAGACCATCATCTTCTTCCTGCCTGCCTGCACGTACTTCGCTAAGGAAAGTTTTAAGTTCTTCTGCAAGATCATCCCAATTTTCACGGTACGCTTCAAGGATCTCCGCCAGCTTCTCACTGAGCTTACGGTAAAACTCAGGGTCATAATCGATATTTTTCGATATATGATGACGTATTGCATGCTCCATCTCTGATGCCCGTGACTTTGCGGATCTATTGGATGATACGTATTCCTCAAAATTCTCTGCCATTATGGATATTGGCGCAACTTTTGGGTCTACACCTTTTGATAAGATGTGCTCGTCTATGAGTTTCCTGACTTTTTCACCGCAGCCTGCGATGTTGAGATTATCATCACGGTAACGGTTCCTTGCGGCGGTATTTATGAAACCGAAGGTTTTCATGTCCTGAACATAAGCGAGAGCGGCAGGATTTGGAAGAACGATGTCCATGCTTTTTAAGAAGTATTTGTATGCCACTATGAATTGTGCTCTTTTTTCATCGTCAGCCAGATAATCAACGCATTCGTCGATGTCTTCTATGTCATCAATTCCTGCGTTTGTGAAAATGTTATAGACCCTTTTGTTGCGGTCTTTTAGTTTTGGGACTTCGTCTTTTAACTCGATCAGGGCACCTTTTACATCTTCGGCGCTGAAGATTTCCAGCGCTTCTTTGAGATGGTGTCCGATGCCGTAATAATCTACGACATAGCCGCAGTTTTTGTTACTTGCCGGGCGGTTCACCCTTGCGATTGCCTGAAGCAGGTTGTGCTCGACCAGTTTTCGATCGATGTACATGACCTGTTCGATCGGGGCATCGAAACCTGTTATTAGCATGTCTTTGACGATTAGGAAAGCAACACCTGTCTGTTTTTCCGGTTCATCGGATTTTAGCGGCTTTTTGAATTGCTCTATGTCCCGCTCCTGACGGGCGCGGTCTGTATAAGGATAATATTCCGTCGGATCATTGTGGTCAGAGGATATTACAACAGAGGTTTCAAGTCGTTTTAGTGTTTCGAGTTCTTCATTTTCCTGAATGTATGAGGGTTCGCTTTCCAGTCTTTCAATTACTTCTTTTAAGGCGTTGTCCATTGCATCTTTGTAGCGAATGGCTGCGAGGCGGCTGGTGGTTACGACCTGTGCCTTGAAGCCGTTTTCCATGATGTTTTTGCGGTAGTGCCCTATTATGTCGCGTGCTATTGCCTCGATCCTTTTCGTGGCTTCCATCACGTCTGTTTTTGTGCCGTATTTTCTCTGTATGGCTTCGCGTTCTTCTTTTGTATAATTGTGGAACATATCTTCAAAAACATTATCAAGGGATTTGCCGTCTTTGATCACGTCTTTTGATGTCCTTCCTTCATAGATTATCTGTAGTGTGGAACCGTCTCTCACCGATTGTTCGATAGTGTATTTGTCAATGTATTCACCAAAGGTTTCGGTTGTCTTTTTCTTTACTTTCTCGGTGATAAGCGGCGTGCCTGTGAAGGCTATTCTTGTGCAGTTTGGAAGTGCATTGGCAAGGTTTGCAGCCAGTGTTGACGATTGGGAACGATGTGCCTCGTCTATGAGCAGGAGTATTCTGTCAGAGCGATTTAGTAGGGGGAATGATTTGAATTTTGGATTGGATTTGAGCTTAGATTTAGATTTACCGCCATTATTCTTTCCTTTCTTGCCGATTTTTTCTTTTTCCTGGAATTTTTGCATCATTCCCATGATGATGTTGGATGTATCGGTTTTTAGCAGTTCCTTGAGGTCGTCAATGTTTTTTGCTACATAGACGGTCTCTCCGGTTGTCTTTGCCGTGCCTTTGAGTTGTTTTTCAAGGTCTGTGCGGTCTGTTATGAAGGTGATCTTGTAACTTCGAAGATATTCATCTTTACGCATCTTCCTGATCAGGAAGACCATTGTGAGAGATTTGCCGCTACCCTGTGTGTGCCAGACCACGCCGCCTTTTTCAGCAGGGGTCTTACCGGATTTCAGGCGCTCGAATATCTTTTGTACCGCCCTGAACTGCTGGTAGCGCCCGACAATTTTTATCACCTGACCTTTGTCGTTCTCTTTGAATACCGTGAAATTCTCTACTATATCGAGCAGGTTTTGTGGATGTAGCATCCCCATAACCAGAAGTTGCTGGCTGTTTGGATTCTTACCGTCAGGGTTGATGTCTGATAATTTGAATGGATAGGAGTCCTTCCATTCAAGATAATGCTCATACCCGCCTCCAATGGTAGAAAACCGCGCCTCCTGCCGATACGTCCCTATCATGAACTGGTTGTAGTGGAACAGTCGTTCATTGCCTTCCTTTTCCTCAACTTCCGGGCGGTTGTTGCTATATCGAAGTAACTGGTTTATGGCTTCGGTCATTGGCTCTGTAACTCTTGGTGATTTGCACTCCACCACCACAAGTGGGATCCCATTCACAAAAAGCACGATGTCGGGTATGATGTGCTTATGATGACCCGGCACGTTGACCTTAAACTGACTCACAGCAAGAAAGCGATTATTTTTTGGATTTTCAAAATCGATAAACTTCATAGTAGGGCTTTTCATCCCGGTCTGCCTATTCTCATCAACAACAGTATTGCTAAGAAGCAACTCTGTAGCTTCCATATTTGCTTCAAAAAGCGTCGATGACCTCAACCGCACAAGTTCACCAACCACATCATCGATCTGGTCTTCTTCAATCCAAGGATTGATGTCCTTCAAAGCACCCCGAAGCTGTGGTTCAAGCACGACCTCACGAAAACTCGCACGATATGAATCTTCAGGCGCAGAACTAATATCGAGATAGAGCGTGTCCCACCCCAACCCTTCAAGCTGCTCCATAAAAGGTATTTCTACGTATGTTTCTTCGTTGTAGTTTGTCATGCTTTTGTTTCCAGAATGCTTAGATTATAGACTGGATTGACAGGATGAACAGAATAAAAATGCCATAGCAAATCCTGTAAATCCCGTTCATCCTGTCAAATATATTTTCATTCAATGACTACTTTTATCTGCATTAAATATTATCATGACCCATATCTAATTTTCTGATTGTTCCGGCATCTGAAAACTGCCATCTTTCACCCTCACTTTCCCTGTAAGCAAGTCCTGCATAAGCCCCTTTTTGAGTTGCAGAAGTTTGTCGCGGTACGCCTCTTCTTTTTCAATACGCTGGTCTGCTGCCGTGAGGATTTCAGCTATGCGGCGCTGTTCTTTGAGACTAGGAATGCCAAATCTTAATTTTCTAATCGTAGTTCCATTTAGCACATCCATTGTTCCCCCATGACTCAAAGTAGCAAGCTGATTAGTTATTATGCCCGAGATAAGTAAGTATGATATAAATTTTGAATTGCTCTTTCTTTTATCAGGAGTTATTTTTAGAAGACGAGGATTTATAATACCTGATTCAAACTTTGAAGGTACAACAAGAACCTTTCCTGTAGTTCCAACTAAACTAATAAGGACATCATCCATATCTATTCGGAAAGATTTTAATTCCTCAAATTTTTGCTTATTGACATAATAATCACCAATTGAGAGAGTTCCTGCTATAACTTGTTCTTGACCATAAACACGATAACCATCACCTACATAGAATTCCTTTTTAAGACTTGAGCCAAAAGGTCCTGGTTTAATTCCATTTTTATTGGACTTATCAACCATATCTTTAAAACCGCCGATTTCCCACTCTTCCGGCACCCGTCCCATCGCTGAATCCTTGAATCTGTGAGTATTCTCGCTGCGAATCCTGCCCTCCTCATCAAGCCCGCGCGTGAGCAAGTCAGCCATGAGCCCAGCCTTGATATTTTTGTATTTCTCAATGAGCGCCTCGGTGTGCTCTACGGTCTCGTCGAGGGTGGAGAGGATGGTGGCGATGCGGTGCTGTTCTGGAAGTGGAGGAAGTGAAAGGTACATAGACTTTAGTAAAGGGGATTGGATTGTTTTGATTGTTGTCATCGATGAATTAAGGTCCAACCAACTCTTATATGAGTCACTTAAGAAAAAATGCAAAAGGTACTCAGAGAGAACCATTTCTTTATTGGGGGCGATTCTGATTAAATTTGCCGTTATATTTGCACCTTCAAAAAAATCATCAACCAGTGCAACCTTGCCTATTGTTCCTCTTACAGACATTACAAAATCGCCATTTTTTAGCTGAGTTCGTGGATATTTCTTATTGGTATCTTGCAGGATATAACGAAAATCTGACCGCTTTTTTCTTAATTTTCCATTGCTATGAATCAGTTCTCCTCTCACTTCAATAACACCTTTATCTACATATTCAATATCATAATATGTAGGATATCGATAAATTTCATAACAAATATTTCCTAGTTTCTCAACATCCCACTCTTCCGGCAGTGCGCCCAGTTCAGTCATCGTATATCCATCTCGCAACTCAGATTCCATTTACTTGACCTCCCAATAGCCGCCCTTTGCTGGCCCAACTCGTTCGATTACCCTTTTTTGCACCAACTTTTCAAGATATTCTTTCACGGTGTACTCATTAATTTCAAGTACTTTAGCAATGCGCTTTCTTGAAATGCGCGAGTCGTTCCTGATTTCGTTCAATATTTTTTCTTCAAGACCAGTTAAGATTTTCTGGGGGGTTTTCTGGGGGGTTTTCTGGGTGGTTTTCTGGGGGGTTTTCTGGGTGGTATCCGCAATTTTAACTTCCCAGTAACCACCCTTTGCAGGACCAATTCGTTCGATTGCCTCTTTTTGTACCAATTTATCAATGTACTCTTTCACAGTGTATTCATTGATTTCAAGAGCCTCAGCAATGCGTTTTCTTGAAACACGGGGGTCTTTCTTAATTTCGGTCAATATCTTTTCTTCAAGAAGCGTGAATACTTTCTGGGAACTTTTCTGGGAACCTTCTGACCACATGTCTACAGGTCGGTCATAGATAATGGTAAACCAGTTGTCATTCACATCAAAACGCGGACCTTTCAAGCCATACTCGTTCATTGCATTTCTCATTCTCAAAATGCCGGAACCAACTTTCTCGATGAGGTCCATCCTCTGCATCAACCCAAACAGGAGATTGTTCCTTGACAGACTCCTTTTACCCAGATCATCCATAGTCAAACCATTGACCAGACCGCCCGGATTTGTGATCTCAACCCTGTCGGAAAAAATCTCAACAAGGATATTTGCACCACGAACAAAATAATCCCTGTGCGCAATCGCATTTAGCAGCGCCTCCCTCAAAGCCTCCTCAGGCAATTCCAGTTTTTCCTCCCTCGGACCGCCTTTAATAATAAACTCGGTATTCAACTTCGACTGAACATAATTATTGGCATTGAAAAAATTGGAATACAGATCCTCATCATACTCCTTCCTATCCAGAATCTTGTATTTGGAATTGCCCTGATAAAGAACACACGTAATAGTCGCCTGGGGAATGAACTTCGCCACCTTCCGGCAAAACATCAACACACCCGCATTCTTAAGATTGCCCCCCTCCAGAAGACACAGATTCTCCAGAATGTCCTCATTCTCAAGAACCCGACTGATCTTAGCTCTCTCCAGAAAATGCTTAAACCTCTCACCATCAAGATCCCTGCCAACATTAAAAACCATATTCGGTTTTTCATCAAACAACAAAAGCCCTTCTTTCTGGAAGAAAGCCCTAATCTCATCACTCGTCAACTGCTGGGAATTTGCACCATATCGCATGAAAAATTTCCCACCTGCCGAATATGGCTTACTCTTTCCCTCAGGGACATCAATGATCACAACATTTCCTACATCATTGGCATCAACAATAATATTCAATGAAGGATCCATATTTCTCGCAAGATCCTGTATACGTGACCTCAGGGGATTTGTATCCCCAATCCCCTTAATCGTCCCCTTATCAGTAACACCAAGCAGTATCTTGCCACCATTGGTATTTGCAAAAGCGCATATCTCCTTAGATATTCCGGCAGAAAAGGATTCCTTGAACTCTAAATTGTAGCCCTCCCCCTGACCAATTAAAAAATTAAGATCATCCGAATCCAGTTTCATATTACGCTCATCCCTTTTCTTTTCCATACCAGACAAAAATCAAACAAACTATTTTTCAGAAACCTTCATCCATGGTGAACCACACGAAGGACATGTTGTCGTCAATAATATATTGTTGAACACATCATCCTCATAAATTCGAATACACTCTTCTTCGGACAAATCCGGTAACTCTTCACCACAATGAGGACAACAAACAATATTACCTTCTTTTAAACCCTCGCAAATAACACAATAATTCATGTTACAGCCAGATTCCACACATTCCCACCTACCTTTATTCGATCTGAATGTATGTGATTCCTCACAAACCCCGTGTTTACAAACTTCATCAATCTCAATATAGGACGTTTTACCATAAATTTCATTATGCGACCATTCTTCCACAATTACAGGAATAAAACCATCATCACGTATAGAATCCATAATTTCCTGTTTAGTTGTAAAAGTTAATGAGTGGATTTTTCTATCGAGATCCACTTTCATTTCCTGCTGTTGCGTATGTTTAACTTCTTTATCTTTTTTCAAGCAACATTTCTTGTACTTCAATCCACTACCACAAGGACAGGGTTCATTTCTGCCAATTTTATCACTCATTATACGTGACTCCTTCACGCTTATTCAACGTACCCCAACTCCCCTAAAAATCCATCCAACCTCGCCTTTGCTCTGTCACGCTCACCCTCGATCTCCCGAGCAGTCACACTATATTTGTCCCACCAATTCTCAAAAATAAAAATAACATCCTGTCTTGATTCAGTGAGATACTGCTCAAGCTGTCCTTCAATATCACTCTTAAGCCCATCAAGCATGGTCCCATCCGCATTATCACCGGCAATCATCCTCTTGAGAGTGTATTGAACATCATTCCACCAGTTAACAAAAATGCCCGCAACCTTGAACTCATCCAAAAGACCCACAGGCAACAACGATTCCTTAATTGAAACAATAAATTCCCGGTGTACATTGTAGAGGTCTTTTGTATCCGACAAGCCCCTGATCCGAGGCAAATTCTCATCCCACCAGATAGCAAGACGGGTACGCACCTCATCCTCCACACTCGTAACACTCAAAGCCGCCTCAATAGTTTCCTTAATCTTATCCTTCCCATCAATCTCAGACTTAAACGCAAGATAATCGTCGCTCACCTTCTCAAGAAGCACACCATCATTTAACCCATACCTTTCCAACAATTGACTTTTTGCGTCCAGTTCCTTTTTTGGAATTCCACCCATAAGATGAGAATGCACATCATGAGACTCAGGGTCAGGTGAATTATCCACATATCGCCTGATATTGAAATTGAAATCCTGTTCCTCAATATCCTCAAGTGAAACGATTCTGGAATAACCATCAATCTCCTGATAATTCCTGTACACATAAGTTATCTTTTCAATATCCTCAGGTCGCAGACGATTCTGGTTCTTGCCCTCAACATACTCTGCATCACCATTTATGAAAAGGATCTTACCTCCCATCTCCTCAGACTTGTCCTTATTGATAACAATAATACAAGCAGGAATACCGGTCCCATAAAACAATCCGGCAGGCAACCCAATAACTGCTTCAATGACATTGTCCTTAGCCATGCCCTCGCGTATCTTTTTCTCATCCCCACCCCTGAAAAGCACACCATGGGGCATAACAGTCGCCATCTTACCCCTGCTATTCAAACTTGCAACCATATGCTGCGCAAACATCAGGTCAGCCTTCTTACCATTCTCAGGTGCAAAACCATAAGCAAAAC
Source organism: Methanosarcinaceae archaeon (assembly GCA_030611265.1). Taxonomy (GTDB): domain Archaea; phylum Halobacteriota; class Methanosarcinia; order Methanosarcinales; family Methanosarcinaceae; genus Methanovorans. Next base: position 22,208 of record JAUWQD010000029.1, on the reverse strand, counting down.
GTTCTGGAAACTCCATTTTAGCCTTAGAATAATTCTGGGAGAATGGGGGATTGGCAATGACCCTGTCAAAATGCATAATCTCGCCGCCTTCGGTATGTAGCGGATTTTCAAGAGTATCATCATTCTGCACATCTGCCGAGAGAATATCATGAAGGATCATGTTCATCTTGCAAATAGCCCACGTTCCGCCATTGTTATCCTGGCCAAAAAGCGACAGATTGCGGCTGTTCTGCCCCTGTTCCTCCACATACTGTTTTGACTGAATAAGCATACCACCGGAACCACAAGTAGGGTCATATATCCTCATACCTTCCTGCGGCTCTATAATTTGCACCATGAGGCGCACGACCTCAGAAGGCGTATAAAACTCGCCTCCCTTCTTACCGGCAGAATCTGCAAAAAATTTGATCAAGTATTCATACGCAGCACCCAAAAGGTCAGGAAACTCGAAATCATCATTTCTTAACCTGTGCTTATTAAAATGAACCAAAAAATCCTGAAGTTTGGAATCCGAAATCCTTGTCTTCCCTTTCTTTGCATTAAAATCAATGTGCTTAAGCACACCATCAAGTTCAGGATTTGAATCCTCAATAGCCGCAAGAGCCTTGTTCAATTGATTCCCAATGTCCTTTTTCAAGTCTTTGAGTTCAGACCATCGCGCATTCTTCGGAACAAAAAAAGTATACTCGGAAGGAGACTCTGCCATCTCCTCAGCTTCGTCTTCACTCAATCCCTCATTTAACCATTTTTGAATAATTTTCTCCTGCTGCTCTTTAAACTGATCGGAAATCCTGCGCAAAAAAAGCATTCCAAAAATGTATTCCTTAAATTCCGAAGCATCCATTTTGCCACGGAGTATATCGGCTGCCTTAAAAAGATGAGATTCAAGTTGTTGAAGGGTAATTTTGGTCATCGTAAGTTAGAAGGCTTTTCATATTATATATATTTCCATAGTTATCCATTTACGAAAAACGAGACTGGGTATCAGAATAAAACCAATAAAAAGTTCCGACACAACGCGCGAAGCGCGCGTAACCCTTCAAAATGGAAATGAAGTATATCATCACACTGCTCATTAATACACACAACGCCAATGAAAATTAATTCACGTAGTTTTATCTGATTCAATCAATCTACTTTTGGAAAGTAGTTATGGAACGTGCCGCCTGCGGCGTGCCATGACAAGAAGTTATATCACAAATTGCCTCACGGCTACTCCTTCCATTTGGAGTAATCCTACTGTGAGATGCGTCAATGGTAACGTTGGGGTTTTAAGTTCACAGGATAACGCGGTAAAACCCGAAAGTCCAATTCGGTTTAACTGCAAGGATAAGGAAACTATGAAGAGTGTAATGCGAACCATCGTAAGAATCGTGAAGGCGAATAAGCGAAACTGGACTGCGCTTAAACCAAAAGGTATGGAATCAGACTATAATGGCTCGCGCTTCATTATAGGGAATGGACAAATGATTCCCGGTTTACAGATGGCTTCTAAGGCTTCCATAATTATTTGTGATATATAACTTGGTAAGCCCAATATGCTCCCGAAAACGGGTAGAAACTCCGCGAGGGGCAACGATGGCATAGTGGGTAGAGGAATATGGTAAAAAGCAAATGACAATTTGTAATGAGTTGTATAGAGGTTCAAGATTTGCCTTAACTCGAAAGGGTGCTGACTTACCTATGGTGTTTCATTGTATGAATGGAGGCAAAACTGATGAATGTAAGTAATTCAACGACACCGAAAGGTGAGAGACTTACAGACACACGACGAAAAATCCAATGGAAAGATATCGATTGGAAAACAGTCACAGATAGTGTTAATCGGCTGCAAGTCAGGATTACAAAAGCAGTGAATAAAGAAAAGTGGCAATTAGTTAAAAGATTACAATATATGCTAACGAAATCGTTTTATGCGAAAATGCTGGCAATAAGGAGAGTAACTAAAAATAAGGGTACAAGAACAGCGGGAGTTGATGGCGTAAAGTGGACAACACCAAAAGCCAAAATGAACGCTGCTCTCAATCTATCTGGAAAGAAATATAAAGCAAAACCATTACGTAGAGTCTATATTGAGAAATATGGTAAAAGGGAAAAACGACCTTTAAGTATTCCAACCATGCACGACAGGGCAATGCAAGCATTACATGCATTTGCATTAAACCCAGTCGCAGAAACAACTGCTGACAGAGCATCGTTTGGCTTCCGACAAAACAGAAGTACACATGATGCATGTGAGCAAGTTTTTACCTGCCTGAGCCAAAAGAATTCGGCTCAATGGGTGCTGGAAGGCGATATTAAGGGCTGTTTTGACAATATTAACCATGAATGGTTGTTAGACAATATCCTGATGGATAAGTCAATACTCAAACAATTTCTCAAAGCAGGGTTTGTTTATAACCGACATCTGAATCCCACAAAAGCGGGTACTCCCCAAGGAGGAATTATATCTCCAACATTGGCGAATATGACTTTAGATGGAATTGAATCATTAATTGCATCTAAATACTATACCAGTAAAACGGGGAAAGTACATAAAAGATATGGGCATCACAAAGTAAATTTTGTGAGGTATGCCGATGATTTTATCGTAACTGCTGATTCGGATGAAACTGCTAAAGAAATTGCAGAATTGATTAAGTCATTCCTGAAGGAAAAAGGGCTGGAACTTCCGAAAATATAAAGGGAAACTCCTGATTAAACCATCAAAGGGTTCCATAGATAAAATCACTCAGAAGATTAGTGATGTTATCAAACGTGGAAAAGCATGGACACAGGAGCATCTCATTTATGTCCTAAATCCCATTATAACTGGTTGGGCGAATTATCACCAATCAGTTGTTTCTAAGGAGATATTTGGCAAACTGGACCACCAGGTGTGGAATATGCTATGGGCATGGGCTAAAAGAAGACATCCAGAGAAATCCAAGTCGTGGATTACTAAAAAATATTGGCATAGAATGGGTTCTCGAAATTGGGTATTTTCAACAGGAATGAACAATCTTAAACTCTTTTCAGATACAAAGATTGTCAGACATCCAAAAGTAAAATTGGATAAAAACCCTTATCTTGATGTGGAATACTTCGATTTGCGAAAGGCTAAAATTAGTCTTTGTAAAAAAGCCAATACATCTTCAAATAAAGTAATGAATGCATAGAATATTGTAGTCAAAACACACACTAATGCCACAAAAGTGTAAACTGCTGCCCGAAAGGGTTATGAAAGGCTTGAGCGGTATGAAGGGAAACTTTCACGTACCGTTCTGAGAAGAGGGAGAGCGAGTAATCGCTCTTCTTTATTCGGCTTGTTGCATTGTTTTTAGATTCAGCAAAAACATTTCACTTACACATATCGGCGCAACACAAACCACAATCACTCAACCAACTCATACTCCCGACTTCCAGCCCCCACCCTCTCCGCATAATTGAGATGTATCACAGGATCAATACCCCACACACCATGCACGCCATCACATTCCCCATCCTGATGCATCGTCCGGTCGATCAGGTCAATGCTTGCCATATCCAGTGCCACAGGGTCGCACGAGGCAACAATACCAACGTCCCGTGAAAACACGGGTGCCGAGAAATTGAAGCAATCACAACCGGGTGTCAGGTCGAATATCCAGTTGATGTAACCGATCCTACCGGACAATGCCTTTATCGGTCCAACCGCAGCCTCACCAAGCCGCACCTGCATCTTTTCTGCAACATCTTCGGGCGGGATAATGGCTTCCTGCGGGCATGACTCGGGGCATGACAACTCGCCTTTGCAAAGATCGTGGTCAACATACGCCTTATCACCGTCCATCTTCAACGCGCCCCATACACACTGGTCAAAGCAAATCCCGCACCCGATACATTTTTCAGTATCGATTGTTGGTCGTCCGACCTCATGGACACGTGTTTTTCCATCCTTGTCAAGACATCCCATCCCTAGATTTTTGATCGCACCACCAAAGCCTGAACCCGGATGACCTTTACAATGAGATATCATGATCATGCAATCCGCTTTTGCAATAGCAGAAGCCACACTGATCTCAGCGAGCACCTCGCCTCCAATCTCAACGTCAACGCTATCATCCCCAAGCAGCCCATCCGCAACAATTATCGGGGCATTCATACTTGCCTGCGTAAAACCATTCATCTCAGCAGCCCATAGAAGATCTGCTGCGTTAAGTCTCATACCTTTGTACAGGACAGTGGTTTCAGTTACAAACGGAATGCCCCCAGCTTCTCTGACCATGTCAACAACAGTCCTCACGATCACAGGGCGGATGTGAGTAGTGTTACCGTATTCACCCGGATGTATCTTCACTGCCACGATGTCGCCTTTCTTAACCGGCGATATTTTAGGAAAAAGTTCCTTTATCTGATCAATCTGCGTCTGGTTTGGACCTATGTTATCAACTGATTTGAAAAAAACCTTACTCATGCTCACCAACACCTCTTGATGTACATTGGTGTTTGGTGATAAAAAGACTGCTGTATGTAGCGATAGAAGAAAATCAATAAGGATGCACATATACAATAAGAAATCTCAAAAAGACCATAAAAACACTGTTAAAATCAGAAGAAAAGTGAGTGGGTAGGGGAGTGGGGTTGTGTGTATATATATGTGGGGTAAAAAATGTCCCGCTCACTTAATAACATAGTTAACACTAATTATATATAAGTATAAGTGTCGAGGCAAAATGCAAGCATGTCGCTTGTTAGGGATAAGAACATCCGTAGAAACTTCAGATAAGTGTGTATTCAAATGTAGTACACATGTACAATCTGTGGTCATTTTAAAAATGATAAAAAATACGTATTTTTGGACATGAATGCAGCAAAAAATACTGAACTTGAAACAAAATATATACAATCAAAAACGAGAAAATGTGAAAATTCAATTTAGAAGTAGGAATATACCTACTTCTTTTCCGGTGGCCAGTTTGTTTCCATCCAGCCAGGAATACGTCCAGAATCCGGTGGACCTATCATAACGTTAGAACCAACCTCGTCTTCCACATCACCCTGCAGGCGCGCTGCAAGTCCAGGAAGTATCAGCGTATTGTGTGAAGTCTTATCCTTCAGGTCAAATCCTGCATCGTCAAGACCCTTCTTGATCTTTGCAGCCGTAAGTTGTCCGCCTGCAACCGCTGCTTCCACACCAATACCATCAGTATCCACTGCCATAATGTAGCAGTCAATATCATTTGATGAAAGGTCACTCTCAACAGTGTAGTATGTCAGTGCAAAGTTCGTGGTCACAATTACCGGTGAATCCGCAGTAGGGGAACCAACCTCGTTCACAGCAGGGTCTACCGTTACCGGCTTTCTCGGATCTGTATAGATAGTGTCACGTATGTGCATCTCAGGAAGCAGTGCATACGGCTCGATACTGTGGAGCAGCATGATATCACCATATTTGATGGTGAAAACCGATGCTACAACAGTTTCCCAGTACGAAGCACTTACAGGATCGTCATGAGCCATCCATGCCGTAAGCGGCACTGCCATAATCGGGAACGCAATGTCACGATCACCGGCAATACCTGCTCTCCTGATCTTCAGGAAATTGTGTAATGTTGTCCGCAGATCCTTACCTGTCGGGAACGTTCCCGGGTCAAGTACAAGGTTCTCCATTCCCATTTCAAGGAATGTCTTTGCAAGGGACTTGAGCATATCAAGGTCATTTGGTGCAAACAGGGCAACAGGAACGTTATATTCAAGTGCAAGGTCTGCGACCTCCTGCCAGTTATCCTTATTCGCAGCATAGATGAGTGGATTCTTATCACCTGCAACCTCAAGTCCGGCTTTCAGAACCTTTGGATTGAACGAACAAAGTATAAGTGGAAGGTCAGTCGTATCCATTACCTTCTTGACAGTGTCCGCAAACTTCTTCGGATCGCCAGAGATCGAGCGCACCGCAATCATATCAAGCAAAAGATACTCACCGACATAGAATTTCTTGAAATCCCGTATCTGTTCCACTCTGGCAACAAGGTCAGCCTCGTCCATCGTGTCCCATACATCATAAGCCAGTGCGTTTTGGTTGAAGAACGTCAACTTGTGACGATAGAGTACATCATCACCGCCGATCTTAACAATATTGTCACCGACACCGATCTCAACCTCACGAATTTCCGGTGCCAAAAGACCGTCAAGTTCAGCATATTTCTTCTTGAACTTGTCATCAAGGATGGGAGTACAGTCAGTAAGTTTAAGTGAACGGTCGATCAAGTGTGACGCAAATGCCATACATGTTGTTTCGCCGCACTCGCCGCAGTTAGTACCCGGCAGAAATTTGTATGCCTGTAATGGGCTGTTTAGTTTCATGATATCACACCTCCGCCCCGATCCAGTTTGTAATGTCGATCGGCTCTTCCTCTTTCAAACCAAAGAGAGTCTGTGTGAGCTCTTTGACCACTTGCACAGATGTAGGGTGCATCATCATGAAAAGGTCATTACCTGCAAGCGCAAGTGTCAAACCTGTAACAATCTCCCAGATAGGACCCCTGTATTCACGCGGTCCCCAATCGGAATCCTGCTTGAGTGGGGATGAGACCATCCATGATTCCCTGGCACCCCATGCGTTGGTCGTACCTGATGACATAGGGAATGTCAGTTCATCATCACCCATAAGACCTGCAAGCCGTATGCGCTCCATGTTAGTATAAGCGTAATCAAGACCATAACCAAGCGCCGCAGTTGTTGGGTCCATTACAATGTTCTCCCTTGGGACATCGCACTGTTTCATCAATTTACGGTTAAGTTCCTTTTGCGCATTGATCTCAAGTTGTGTCCATGAAAGAACAGCATGACCGTAATCATTCGCTGCCTTTGCGATACGTTCATAATCAAGGTTCAGGCTGGCTGAAGCAAGCAAACATCGCTCACCCTCAGCAACTTCTGCTGCCTTCTCCAAAACTTCAGGGTCTTTCTGTGGATTACCGGAACCGCCAATGACAATAGGCACATCAACAGCCTGCAAAACATCCTCGACAACCTTTGCAGCCTCGCGTGCAGGTGTGTCGTTGATGAGAGGATCAGTTGATATGAGGTGGATCGTAACCATGTCGGCATTGAAATCACGCACGACCTTCTTTGCCCATTCAGCAGGATCATTGATGACATCCTCATAATTCATCTTGACAGCCTTTGCCATACCGATAGGCATGTCAAACACATCCATAGTCACATAGTTTCTATGTGGCATCTCAGCATCGAAATAGAATGGCAATGCATTCTCGCCGCCAAGCGTAACCGTGCTTTTACGGCTTCCGCCATCCGCCGAGGTTGCACCAAGTGTGACTTCCTGGATCGTGTGTTTCCATTCTTCCACATTTCCAACTTCGAACTTGGAAGAAATGAGTTCATTCAACCGTGCTGGTGCAGCGATACCTGCTGTGGGTGCTGCCGTGCCTGCAAAAACCTGATCGATCGGATATCCCAACATGCGTGAGATATTCGCAAGATGTAACGAGATCTGCGCAGTCTCATGACCCAATGCATAAGCAAGAGCCGGATTAAGTCCGCCGCCACCACTGATATCAAGTTCGATGTCACCCTCGATGGTCACGCCTTCGAGTGCCTCGACATCTCCCAGATCCTTGAACATATCAGTAATATCTGACAATTTTATTTTTTTTGTCATATTAATTCCACCGTCTGCATAAATGATGTTTAGATCAATTCTGTAACTATAATCTATCTCAACATGCGTGAGATATTTGCAAGATTTACCGAGATCTGCGCAGTCTCATGACCCAATGCATAAGCAAGGGCCGGATTAAGTCCGCCACCACCATTGATGTCCAGTTCGATTTCGCCCTCGATGGCAACGCCTTCGAGTGCTTCGACATTTCCCATATCCTTGAACATATCAGTAATTTCTGACAATTTTATTTTTTTTGTCATATTAATTTCACCGTCTGAATAAATGGTGTGTAGATCAATTCTGTAACTATAATTTAATCACAACTATCACTATAATTTTAATTTCTTTGCTATATTCTCAACTTCCTGCACTGCAACTGAATCGTCAGGCAGATCAAACAGTGGAGACCCAACAAGATCGCGCTCCTGTATCATCTCATCGACCTCAACCGTACCAATTAATTCAAGTTCCAGTTCTTTTGCAGTCTCTATGATCTTTTCCTTATTGGCATCAGTCACCTTGTTTGCAACAACATAGATATTCCTGACATTTGCCTCAAGTTCCCCGACAAGTTCACGTATGCGCTCACCTGTCCGAAGACCTCTGCGTGAACCGTCCGTAACAACAATAAGGTCATCCACATCACGAATGATCTTACGGCTGAAATGCTCTAGACCTGCCGCAGTATCAATGATTACCACATCATAGTTCTTGACAAGACGATCCATTATGCCGCGAAGCAGATTGTTTGCATAGCAGTAACATCCCGAACCCTCGGGACGACCCATCACAAGCAGGTCATATCTCGGCATCTCTGTCAGGACCTCATATATCTTGGACTCGAATATCGATTCCTTGTTAATATCAGGGGGAAAATTATCACGCTCTTTAAGCATGAACTCCTTCATATCCCCAATACCTTTCTCAGCTTCACACCCAAGTGTCTCAGGCAGATTTGAATCCGGATCGGCATCAATTGCCAGAACAACTTTGTTGCCCTTTGTAAGATAGCGGATAAGCAATGCTGCTATTGCAGTCTTGCCTGTTCCGCCCTTACCGGTTATTGCAATGACCTGTGTCACAGAAGACCTCAAATTTTCTTAGATATACTTAGAATCACTCGCTCTTTTTGATGATCACACGATCAATTGAGACTTTAGCATTCTTGAGGATTATCTTAACTCCACTGCCACCTGAACCTGCAGGCATTGCCATTGGAGCACCTGCTGCCATCATTGGCATCTGCATTGTTGGTGCTGCGGTTGCTGTTTCCTCAACTGCTTCATCTTCTTCTTCCTCAACCCATCTTTCCAATATTGGATGGTTTTTCTCTTTCAAGAACGCCTTGAGTGATTCAAGATCGGAAGCATCTTCTTCCGTTGCGACCTTGTCAACAATATCCTTTGGAATATCTGCCAATACCTTATCCTTGAGTAGTTTCGGCATCCAGACAACACGGTCCCAGCCGCCGTCAACCTCTATGAACTTTGGTGAACGGAAATAGTTGATACCAATACCAAGGAAACCTACGATCTGCTTACCGCCACCGGTCTGTCCTGCCATTGTAGAGAACGGAAGACCGTTTGGTGCAGTTCCCATAAAGTCCCTGTCAACCCATCCGATACCGTCAACTTCAGGAATATAGAATCCAACAACCTCAAAACAACCGCATGAGGTGTGTGGGTACTCAAAGAACGAGTGTAGCTTAATGCGATCATACTCGCCGTTTGAAAGGGATTTTGCAAGAGCGTTCACTCCTGAATACTCGCCACCCTCGGCATCAATGACCTCGCCTTTCTCGATCGCGAATTGTGGACCCTCAGGGTCTACCTTCGCAGCAGCACGACCATCAAACCAGTTGATAGCACCACAAAGTGAGATACGGTCAGGTGTCACGACACAGACATTGGTCGGTGCAAATGACTGGCATAATGTACAGCCATAGAACACATCCACATCCTCATCATGGAGGTCACGGGTTCGCTCATCACGTGCCGTGTATGTTGCAATTGCTCCGTCAAGTTCCTTTTCGACTCCAGCCAGATCTGTAATATAAGTGGCCTCTATCTTCTCTATGAACGGAAGTTCATTCTTAAAGAGCATCATGGTCGCTTTTGCGATCTGCTCAAAAGAATTCAAACCTTTTTTCATTGCATCCTTGCTGACACGGATCCAGATGTCATATCTCTGGTTGAGATGCATAACACCTTGAATGTAGTTCTGGAAATCATGGTTACGTCTCTCAACAATGGCCTCAAGGTCCTGTTCTACGAGTTCACCCGCAATGCGATATATCATTGCGATCGGGTGTCTTGAACCTTCTTCCATCTCAGACAGATCAGGACCGATAAGCGTGAACTTTCCATCCTCAATCTCATCCATCTCAACTGACTTTACAAGTTCAAAACCCTTGGATTTTGGACCTGCAAGTTCGACATACATACCGTCTTTTCTAACTCTCTCACCCTCAAACATGGGTGAGATCTCAAAGGGGAATTCATCTGCCATTTTCAATTCTCCGTTGTATTACGACCTCTAAAATGTAATCTATAACTATATCTATTAAATTCATAAATTCTCAATCAATTCATCCAGTGCCTCAAGGTGTACCTCAGGTTTAAGGTTCCCAAAAGACATGCTCGCATTTTGCAAATAATGTCTATCAATAGAAAGTGTTGTAAGATCCGTGAAATTCTTAAGACCTGATAGCACCTGATTGATATAATATTTCTTGTGTGCCAAAACGATGATCAGGTCATAATGTCCCTCACCATCCAGTCCAGTCCAGTTCACATCACCCAGATACGTAGCAAGTGCATGAATATTAATATATTTTGCTTTAACATCTTCATTCAGGAAACCCTTTATTGAAGTGCTTGTAGCTGCAACTTGCATACCGGTCTTTTTTGCAATTGAAACCGCACGTTTAAGAAGCTCTTCATCAAGCACTGCAGAAGAAACGACCAAAAGTGGTCGCTTTGCTTTTGAAATGAGTTTTGCAGATATTTTTGGCTGAACAGGTTTTGCACTTTTTGTACCATATGTTGTGTACATCTTAATATTCTTTGTAGTGTCAACCATATCTAAGCCTCCTTGCAAAGTCTTTTGAGATTGGTCGGCTGTGCAGAAACATCGAATTTCATTGTTGGACCTGAAAGTATTTTCTTCTTCTTCCAATCAATTTCCCAACCGTGTTCTGTTTCAAGTATCTTCAACAACTCTTCACGCTTGGCAAGAGGCAAATCTGTCTCAGTCCTTACAAAAGTGTGCCAGTCATCAGGCATTATGCCGAGATACTTCTTACTAAGTTCGATGTAATGAGTGAGTTTGATCATCCTGCCCATGTTATTATCGGTTGGTCGTATGCAACTCTTAGCAAGCATTGGCATTATTTCCTCAGCATTGTCTACAGTTGTTATCAAATAGTCAGGTGCCGCTGGAATTGCCAACTCCTCACCATTTCGTGCATCGTAAACTGACCATTTGTCAGAGTCATAAGGTTTACCTATAAGTGCCCTGCGATACTTTGAACCATGTGGTCCCAATATCACCGGAACACCCAAACGTGTACATCCTGTTCCAATGGATGCTGCTTTTTGTGAATAAGCACCCCATGCGATCCCAACTGCTCCCACACGGTTCGTTACATAATCAGCAATCTCTTCGAAATTACCTGTAACATTACGCTGTGCAAATATTGCTGCAACTTTAATGGTTGTTGCAGTGATATGGGAATTGGATACACATGAACCTACATTGAGAAGATTTCCTTTTAAGAAACTTCCGGAGAACTCCTCATAGAGTGTTTTACCTTCTTCGTTCTTGTACATTCCAAGATCCATTGCAGTGCATCCTGAAACCACAACAATATAACTTCGCTTCAACATCTCTTTTGCGATGTCATAAAGATCCTTAGTACCATCCGGGTAATTTGAACATCCAACCATCGCAACAATTCCGGGTGTTGTTCCAAGTACAAGGTTAACTCCTTCTTCTCGAATTTCAGGATCGCTTACCTGACCTCTGCCGGCACGCATCATTCCTTTTTCTTCACGAATGACTTTCTGTGATGCCTTTTCAATGACATTTAAGATATCAATGTCCTTTGGACATTCCTGTTCGCACCTGCCGCATGCAATACATTTATCGTGCAATATCTCAAATGGAGTAAGGTCACCATCTGCTGCTGCGGTCATTGCATCGCTGATCGGTAAATTCATAGGACATGCCATTTCACATACAAGACAGTGAACACACTTGTTTGTAAGTTCTTTAAACTCTTCATCAGTTGGCAGTGCAGTGATACCCTTTTCTTTTCGGATAGGTGCTACTTCCATCACAAGACGTGGTGCAAGTTCACCGAGTTTTTCAAATTCGAGTACAAGAGCACCTGCTTCTTTGCCACTTGCCAGATCATTAAGAATATCATCAACATCGTCTTTTGTACGGTTTGGCAAACCATACATGATCTTCTCGTTTGTACAGATCACAGGTATTGAAAGTGCTTGTGCTTCTTGTAATACATCAGCCCTTACACATTGTTCATCTACAACAATTACATCTGGAATACCTGAGCGTATGTATTTTAGTTCTTTTGCAAGAGATCCAACGATCTTCGCTGTTGGTGTTCCACCATTATCCATCTGATAACGGGTCATATCTATTGCCGTACAACACAATCCGGCAAGTTCGATCTTATCTGTAAGATCATGTTCTTCCATGTAATCCATAATGTATGTTACACCTGCGACATTGTGTCCAATACATAGCAGAACCGGTTTTGTGGAATCTATACTTCCCATTCCAATCTCAGCCAGAGGTGCTTCGGAATCAGCTTTTGGCATGCCAAGACATGATATCTGTGCAATATCTGATACTTCCATACCAACATGATCAATCATGCCGCCATGCATTGCTTTTGACTCAAAATCGATTGCTGCACCTTCCTGGCCTGCATGGATCGTTGCCAAAAGTTGAGTCAGCTGTTCTTCAACATAATCAAGAACAGGTTCAAGATCACCAATTGTTTCAGGCTTTATTCCTGTGACTGTCTGAATGACAGGTGCTTTGATATTTGTAGGACCAACATCGATTGGATGATCAGCACCATGTGTTTCGATCAAATGATGAAGCAAATGCCGTCCATGTCCTGCATGTGCTGCAGCGCCGGTAATAACACGAAGTAAAAACTCACGTGCCTGATGGGTTTTCATGTCAATACCGCAAGCACCTTCCTTGTTACCGGTCAGGTCACATGTACCAAATGTACAGTAACAACATTGGTCACACATTGGGGTATAGACAGGTTCGTAACGGTTGAGTAACTTATGATCCCAATCCCTAAGACCACTGATCCCTGGCTTTGGGGTTGGACCCATTTCGCCTTCGTCTTCTGCTTTTTTCTCGATTGCGCCGACAATGCTGCCAATCGTGATCTGAACGTTTTCCAGTTCTTCAATGGAAAAACTGCCTGTGCTTATTTTGCTCATATAAATTTGGTCCTCCTAAGTCAACATTAGTTGGTTTGCCAAACATCCTGATAAAGATGTATATGGTTTACTTGAAGCATAATATTTTTTTAACAGTCTAATGGTGGTTCTTGCTAATATGTGCCAAGTATAGATAAACGTTTTCCAATCTATCATGATTATCCTTGATAAATCTTTTATGTGTTTACATTGTTACAATACGTGCCGCTATAAACCGCTTGAATAATTATTACTGTGAGATTCTTAGAAACCATTTTATCTAATGCATGCTGTTGAATATTTTGGAGGATAATTTGACCAACGAATGCTGGATATGCGGCAAACAGGAACCTATGCCTTATAAGTGCAGATACTGTGGTAAAACGTATTGTGCAGATCACAGGCTCCCTGAACAGCATGGATGTGCAGGTTTTGATGAGAATGCCCAACAAGGTTCTTCCGGCACACATGGGAATACCCACTCACAGAATGTAGATGCAGAAAAGTTGATCAAGGACATGTTGAAAAACACTGCAAAACATGCAGCAAAAAGTGCGGCGGTCGGGATACTTGACCGAATCAAACGCTCAATGTACGCAAGTCCTTCGATGGCAATTATATATGTGTGCGTAGTTTCATTTTTCCTTCAGTTCATTATGCGTGGCTATGGTTACGTTGAATTCTTCTGGTTATCCCCTCAATTACTTCTGACAAAACCTTGGACACTCATTACCCACATATTCGTGCACGCCAATTTAACACACCTGTTCATCAACATGCTTGTGCTATTCTTCTTTGGACGCGAACTTGAAAGACGTGTCGGAAATCGCGTGTTTTGGAATGTGTTCTTTACATCTGGCATCGTTGCTGCGATCGGATACACATTAACAGGCACAGGTCCAATGATAGGTGCAAGCGGTGCAATATTCGGTGTGTTTGCATGTATGGCGGTTCTGGCACCTGAGATGAGAGTGTATGTGTACTTCATACCCATGCGCATAAAACATGTATTGGTACTATTTGCGATCATAGATTTTCTGCAGATAGGTGCACCTGATATGATTGCCCACACTGCGCACCTGAGCGGTCTTTTTGTTGGGTTGCTTATGGGCATGAGGATCAAGAAGGCATACCAGTCACGGCGTTTTGGCAGAGCGCATGACTACTATTCCCAAAGGTGACAGACTTGAAAGGATTTACAGGCCATCTAACCGGATATTTTCCCAAACCATGTGAGGGTGAGGAGATTCCTATTAATTTCATCGATTTTGAAGAGAAAATTGCAGGTTGGTCACCTGAACTGAAAAGAACCATCTACGTGGATGATATTGCAGACACGGAAGAGTTGAAACGAGTGCGTGATGTGACACTTCTCAAAGTGTATAACTGGTTTTCCGATAGTGAAGGGATCATTGAACTGTCCGAATCTGAGCGAATACAGTTTGAGGATGTGATGGATGAACTTGTGAAAAATGGTGGGGAAATTAGATATATCAGAAAAAAGATTGGTGGTAAAACAATCAAATTGTTCAGGCTGGAGAAGGATGCGCCTGCACGAGGAAATGTGAAAGAGAGGTTGCTTGCAGACCTACTTTAATTCCAACTGCGTGTCCATCTGATTCTTCGGTTTTGTGTCAATTTAGCAAAGGTTATATCACTATATGAAATTTATACAGTATTCATAATTATAATCATTATAAGTTATAGCAGGTATCAGTTATGCCGCCAATGAAAACCGGATTTAGTTCAATTGTAAAATACCTCAGCACGAAAAAAGAGACGGGGAGACGCAGCATAGGTTTGCTTGTCGATGGTCCCAACGTTCTTCGCAAAGAGTTCAATGTTGACCTTGAAGAGATAGGAGATGTATTGAAGGAGTATGGTAATGTAAAAGTCGGACGCGTATTTCTGAATCAATATGCATCAGACAAACTGGTGGAAGCCATTGAGAACAATGGACTTGAACCAATTATCTGTTCAAGTGATGTTGATGTACGACTTGCGGTAGAAGGTATGGAACTAGTATTTAATCCAAATATTGATACTCTGGCACTCGTCACGCGTGATGCTGATTTTAAACCTCTTTTGAACAAAGCGAACGAACACGGTAAAGAAACAATTATCTTTGGCGTGGAACCGGGTTTTTCGACTGCGCTCAAAAATACTGCAGACTATGTGGTCCTGTTATCCGGCGAGCGCATGACATGTGATGAATGTGAAAATGAGGATGCACAAAACAATGATGATGAAATTGTAGACGAAAATATCGGCGATTCTGCAATCGTTACTGAATAATTTAAATTCACAATCATGCTTCCTGCAAAAGTGAAGGACTGGATGGTAGCTCCCCAATGGGACACTATGGATGAGGCTATCTATTCAGTTCACCGTTTAAAGTTCTTAAATGGTGCTTACTGGTTCTGGCTAATGTCAGATTATGATAAAGAGGACCCCCACATGCTTCAGGTACTCATCAGCCGGGGCGCGATTGACTATACGCTAAATGGAAAACGTTTTTCTAATGAACAGATCGATGATGAAACATTCTCATGCTACTGCGGGATATGGCAGTACAGGAATGGGGAAGTATCTGACCTTGTGCATGAACTCTGTACCTGTACCGTGAAAAACGGGGATTTTGAGTGTAAGACCGATTCGGGTTATCAGATATCCATCAAAAAGTCATTCCCCTATTACGACATGGAAATTCGGGACGAGAACAGTGTTGTTACCAAATTCAGTTCAACGTCCACAGAGTTCAAGGATGGATATGTACAAAACCCGCTGGTCAAGTATCCTTCACTAATGGCATTCAGCGAGAATTTTGATGCTTACACCCGCAACAGTCGCGGATTTCAGTATTTCATTGCCAGCAAAATGAGCGACCTGTTCGGCACCTGTAAAGGCATGCTGTTCGACCGGGATTTTTATGGAAGTTTCTGGCTGGAAAGAGCACTTGGTTTTGGTTCCACACTTCCATGGAAGATCATGATGTTGAATTTCAATGACAGGTCACGCATGTGGTTCCGATATTTCCCTTCAAAAATATTGAACTACGGTACACCGCTTGATTTCATATTCGATGATATGGTGACTAAAAAACGATATCATTTCGATGATATGACCTTTAACTATTCCGGCAATGGAAAGTCAACCAAAATGAAATTTTCCAACTCAATCGACACGATACATGTGACCGGAAAGGGTAAAGATGGTGAAAAGATAGACCTTACCGCCAAAATAGCAGGTAGGCATCTGTACCAATATGATGTGCTAAAGGTGAAATTCAATTATTACCAGTTGGTGCTGGATATTGAAAATGTTGCCGTGGAAGTCGATGGTGTTGACCTGATGCAGGGGAAAGAGCCTACTCTCAGTTATGGAGAGGATGCTCATTTTAGTTTATAGGATGAAGTATAGAAAAAAACGTATTTGTGTATATGGTGTGCCGGTTGCACAGATATAATGATTTGATCTGAATCTAAAACCGATGCAGCAACCGCCGTAGGAGGCGCATCCCTTCGACGCTAACCCGTGAAAATTTACTCTGTCGATCGGATTAACTAGGGGTATATATTTTTACAAATTATATCAGTCCGAATCCATCTGACTCTTTATACGGAGTATAAAGTCTCCAAATTAATCTGAGCGTCATCTGAAAAAATTCTTGTAGTATGTCATCTATAGGATTGTGTACTTCAAGTTTATCCGACCGTAAGGAAAAAAATTCTCGGTCACAGTGAGATGCGGCGCTTGCGGCGCTGTGACAAGAAAGTCATATCTTGAATTGCAGAAATGCCACTCCATCCATTCGGAGTGACCCTACTGTGACACTTATTACCAGTAATGGAATGGGTGGAGCCAACAGGACAATGTGGAAAACTCTGGAAGTCTGATTCGGACAATCTGCTAGGGTAACAAATGCTATGAAGAAACGAAAGTTGAACTATCGTAAGAGTCGTGAACGGCAACAAGCGAAAGCAGACTGTCATACGCTTGAGCCAAAAAGGCATAGAATCAGACTATAATGGCTCGCCGCACATTATAGCCGAATAAAGAAGAGCGAGTAATCGCTCTTTCTTATTCGGCGATTGCCTCGGAATCAAAACTACCTAAACAAGTACATAATAACTTACGCCTTCACCATAATAAGCATCATCTTGAACCTCTTTTTAGCTTCAAGCGCATGCGGGACATTTGCAGGCATGATAACCATCTCTCCCGCCCCCGCAGTGATTGTCTTGCCACCAATCGTCAATTCCGCTTCCCCGTCAAGTATCTGAACGATTGCATCAAAGGGGGCGGAATGTTCGCTCAATCCCTGTCCTGTATCGAATGAAAAGAGAGTCACTGTTCCGGCTTCACTCTTTTTCAGTGTCCTGCTAACAACAGACCCGTCTGCATAACTTACGGATCCGGCAATATCAATGGGCTGTGCTACAGCAAATTCGTTTGGTTTGAAACTTAAGGTGTCTGTTGGTTTGTTAGGAGTCATGGGATCATCGGTTGTGTTTGTATGAAAAAAGTGTATGCTTTTTAAAGTGATCTCTGGTTATTTAGTACTTCTGAATAGCCTTACTTATACACACTGCTTCGGTGCACGATTGAAGGTTATACGTACAATTCTTTCATCTCAGACTTCATATGAAATAATTATATCACACAACGATATCAATTCTCATGTACGATCTTATTCATGATTCGTGACTTAAATTCATCTTTTGAAATAACTTCAAAATCAGTAAGTCGTTGATAATGCTCTTGTATATGTTTTGCACTTATGTCTTCGATTGACACTTTATCCATGAGTATATTCAGAGTACACAATCTTATAATAAAATGACGGAAAAGTCCACATTTCGAGGGCTAGTGGCGTGGAAATGTGCCGCCTAGCGGCGGTTGTATTGTTTTAGTTTCAAATCGAACAACCACATATCAACCAAATCGCCTGAATTTCAACTTTTTGGCAATTTTGTTTAGTTCGTCGATGTCGGAAATAAGTATACCATTCTCATTTGCAAAATTCACGGCATTTAGTTTGAATCCTTCCTTTGATATCACCCACAATTTATCAATTTGGATTCCCTCTTTTTTCTCAACGATCTTCTTTTTGTCAAGCAGTTTTTGAAGATCTTTCACCGTTGTCTGCCGTTGTCTATATTTGCATTCTACAAGCCAGTTGGAAGATCCTTTGGCAAATGCATCGACTTCAATTTCATCAAATATCCAGGGTTCAACTGAAACTACGGATGGAAGTTCTATTGCCGCATTAGAGATGATGACTTCCTGCCCATCAAATAGTCTCAACAGTTCGCGCACTCTTGACTCAAATCCAAGCCCGCTTTCAATGGCTGCACTTTCGAATTTTTCACGATACTGTCCCACAAGTTCCTCTATTATTTTGCTGTCAGGATAATTGTCGAGCACAATCCCTTCAAATGTATAAAGTATCCAGCATCTGAAAACAGAATCTTTGAAATAATATTTATGATCTTTTTTGTAAATGAGGTCAGTATGGAGCAGGCGAGTCAGATACACGGCTGCAACTGCAGTATCGATATACGTTTTTTTAGCAATCTCGGTTGCACTGCCATTTCCTGTTTTGGCAAGATGTTTAAGGATAGTCTTGTAAATGGATTCCTTTCGGATCCCACTGAACGATTCCTTGAACATGTATGCACATATATTGTAGATGTTGCCATCAGGGTTTAGGGTTTCTGTGAAAAACGCCTGATCGACCAACACAGGAGTTAATGGAAGATTGTCGATCTTATGAAAACGGTTCAATTTTTCGGCAATTGCGGATATGTAAAAAGGATGCCCGAATGATAACTGGAATATCCTGTTTGAAATATTGTCGGGAATCGTGCCAAGGGTCTTTTTGATCAGTTGACGCGTATCGTCTCTGGTAAAGGGCTTGATCGGAATTATTGAAAAATGCAGGAAAAGTGGCGATTCGGGTTCTTTGAATATCTTTTCAAGTGTGTGGATGGCAGAACCTGCTGCTACATAATTTGTCCTGCTCTGTGTTTGTAAAACACTTCTAAACAGTGGAATAACATCTTTTGATATTTCGGTGATTTTCTGGAACTCGTCGAAGATTATGATCAGGTTTGTGTTGGTTTTGTTTGCCAGCAGTTCAGGAAAGTTCAAAGCCGCATGGATTATTTTACCATCATCAAGAGTTGCCATTTTACTGACATACCCTATCAGGTCCGAATCTCCGATCGTTGCCAGTTCTGAATATATCTGGTCGCGCTCTCCAATTCCGATTGGCATGTCTGCGCCACGACTGTTAAACCAGTGCAGTATCTGTCCCACGTAAGTAAAAGCAAAATTTTTAGGCTCAAGTCCCATACATTCCAGATCAATGTAGGCTGGCACACAGCGCCCATTTGACTTAAGTAAGCGGTACATGAATTCTTTCAGTACCAGAGTTTTGCCAATCTTGCGCAGTCCTATCAGTACCAGATCATTTCCCTTCCCATCTTCGATCTGTCTAACGTTGTAATCCAATTGTTTAAGGACCGCTTTACGATCTGTGAACAATTTTCTTTTATTTGGTGGGTAAAGCCACTGGAGAGTATCAGGAGTCATAGTAAACACTTGTGTTATTAACACTTGTGTTATAAATATCTTGTTAGTAAATATGGCGAGATACCGCCTGCTTTACAGCGATTATTGGATGCTGATGTATTTTCCTGTGGAGGTGGATGCCTGCTAAGCCTGTGATGCAGAATCGGATTTGAGGTTGCATACGCATCTAATATGATGGTTGAAGTCACTGGAATTCAGAATTGTGCCCCGATTTTATACACAGACACTTTACTTTATACACAAGGCCTTACACTACGGGATTTGGGCAAGGGTTGGTAACCACCACAGGATTCAAAGCAAGAAATCGTTTTATTTAAGTATACGAAGACCCTGTACTATTTAGTACAAGAATAGTTATTCGACATATATAGATCAAACAAATAGGAGGTAATATGAAAATGAAAAAATCAATGAGTGCAGTTTTAATATTGGTCGTATTTCTTGTTGGAGGATGTTTAGAATCAGGCATTGAAGGAAAATATGTCAGTACAAAATATCCAAGCGACTATATGGAGTTGAATTCTGATGGGACTTTTTTTGTTTATCAAGAAATTAGGGGAAGCTTTTCTGGCACTTATGAAGTAAAAGACGATAAGATTCGTTTAGTTCTCCCAAACGGCAGAGCCGATGAAGGTAAAATAGAAGGAAATAATATTCTTGACCCAGACGGAGATGTGTGGAAGAAAGTATAGACCGCCATATAAGGTATGTCTTTCTGTGCACTTTCTCTCCTGAACAACCTATGGATGCCCCCGACTTTCCAGTCGGGGGTGGCGCGGTTGGGGCTTCAACATGGTAAATCTATGCTCGAATAAGAGAAAAAAATCCAAAAAACAATTTTCTAATCTTGAATAGGCGCTTATAATAACTTAGGCTTAATGTCCAGACAGTCTTTTAAAAGTTTTGATTGTGAAAATACCAAACTTGTCTCAAAAGGTTATGGACATTAACACTATCCATCCATCTAATTAGAATAATACTTAAAGTATTAATTGTAAGTTGATTTAAATTTTCCACCTAAGAGGAGAAAAATAATGGATAATCTTTCTATTATCACAATAATTATTACATTTATAGCAGCAATTTTAAGTTTCCAGAACAATAGACTTCAAAAAATAATTGCAGCTAATCAAGGTGTATTCTTAAATCCAAACCTCGTGATCAGCATTTATGATTCAGAAAGAAATAGCAAAGTTCATTTTATTCCCGAATATTTCATACTTGCCTGCAAAATTTCCAATGAAAGAATTCTCGATTTTCCTGTTAAAATAACACTTAACAATAATGGAGATAAATCGGTTAAAGAATGTAAATTATTATTACGCTATCCTAAGATTTTGCGTTTCAACGGACTTGTTGAAATGCAAGCAAAAGATAATTATTCTAAAGAAAGAATTCCTAAATTAATTAATGACTCCAACTTTCAAACAGCCATATTTGAAATTGGAACTTTAACTCCAAAAGAGGCACCCGATTTTTACGATGCAATTACTATTTCAGGAGCCTCATCCCATAAAATGGATGTTGATGTTGTTTCAAAAGATGGAATTCCTTATACAGTTGGAGTTGAATTTGATTGGTTTTTTAATATAGATTACACAGTTTATCAAGATGATGCCGAACCAATTTCAGGTAGGATTAAATTGAAGATTGTTGATATATCCAAGCAATCATTGAAAGAGTATTTTAATTATGTTAATAAAAAAAATGCTGAGATGTATAAAAAGAAAGTCGGTAATAATATCAATCATATATTGTATTGTCTAAAATTAAGAATAACTGGTAAAAAAACTGAAATTCCAATTCAATTGATTGTTTATGATGAATCACAAGTTGAACAAGGTGAAATAACAGATAGAATACCTTCCAGTGCTATTAAATACTATTATGGCTTGGAAGATGTTACTGGTAGTATTCATATACCTGAATTATATTTCTAAAATAATCTAAATGAAAAACAGGTTTAACTCAAAATGTAAAAGTCTGCATTTCTTAATCCAATTATCCTCAACTTACATGATTATTATTAAATTGCAATCATGCACCTGATATAAACACAGAATTTTAACAAACTGATAGAAATATCAAATCCTAGAGCATCTCATGATGCCTCGGCGCTTCAGCCCGAGGTCCGTGACGAATTGTAATTGTATATCTTAATGGCTTTGTTTTAAAAATAATAATATATCCCGACTTTTTACACAGGATGTACTTTATACCCCAAGTTTGACAGTTGCCACTCTTTCTTGAAGATAATGCATACTATTTTGCCCTAAAATCTCTCAATTTTGTCAGGAAAACCCTTTTGACAGTTGAAAAATTATATCATAAACTTTTACGTAATTCCCTGTTTTCCCCTCAAAATCAATGTATTCATTGGGTCAAAATTCGCATAAATGAAATTTTTCGCGCCACTTTTCATGTAATCCACAGTAACTGTCAAATTCAATAAGCTTTTTTTGATGAATTTTGTCGACTTATGCTTCAGTTCATCGAAC
>JAUWQD010000043.1 GCA_030611265.1 Methanosarcinaceae archaeon | reverse complement strand
TAAATTATTTACTCATATATAAAATAAATGATTTTAATTGGTTTGATGATATTTTTAAGATTAATTAATGAGTGAAAAAGGAAAATAATCGATTAATTGAAGTGATTTAATATTGGGGTGTACTGATTGTTGGACGGCCTCTATACTTTAAAAACAAAAGAATAAATTATTAGGATATAGAGTTTGGGGCAAAAATATATGTGGACCACCATTGAAAAAAAACTGATATTAGGTTTTTTGGTAGTACTTCTGGTATCCTTTTTAATTGCCGGGGGAGTTGGGACATACCTATTCAATGATTTTGTCCAAACCAGCCTTCAGGATGATGTTGTCCATGATCTGGATGTTGCTGATGCCATATTTCAAAATTATTTAATCCAAACAGAGGATATAGTATCTTATACTTCAGGTTTTTCGCGTATACGTGATCCTCTTCTCGATAATGATTCTGCAATGCTTCGCCAGAATCTCGATGATATTTATTATGAAAAGTTCAGCGATAAACTTGACATCCTTACTGTTACAGATAACAATGGTATTGTTGTGGCCAGGGCAAGAAATCCTGCACTATTCGGGGATTCCATGGCAGACAACGATCTTATTTCTCATGCATTGACCGGTATGACAGCATCGTCCGTCGAAATAATAACGCGTGAAGAACTGTTAAAGGAGAATAGATCACTGGCTGATCAGGCATATATGGAATTCACTCCCACCCCAAAAGCAAAACCAAGACCTGAGGACAACTCTACGTCTGGCATGGTATTAATTACAGCTTCACCCATCCATGACAATGATGGCAATGTGATAGGCGTACTGTACGGGGCTGATCTGATAAACCGCGATTATAAGATCGTGGATGAAATAAAGAACGTTTTGTACAAAGGCGAAATCTATAACGATATAGATATTGGCACAACTACTATCTTCCAAGAAGATTTCAGGATCTCTACCAATGTTCCAACAGACACAGGAGAGCGGGCAATAACTACCAGAGTGTCCCAGGAAGTTAATGAAGCAGTGCTTGAAGGCGGTGAATACTGGAAAGACAGGGCTTTTGTGGTAAATACATGGTATGTTACTGCCTATAAACCGATAAGGAACTTTGATGGTGAGATCATAGGTATACTTTACGTGGGAATCCTGGAACAGCCATATATCGATGCCGGACTCAGGATACTGGGAATATATCTTTTCTACCTGTTATCAGGTTTTGTACTATCCATGTTCATAGCTCGTTATTATTCCAAAACCATCACTCAACCAATTAATAAATTGATCAAGGGTACAGAAGCCATACCTAAAGGTGAATTTGAGGAGATAGACGTAGGGACAAAGGATGAGATTGGAAAACTTGCTGACTCATTCAATGTGATGGCAATGGAATTACAGAATACAATAGGTGAGCTAATCTCATCCAAAAATGAGACACTTGAGATAAACCGCAACCTGTCTACTATGTATTCTATCGCAACAATTGCGACTCAATCCTTTGGACTTGATGAACTTTTAAACGGAATTCTTAAGAAGACACTCGATTTTCTTAAGATTGCAGCGGGTGAGATTTATTTAATAGACGAAGATGCCGGTGAGGCGGTTCTATATGTACAGCAGGGCTTTCCAGATGAATTTATAAAAAAGGTTCGTAGCATACCGCTTGACAGTCCGACTGTTGCAGCGATACTGAAATCGCAAGAGCCTATTGTTACACAAGAACCACCGCATGGTGACGAAACGGTTAAGGCAGCAGAATATGGCATTGAAAAAGTTGTGATCTTCCAGTTATGTTCGCGGGAAAAAGTAATTGGTTTTATCACTATGTCGGTACCAGCAGAGCGCGAGATCAGCATAAAGGACATGTGCCTGCTGGTATCCATCGGCAATCAGGTCGGAATTGTAGTTGAAAACGTACGTTTGTTCGAAGAAATGAAAAAAGCCTACGAAGAACTCAAATCCCTTGATAAAATGAAGGATGAATTCTTATCTAACGTAAGCCATGAACTTAAAACACCTCTTGTTTCGATCGAGGGGTATAGTGAGGTATTAAATGCCGGCACATTAGGCGAACTCAATGAGCAGCAGAAAAAAGCTGTTGATACTGTTATGCGCAATGCTGATAGGCTTGAACGTTTGATCGATTCGATTTTGTATTTGAGTATTGAAGAAGCTGGAAGGATGCAATATACATTCAAACCTCTCCAGATCGCTGATGTCATTGAAAAGTCAGTTTCGGATATGCTTCTACAGATCAAGAGGAATGATCTCATTATCAAAAAGGAATTGTCTGATAATTTACCTCTCATTCAGGCAGATGAAGACCGAATGATGCAGGTTATGATGAATCTGATCGGTAATGCAATTAAATTCACACCATCCGGTGAGATTATGATAACGGCACATGAGGATGATGATAACCTGCATATTACGGTGAGTGACACAGGTATTGGGGTCCCTCAAGAGCTGATTAGCAATTTGTTTGAGAGATTCTATCAGGGGGATGCTTCTACAAAGCGCAGATATGGGGGGACGGGATTGGGTTTGCATATCAGCAAACTTATAGTCGAAGCACATAAGGGACGAATATGGGCTGAGAGTGAAAAAGGGGTTGGGACAACGATTCATTTCACGTTGCCGAAGTGAGACTGAACTCATGCAGTTTAGCCAATTAATGCTCAAAGGACTGAGCGTGCATATTGCTATAAATATTTATTTCATGGCAAAGATCTCATAACAATACCAAGCCACCAACACATCCAAATAACCACAAGTAATATATATGTTTCATGAATATTACAAAACATAATTATGAGAGGTACATAACATGGTTGAAAAATCCATTCATGAAATTAACCGTAGAATCAAAGACGGAAGCGTCAATGTTGTTACAGCCGAGGAAATGGTCGGTATTGTGGCAGAACTTGGTGCGGAGGGTGCTGCAAAGGAAGTCGATGTTGTTACAACCGGTACTTTCGGTGCAATGTGTTCATCAGGCGTATGGGTAAATCTTGGACATTCCGAACCCCCGATCAAGATGCAAAATGTCTGGTTCAATGATGTGGAAGCATATACCGGACTTGCGGCTGTGGATGCATACATTGGTGTGACCCAATTGTCCGAAACGCGCGGAATGGAATATGGTGGCGCTCACGTTATCGAGGACCTGCTTCGCGGCAAGTCGGTTGATGTCCATGCAACAGCCTATGGCACGGATTGTTATCCAAGAAAGCAGCTTGATACAACCATTACTCTTGATGACATAAATCAGGCAGTGATGATGAATCCAAGAAACGGATATCAAAAATACAATGTTGCAACCAACAGTTCAAACCGTACACTTCACACATACATGGGTGCACTATTGCCTGATTTCGGCAATGCGACATATTCCGCAGCCGGTGTACTCTCACCAATGTCCAATGATCCGAACTATGAAACCATTGGAACCGGAACAAGAATATTCCTTGGTGGTGCACAGGGTTACATTACAGGAGAGGGTACCCAGCACGACCCAGGCAATGGTTTCGGTACTATAATGGTTCAGGGCGACCTGAAGAAAATGAGCCCTGATTATGTGCGGGCAGCAACATTACGTGGCTATGGCACATCGTTATATCTTGGAATCGGTGTCCCGATACCAATTATAAACGAAAAGGTTGCACAGGCAACAGCGGTATCCGATGCGGACATCTCGACTGCCATTCTTGATTATGCAGTCGCAAGCCGTGCCCGTCCAAAACTCGGGCAGGTGACATACGAGGAACTTAAATCCGGTACAATTGACATAAACGGAAAGGAAGTACCGACATCCTCAATGTCAAGTTTCAAGGTCGCTCGAAAAATCGCAGGGGAATTGAAGGATTGGATCAAGCGCGGAGAGTTCTTTGTGAATATGCCGGTTGACCGCTTGCCTCTTGACAGTTCGGTAAAACCAATGTTGCAGACTCAGGAAACCCCATTAGTCGGAGATATCATGTCCGATGATGTCGTAACGATCAAACAGGACGCAAGTGTCCATGAAGCTGCAAAGAAGATCCTTGAAAGTGCGTTCAACCATCTTCCTGTGGTATCCAATACTAATTCCATTGTCGGTATTGTCACTGCATGGGATATTTCAAAAGCAGTTGCAGAGGATAGGTACGATCTGGTTGAAGACATCATGACCAAAAAGACGATAACAGCAGTGCCGGGTGAGTCGATCGATGTTGCTGCATACAGGCTTGACCAGAACAAGATCTCTGCGATGCCGGTTGTTGACAAGGATAATCAAGTGGTTGGGATCATCACGAGTGATGACATAAGCAAACTACTCGCACGGAGGTGCTAGATATGAAAATCAAGATCAATGTTGCAACTGATATTGTAGTAAAACCGATAATCGCAGAGGTGATCATTGAGACTGGTACGCTCTTGAATATTTCACAAGCACATATCGATTCCACAAAAGGTGAGATTACAGCGGATGTGCCTGAAGATCATTTTAGCAAGTTCAAGGATGCCCTGACATCACGTGGTGCGGAAGTTTCCGTATTGGATAAACCGATATTGCGGGATGAGGATGAATGTGTTGAATGCGGTGCATGCGTATCTGTATGTCCGGTGAAGGTATTCACCTTTGGTGAGGACTGGAGCGTAAACCTTGATGAAGGTAAATGCATCCAGTGCGGAACATGTATCGATATGTGTCCGCATGGTGCACTGACACTTGAACAGTAAAGGTGGCAGGTAAATCGTTTATATTCTGGATGCTGGTGATAATCAGCATCTATTTATCTTTTTTTGATTATATGCTGTCAGCATGAAAGAACATTTTCAGTTAAAAGAGACAATTGTTACCATTTCGTCCGATGACCAGTCACACATTGAAGCCGCCAAAGAGGCTATACTACTGCATCGCGCACAACTTGAGCGTTATATCTTGTCTGACCCATTTTTTAAGATAACACTTGAGCCGCATACATGTGCATCCGGTGTACCCGATATCGTCAAGCGGCTTGTCGATGCCGGAAATGCTATGGGAATCGGACCGATGAGTGCAGTTGCAGGAACGGTTGCTGCACTTGCCGTTGAAGCGATGGTTGATGCAGGTGCATCGTATGCCATTGTAGATAACGGAGGGGATGTGGCGATCATTAATGACCGTCCTGTCGTGATGGGGATATATGCCGGCGAATCGCCGATCAAAGATCTTGCATTCACAATTGAGCCAAGGAACACTATAACAGGCGTGTGCACTTCAGCAGGAACAGTTGGTCCGTCCATCAGTTTTGGGATGGCGGATGCAGCCATTGTATTCTCTGACGATGTGTCACTTGCGGATTCCGCTGCGACCGCCCTTGGAAATGCAGTAGAGACGGGGCGTGAATCTGTTGAAGAGGCGTTCGATGTGGTGAAGGACGTTTCAGGTATCAAGGGCGCAGTTGTGATTCAGGGGGAGTATATGGGGATGTGGGGCGATGTGCCGGAGATCACGCGTGCGGATGTTCGGTATGAGTGTATCACGAAGGCGTGATGTCAGTCAAAAACACTCAGTTTTAGTAATGCTCCGCCTAAGGTTGATTGTATTGGCGCCAAAAAAGGGTGAACAAATACGTTATTTTTTAGGTAGAATAGTGTAACTTTGAGTGTACTAACGACAAATATTCCATGTTTTAAAATAAATTCAATAGTATATATATATCATGCATTATAAAGATATAGGATTTGTTTATCTGGTGCGCCGGGTGCACAAATTTGATTGTTCAATGTGCCACATGCAGTGTGTTGTTCACCCGGTATTAGGAATATATATCCTTCAAAATGCAACAAAATTTGGTGTATGATAAAGCCAGAAGTATAGGCATAATCAAAGAAAATATGAGATTAATTAGGCGCTAAATTTAATAGTAATTGAATTAACATTTAGTAACTATAATTCAGTGGAGTGGTTTGAAATGGTGAAAGTAACTCTTGTTCATGCCAAATGGTGCAATGTATGTCCAACGGCAATCAAACTCTGGCATGATCTGAAATCCAAGTATGATTTTGAGTATGAAGAGGTAGATGTGGACCTGCCTGAAGGTCAGGCACTTGCTGCCAAGTATTCCATACGTGGCGTGCCAACAACAATAATCGATGGCAAGGTGGAGTTTATCGGTGTTCCGAAAAAACTCAAAGCAGCATCATTCGTTTCATGATCAATAGAGGTTGACATGTACGACTTGGTCATCATAGGCAACGGGCCTGCCGGATTGAGTGCAGGTATCTATGCCGTTAGATATGGGCTTGATACACTTATTTTGGAAAAGGATGTTATCAGCGGACAGATCGCATTAACCGATATTGTTGAAAATTACCCGGGTTTTTCATCCATTGCCGGCATAGAGCTGATGGATAAGTTCAAGGAACATGCACAAGAGGCTGGTGTGATCACGGAGGATGGCGAAGTACTTAACATTAAGTCCGATGGTGACAAGAAGATAATTTCCACCGATGAAGGGGAGATCGAGGCAAAAGCAGTGATAATCGCAACCGGTGCGAATCCTCAACATCTCGGTGTACCGGGTGAGGAGGAGTTTGCAGGACGGGGTGTTTCCTACTGTGCGACATGTGACGGACCGTTTTTCAGAGGTAAGAATGTTGCAGTTATTGGAGGCGGAGATTCTGCGATAACGGACGCTTTGATTTTGTCAAATCTTGCAAGCAAGGTCTATATCGTACACAGGCGCGATGAACTGCGAGCCACAAAAGTGTTAAAAGATAGGGCTTTTTCGAAGAATAATATAGAATTCATTTGTGACACGGTTCTTGAAGAAATAGTCGGCAGTGATGATGTCAATGGCAGTGTTGAAAAAGTTATACTCAAGAATGTAAATTCCGGTGACATAAAAAAAATGGCTATGGACGGTGTTTTCATCTACGTTGGTATTGTTCCCAACACCGGATTTGTTGATGTTGACAAAACCAGTGATGGATTTATTGTTACAAATGACAAAATGGAATCATCTGTTGAAGGCATTTATGCTGCAGGGGATTGCAGGGTGACCCCGCTTCGCCAGGTTGTGACTGCGGTAAGTGATGGTGCGATCGCAGCGGCGTCTGCGCATGAGTTTGTGAGTGGGAGATGAGATCGGATTTGTTTAGATATTTTTTTGTGCCGATTTAATCCGCCGCAGGCGGCAATCCCTCCGTCACCGATAAAATATTCGTTGATATTAAGATTAACAGCATCCTGTTAATATTTTATTCCTGCATAGTTGCCCTTAAATATATGTTTAAACATAAACATACATTATGGCTACCAAGACAATCACCATAAAAGAAGATGTATATCGAATGCTCGTATCGCTAAAAAGAAACAATGAAAGTTTCAGCACATTATTTGAGCGATTGGCAAAATCCAGGAGCAATATCAATAAACTTAAGGCGCTGCGTGGTTTTGTCGAGATCGATGATAAAGAAATGCTTTTAAAAGAGATATCTGAGAAGAGAAAGGAGATAAGATATTGATCCTTGTTGACACAGATGTTTTAATCGAGATTTTTGATAAAAACTCGGAAAAGGGAGATGCAGCTTTAAAGAAGATAGAGGAAATTGGGGAGGATATCACCCTATCTTCTTTGAATTTGCACGAAATTCTGTTTGGTCTATACAAATACAAGGCACGGGGAAAAATTGATAAAATCTTATTGTTTGATGTAGTTGAGTTCAACAAAGATGATGCAAATCTCTCTGCCAAACTTGAGATTGAAGCAGAAAGAAAAGGTAAAAAAGCTTCACGATTTGATTCAATGATCGCGGCTGTTGCGATTAACAGGGGTTTAAGTTTATTCACCTTCAATACGAGTCATTTTAAGGTATTCAAGAATTTGACATTGATCTAATGTTCATTTCCATTTTTTTAAGACCTGTTAGAAGTCCACACCATTCAAAAAAAGTTTGTGAATCGCCAAGATTACCACTTTCAAACTTAACCAAAAACTCTGCGGATTTTAAATGATACTTTTCTTCAAATTCTTGAATTTCAGCTTCCACAAGATGTTTTTTCGATTCTAAAAGTACGACTTCTTTTTGTATTGACTCTTTAACAGGAATGGCATCATCGGCAATTGCAACATTCATATTTTTACTTATGTCTACTCGATTTATTAAACTTTTGTATATTTGGTGTAAAATAAACATTCTTAAAAATAAAACATTAAACAAATATTTTTAATAATAGTGCGCCTATTAAGAATTCTCTGAGGTGTTCCTAATGACAGATATTGAATTTGAGACTTATCAAGGATTAAAATCTGCAAAAAAAGCCGCAAGAAATGAAATTTATGGTTTTGAGGATTCAGTCTATTTCAAGGAAGAGGTATTGAAAAAATATGAAGGTGATCGAGATTATCAAACTGGAGATGATGGTTCAGTCCAATTTAGATCTGAATGGGGATTTAGAAGTTACAGAGATGCAGAGGGTATAATATGTGTACTTTTGGGCGATTTAGGAAATAACTTCCCCGATGAAGAATTGAAGCACTGGAAATTATATAACATACATCCAGATGAAGTGAGCATTACTGAATACTGTACTGATTTTAGACATACTCTAAACCGTATTGTCCATTTTATGGATGTGCTAAATAAAAATATGAAATATAAAATTAAACTGTATTATCCTGAAGCAATTAAATTTAATAGTGACTCATTTGACGATAATATATTTGATTTAACACATTCAGAAAACCATCTACGTTTTTTAAAAAAAGTAATAAATGAATCGACTCCAGCTGAAGAATTAGAGATGAAGATTGTTACATTAAACTGTTTAGTAATTGATTCCATTAACACAAAATTGTTGAGTAAATTATTGGATTGTCTGGATGGAAATCTGAAGTATTCTTCTTCAGTATTAACATTAATATCTGTAAAGCCAGATGGATTAAATGATGAAGAATCTAAACATTATAAATCATTTATACGCAATTTAAATAGTTTAGAACTCTTAAAACGCTTTCTTTTAGTTGATAACTTGCACAATCACTACTATGGACAAAAAGTTATTACCATTAAACATTTTGAAAATAGCAGAGATGAATTTTATGAATTCATAAAGATGGAATTTTGTAATTTTTACATGTGGGAAATAAGTAAACAAGACTTTAAAAATAGAAAATATTTTGAATATAAAACAATTGATATCACTGAAAAAACGTCTAACCTAAAGTTGCTAAATAAGTTTAGAAATGCAACTGCTGCTCATGGTCACTCTCCAAAAAATATAGCAAAAATGAATCGAAAACTAGGTTTTGAAGAAAGCAATGATGATTATTCTGCTTTATTTAAAAAACTTTTATCTCAAGTTTGCTGGGCCATTGAACAAATTTATTATGAAAGAAACAGCCCCATATTAATCAAAGAATACTATGATGATTGGTTTAATGATGCCTTGGACAAACTAAAAACTAAAAAAGAATCTGAATTTAATTTTGAAGAACTGTATTCTTTAATAGAAGATATCCCTGAATTATTTAATGAATTTGAAAAACAGTTAATTGAAGTAGCGGATAATAAAAAATCAGATGATGATTTCATTCATCACTTTGGAACTTTCATTGCGAAAATAAGTTCTCAAATTAATGACAGAGCACAAATTTATGTTGATTATTTAGTCTTAAAATACAAAATAGAACCTATATTAGTGTGGTCTGATTGCTATGATATAATCTTAAATTCAAATCAAATAAGTGTAATTTTTGTAGAAAAAATATATCCATTATTAAAAGATAGTATAATTTCTACAAATCCAAATGAATCTTATCCTTCTCAAAATCTGTTAACGCTATTAATAAAAAAAGACATTTCAAAGATAAACATTGGAGAAATTAAACATATACTCGCAGATAAAAAAATATACTTTGATGAATTACGACCTTCTTGAAATAAAAATAATATGGAATGTTTTTACATCAAATCCCCATCTTCTCAGCCCTTTTCGCAGCCTGGATCTCCTTGATCCTGCGAATCACAATCTCCAGCAGGAACAACAGCAATGCTGCAATAATAAAGTACATCTTCCAGCTCACAGGCTCCTGAACAACCCTTTCCGAGTTCGCTTTCGCATCCTCAAGAAGCAGCGCGCGGGCATCCCGTTCATCATACGTTTTTCCACCACTGGATTTGACGAGCGATTTGAGTTCCTCATTCAATCCGACATCGAGGTATTCGAGTGCATAGTTCACTGCAACCGGATAACCTGAAATGTCGTGCATCCCGATCCGGTTCGGATCAATCGTCGCATCGTAGGTGTTCTTGCCAGTCACTGAAAGTTCGACAGGCTCAATACCATCAAGTGTGAGTGTCGGCAGCACTCCCTCATCATACATCGTGAGGGTGAGCGTTACAGGTGTGCCGAACCATGTATCCAATCCCTCAAGTACGGCTCCTTCTTCCACACGCGGATTTCCGATAGCCCAGTTGAGAGTGGCGGATGTGAGTTTTGAATTGTTACCTGCATACATTTGCGAACTCCAGAGACTGCCGCCACCGTATCCGTTATCGGTTGTCAGGGATGTCACACGCCCGAGTCCGTATCTCCATGTGGTAAGCACAGGCTTCCCTGTGGATGTGATTATTATCCTGTCCGCACCCGCTTTTGGCGTAACGTCATTGTAGCCTGTGATATTGCCCGCGATCTCGATGTTTCGGGTAATGAAATGTTTTGGGTTGTATTCGATCAATGGGAAGACGTAAAGAGTGATGGTCTCATCTTCCGGCGGCTTTTCGAGTTCCTCGAAGATCAGGTTTGCGCGCTGTCCAATTTCAATAGGGAAGTATGTACCTTCAACCTCGTCCATCAATTTTTGTGCATAACTGTTGCTTCTGTCATCATATTGTGATGGTGCACTTGACTTTACATGTACGTAATACAAATTCACACCATCATTGTGAAGTTGCGATGCAATCTCCAGACCCGCATCATAGGATGTTTCAATTCCACCATCTGATATGATAATTACATCCAATTCCCCTACTTCGTTTTCCAGCCACTGCTGTGCTATGATAAGCCCCTTGTCCAGTGATGTAGTACTACTATCACCAGGTGTTAATTTTGATATGTCCTGTTCAAGCTTAAAAACATTAGAATCCGAACTGAGTGGTACAAAACCACCTGATACATCTACGCCAGTGCTACCAAATGCGATCACACCTGCAAATGCATCTCTCAAATTTTCATTTTGAAGCGTGAATATAGCATTGCTTAAAATATCACCTTGCGTTCCGTGATGAGATGTACTTGGTGAAACATCAAGTACCAGCACCACACTCCTGCCGCCCCGCCACTCAGTCGGTTTAGACATCACAGGCAGCAGTTCTTCAAAAGATGAATCAAGATAATCACCGTAATCATATGCACGCTCGCCGCCGGCAACAACAAGACCATTTCCATCTGTAACGTATTTCTTAAGCCTCTTGACATCGTTCTCAGACAGGGTATTGATGTGTTTGTTATCAAGCACAATAACCTTTTTGTCATCAATGCCAGAAAGTCCGCTGGTTGTTGAAACATCATACAGGTCGAATAATATCTTAGCAAGTGGTGATTCTGTATTATCGGCTATCAACTGTATCTTTGGTTTTGGAACCGCGTATATGGATTTGTAGAACTTGTTGTTTATGTGATCCCTGTCCGTACCGGCAGGCGTCAGGGTTACACTGATCGTATGTGCTCCAAGTGATGTGAATGTATACGGAACCTCCATCGTTTTTGTGCGATCGTATTGGGTATATGTACGGCTGCGTACAAGTTCATCATTGACGTACACCTTGATATTATAGGCAATTTCATCATCTTCCGCCTGTGAAACAATCACGTCGAACTGATTCTCATTTCCAATGACAACCGTCTTGTCCCCCTTAATTTCAACGCTCATGTCATTCATTGCGAGTTCAGGTTCAATCGAATAGACAGTCGTCCCAGTTTCCTTCGCGAACTTGAACGCATCCTCAAGAGTTTTACCGTAATTATTGTTGCCGTCAGTCACAAGTACGATCTGGTTATCACCTCTTGAATATTGTACTATCGCATCCCCGATCGAAGTCTTATCTCCACTAACTGTGACAAGTGTTGTCGGTGTCTTTGCGGTGAGTGCTTCATATATTCGGGATGCTGTACCTTCTTCAAACAACTGCATGCTGACAGTTTCATCCGAGATAATGACAAGATTCGGAGTCTCATCCATTGTTGTTTTGCTGACAAGAGTATAGGGTGATGCCAGTGCGATAATAAGCAGTAATGCGATAATGAACCTTGATTCAACAAGTCCTGTCTTTGCACCTTTTTTGATCAGGTAAATACCGACAGCCAGCACCGGAAGGATCAGCCACAGCATTTGTGGGTTTTCGAGTGGAAGCGTCATAGTTCACCCCGTTTTCGTATAATGAGTATCTCAAGCAACATCAGAAGGAATGCACCTGCTATCAGGTAGATGTCAAGGTCCTTTTTAGCAGTGTAGGTCGTAGCCCTTACAACACTTGGCTCGGTCTTTGAAAGGGAGCGCTCGATAACATCTGACGCATCCACGGTCGTATCCGATTCCCTGTCGTTGTATAGGTTGACCGCAATCCTCTTGCCTGCCACCTCGTAGATGCCTATCTCGTCATATAGCACGCGGTTCCCCGACATTGCGCCGCTTGGTGCTGTATAATCCTGGGCTTTTGAAAGTGCTGTAATCGCGCCGGTCTTAACATTGTAGTCAGAAATGTCTCCTGCTCCACCAAGCCAGCCAATAAGTTTTGCCCAAAAGACTGGATATTCGGGCAGGTTGTGGAAATTACCCCATGCGTCTTCTCCGAGTGCATCGTTAAGTCCAAAATATACAACCGTGCCGTCACCAATTGGCTGGTAGGTAAGTATGGGTATATTATTCTCAGTAGCCACAAGTGATGTGGAATCACTTCTGGGAGTTACGTTAAGGTACTTGTACACCGCAACCTCATCGAATTTCATGTCTTCGGTGAGCCGTGTAGCCTGTACAACTTCAAGGGATACGCCGTCAGTTTCATCTGTGACTTCCAGTGGTTTTACAGGCAGCAGTTTGAACAGGTCAAAATCAGCCACATCAGGTGCGAGCGCATCGCTTGCAATGAACACAACCTTTCCGCCGTTTTTGTTTATGTAACCATCAAGTATTGCAATCTCATCTTTTGTCAGGGCAGTGTCCTTGTTTGCGATAATAATCACATCATATTTGTTTACATCAGAAGTGAGACTATTTGCAATTGTGGTTTCAGTATTCGGGATGAGTGAAAGCGCGGTTTTTGAAGGCAGTTTTGTGTAGTCAGATATCAGCAAAATACGCTGTTCTGTGGTTTTAGGGATCGAGATGTAAGCTGTATTGTCAACCATCAGGCTGTCCGCATTTGCCAGATTCACTTTAGTAATTCCGGTACCGAGATTTGTAAGCATGAACTGTTTTGTTGAACGTGCAGGAATGTCCAATGTCATTGTTTTGGAAACGTCATCATTCCCATTTGCACTTATCTCGATCTTCGCCTTTTCAGACGTACTCTTGTAATTCTTGATAATGCAGTTATAGGTATATCCCGAATCACCGGCTTCGAGCCATCCGTTGATAATTCCCACATTATCTGCGCTCTTTCCGACTTTGACAAATGTCAATTTTAGACCATAGGATTCTGCAAGGCTTTTTGCAGTCACAGGGTCGTCCCCGTCCCAGTTTGTGAAATCGGAAATGACAATGATTCTGCCACCTTCATCGGACAGGAGGCGCATTCCGCTTGATATTGCCATCGAAAGATCGACAACCGTGGCCTTTGGTTGCAGTTTTTCAAGCACGTCATTTGTACCTGATGCGCCTGCATCCTGAAGTATGACAACAGGCACGTTCTCTGCAAGGATGATGCTGTTCTTCTGACTGACATAATCCTGTGCGATCGAGACCGCATCCGCAAAGCGTTCATCTATTTGCATACTTGCCGACGAATCAATAATGAGCACAGTATGTTCGCCGCTAAGCGGTTCTTCAGTTGTGAAGAACGGACCTGCTGCTGCAATTGAGAGGAATATCAAGACAAACAATTGCGTCAGGAACAGTGGGTCTTTTATGAGTCTGGTAATGGATGAGTAGAATCGTTTTTTTTCTTCCTCTACTTTCATCAGGAACATCAGGGAAGGGATGTGTATCTCAAGCGGTTTTGGATGCAGTAGGTATAGTATTATTAAAGGTATAATACTGGCAAGTGCTGCCAGTGCGAGAGGAGTTGTAAATGGCATTACAATCGCCTCCTGCTAAGTGTGTAGAAGAAAGCGTCAAAAACAGGTACATCTGTTGTAAAAGTGTAGAACTCGGCACCAACGCGTGCGCAGATCTTTTGGACACTGCTGATGTGATTATCAAGATGTTTCTGGTATTCCGATTTGAAGTTCTTGCTGATGTACGTTTTTAATTCGGCATCGGTTTCCATATCCAATAGTTTGGAATGCCCGTGCACTTTCAGGTCACTCTCGGCAGGGTCGAGCACCTGAACAAGTATCAGGTCATGGTCTGCAAGCCTTCGTACTGCAGCGTTGATGGATTCAAGGTCGTCCATGAAATCCGAAATGATAACAACAAGCGAGCGTGAACGGATCATGCGTCCATAATTAATAATGGATTCATTGGTTGCAGTCTTTCCGTCAAGTTCTATATCTTCCAGACGCTCAAGGGTGCGCAGAAGGTGTTGTCTGCCACGCTGGGGTTTTGTGATGTCAACATTTTCAGCAAATGTTGATATTGCGAACTTGTCATTGTCCTTTGTCACAAGATATGCAAAACCCGCGGCAAGCATGGCAGCGTATTCGAACTTTGATACTTTGTTGCTGGAATAGTCCATACTTTTGCTGGAATCAAGCAGGATATGGGTTGTGAGGGATTTGTCTTCCTCAAACTGGCGCACATACAATTTTTCAGAACGGGCATAGACATTCCAGTCGATCGATTTTAATTCATCTCCGGGATTGTACTCTCTATATCCGATAGTATCAATACCGCGTCCGCTATGGATAGAGCGTCGGCTGCCGGCATAGGCAGTGGATACCCGTTTTCTGACCATGAAAGTAAAGCGGTCAAGTTGCCTGAAAAAATCAATATCAATTTTATGCTTTTTGCCGTTCATTGCAGATGAGTAGGTTACTTAGGTTTGATTACTTTATCTGCAAAAGCATCTCTTTGATGACCTGATCTTTTGAGACACCTTGTCTCTCGGACTCGAATGTCAGGATTATCCTGTGCCGCAGTATTGGATATGCCATTGCCTCGATATCCTCATTGCTCACATAATCCCTGCCGCGAATAAGAGCGCGTGCTTTTGCAGCAAGTATCAATCCGATCGATGCTCTCGGGGATGCGCCGTATTCGATGTGTTTGCCCCATTCACGTGTGGTCATAACAATTTTGATTGCACGTGCTTTGATGTCATCGGCGATAGGCGTGTCACGGACAAAACTTTGGAGATCCAACAATGTGTTTTTGTCAATGACCTTGTTTACCTGTATTACTGCAGACTGAGTGTAGCGGTTCACGATCTCGGTCTCATCTTCAAGTGTTGGATAATCCACAAGTATTTTTAACAGGAACCTGTCAAGTTGTGCTTCAGGCAAAGGGAATGTACCTTCCATTTCGATCGGGTTTTGTGTTGCGAGTATGAAGAAGGGCTTGTCCAGTACGAACGTTTCATTGCCTGCTGTGACCTGTTTCTCCTGCATGGCTTCAAGCAGTGCGGATTGTGTCTTTGGGGATGCACGATTGATCTCGTCCGCAAGCACAATGTTCGCAAAGATAGGTCCGGCTTCGAACTTGAACTCTTTTCTTCCGTCTCTCTCCTCAATGATGTGCGTGCCTGTAATATCAGCAGGCATGAGGTCCGGTGTACATTGTATCCTGCTGAATTTCAGGTCCATTGCCTTCGCAATCGTTGATATGGTAAGGGTTTTTCCAAGTCCGGGATTACTTTCGACAAGTGCATGCCCGTTAGCGAGTATTGCAATAATGATCTGCTCAACTGATTCATGCTGACCTACA
Source organism: Methanosarcinaceae archaeon (assembly GCA_030611265.1). Taxonomy (GTDB): domain Archaea; phylum Halobacteriota; class Methanosarcinia; order Methanosarcinales; family Methanosarcinaceae; genus Methanovorans. The sequence goes on along the minus strand of JAUWQD010000043.1, from coordinate 5,274 downwards.
ATGACCTTGCCGATCTCATTGAAAAGTGCAGTAAACGCCTCCCCTGTATTGCGATATGTTTGTGATGTTCCGCCTGTAGAATTCATCTGGTGTTCTCCTATTAGTTACATATTATCGTTGATGTTAATTTTTTTAACATTGCCGTTATCTTTCAAGTAAATTGTATTTATCATGTCTATGAGTTGTTATTTGTATGATTGGATGTGCCAGTACCGCCAACTGTTACTGTGCCATTTCTTCAAAATACGCTTTTATGATATTATCGTATCCTTCAGGCAAACTTTCGTAGTAAGCCTGAGATGAGATTGCTTTAATATCATACGCGGATGAGCGTTCAAATTCCTCTTCTCGAATTTCACCTTCTGTACGGTCAGTAAATCCAATGCCTGCGCCGGGTGGAAGTGTTAGGTCAATCTCCTCTCCCTCAATCACGATTATTGCAGGCTCTCCAAAGAGATTCTCGGTGCCGCCTTCATCACTTTCTTCCCCGTTTTCTCCGTCCTCATCTCCATTTGGAAACATATCGGGTATTACTTCTTCATCATTCTTCATGAATGGAATAGGAAGCTCTTCTATAATTTGTGAAATCTCTATTGGCGAGATGTCTGTGCGATAATCTGTAGTTGTGACATAGGCGGAGGATGAAGATGTAAGAATAAGTGCAATTATGCCAAGTGCAATTCTTCTTCTATTTAAGAAAGAGGATGATTTTACTTTGACGGCATCGGACATTACGCTGTTAACTAGATGGTCTGTTATGATGTTGTGATTCTTACGATTATCGTAAGCAGTTCTTAAACGTTCATGTAGCGTAGGTTCGCTTTCTTCTACAAGAAAAATAGCATTCAATCTTTTGTCCCGTATATGAAAAATAATGGTAAAGAGTAGTGAAATGAATATTGCCGCAACTATCAACCCAAAGGTTTCAAAAGGAATTGAATAGCCAATTAATTGATATATTGAACCTGTATAGAGTTCAAAAGCAGTTATTATGGAAAACAAGGTATCCATATTGAATATGTAAAGCAGTGTGTACATAATAAATGAAATCACTGCAAAATCAAATAAGATATATGTGCGTTGAAATTTTTTAAGCGCTGAATTTTGCTTTTTTATAAATGTTTCAATATCCATAATGGAACACCGTTTTCATTAACTACTGGTTACTAATATTTGAGTTGCATATTGGATATGACCCGAGCATTTTCAACATTCCAACATTTGAAGTTATATTATCGAGAGCATCTTTTATATTTGCATCGTTGATGTGTCCTGCAAAGTCAATGTAGAATATGTAATCTCCAAGTTCACGTTTTGAAGGACGCGACTCGATACGGGTCAGGTTTATGTCTCGTTTTGCGAATTCTCCTATGAGTTCGTAAAGGGCACCGGGTCTGTCTTTTTTCAGGTATACTATAATAGAGGTCTTGAAATCATTCTTTTGAGGGGATGTTGTTGCTACTGCTGTTTTTTCCATTCCTTCATCACGTGCTTCTATGACAATAAACCGCGTGTGGTTCTCTTTGCGATCCTGAATGTTTGGTATGAGTATATCAAGCCCGTACATCTGTGCGGATTCGCGTGATGCGATCGCAGCCATCTCCTCGAATTCGTTTGCGAGTTTTGCAGCATGGGATGTACTGCCGGTTGTCCTTATTTCAGCATTCCCAAAATGTGTTTTTATGAATTGGCGGCACTGTGCAAGTGCCTGTGGGTGAGATAAAATTACCCTTATGTTTGAAAGTGTTCCTTTTGACAATAGGCAGTGTTCTATTGGTACTACTATCTCGCCGATGATGTTGAGGTCATTCTCAAGCAGCATGTCAAGTGTGATACCTACGGAGCCTTCGATGGAGTTTTCAATTGGAACTACTCCGATGTCAACGGTCCTGTCAACAATTGCAGAAATTGTGTCCGGTATGTCGTCGTAATATTCCAGTGAAACCTCATTTTTGGTATCCTGTTCAGATATCCACTGTTTTGCCGCTTTTTCAGAATACGAACCTTTTGGTCCGAGTACGCCCATGTTCATAAGCGCTTAAATGGTCGGCTATTTAAAATAAGTTGTGATAATGGAATGGGAAAAGAGGTTTCATAATTTTGACATCATCTGCCACTGGCTTTGTGTATAAAGTACATCCTGTGTAAAAAGTCAGTATATATTACGACTTTTAAAACAAAGCCATTAAGATATGCAATTACAATTCGTCACGAACCGGCTGGATTGGAAATCCGGGGCATCCAGAGGATGCTCATTTATTAAATAGAATATTAATATATTATTCAATTTTTACGTCTATATAAATAAGATATCCGATACAAACTATATATAATAAGCAAATGCAATCCCATTTTCTTTAAAACCACAGTTTTCATATAATTTTTTTGCCGACTCGTTTCCTTTACGAAAAACTAAAAGGACTTTATAGGAATTAGAAGTTTTTGCTTCCTTAATTGCCCATTTAACTAATAACTTAGCAATTCCTTTTCGACGGAATCTTTTATCAACTACAAGCAAATCTACAAATAAAGTAGTCCGGCCACCATGAACAAAAGAGGGTATTTCAAAAAGGACTATTACCCCTACAATCTCATTTAAAACTTCAGCTACTAACACTCTTGTATTTTGTGTGGATAATAGAATATTAAGAGCTTGTTCGTTTTTTGAAAGATCATCTATTGCTTTAGATGAAGGACTTGGATTTGCTTCTGCAAAAGTAACCACAAGTGATGATAATGGAATTAAATCTTTATTTTTTGCATTCCTAACTAAGACATCCATAAACTACTTAACCACCTCCAAGTCTATGAGAGCTTGTTTGAGTTTCGGACGTAAATCAGTTACATCATTGTAAAAAATAAAAGGAAATTGATTATTGTCAAAAGGTAGATCAGTTCCTTCTTGAGCGAGTCGGACGATAGGTTTTCCGATTGCATCTGCGAATCCAAGTTCGTAATAGCAGTTTGGGCGAGGGTATGTAAGCTCGGCTATTACAACTGATGATTTATGAATTGCTTCAAAAATATGATTGATAATAAGACCTTTAGGATAATATTCATCAGCTCGGTGAGTTGAAAGATCAAACTCATTTAATAAAAACTCTTTTAGACCAATTCTGTATACATCTCGGAGTTCATCATTAAATGCCATAATGATAAATGCTAGCGGTTGATTAATATTTTCAATAGATTTCCTATGTATTGTGTTGTCTTGAATGGATTTCATCTCTCGAACAAGCTGGTGATATTGAGATTGTAATTTAGAAAATTGTATGTCTGTTAGTGAGGATTCATTAGTCTTAACACTCGCCTGCTTTAATGATTCCTGAGCTCCATAAGCATAAAGATCAAATTGTACTCTGATTAAATTGAAAAGGACTTCATTTTCAAATTTCTCATTGGAAATCCCTTTGTTTAATAGAAAATAGTGTTTAAGCCTTGCTCCCCATCCGTCATAAACTTCTGAATTATGTTTGTTTAATTGGTCAGTATCACAATAAAGTACAAAGACGATTTTAGGATGAGTAATTCGCATATGTTGAACGAAAGTAATTGAATCTCGGAGTCCCATAGATAAAAGATCTATAAAAATTACATTTGGATGGTAAAGTTCTAAGTTTTCGTATGCTTTTTTAATAGAAAATACTGCTAAATTATCTAAATCATAATTATATTTAATTTTTAAACTTGATAGAGTGCTGATTAAACGGTTTACCCCCGCCTTATCTTTATCTACAATCAAGATTCTAAGTAAAATATTTGGATCTAATAGAAGTGTCATGTAATCTCACTGCTCTTTGGGAAGTTTCATGCTAAACAGAAACGGTATATGTGAAATATAAAATTTCCCATTTTATTTTACTATATTTGCATTTTATTCAAATGAATAAATTAATGCAAGTTGTAATTTACAACCTCTCTAAAATCGAAAATGTTTGTTTTCAAACGCTCCAATAACCCGTGCATAAATTCTTCAACCTGCAGCCCCAGCCGTACCACCCCCGAATTAAATTCTGGGGCATCCGATGCGCTGGAGGTCGGGTGAGTGGGTGAGCGCGGGCAGATGTGGGGTGAGTGGGCGTATGTTCACCGAAGGCGGCGCGAATTTTGCTTATGTTCTACGTGTATCTGAAGTTCGTGGATCGATAGCAGAGGAAATTTGGGCGGAGTGCTGAAGGCACGTAGTCAGAGCCAGATACGCTCTGTTAGGTGATGTTGTAAATACCGCCCTCATTTTATCCATGCCCACAAAGAATATAAAAATAACAATATATAGGGAATAGCCAGTATGGATGAAACATATTGCTCGACTCGCGTAAGCTGTAAATACTTTTTGCTTTTTTCTCCTTCTCCTAATATTTCCCATTCTCTATTATAACAAGGAAACGGTAAATGTTGCTCCATTTCGTAGATAACTTTGAACTTTCCAGAGTTAAGTTGTCTATACGAACGGATATTAATATTCCATAAAGCGCACAATGTCAATCCCAAAACAGAAATCACACTAAACACGATCGTTTGAAAATCGCTAAAGATGTCTCTTCCAATAACTATTGAAAGCAGCGCAAGCAAACCTGATAACAGTGAAATATATAACCTATTCGTCTGTGCTCGTCTATTGCTTATCCTATCTGCCATTTCAACATATAGTTTGTACTGCTCCAACAGATGGGATTTATAATTCGGACCATATTCTTCCTGTTGCATAGCCATGAATAGCCTTATAAACGATTAATAAAATTCTTGATTGCATCCCAAGTCCAATTCACAACCTTTTTGCCCCGTAGTTGTGGTGGGATTTGACCTTTGTCATCTTTATGAATGTGCACACCTATCATAGGAATGCCTTCTTCGTTAGTGCATTGCATTTCCCACTTTGCACCGTCAGCATTTCTCGTGTGTTTACTGATCAAAGCAATAACACCATCACAGCTTTTTATTCTTGTGCGACAATTGTTTTTCCATTTGTTATCCCATGCTTGTTTTGCAGACATATCTATGTAAGAAATAGGCGAGTCGGTATTGCGAGCCTGCCCTTTTAAAAGGTCGCGATAGTGCTTATCTTCGATAGCGAAGCTGATGAATATTCTTTTTGTGGCCATTTTCTCCTCCTTCCATTTTATAGGTCTAACAGGCACAATTCCATAATCCAGTTATGATTTAATCCACAATAATATTACAATAGGTAAATAATTATACCATGCTGTAATAATATTGCTTAGTGGACAACATGGTAACAATAAACTGCAACCTTAATAACTTTTCTGAAATCCC
>JAUWQD010000072.1 GCA_030611265.1 Methanosarcinaceae archaeon | reverse complement strand
TTCTAAGAACCGGACTTGCAACTTTCGCCACATCCGGCTCAAGCCTTCCATAACCCTTATCGGGCAGCAGTTATCATTTCGATAATTGCTTTTGTAATTCCGGTCTGCAGCCTATTAACGCATTAAGCGTCTCTGAGCCTCTCGCTTTTCAGCGTAGTTGAGTATCTCACATTAATCGGTTTGCCTCCATTCATACAATGGAACACCACTGGTAAGTCTGCGCCCTTTCGGGTTAAGGCAAATTTTGAACCTCTATACAACTCATTACATGTTGCCATTTGCTTTTTACCAATTCCTCTACCCTCTAGGCCATCGTCCCCCCTCACGGAGTTCCTACCCAGATACTGGGAGCGCATAGGGCTTACCAAGTTCTATATCACAAATAATTATGGAAACCTTAGAAGCCATATATAGGCCGGGAATCATGACGTCCATTCCCTATAATGTGCCACGAGCCATTATAGTCAGATTCCGTACCTTTTGGTTTAAGCGCAATCAGTCCAATTTCGCTTATTTAAGATAACGACCCTTACTATGATTCGCATTACACTCTTCCTAGTTTCCTTATCCTGGCAGTCAACCCAAATTGGACTTTCGGGTTTTTTCCACGTTGTCATGTGAACCTAACACCCCAACGTTACCATTGACGCATTTCACATTAGGATTACTCCGAATGGAGGGAGCAGCCGTTAGGCAATTTGTGATATAACTTCTTGTCATAACATAGCGTTCTTATCCTGGCAGTTGATCCGAATCGGATTTTCTGATTTTTCCACATTGTTCCGCAAGCTTACTACGTGGGCGTTACCATCCACGCATTCTGCGGTAGGATTACCCCGAATGAAAGGGGTAGCCACGAGGGCAATCTGTGATATAACTTCTTGTCGACAAGCAGTGTGCACAGAGGCACGCAGAGTATGGGGGAAAACGCTCTGTACACTCGACTGCTTAAAAATTACATAAATTATATATTTCAACTGTTGCCGGCGGCAACAACTTGATATGCACAGACGATGCAACCTGAAATCCATATCTGGAAAATAACAGGAAAATGGTAAAGTGTGTGGTGGGGTTTGTGCGGGGTAGAATCTAAACTGTCATCTGGTTCACGTTATGTTAGAAAAGTCAAATAATAACACCAATCGATGGTTTATTTATTGCATCTTTTAACTTATCTGATCTTAAGCCATCGGTGAATGAATAATATTCCAAGAACTTTGGCGTTGATAAAATAACACCAAAGTCTTTATCCATCTCAACAAACCCATCCGTTTCAAGATATCCTAAAAGGTCTTGATCATACGTTGTATTTTTTATATTGGTTATCGAAATAATGAACTGGTTGAATAGGCTGGTAATTTTTCTTCTGATATATATATCTTCGAATTTATCTGTCGATGTTAGAATTTCTTTCCAAATTTCAAAAACACTTTCGGTGATTATTTTTCCACCTGATATGATTTTATGATTTTTTTCTAACCTTCTTATTTCTGAATCGTTGATCAAAGATTCGATTTTAGTTCTGTCATACTCAGACAAATTCTCGATTGGGATTTCCTCACATACAAAAATATCCACTTTATCTAATTTGTCATCAATTACATCCAGTCTATTGTTTATCGTTTGGTAATGTAAATCATTTATTTCACGATTGATTTTATCAAAAGAATCCTTTGCGACTTTTTTCAATTCTCCCGACAAAACATTATAATATTTATCGAATTGCTTGTAGTTCAATATTTCTGTAACATCATCCTGGTTAATTATCCTATTGGTTAAAATTTTATATCGTTCCTGACCGGCATATATCTTCTTAGAATCTGCTAACTTACCATCTTTGTACTTTATGACGAATAGTTTTGAAACGCCTGCTTTCTTTGCATCACACTCCCTATTTATCCGTCCGGATATCTGTTCTATGCTGTCCAATATGGAATAATCCCGAATCCCGAAATCGCAATCGATATCAACACCAGCTTCTATAGATTGTGTCGAAACTATTATTGTTCGTACGTCTTTTGATTTATCTTTGATTTCTTCAATCAGCTTCTTCCTGCGTAAGCTCGATGTGGTACTATTCAACAAATAAAATGAGAAATTTTCGAATTTCTCATCACATTTCAGTTCTTCGTATACTTTTCTTGAAGTGGCGACCAAATTTAATGTTACAAGAATTTTTACGTTTCCTGTTCGATAATTTTTATCAATCTCTTCGATTAACAACTTTTTGATGCCATCTATATCATTGATATCTTTTCTAAAAACAATTTCATTTCTCTTGAATACCGGGTGATTGTAATATTTTTGGGGATTGTCGATAATCTGTGGAACTACAACATCATCGAGAAAATCATTGAAATTCGGAAGTGTAGCACTCATAATGATGTAATAAATATTTAAATTTCTACTGGTTTCCTTGATAAAATCATAAAACACTCTGAGATTTTTATCGCTCAATGTTTGTATCTCATCGACAATAATTATACTGTTGCACATGTTGACGATTTTATAGCGGTTATTTCCACCATTTTTAATGAAAGCATTGAAAAAGTTTACATTTGTAATCACGTTTACGCAATTGTTCAGGAAATTATCGTCCCGGATTACCATCATCTTTTTCAGAGTTGATACCGAATCTTCATCCATCTCACCTTGAAACTTATCTACATATGCCCGTGAGTATATGTCCGAAATAAGGCTTATTTTATCAGGGAACAAAGATTTGTCGAATAATGCATCATCTATCGCTTTGTAGTTTTGTTCTATTATATTGATGAAAGGAAAAACGTAAAATAGCCTTTTTATCTTTTCATCATGTTCAAGAATATTTAATACCATTTTCATGGAGATGTTTGTCTTTCCGCCACCAGTTGGAACAGCCAGCATGAATAGTTTGTAATTTTCATTCAGAAGTTTCTTCATACTATTGTTACACTCAATCAAAATCTCTCTTCGTAATTCGTTTATATTATTGCAACGAGAACTGCCATTTAATTCTATTTGATCGATATTTGAGTTATATGATATTCTTGAATATGATTTTATCATTTTATCTCGAATATTTCTATCCATAATATTCAAAGGATACATGGTATTAAATGAATATGTATAATGCATGGTTGAATAAGAATCACTGAGGACGAGCAGTGAATAAAGGAGTTTCACTAAAAGAAAGGTTTTGTGCCATTCTAAACCACTCCTGAAAAACTCTCTTTTGTCGTCTTCTGAGAGAATCATCTCATCAATATCAGTTATTTGATGAATTTTTGGGATTATTTCTCTTTCTTCAGAGCTTTCATAATAATCCTTTATGGTAAAATCATTTAATTTTCCATGATGGCTCCGAATAATATTGGTAACCAAATATACGATTCCTCGGAATTCTGGAAACTTTCTCAGGAGAAATGAAGTTAACACCCTTTCTGAAAAAAAACTGTGATGACTAGTGCCAGACACCTTCATTCCTTTTACTTTTGCCTTTTGGAAATTAGGATTTATTTTTCCGATGTCGTGATAATAAATCGCAAATGATGTGATTTGTTTGATTTCAGTTTGTTGTTTTTCCCCAAATATATTGGATATTAATTCATCCAGTATCGATTCAAGTCCTAATCCGTCGATTATATGCAGGAAATAATTACTACATAGTTCCGAGTGATCTTCCAGCGATTCCAGATTGTCCCCTCGTCTATGAGCAGAATAGAATCGGTTACGTGGAATTAAACTTCTATCCAGATCGTTGAATATTTCTCTGAAAGTATCAGAAGGCATAGTAAACATTATCCTTTGAGATGATGCAATTATTCGGATTTTTCAATGGTACAACACACTCTTTCTGCGGTATCGCCATTAAGTGATAAACGTACTTGAAGTTCTCATCGAAACCTACTGGAAGCATTTCCAGTTTCATGTTATCGGTGCCTTCCTTTTTCAGTTCATCAAAGGGTAGTATGCTGCGACACATCACTTCTCTCGTGGAATTTATCTCATAGTTTTCGAGGGAGATGTATTGGACGTTTGCAAAAAACTCATTCTTTCCCAGATATATGTGGAATACGCTGCGGTTATGCTGGATATTTTCAATGATGGTGTCATGCAGGTCATTATTTTCGTCCAGCAATAAGCCAATTTCATAGTCTGGATGTAAGAGCACCTGTTCATTGATTATTACATTTGGAGAACCAGTGTCCACTCTGTTATTCAAAAAACTGTTCAAACTGTTATATTTCACTATGAACTTTTTATCAGAATTATTATTTGGTTTAATAGAAACTTTCAAATCTCCGATTAGACGATAGAATTCTGGGGCAGTGGTCTTGTTTTTATATCCTTCGAGACCAGCGATTGACCCAATAAGCCCAAGCAATTGAGGTTTTGGAATGATGGAATACGTATTCCTGAATCGATTGCTGATAGGCTGATTGAAATGGGCAAAATTCCCATACAATCTAAAAATCAGGAGTTTATTTGACTGGTTACCAATCTCATTTTCTTCAGGCGAAGAAAATTGCTCCAGTGTTATATCCATATAGTCACCAGAAGGTTTATTTCACTCAGAATCAATCTACTTGAAAAGAATGTTTTTGACTTTGATGCTATATTGCTCAAGTGAATCGTTATCTATATTTCCTTCCACTAATTTTGTGACCTTTGAATAATCCACGATTACCTCACCATCTGACTCATATACATCTACCAATGAGTTCAGGTTGTTGAATATCCGATCGTCTTTGTTCTCAAACCAAAGCATGCTTACCGTCTCGCAACCAAACATGGTAGTAGAAGTTACTTCTCCCACTGAGTATTTCAATGCATTTTTCAGTTTCTCTATGTCATTATCTGCTATTTCAATTCCCTGTTTCTCTGCAGAGTTCATGTTAAGGCAGATGTCATATACGTAATAAACATCGTCTGCCCTGGATTCTTCACCTATTGTGGTCTGCTGTGCATCTTTGCTCTTTTCATTTGGATTTCTGTAAGGAGATAATATCTCTGAAGAGAATATATTGGATCCCTCAAACCTGTTGATTCCATAATTTATCTGGCAGGGACCGGTTATAGATATGTTGCTATCAACTGCAAATACTACTCCAAACAATCGAATATCTATGAATTGTTTGAGATCGTCGATTATGGCTTTCTCATCTTTAGGGATGCTTTCTTTCCCACATTTTTTGAGGTAGTTTTCCTTCAATGTCAGGTACCGTTGCACCACTCCCCCATCTTTACTTTCGTGGAACTCCTTACTTCTTTGTACAAACACAGTTTCCTTTTTTGAGAGATATTCTCTTATACAATACTTCAATGCTTTATCGGTAGCAAATATCCTCCCGGTAGGTAATCTCCTGGGAAGACCATCAAAACCTGCATTAAAACTTGCATTCTTTGCATTTACAACCACTACACCGCTATAGTTCATCTAATTCTCCTCCTGTTGTTGAGATTCGAGTTCTTCTTTTTCCTTTTTAGAATAATATAAATAGTTATTGTCAAAATAACCCGTATATAGAGGTATCTTGTTGTCCTCGTATGATTTTTTGAACTCAAACGCCAGTACGCTTTTGATAAGATTGTGAAATCGCTGATTGTTATCAAGATATTCGTTATGCGAATACTTTTCAAGGACTGTAACCAACTTCATTTTTAATATATCCATGTTATGAACATTCATGGTATATTTAGTAAAGAGGTTCAGTTTGTTCTGTCCTTTATATTCCTGCAACAGATAGTAAAATATCTGTCCCAAGCAGTAGCTCGCTTCAAAATCATTCTCCACTTCGAAAGGTTCCGTCTCTTTCATTTTATCTTTTAGTGCCATATATTCTGTAATGGTATCGCCCCCATTAGATTCTATGTTTAGATACTTAAAGTAAATTGTTAAGAAGAATCGGATTTTGTTAGGTCCGATCTTCATGTCATCCCGAAGACCGGGATTCGTAACCAGCTCTGAGAGCATCTCTCTGAATAGTTTCGAATAAATCCGGTCATCGAAGAAAGAATTATCCTGAAAATATACAAAGTTTCTAATAATTGAGTTGTATTCGATGATTTTCAGCTTTAGGAAAGGATGAAGTGATTTCATCAACTTTTTTGGATCGGTCTCAAACAAGGAACGCGTAAGAGTATTATTAAAGATTAGATTTAATTCTCTCAAGAATATTGATTTATTCCTTTCATTTTGGATGTATGTGATTTCTCCCTCTTTACCTTTGGCAGCGAGTTCTTTCAGTGTTGAGTGTAGCGGAATGTCACTGACATTGACAGTGGGTTTCACATTTTGAAGATTGTAATTGAAATTATTTACGTATATGAATTCTATATCCTCTATTTTCGGATTGGTGATCATCATCACATAATCGAACTCCTGAGATCGATTCTTGTTATACAGAGTTTTTAACATTTTTAAGATGCCAATCGGATCGGAAGAATAATCTTTGTAATCGCTTGTGTCAAAAGTTAAGGTTGTGGGAAACACATATCTGTAAAATTTGTATTTTTTAATGTATTCAAAAAAATCATAAACTTGCTTGGCGCATTTTTTACAAATATTGAAATTCTCCGGACTTTTTGATGTCAAGTTAGTATTGAACCTTGTAGGGTGCCTAAAAAGAAATTTTCGATCTTTTCCCAAATCGAACATATTTCCCTGAGTTAACATGTACAGTTGATCTGATTTTCCACAACTGTCACAATCTCCTTCAAATATAGGATATTTCAGAATTTTTTCTATGGTGTAATCTTCAACAACATTTAAATATCTCTCAATATCTGAATTGTTTACAAGAAATACAATGAAGTCATTCTCCGCTAACCCAAAACTGTTTTCCGGGTTAATTATGTCAAAATCTCTAAAAAAGCTCACGACTCTATCGCAAAGCTCAGGAAATTGCTTATAGTATTCGGTTTTCCTCACCGAATTTGAAAATCCCTCAACTTTCTTCAAGGGGATTTTTATCATAGTATTCTCGTTGGGATACTGCCGATTTTTACCATCATTATCTTTATCAATGAAGGCTTTTGTAATTTTGTAGTGTGTGGGTGAATGGCTCATCAATGCGGAATTTGTGCCAATATTGTTAGCGTTGTTATGCGTGGGATTGACAAACTTATTAAAATTGAAATATGCAAATTGAAACTTTTCTAATAAAAGGTTATCAGCAATTTCCTCTTCAATATCTGTGTTTTTAATAACAAACGGCGAATCAATTAAGTCTGGAGGTACGACCAAAATTTTGGTTTTTTCATTTTTGTAACCTTCTTCTTCTCTATTTAATAAATCGCTGTATTCTTCCTCAGTAAACAAATCTACGATAAAGTTGTACATACTTCCTCCAAATCTACAACAATATATTTTTTATCTGCAACTCACACTTATCCCTCATCGCCATCACCCAAATAAACACCCTTAACATATTTATACTATTCCCATGCAGTGAGAAAGTATTCCACCAAACCACCCACCCGGCGCAGGTCGTTTTCCCCACCACCACACCGCTCTGCACCAGCCGTATCCTCTCCGACGGCACCCCTGACAGGCTACAACACCTGCATAACCCAATTATGCATAATCTATTTATGCATAAAAGCATTATACTAACATACATGTTCGTAAACAGAAACCATGAACTCGCAATCCTCAACCAGCACAGCAGATCAATAAGCTCCGGCTCAAGAATAAACATCGCACTCTTTGGGCTCAGGCGCATCGGAAAAACAGAATTGCTATTGCAATTCAAAAGCACCACCCATGACAGCAACATACTGATCCCCTATATCAACCTCCAGAAAATAATCCCTGATACAGAAGGATTCGTCAAAGCATACTCAAAAGAACTAATATTCGAAACAGTCCGGCAAAAAGAACAGGCAGACTATCCCTATGAAATGGAAGACCTGCTTCTACTCGCATCAAAACTGGGAGATATGGAAACACACCACGTAAGAACCCTCATAAGCATCCTCAAGCAGCACGAGATCGCCAGAGAAGAACTCCTGGAACTGATATTCGAATTTGCACAGAAACTCGCAGAAAAACACAATAAAAAGATCATATTCATCCTCGATGAATTCCAGGAATTATTACAGGTACACTCCCGGTTCCTTCAGGTAATGCGCTCGATAACAGAAAAACAAAAGGACGTCAACTATTGGATATCAGGCTCAGTGTTCTCGGTCTTCAATGAAATGCTCAACTACAAAAACCCCTTCTTCGGACAGTTCACCAGGATGACCCTGGAAAACTTTGACAGGGAAAGCACACACGAACTTATCGACTCGACACTTCCCTTTAAACTCGCCCAAAACCACAAAGACAAGATCTATAAATTCACAAACGGCCAGCCGTACTACACGGTTGCGGTATGCAGGAAAATATCCGAACAGTATGCACTTGACAGTTCGATCAACACACCACAGGTAAATTACTGTATAATGAACGAAATATTCGCAGATACAGGCTCCATCAATGAGCATTTCGAGTACATCCTCGATGTATCCCTTGCAAAATTCAGGAACAAAGACAGGTACAAGACCATACTCTTCCTGTTATCACAAGATCCTGCAACCCTGGCAGCAATTGCAAGACACATAAAAAAACCGACAGGAGAAATATCAAATTACCTCAAAGCCCTCCTGAGAACAGACCTCATATTCCGCAAAGATAGTACATACCACATACGAGACCCACTATTTGCCTTCTGGGTCAATAACAAATATCTGGGCCTTGGTACGGAGATCACATCAGGGAAAGCGGTAGAACACCTACTGGCAAACCTGGTGTCGAGTCAACCTTCAAGTGTCGTATTATGAATTGCATAGGGCACAATTCTAAAATCAAATTATTTCAATAATTATATTGGACACAGATTTACACTGATTTACGCAGATGCAACCTTAAATCTGCGTAAATCTGTGTTAATCTGCGTCTTAAAAATAACTGGGAAATGGAACAGTGTCAGATTATATATCGAGCGATATTGTATGGTTGACTCGACACTAGAGGAAAAATACCAGAAAGTCTCAACCGAACTTTGAATTGCCAAAGAATTTGAAATACAATACAAACTGGAATCACTGTATAACATCGAACTTGAGAAGTATCTGGAAGATAACATCGAATTCGACCTGGTAGGCACAGATGGAAAAACATCATATATTTTTGAGATAAAATGGCGAAATAAGAAAAGCAGCTACAAAGACATAGATAAACTGATACAAAAGATCAGCAGCTCCGAATTCGGGACACAAAAGAAACAGGTGATATTCATCTCAAGATCCGGATATACGCAGTCTGCGCTTGAACTTGCAGAACAGCATGAAGTAAAACTCCTTAACAGGCATATGGAAAAAGTAACGATCCGGGATAGCTGAAATATCCATGAACTCCCTGCTCACACCACATCCACACACCCGAACCCCATAGCATTCTTCTCACCCAGCCCCGCATCATATGCAAACCCGATAAGCTCAGGGCTCGCCTCAACCGCCATCCTCATCAAACTGCACCGCCGAAAAGAGTTGCCAATCGATATCCGCTTAGGTTTGACATCCTTCACATCCACAACCTCAAAATGCTCATGCTCAACAGGGTGCCCGTAGAACTCCTCATACCGGGCGGTCAGGTTTGTATGCAGGTTCTCGTAGAACTTGGCATCCTTTGGGTACAGGTCAACCTCGACCAGCTTGCCATCACGTTTCCTCATAGTCTTGACATACACAGGTGACAGGGTTTTGAATGTACAGGTATCCGAAAACGTGCGCTGCGGGAGTATCTCCACACGCTCGATAATAAAATCAATCTTCTTCTTACCAAGGAAAAATTCAGGTCCAAGTAGCAATCCCTCTGTAAAACTTCGTATGAATTCAGGATCGGGCGAGGAAAGGAAAAAGTGGGCCCTTTTGAAATTCAAGCCGTCTTTAATCGGGATCCAGTCTTCGATGATCAGGTTGGAAAACGTATAGAACTTGAATCCCTGATGACTGTGGATCGAATTTGCAAGGGTAATATTTGCTGCAGCAAGACGGGAATACAGCATGGATGCTATGCCGTACTGGTAATCATATAATAGCGGACCATCTGAGAGTTTTCGAATCGTGACTTTACTTCGCACGATAATGAAAACAACCGTGATGTGACTTATACTTGTGGACTATTTTCATTTTAAACCCGGCTGTTACCCCAGCACCCGTTCGATCCTCTCAAGTGCGTCCCGTATTCGCTCCTGGCTGGTAGCATAGGAAATCCTGATAAAGTCCATGCTGTTGGGCCCGAAAGCACTTCCCGGTGTGGCAGCCACATGGGCCTCTGTGAGCAACTGCTCGCACACATCATCACCGTTACCGTAT
>JAUWQD010000088.1 GCA_030611265.1 Methanosarcinaceae archaeon | reverse complement strand
ATAGTCATCTCCCATATGTCCAATTTCACGTAAGGTGTCACGTGTGTTTGTCTTTACTTGAATTGTGGTTGTAACACTCATATTATGTTTTACTATGGTCGCTATAGTACTTATAGTATATCGCAAGAGTGGAAATGACATCGAATCATCGATATTACACTTAATATAAGTGCGAGTGTTGCGTTCCAAACGCATGAAAATAATGTAAAGTGGAAGATAAGGAAATACCAAAAACAATAAAACCAATCCTCTCAAACACACACCTATGCCTAAGTCCAAAATCTCACTCCATTCAACCACCGACCCTCGCGATGTCACTAAAGTACTCCGCGACATCCATGCAGAGAACTGTTTTGACAAGGATGAAACAATTCTCATCAAACCGAACTGCGTAACCGATGACCTGCCATCAACCGGCATTACTGTAGACCCTGCCATTGTTGCAGGCATTGTGGCATATCTTCAGGAACACGGCTTCAACAACATCATCGTTGGCGAGGGTGGGATGACACTGTACGACATGCCGTCAGTGTTTGAGAAGGTGGGACTTACCGGCGCACTGCGACCATACGGCATCGTGCCTGTTGACCTCAACAGCGATGAGATGGTGGAAGTGACCATTGACGGTGCAACTGCACTCAAAAAAGTTACTGTCGCAAAGACATACCTGCAAGCCGATGCCATAATTTCCGTATCCAAACTCAAAGTGCATTCACTTGCGGATGTGACCCTGTGTATGAAGAATATGATGGGCGGGCTGAATCCCAAGAACATCATGCACAGCAGGATACACGAAAAAATTGTAGACCTGAATCGGCGCTTTGCGCCACGATTATCCATTATCGATGGGATTGTCGGAAACCTTTGTCATGAAACCATCTGCTCGCCCGAGGAGTTCAATGTTATTATCGGCGGCACGGATGTTGTGGCAGTTGATAGTGTGGGTGCGCATCTTTTGGGATATGAGCCAAAGGATGTTGAATATCTTGTGCGTGCCGGAGATGCCGGATTGGGAGAATGTGGGTTGGGGAGATCCTAATACATATTTACTCGCCAGTAAGTTACTGCACATTAAGGTAATTCAATTGCGATGCAACAACTTTTAAATATCGCGGATTCAATATAAATCATCGTCTGGGGACTTAAACAGAAATCCCCTGCCGAAAATACGTTGAGATCAAAAACTCATGACACCTATAACAGATATTTTCAATTTAACGATACCGAACATATCAGTTGAAAGTCTGATATTGTTCTTTGTTATAATATTTGTAACATACATCATCAGATCGATCTTCGTATACATTATTGATCAAAAATTAATTGTACTTGCAGAGAGGACAAAAACCGAATTTGACGATCTGGTGTTAAAAGCATCAAAAGCCCCACTCGGTTACCTTATATTACTGCACGGGTTCTACTTCGCAATAATTACATTGCAACTTCCGGATGAGATCGGAATTTTAAATATCGCAGGTATCACCCATAATGCTTACGTCATGATCCTCTCATTCATTTTACTGTATTTCGTATTCAAGCTCATTGATGTGCTGGGTCACTTGATCTATAGTATTACAGAAAATACTGAAAGTAAACTGGACGACCAGATCGCCCCTCTGGTTGTAAAAAGTTTGCGGATATTTGTAATCACACTGGGCGTTTTGTTCATCTTGAATAATTTTGGATATAATATCGCCTCCCTGTTGGCAGGATTGGGAGTTGGGGGGCTGGCTTTTGCTCTGGCTGCCCAGGATACGGTGAGCAACCTGTTTGGTTCGTTCACGATCTTCTCTGATAAACCTTTCCAGATGGGAGATTGGATCGGAATAAACGACTTCGAGGGCACAGTTGAGGACGTTGGCTTCAGGTCTACACGTATCCGCAGATTCGATCAGGCACAAGTTACGTTGCCCAACAGCCAGTTCATCAAGAACGGCGTGGTGAATTATTCAGCCATGCAAAAACGCAGGATCAAGTTCAATCTTGGAATAACGTATGGCACCACCTCTGCCCAGATCGGCGAAGTAGTGGATGGCATAAAACAGATAATAAAGGAAGACCACAGGTTTGACCATAATTTCTATATGGTGCATTTCACCGACTTTGGCGACTATTCCCTGAACATCTTCATTTACTGTTTCACCAAAACAACTGTGTGGGATGAGTTCCTCCTGATCAGGGAGGATTTCAATCTTAGGATCATGCGTCTTTTGGAGGAACTTGGTGTGGAAATAGCATTCCCATCGCAGACTTTGTATATCGAAAAGGTGTAGAACAAAAACCACTCTCAACGATAAAAGTCTGCACCAGAGTTTCACATCCGGCATCTCTTTTGCAGTGCTACAGTTAGACTTAGACTTGCAACGGTAGACTTACTCTGACATACTTTCCTCTGCATCAAAGAACGGCAATCCAGCATCAGGATACCATGCCTGTAGGAATGAGAGCATATGGTATTTGATAAATACGGGGGCAGGTACTGATGCCAACAGGATGAATGTAATAAATAACACAAATACAACAAGCCCGTATGGTGTCAGCACCAGCCATACAAATGATCCGGCACCAATGGTTAACAGGACAAGATACATCAACCCACCGATTCCTGCCAGAATTGCAAATATTATCGGGAATAGTATCAATAACGGAATGCCTACAATGATGGCTACTACAACACGTAGTATGATCCTGATTACCCAGTAGACTATTATTCGCTCCCAGCCCGCCTTGAAGTTATTAAAAACCTTATTTAAAGCAGTGATAATGCCGGTATTGTGATACATGGCCAATGGTATGGAGAGATTAATAAACGAGTCTATTATTCCGAAGATCACGGCAAGCATCAAAATGACTGCGATGAACCATAGTATTCCTCCAATTAACAATCCTGCATTGAAGGTTTCCGGTGATTGCAGCACTGGCAGAATAATCGGCAACATGGCGACAATAAATAACAAGAAGGCTGCCAGTCCCAGTATGAACCGGATTATGAAAAGGTTAAATCCTAACCCAAGGTATTTTCCTGAATATGCCCAGAATTTCACTTGATTTGACACAAGTGATTCAACAAAAACAAATTCCATGATATTAGAAATATAGAAAAATATAAGGGAAATCCCAACAATGGCAGCTACTCCGATCAGGATATATGTCTTATACTGCTGGATAAACTGGGCGATTTGATCGAACATTTCTTCAATTTGCGCCTCTATCGTTTCTCCCTTGAAATCCTTTCCGTCAAACTGTTGACTGTTACTGCTGTAGTTTCCTCCGCCGGAGCCACCCAGTAGAATGATAATTATTCCAAGTTTTATCCATTTCCAGAAATCGAAGGGCTGGATCAAAGCCTTTTTGGTTTTTTCAAATGCCCCACCTATAGCATCGATACTATACTCACCCATAGTTCTTGGTATATTGTTCATTGCAAATATTATTTTCGAAACTATAATCTTTCAGGCTTCCTTCGTTAAACCATTGTTAATGATATTGGACTGGAAGTTGTATGGAAGTACATATTTTCAAAGAATATTAAAACAGATATAGAACGCTAACAAAGCTCCTCGCATATCTTTTCGACCTCATGCCGCAACTCTTCCTGCGATACGCCATGCATCTGTGCAAGATACATTGCACCGCCGGCACCTACGCCTTCTTTAACATCGCCGGCTTCATATCGTTGAAGACCGGGCAGATGTGACGCGCCAAAGCCGGGGTCTGCTGCATACACCGGTACACCGAGTTCATCGACCAGTTCACCAAAGTTTGCACTTGCATCATCAACAACATATTTTGTTGTCGCGATCGAGATGTTATCTGTATTGATGCCAAGGTGCTTGATCACAGCAAAAACAGCCGCCATCTGGGTTCCGCCTGCAAGCACGACATCGATCCCGTCGGTCCCTGATACAATTCCTGCAACTGCCACCATCATTGGATCGCCAAGACATGTAATGGCATGTAAAGGATCGTCGCGAAGGCTTCCAAACTCAACCCCTGATGCATCCATCCCCTCCTTGACGATCTTGTTCTTCAGGGCCAATGGATTGGAACACGAACTGCTGCTAACATTTCCGTCATACCCAAGAGCATTCAACACACCCATAGCAGTTGTCGTACCGCCTGGTATGCTTTCTCCAATGACAAGATGGTCAGTTTGGTCCCTGATATCCCTGCCAAGTTTCTGTGCGCGTTCAAAGATACCCTCTGCATCATAAACTGCAACATTTTCCCTAATGTCGCACCCGGGCTTTGCCATAAGATCGACAAAAGAAATTTCAGGAACCACTTTAAGTCCGGCATTTACGAACATGTGTGGAACACCTGTAAGTTTCAGGGCTGCACGTGTGATTATCGCAGGCGTAGGTGTGTTGTATGGAGGTGTTATCGGCAAAACCGGTACGCTGATGATATTGCCTGTCTTAACAATTTCCGCATCACCTGCCGGTGTATAATCTGTAAATTCCGGGCTCTTGCCGGCTGCAGATATTTTTGGGATATATGCAGTTGCTGTATTTGAGAGTATGAGCAAGAACAGTGGTTTTTCAGGTACATGCGCACATTTAGGAGTTACCCAGTTCATATTTATCACTTGTCACCGTTTTTACTTATATATGTGTATTCATTTATTTTGATGGAAGACAAATAATCAATCAAATCCTATTATTTCACAAATCTGCGCCATATCGATATTCTTACGAACCACATCGGCAAGTCCCTCATACACATCCAATTCAGAAGCTGCCACTTGCGGCACATACTCAATTCTATTTCCCTCATGTAAATACGACATTAGCGCATGCCGAATATTCTCATTCTCAAACAATCCGTGCAGGTATATTCCGATCACAAACCAAGACTCATCTATGCACCCGTCATCTCCAAAGACCGGCGCGCACGATTTAGTTGGCTCCATGTGAATTTCGTAACCTGATATCGTCTTGCTTCTAATGGATTTAAGGATTGCGCCGCTACCCGTTACAGTCTTGACCACCAATGCCGCTTTGTTTGAAATCATGAAGGTCACTGATCGTGTTCTTATTGGGATTAGCTCATCAAAAATACCGCAAAATTGTTAAAACATGACATATCCACAAAAAATATAAATATAACGAAATTTATAAATGTCATCAAGAAAAATAATATGCAGATTCGATTACCTGCAGTAGATGAGTAATGTGAAAGATAATAATAAGCATGTATGCCCTGTTGAAGAAGCCAATGTCCTTGATAATTTTTTCAGGAATTTGGTCCAGAATCCAAAGAATATCTTAAAAGATTATATCAAAGAGGGCATGACTGTCTTAGATATAGGATGCGGTCCCGGGTTTTTTTCAGTAGGGATGGCTGATATGGTCAGTACATCGGGTAAAGTGATCGCTGTAGACTTGCAGCAAGGAATGCTTGATAAAATCAAGAATAAAATCGAAGGAACAGAAATTGAAAATATAATTGAGCTACATAAATGTGAAGATGATAGAATAGGTATTTCAACAAAAGTTGATTTTGTTCTGGCTTTTTATATGGTCCATGAGGTTCCTGATAAGGATAAGTTCTTAAAAGAAATATACTCAATACTAAAACCTGATGGAGCTTTATTTATCGTAGAGCCATCATTCCATGTTTCAAAAAAAGCATTTGAAGAAACTGTGAACCGGGCAGATGCCATAGGATTTAGTCAAATAAAAAAACCGAAAATGATTTTAAGCAGGGCAGTGGTTTTCATAAAACACACATAAAATCACCGAACCCACCTACTAATCCCAAAGCCAGACCTAACCATATCCGAAGCCTATAAAACTCGTTGACGACTGGATAAACCAGTTTGAAGTAGGATACTGATCCCCGCTGTACATGCTGACAGCCCTGATGGATTCAAGGATTGCGCCGCTACCCGTTACAGTCTTGATCACCCATGCCGCTTTGTTTGAAATCATGAAGGTCACTGATCGTGTTCTTTTTGGGATCTACTCAATATTAAGTGGGCAAATATTAGACGGAATTAACAGAATTTATAGGCTGTCCGACAATTCAAAATCGTGCGGAAAATGAGGCATTTTAGGGTTTCATATCAAAAACAGAAACTACACAGAACATCAGAACGACCTACACATCAATTCCGATGATCTCACAAACCCGCTCCATATCGACATTTTTACGAACCACATCAGCAAGTTCCTCGTATGCATCCAATTCAGAAGCTGCCACTTGTGGCACATACTTGATCCCTTTTTTCTCATGCAGAGTGTACATAAGATCAATCAGTGGTGTGGTGCCTTTATTGTTTGGTTTGTGAGAGTTGACTTAAATTAGCCCATCACATTTATTGCAATATACATCACTCCTCCCAATACGATAAATTGACCATCAACAACCAGGTCACAAAGAATATCTGTTTTGCCAGTCTATCAAAAAATAAAATATAGAAATAAGCGTAAATTATACCGGCAGCTAAAAGACATGTCATCATTGGGGAAATATGTGTAACACCCAATAGAAGAACCATTGACCCGCTAAATAAATTAGAAGATATAAGTAGATTTTTTGTTTTTTTCGCACCCAATATTACTGGTATAGTTTGTACTCCGGAAAATGCATCACCTTCGATATCCCGCATATCACAGATAACCGAGTTTATAAGCACCAATGAAAAAAAATATACACCGACGATCAATGAAGTCAGGTTTTCACAGATTGGAGTAAATTGAACTGGAAGT
>JAUWQD010000084.1 GCA_030611265.1 Methanosarcinaceae archaeon | reverse complement strand
ATTTTACCTTGAAATTTTATACTGTTTGAGGACGTTGGATATTTTTGTTTATCATTTAATGAAGACAGTTGAAATATTTAGGTTAGATATGTTTGGTTTGGACGCATATTTGGTCCAACCAGAAGAAAATAAAAAGTCTCTAGATTGGATTTGTTTTTGGAGTGTTCCCCTTATATATTTGAATTGATTCCTTGTTTCTAATCTTATTGGCCAATAAGGGTATGATACCTTTTTTTTGTCCTATTCCATATGGAAAATACAATCGCAAGATGGTGGTTGAATAATATTTTGAGTAATACTTTACTAAAAGTTCAGATTCAAGTTTAGATAGACTATAAAAGTCAATCGGGTTTACTAATGATTCTTCGTCACATGGTTGTGAATTATACCCATATACACCACCAGTGGATGCAAAAATAAACTTTTTTATACCAATTGTTTTTCCATATTCAAGTAGTTTCAAGGTACTCATTGTATTGATTTGGAATAAATTTGATTTATCATCATTTTTATCTGTATTTGCAGCAAGATGAATTATGCAATCTGCGTCAGATGGTAACTTGCTTGTATCAATATTTTTACTAAAATCTTGCTGAATGTAGGATATATTTTGGTTTATAAATCCTTGCTGTGTATTATACAAACAATATAGATGATATTGTTTGGATAATTGTTCCACTAAATTGGAACCAACAAATCCAGTGCTTCCAGTTATCAATATTTTTTTATAATTCATTGCATAGATACCTCACATATTATTTTATATACTACAAAATAGCCATTCATGTTTTCACATTTTACTTTATCAAACTCCTTCCAGTCAGCATTACTCTGTGCCTTAAACCTCAACTCTACCATTGGAACCCTTAATTCTGCGTTTATCCTGTCATTCAATCCATCATAATTATCTGCCCGGTCTTATACGATTCGATGGCAGCTAACGCGACTTCAAGAGTACGTTTTCCATCTATGCCAGTAGTGATTGGAGTTTTTCTGGTACGTACTGAATTAATAAAATGTTCTAATTCCTTTTTTAAGGGCTCAGCTTTCTCAATCTTTGCTTCACGTATCCACTTACCATCGTGAATTGATACAGTCTGATCGATGTAATCCAGATATGCTACACCACCAACTCCAACTACTGCCATTTTCCTAACTTTGTGAGGTGTAAACCAGTTTGTTTCAACAACTCCTGAACTATTTCCATCAAATTCGAGTAGGATCGATGCATGATCTTCTTGTGAATGAGATTCAGACCCGGCAACGGTGTATACTTTCAGTGCATTTGCGTTATAGAGATAAGAAATTATATCAATATCATGCACTCCCAGATCAAGAATTATTCCAACATCTTGTATTCGCGGGTTTGAAGGGCCTACTCTTCGCGTTGAGATTGATAAAATCTTGCCAATTGACCCCTCGTCAATAATTTCTTTCATCTTGGTTATTGCAGGGTTAAACCGCTCAATATGCCCCACCATAAGAATGAGTCCAGCATCAGATGCTGCTGTAATCATCTTATCTGCATTCTCAATTGTATCTGCAATTGGTTTTTCGACAAGAACATTTACGCCTGCTGCAATTGAATCAAGTACAACCTGCGTATGCAAAGTTGTCGGTACTGCAATACTCACCGCATCAAGTCCGCAATCGAGTAACTTAGTATATTCTGTGAATGGTATTGTATTGTATTTTTTTGCGATTTGGTTTACTTGCACTTCATTTACATCCGATATTCCAACCAATTCCACATCATCCATTTCGCTATAGATTCTAACATGGTTCTGGCCCATTTCACCTGTGCCAATTACTCCTATCTTAATCATTGTATGCCATCATCCTGATTTATCAAAAAACATTTGTGTCATTAATGTGAATTTATGTAAGCTTGATACAGTTCTGTCTCTTGATCAGCAATTTTATCCCATGAAAATCGTTCTGCACTTTCTTTGCTTTTCTTTGACAAATGTTTTCTCAAATTACCGTCCCGATATATTTCCATAATATAATTTGTCAACATGTTTGCATCTCCTGGTTTAAAAAGAAGTGCATTTTTATGTGTGATTATATCTTTCGTTTGGGGTATTTCGGAAGAAATAATTGGTAATCCAGCCGCTTGTGCTTCAATTAATACGATTCCAAATCCTTCTTCGAGAGTTGGGAATACAAACACATCGGAATTAGCCATGAATGAAGGTAGCGCATCGTGAGACATATATCCTTTTAATAGCACATCGTCGTATAAATCATATTCTTGAATAAATTGCTCAATATCTGGTTTCAATGGGCCATCACCAATTAAAATTAATTTGAGATTTGTCAACTGCTTTTTGGCGTTATTGAATGCCTTAAGAAGAGTCAATGGATCTTTTTGTTTAACTAAACTGCCAACATATAGCAATACAAAACTATTATTGAAAAAACTGGTATCAGGTTCATATGAGATATTCTCATTTTTCTCAAACTTACTTATATCGACTTTATTTGGGATAACCTGCACATTTTCAGATTTAGCACCGTGGGCAATTGCATAATTTTTTAAATGGTTAGTCATTGCAATTATTCCACCTGCAGAGGAGATGGTATATTTCTCTACGAGATTACTAAACAATTTAATTCCAAATATGTAGTATCGTTTTTCGATTTTTTGATTTAATTTGTAATCATTATGAAGTGATATGATGCAAGGCGTCTTAAATAATTTTTGCAATAATACGCCAATTAAACCTGCAAAAAAAGGATTATATGCACGAATTAAATTAATATCATTGTTCAAAATAACATAAAAGGCTTTTAAATACATTTTCAAAATGTCATAAGGGTATAAAAATTTCAAACCACTTCTCTTGGTATAGTAAATTTCATACATATTATGAGATTGAACTGATTTCAATGATGAAGGTGGTTCTATAACAAAAATGTTATCAAACATATCATTTGGATTGAAATATTTATCCATATAGGTTTGACCAACAGTTTCATAGCTGCTGAAAGGATCGTTCGACAAAACTAATATATTTTGAGTCATATCAATATTCACTTTTCTATATTATTTCATATCAAACACTTATGTGAGGAACTGCATTGTATTACAAGTTCCTTTGCACGCTTCTCATCAACATCAGATATTCCGATCAGTTCAACATCATCCATTTCGCTGTATATTCTCACATGATGCTGTCCCATAGCACCGGTGCCTATTACTCCTACTCGCAACATAATTATTCAGTTCCCTTTATAACACCTATAATATGATCCAGTTCATCCTGGGTAACAGACGGATGCACAGGAAGTGACACAACCTCGTCTCCTGCCCCTTCACTCTCAGGCAATGAATCATTATATCCCAGCTCCTGATAGAATGGCTGCTTATGAGTTGGTATTGGATAATATACGCCTGTCCCCACGCCATTTTCACTTAATGTCTCAACAAGTCCGTCCCGATCTTGAGCACGAATCGTATATTGATGGAACACATGCTCACAATTGTGTCGCACAATCGGTACTGTGACCCTATCGACCCTTTTCAACCCCCTTGATAGATACTCTGCATTACTCTGTCGCTGTCTAGTAAACTCACCAATTTTATTAAGCTGCACAAGTCCGATCGAAGCGGATATGTCTGTCATACGGAAATTATAGCCAAGCATCTCATGCACATATCTCTGCCTGGAGCCATGTGACCTGATCATCCGGGCACGGTCTGCAATATTCTGGTCGTTGGTGGTTATCATACCGCCCTCACTTGTGGTCATGTTCTTTGTAGGATAGAAACTGAACGTGCCTGTCCCAAAGGAGCCTACTTTTTCCCCATCATAAACAGCTCCGTGTGCCTGACATGCATCCTCGATCACAGCAAGGTTATGATCTTCGGCGACCTCCATAATTGCATTCATCTCTGCCGGATGACCATAGAGGTGGACAGGAAGGATTGCTTTTGTTTTAGATGTGATCTTCTCCATGATAGCATCAGGGTTGATATTGAATGTGTCATCTTCGATGTCTGCAAATATAGGTTTTGCACCTGTAAAGAGTACTGAGTTTGACGTTGCTATGAATGTAAAAGGAGTGGTGATAACCTCGTCCCCGTCACCAATTCCATGTGCAAGCAGTGCCGCATGCAGTGCAGCAGTTCCGGAATTCACAGCAATAGCGTGTTCAACACCAATATAATCAGCAAACGCTTGCTCAAAATCTGCCACTCGTGGTCCTTCTGCGATAATGCCAGACATGATCGTATCGGAAACTGCCCGAACCTCATCGGCTCCAAGTAAAGGTTTTGCGATAGGTATCATGTTTTGAGTTCCTTTTTATAAGTTTATATTTATATAATATTCAAGACTTTTAAATCTTCTGGCATCTCAACAATCTTTGCAGGCGCGCCGATAGCGAGTTTCCAGGCTGGCACATCCTTTGTAACAAGCGCTCCTGCCGCGACCATCGCTCCTTCACCGATCTCAACACCCGGCAGGATTGTGGAATTTGCGCCAATCGATGCGCCTTTTCTGATAATCGGTCCTTTCAGGTCATATTTTTTCCGTACTGGATACTTATCGTTCGCAAGTACCGCACACGGCCCTATGAACACATTATCTTCGATCGTGGTGTTGGTCGGTATGTACACATTGCCCTGAATACTTACATTGCTTCCAATGGTTGTGTTTCCATCGATTATGGTGTTTGTTCCGATAAGGACATCATCCCCAATAGTGGTATTTTCGCGAATCAGGATGTTGTGGCCAGTCCTCAAGTTGTTTCCGATTTTCACTTTGCAGTAGATCGTGGAATTTGGGCGAAGGGTGGCACCGTCTCCTATCACTGTTCCTTCATATTCGTGGTCTTCCACTTTTATTTTCTTTCTAGTAATTTCGTCTAAAACTGATGCATCAGGGTATCCGAACATCACGTTTTCTAATATGACTGTGTTATGCCCTAAACGGCTGTTGCCATACACCTTTGCTGTGCAATGGACCATCGTGTCATCGGTGTTCATATTGATGTTCTATCGACACTATTCTATTAAAACTTTGTTAAAATTCAGTTACAACATTGCATTAGGTGAGTGGAAACACGTGAATATGGTGTAATCTTTGAGTTCCTATTATGCTTAGAATACATAGCAAAAGGCTTACAAAACAACTCTAAAATTACATACCATTCCCGCAGCGGCGTTAACAAGGCCATCAACTGCGGTATCAACGAATCATCCAATGAAATCGTGGTAATCACAGGTGCACACGGCCTGTTCGATAAAGACACCATACCCCATTTGCTCAGCGTACTCCTTAGTAGCGATGACATAGGCGCCGTTTCAGGCGACCTGAACCCTGTGGCAAAAGGCGATACAGTGTTCTCCAAATCCGAAGCCGCATACTGCTCCATGTATGGCAGGATATGCACATGGGAAAGCAACGTCCACTCAATCTACTGCTTCAACGGCCCTGTGGTAGCATTCAAAAAATCAGCCTCATCCACGCTCAACACCCGCAGGGGTGCCGATGATGCCAGCATGGCCTTATCTGTAATCCGCAAAGGGTACAAATGCAAATATGTACCAACAGGACACCATCTCAAAAACCAGTGATATCAACAATTATCACAGCCACAGATTTACACAGACGCGACCTCAAATCTGCGTAAATCGTTGGGAATCCGTGCCTGAAATACTAACTACCAGTCGCCCGCCATCCCCCACTCACCCGGCCCCCTCCAGTGCTGGTGCTCATGCGCAGAGTGTGGGTTTAGGGAAGGGGTGTTGGTTATGACTGTTAAACTATATTATTTGTGCAATATTTCACCGCAAAGAGCGCAAAGGACGCAAAGTTAAGGTAGCATTGCCTTTGCGATCTTTGCGCCCTTTGCGGTTAGTTAACCATATACCAACACAACAACTTCCCTGTAGTTCACCTGCCCCATCAATTCCTCCCCTCATGCATTTGTCCGGCTGTCCATCGCTGGTGCTGCTATACAATAAAAACCATTTATACAACTGACCCTGCACCCGCTGCCCCTCAGGGCGGCATGGTGGCAGCCAGCCGTGTGGATTTAAGTGAACCGCAGAGGACGCGAAGTTAAGGTAACATTGTCTTTGCGGTCTTCGCGCCCTTTGCGGTGAGTTATTCACATACCAGAACAAAATATTAGCTGCACTTCATCTGTTGCCCATCCTGTTTACCTGTTCAGTAACAAACTTTGTTGGTTCGTATTGCCGGGGTACGGGAAGCAAAGAATTCAGGAATATTGCACCTGGTTAGTATATCTAATGGGCATGTGATGGAAAGTTGTATTCAGTTGCTGTACGTGGAGTGTCACCATGACTGTTAAAATATATAATTTGTGTGATGTTAAAACCACAGAGGACACTGAGCGTTTTTACCATTCTTTGTGTCCCTCCGTGCTCTCGGTGGTTAATATTGAAATGATTCCAGCCCCCCTCTGTTACACCCATACAACAGGTCTCATTTTGATGATATTGGATATATTTCTTAATACCCCCATGGGCACTATCTCAAAAACCAGTGATATCAACAATTATCACAGACACAGATTTACACAGATGCGACCTCAAATCTGTGTAAATCTGTGGGAATCCGTGCCTGAAATACTAACTACCAGTCGCCCGCCATTCTCCACTCACCCGGCCCCCTCCAGCGCCGGTGCTCATGCGCAGAGCGTGGGGGAAGGGGGTGCAGTGTGATGGTCATGGCTGTAAAATAAAAACCATTTCTACAACTAACCCTGCCACTGCAGCCCATAAGGGCGGCAGGGTGGCAGCCAGCCGTGTGGATTTAAGTGAACCGCAGAGGACGCGGAGTGCGCAGAGCGTTTTTACTTTTCTCTGCGTACCTCTGCGCACTCTGCGGTTCGCATTGACCTGCTGTCCCGCCCCCATCCATTTATCCACTCCCCTTCCTACACTTGCCCATCTGCCCGACTCTGGTGCTGTTGAGCGGATGGTGGTGACGGTAAATTGGATTCAGTTGTTGTGCGGGGAGTGCCGTCATGGCTGTTAAAATATACAATTAGTGTGATATTATATTAAACCACAGATAAACACGGATAAACACCGATATTTCTTTTAAAGTTAATAATATCATCACATCTCACCTTTAATTTAAATTATCACCCATACAAAACTTTATCTG
>JAUWQD010000042.1 GCA_030611265.1 Methanosarcinaceae archaeon | reverse complement strand
TTACAAGATAAGATTCCACCCCATCCCACAACATCTGTTTAAGGACTGACATCCTGTCAATATGCTCTTCTCGACAACGAATATCAAGAACATTCTCGATATTCTTTGGTACATCGATCGTAATACTCATGATAGTTCCTCTATCTTACTTTTTATATAAAACATATGTTCATCCTTGATCATAGGTTTTAACGACTCTAAATATCTAAAACCTTTTTCTTTACTTATCAGTTCATGGGTAACACACATCAAAATTACACCGGCAACAGGTGTAAAAGGCATACCAAATCGGTCAAGTACTTTCAAAAATGCTTCATCATCAGAAACAATTAGATCAATATTATTGTTCCCCATATAATAATTGATCACACTTTTTTCGCCCCGCCCCAATGTTAATTTATCAAAAGCAGAAGATTTTTCAATAATATCTGCAACAAAAACTTTCCTCTCTGTAACAAGTTTTTCCATTATTTTAGCATCCTCATAATTCCGGCTCAAACCCGCAATCACATGCTCATCATAAACATCGTTGGTCAAAATGACTTCGAAACCAAAAACAAATGTTTCAATAATGCCGATTTTTGTCAATTTTATAGAAGCGTCAGCATCAAGCAGTATTCGTATCACTTTTTTAACACTCCTAAACTTCAAACTTTAAATATTCAAAAAGTTCCCCTCTCCAGTGCCCCATAAGAGCAGTCTTTGTATTAACAAACACCGAATATTCAGTGGTCATATAGACCTAAACGAACTGCTGGTATCTCTTATCATCGCATCGCAGTATCACCATCAGCCAGCCACGCTCATCCGGGACGACTTTTAATTTCTTGAGATCACTCCATCGATAATCAATTAAGCCACCTTACAACTTCCCCATATCCCCTTTAACCATCATCTTCACCAATTCCCGAAGCCCGACCTTAGCCACCCATCCCAGTTTCTCCTTAGCCTTCGTAGGATCCCCTAACAAAAGCTCCACCTCAGTAGGCCTGTAATACCGCGGATCGATCTCAACCAGAGCATCACCAGTCGCGGCATCCACTCCAACCTCATCCACACCTTCTCCTTGCCACTCGATCTTAATCCCAACCTCCTGAAACGCAAGTTCCACAAATTCCCGTACAGAATGCATCTTGCCGGTTGCGATCACAAAATCATCAGGTTCATCCTGCTGAAGCATAAGCCACATAGCTTCCACATAATCTCCTGCAAATCCCCAGTCCCGTTTTGCATCCAGATTACCGAGATATAATTTCTCCTGCAAGCCATTCTTGATCTTTGCCACAGCCATCGTGATCTTCCTGGTCACAAAGGTCTCGCCGCGGATTGGGGATTCGTGGTTGAACAGGATGCCGTTGCAGGCGTATATGCCATAGGCCTCGCGGTAGTTTACTGTGACCCAGTAGGCGTATAACTTGGCTGCGCCGTAAGGACTTCTCGGGTAGAAGGGGGTGGTCTCGCTTTGCGGGATTTCCTGCACCTTGCCGTAGAGTTCGCTGGTAGAAGCCTGGTAGAATTTTGTTTTCTTTTCCAGACCGAGGATGCGTATGGCTTCCAACAGTCGTAGTGGCCCGATGCCATCGGAATTTGCGGTGTATTCAGGGGTCTCGAAGGAGACCTGCACATGGCTCTGGGCGGCGAGGTTGTATATCTCGTCAGGCTGGACCTCCTGGACGATCCTGATCAGGTTCGTGGAGTCGGTAAGGTCGCCGTAGTGCATGAAGAAATTCACATTTCTCTCGTGGGGGTCTTTGTATAGGTGGTCAATGCGCTGGGTGTTGAACGAGGATGAACGTCGTTTAATGCCGTGTACAATGTATCCTTTGTTAAGCAGGAACTCGGCGAGGTATGCGCCGTCCTGGCCTGTGATTCCGGTGATTAGGGCTGTTTTGGTCATGGTTGTATTCTCATGTTGTTAGTTGGGTTATTATGATATAATGATGCAATTATATCATTAAATATATTTCGAAGATATTATTTTAAATCATTCAGTTTCACCTAAAACGGAGCAACCACACCGCGCAAAGCGCGGCATTGCCCTTTATACATGGAAATTAATTTTAATTGATTGAATCGTTTTAGACTTAAATACGCTTATCGAATAAAAAATACTTAGGATACATTTTCAAAATACTCTACTGTCTTCTTTAATCCCTCATTCAACCCAACCTTCGGCTCCCATCCCAGCACACCCTTCGCCCTCGATATATCCGGCCTTCGAACCTTAGGATCATCCACAGGCAGGTCCTCAAAAACAACCCTCGAATCACTGCCAATAATCTCAATAACCCTCTCTGCAAATTCCAGCACACTCATCTCATCAGGATTCCCGACATTCACAGGCTCCACAAAATCCGACATCATCAACCTGTATATCCCGTCAATAAGATCCGAAACATAACAGAACGACCGCGTCTGAGAACCATCCCCATAAACCGTAATATCTTCCCCTTTCAACGCCTGATTAATGAAATTGGGAACCACGCGCCCATCGCCTGCACGCATGCGTGGTCCGTAGGTATTGAAAATACGCACAATCCGCGTATCCATATCATGATAGCGATTATATGCCATCGTGATCGCTTCAGCATACCGCTTAGCCTCATCATACACACCGCGCGGCCCGATAGGATTAACATTGCCCCAGTAGGTCTCAGGCTGCGGGTTCACAAGCGGGTCGCCGTAGGTCTCGGATGTGGATGCGAGCAGGAAACGTGCGCCCTGCTCTTTGGCGAGTCCGAGCATATTGTAGGTGCCAAGGGCACCTACCTTCAGCGTCTGGATCGGGAGTTCAAGGTAGTCGATCGGTGATGCAGGAGATGCTAGGTGGAAGATGTAGTCAATTTTATCTCCGAAATAGATGGGCTTTGTAATGTCGTGTTTGAGGTCGGTGAACTTGTCTGACTTGATGTAGTCTATGTTCTTTGCACTGCCTGTTACCAGATTGTCTATACAGATGACCTCATGTCCATTTTTGAGCAAAATGTCACAAAGGTGTGAACCTAGAAACCCTGCGCCGCCTGTTACTATTGTTTTCATTATAATCCTCGTTGTATTATAGTCTTATTTAATCGTTTCATAATTGTGGACTTCAATTGTGGACTTCAATTGTCGAACCAATTATTTGTTCAGTTTTAATGGATCATAGATTTTTTTCTCTTTTGCCACAGAGTACACAGAGACCGTAGCAAATTCACTCTGTGTCCTCTGCGCTCGTATATACCCTTTATTGCAAGAGTTTTCATTGATTTTTTATAATGATATTTTCAATAAGCTATATCAATCTAAAACTCGATCGATGACAAATCCCCAATATTCAAAGAATTATGCTTACCAACAAGATTCGCATCATCCCCAACGATAGATGACTGCAGATTCACCTTTGAGATATGTGTCCGTGAGCCGATAACACTGTCCGAGATGATCGAGTTCTCAACGATCGTATCACTTGCGATCGATGCATAAGGCCCCACAACCGAATTAACAACCCTTACATTCTCCCCGATCGCCACAGGATGTATTATCACAGAATCCAATACCTCGTACACCCCATCAAACTCCTCCTTTTCATTCAGCAACACACGATTTGTCTCAAGAAGTGATTCCGCATGCCCGCAATCGTACCAGCTTGACACAGTGAACGTTTTAAATCGACTCCCACGCCGAATCATCTCTTGCAGGGCATCAGTCAACTGGTACTCCCCGCGAGAATTAACATTATTCTCTATCATCCATTCCAGAACCTCAAACAGCATCGGCGTATCCTGGACAAAATACACCCCCGCAATTCCCAGATTCGAAGCAGGTTTCTCAGGTTTTTCCTCAAGGTTTTTGATACACGACGTATCAGGCTCCAGTTCAACAATACCATACTTCTGCGGTTCATCCACTTCCCGAACTCCAATCGAACCCCCACAGTGCCCATTCTTAGCGTGAAGCTCATAAAAATCAAGATACCCGGACTTGAATATCATATCTCCAAGTGCGATCATGATATCTGAATCACCCACTAACTCACGGGTGAGATAAATCGAATGCCCAAGACCAAGTCTTTCATCCTGATCAACATATCGTATATTGAACACATTCCCGTAATTCTCATCCACATACGAGATAACCTGCTCCTTCCGATACCCTACAACCAGTATGATCTCCTCTGGCCCAAGGTCGACCATGCGGTCAAGAATATGCCCGATGATCGGTTTGCCTGCGATGTACACCATCGGTTTTGGTTTCGTGTGAGTATGGGGAAACAGGCGTGTTCCTGTTCCGGCAGCGGGGATGATAACTTTCATATTGTACCTCTGGTTTAAAATAAATCTATGTATATATATAATCAGTGGAAATGGCTTGCTCTCCACGCATCCTCCCCGCGCAAAGCGCGGTGCATCCCGCCAAACCCCTCCAAAAAGAAGCACAAATATCATCTCGACACACTGATCCAAAAGACCCGGCAAGATCGGCAACCAAAACACAGTTTGCACGAGTAGTAATCAAAAATATAAAGCTTGCATGGCATAATACTCAAATGTGCGCCTTTCAAGATCATCCTGAAACACTACACATCATAAAATCACACGCCAACAAATAATCTGTCAGATCAAAGAATAAGGTTAATCATCGCATGTGTTATATCAAGCAATCTATTTTTTTGTATGGTTATTTTCCGTCATTTTGTAAGGATACTACGAAAATAATAAATACACAAAAAAGACTATGTATTACGTAAATACATAAAACAAACCAAGGAGAATATACGTGGGTCAACTTAGGAGGATCAACTGCAAAAAAGCAATAAAAGCTTTTACAAAAGCAGGAGGCATCATACGAAAAGGCAAAAGGAGATCATATTAATATAAAGATGCCGAACGGTCAGATTCTCACATTACCTTGTTCAAGTGACCTGAAAGTTGGCTTGCTCAGAGCAGCCATTAAAAAATCCGGCTTGACAGTAGAAGATTTTCAGAAAATGATGAAATAGGAGAGAATGTCATGGAATATACTGTATTGGTTTATAAAGACGAAGATGGAGGTTTTTGGGGAGAGGTTCCGGCACTTCCCGGTTGTTTTTCCCAAGGCGAGACTGTGGAAGAAACAATGGAAAATATGAAAGAAGCAATCGAGGTTCACATAACAGCTCTAAAAGAAGATCTTCAAGAGATACAAATTAATAAGGAATTTGTCATTGGAAATGTGAGTGTAACTGCAATTGCTTAATGCCAAGTGATGCATAATTTTGTAACATATTTAGTATACTTCACCGCTCGATCGTAAAGAATGATCTCATACATGGCGCTTCACTTTGTTCCATGAAGTGAATTCCTGTACTCTTCCTGCATCCCATGCCTCATCAGCATCTCTTATATTTCGCATTGAATTTTCATCCGCCACAATTTCCAGAGTAGCATCAAGGTCTTCTTTTTGTTCGAGATATTCTATAGAGGATTTCAATAGAAATCCTCGGTAAAATCAAGAACCACTTTTAATCTACTTGGTAATAAGAGGTCCAATTTTTCAATTGCTTTTCTTTTGTAGTCAACTGCATAAGCTGTCATTATCTTGCCTCTTTATAGAAACTGGATTGCTTAATATTAATAATTATGCAACATCTTGTCTACTAATCTTATAAGTGCGTGAACAACAGTTCGACCCCGATATCGGACGGAGAGATCGGTCTGCGCACAGTGAAAATGGCAGAAGCGGCGCTGTAGTCAGTGAAAAGCGGGCGGACGGTTGGATTTTAGCAAAATAAAATACAAATGGGAACCCCACACATCCACCCCGCGCGAGAGCGCTGGGAACCCACAACCCACAAAAAAATCATCAAAATACACTCAATCCAAAAAGATCAAGCACCAAATTCACTCAGACCGCGCACTTCCCTTCAAATAAAACTCATTCGCTCGCATCAGGTCATCCAGTGTCCCAACATCGATATGTATCCTATGGGTACGTTTTAACGTCCTTAAAAACAGAATATCCTATTTTACATTAAGCTGTAGCCATTTTGCTCAACTCATTTGAGGCTCTTAATACTGATCCGATCACATCCAATTTAAGATTTTCATGTTTCAGTTTATTCTCAAATTCTTCGAGCAGTTTTAATGTACTTCGACTATAGTATCTTTCACCGCAACTTCCACAGACCAAAGTGTCAATATTGACCATCACGATATCACTTCCAAATCTGATCTCTTCGTCCACGTTTTTCTCATGAATGTCCTGACTACCACAAATGATGCACTTCATTGCTTTCTCCTCCTGTATTCATCCCATAAACAAGGGTCTGGCTGATAAACAGTTACAACGATTGCCATATCATCCTCATTTGAATATGCGCAAACTATATGCAATGGTTTTTCTTCAATTGAATCACCATATATCAGTACACTTGGATAAGGTTTATCGTCTGAATAATCTTCGATTACTTCACCATTCAGAACCGCTTCAAACACCTCTTGTTCTTTAATTTGACCAAACTCTTCTTCATGCATTTCCTTTCTCGCATGAGAAGTATACAATACACTGTCATTTCCAAAGCACTTTTTTATTTTGGGTAACATTGATCACCTTATACAATCTTAGAATGCTATGTTCGATCTTATAATATGCACCAATGAACTCAGTATCAACAACCAATTCACACAGACCGCGCACTTTCCTTCAAATAGAACTCATTTGCCCGCATCAAATCCTCCGGCGTGCCCACATCGATATGGATACCAGATATCTTCTTGTAAACAACCCGCGCACCCTGCTCAACCAACACCTTGATCGAATCCGTAAGCTGGTACTCATCCTTAAATCCGGGCTTGGTATCATGTATCGCATCAAAGATGCCGGGCTCGAAAATGTACACGCCCGCAATCCCCAGATTGCTCGGTGCTTCAGCAGGTTCAGGTTTCTCCACAAGATCAACGACATCAATCCCATCAGGTTTAATGATCCCATGGCGCGTAACGTCAGTCACTTCTACCACGCCGATCGTAGCGTCCGCATTGTTGGCTTCATGGAACTCCTTGAGATCGCGCAACACTGTGTTAGGTGAGAAGAAGTTATCTCCAAGCACTACAGCAAAAGAGGAACTATTGATAACATGCTCCCCAGCCGCAACAGCATTCGCAAGTCCGAGCCGCTCATCCTGAACCACATAAGTCAGGTTCACTCCAAACCGCTTCCCCGAACCGAAATAATCTGAAAGCCCATGCTTCCTCGGGCTCACCACGATCACAATATCCGTAATCCCTGCAGCAACGAATGCTTCGACCACATGCTCGATCACTGCTTTGTTCCCTACAGGCAACAGTTCTTTTGGTATGGCTTGTGTGAACGGGCCCAGACGGGTCCCTCTTCCGGCGGCTGGTATCAATCCTTTCATATTAGTAACATAATAAGTGTTAAATGATAAATCTTTTCAATTGATGCAGAGGTGGTTGTATTTTCCAATCCAATCCAATCCAAGCTTTCAACTGTCACAATTGTTTTTGCATCATTTTTGCATCATTGTGTTCATTTGAACACTGATTTCAAATCCATTTATCCATTCCAATGCGGTTAAGTGTACAATTTCCTTCAAGCAAGTTCTAATCGCCAACCGTTAGTACATATCTCGCATAAGGATTAATGGACCCCATGCAGCAACCCCGCCGTAGGCGGCACAATCCTACACCACTGCCCCTCTAAATATGGACTTTTCCGACAGCCTATGGAAAGATTGTGTGCTCCGAATTAATGCAATCGTAAGTGATTATTTTCGATTGGCACATATTTATAATTATATCGTGCGAGTTAACACAAATGAAGTGAGCATTATCTCATTGATGGAGGAACGCGCCGCCTACGGCGGATTATATCGGCGTCAAAAATGTCTAAACAAATACCTAAATTATACTTGCAGAGTAGTATAACAACTCAGTTCCGTATTTATCAAGATTTAAATGCACTCTGGCATATTTCTCAAAACTCCCCAAAAACAGTAAACAAGGATTAGCGATCAGAGTACACGTCCATAGTTAAACCGGCAGATTAAACCGTTCCAATCAACACACGAGCCGTATCCCGCACACTATCTGCAGAATTATACGATGGACTCCATCCCAGTTCCTTCAACTTATCAACTGCAAGCAACATCCGTGGCACATCCCCCTTCCAACCACGCTTCCCCCCGGTGTAATTAAACTCAACATCCCTTATGCCCATCTCCTCAACAACGATCTTGGCAATTCCAGTAGCATCGATGGTGTCTTCCGACCCTACATTAAAGATGTTCACAGTTTCGCCGACATGGTCAACCACAAACAGGATCGCATCAACACAATCGGTGACATGCAGATACGATTTGGATTGTCTCCCGTCTCCAAGTATCTCAAGATGCTGATTGTCATTTTTAAGTTTTTCAATAAAATCCACTATAATGCCATGCGTGCCCCTGTCACCAACGATATTAGCGAACCTGAATATCCATGAATGCATATCAAATGTGTGGGAATACGAAGTAATGAGTGCCTCACATGCAAGTTTCGAAGCCCCGTATAATGATATTGGAACAAGTGGACCATACTCCTCAGGAGTAGGAATCGTCGTCGCTTCACCATAAACCGTTGAAGTAGACGTGAATGCAATATTCACAACACCTCCCTTGCGCATCGCTTCAAGCAGGTTGTAGGTGGCAGTTATATTTTGGTCAAAATGAACCTTTGTGTCTACGATACCCAATCGGACATCAGGGTTTGCAGCTGCATGGTACACAAGATTAACACCACAGCATGCTGCATCAATCTCATCGGTGTTTAGCAGGTCGCCTTTGATGAGCGAAAAATTTGCTTTATCGAGATGATGTTCAATAAACTCCATCTTGCCGGAACTAAGGTTGTCAAACACAACAACCTCGCATCCCGTTTCCATCAATCGATCAACGATATGGCTTCCAATAAAGCCCGCTCCACCGGTGACCAATATTTTATCAATTGATCGTTTATCTGCTGTATTTTGACTCATAATAATTTCCTAAAGTTGGTTGTATCTTTAAATAGTTATGATGGATCTGATGAAATATTGGCAAATGTGTAGTTCTCTTCAACATTGTGTTGGTAACATCATTATTCAGGATATGTTTTCAAATATAGGAATCACATTGTCTGAAGTAATCGCTCTTCTTCATTCGGTGTCGAATATTTGCCAACTAAATGTTGTGGGGCTGCAAAAATTTTATTGATACACCCTGCTTCGTTTTTCGATGTGGAATATTAAAATGGTATGTTCAGGTTTTGATATTTTGTAAAGTATCCTAAAGTTGCCAAATCTCAGCCGATAAACGTCATTTTTTCCGCTGAGTTTTCTATAACCTGCTGGAAAAGGGGTATTTTCAAGAGATTCGATCTTATCAAAAGCCCTCTTTTTATCTGAAATATCTAATTTGGACAGGGATTGGAGTGCTTTGCTGCTCAGTTCCACACGAAAACTCATTCAAATCCCCAATGATCTTTTAGCTTCTGCTAGTGATATTGTATCCCCACGTTTATATTCTTCCATCGCTTCTGCTAGTTCAATATTTTCATTTTCGGTCATTTCTTCAACCAGCATTTCCTCGACAAAATCTATCTTTTCCACTAATGTTGCAATGTCTTCCTTCAATCCTGTCAATTCATCCAATTTTCGATTGATGCCTTGTAACAGGTTTAACACGACATTTTCATCAGTAGTATTTACTTCCATATGAATCAGTCCTATAAATGGTCTGTAATATAATGTAGTTAAGAACCATTATAAATATATCTGAATGCCATAGGAAAGCCATTATAAATATATGGTGTATGACAGGGGTAGTTCACCATCACGCCCGTCCATACTCATCATCAAACCTCACAATATCATCCTCATCAACACGCTCTCCAAGTTGTACCTCAATAATCTCAAGCGGTATTTTCCCATGATTTGAAAGCCGGTGCTTCTCTCCCGACCGTATAAATGTACTCTCGCCCTGCCGCAAGAACTGCTGTTTTCCATTAACCTGTACACACGCCATTCCCTTGACAACAACCCAGTGCTCACTGCGATGGTGGTGCATCTGCAAACTAAGGGTTCTTCCCGGCATAACCATTATGTTCTTGATCTTGTGCCTTTCTGAACTTTCAAGAATCGTATACGAACCCCACGGTCTGTACACGGTTTGCTGGAATTGTGCACGTTCATCATTCGCATCCTTGAGCGCAGTTACGACATCTTTCACTTTCAGACTACTTTTACGCGGGCATATAAGCAATGCATCAGGTGTATCAACAACAACCATGTCGTTAACATCGATCAGTGAAACGATCTTGTTCGGTTTTGAGTATATCAGGTTGTCAGTCGAATCGATCAGGACATTATCACAATCGTACACGACGTTCCCTTGTTCATCTTTTTCATTTTCGTCATACAACGCATCGAAATTACCAAGATCGCTCCATTTATGGTCAAGTTTGACAACAGCCACCCGATTTGATTTTTCCATAATTCCGTAGTCTATTGAGACAGACGGCAGGTTTTTGTAGACATTTTTGATATCTAGCGACATATCACTTGGTATATCAAATGCTTCAAAAACATCAGGTGCATGGTATTTTAGTTCAGCAAAGAATATATCAGTATCGAAAAGGAACATCCCGCTATTCCACAGGCACCCTTCTTTGATATATTTTTTAGCATCCTCAAATCCAGGCTTTTCCATGAAATCAGAAACCTTGTAACCGATATCAAGTCCTTCCGCAGGTTTTACGTATCCATAACCTGTATGTGGTGATGTAGGTACAATTCCAAAGGTCACGAGATGGTCGGATGCTAAATTCTCTGCACTGATGATCGTTTCCATTGCATTTTTGTCGAGTATGTGGTCTGATGAAAAAACACCAACAATGGATCTGCCAAATCGTCGATCGATCTCTCGCATTCCAAAACAAATGGCTGGAAGAGTATTCTTCCCCTCGGATTCGATAAGTACATTATCAGTAGGGATCTCATACTCAAGTTCTTTGATCTGCCCGATCACGAAAAACTTCTGGGATTCATTTGTAACGACAAAGATCTCGGATATTTCAGACAACTCAAGACACCTGAGGAAAGTATCCTGAAATAGTGATGTTTCGCCGAGTTTTAAGAATTGCTTTGGATATTGTTCGCGGCTTAGTGGCCACAGGCGAGTTCCAGAGCCTCCGGCGAGGATTATGGATTTGATGGTTTTCAGCTCCTGTGTGAAATTGTTTTATTTGAAAATATATGCAAGTTCTACATTGTGTACATGTTCGATTTGCTGTAAACTTGTTCTTTCATGTTACATTATTTTTGCACTATTAATTAGTTGGGATTACTCATCGAGAAAGTCTTTCAACATCAGCCATAACCATCATTTTCACGAGTTCTTCGAAATTGACCTTCGGTTTCCATCCAAGAACGCGTTTGGCTTTGGATGAATCACCAATTAACAATTCAACCTCAGCAGGTCTCACAAATTTCTGGTCCACAACCACGTGTTTTTCCCAGTTAAGTCCTACTTCGGAAAATGCAAGTTCAACAAACTCTCGCACTGAATGTGTCTCACCAGTCGCAATAACATAATCATCAGGCTCATCCTGTTGCAGCATCAGCCACATGGCTTCCACATAATCTCCCGCAAAACCCCAGTCGCGCTTAGCATCAAGATTTCCAAGATGAAGTTCAGATGCAAGACCGTGATAGATGCGTGCTACACTGTCTGTAATTTTCCTAGTAACAAACTCAACACCCCGGCGCGGAGATTCATGATTGAACAATATCCCGTTGGACACATGCATGCCATAACTCTCGCGATAGTTCACACATGCCCAGTAGCCGTATACTTTGGCGAACCCGTATGGGCTTCGTGGATGGAAATGTGTGTTCTCGTTCTGTGGAACTTCCTGAACTTTACCAAACATCTCGCTAGTGGAAGCCTGATACACGCGTGCATCAGGACATTGGTGCAAAGTACTTTCAAGTATTCGAACAACACCAAGCCCTCCGACATCTCCTGTTAACAAAGGTTGGTTCCATGATGTCCCCACGAATGATTGAGATGCAAGGTTATACACCTCATCCGGCTGTGCTGTGCGCATGGCATTGTCAAGCGAGGATTGGTCCGTAAGGTCGCCTTCGACAAGTTCGATATCATCGAGGATCTGTTCGATCCTTGATGTGTTGGGTGTGCTCAACCGCCTGATAAGGCCGTAAACATCGTACCCCTTCTCAAGCAGGAATTCCGCAAGATATGAGCCGTCCTGTCCTGTAATTCCTGTGATTAGTGCTGATTTTGTCATAGTAAATGCCTTCCAATGAATTTAAATCTCATTTGACTTCAAGTTGGCACAACTGCCGTATAGGAATGTTCTTTTGATCACGCCCGTCCATAGTCATCATCGAACCGGACAATATCGTCCTCATCAACACATTCCCCAAGTTGTACCTCAATGATCTCGAGCGGTATCTTCCCGTGGTTTGAAAGCCTGTGTTTCTCTCCTGCTCGTATAAAGGTACTCTCGCCTTGCCGCAGGAATGTCTTCTTTCCATTGACCTGTACACACGCCATTCCTTTCACAACAACCCAGTGCTCACTGCGGTGGTGATGCATCTGCAGACTCAGGGATTTCTCAGGCATGACCATGATGTTCTTGATCTTGTGCCTGTCTGCCTTCTCAAGTATCGTGTACGAACCCCATGGCCTGTACACGGTCTGGTGAAGGTATGCTCGTTCATCATCGCGGTTTTTAAGCGCAGTCACGACATCTTTCACTTTTTGGCTGCTCTCTCGCGGACAAACAAGTAGGGCATCAGGAGTGTCCACCACCACCATGTCGTTGACATCGATCAGTGACACGATCTTGTCGGGTCTTGAGTATATCAGGTTATCAGTCGAATCGATCAGGACACCGTCACATTCGTACACAACATTCCCGCTTCCGTCCTTTTCAAACTCATCATATATGGCATTGAAATTTCCAAGATCGCTCCATTTGTGGTCGAGTTTGACGACAGCCACCTTATTTGATTTTTCCATGATCCCGTAGTCTATCGAAATGGACGGCAGGAGATCATAAGTATCTTCAATGTCCGATGTTTTACCATACATGTCAAATGCATCAAAAATATCCGGTGCATGGTATTTCAGTTCAGCAAAGAACACATCAGTATCGAAAAGGAACATCCCGCTGTTCCAGAGGCATCCTTCTTCAATATATTTTTTGGCATCCTCAAGTCCCGGCTTTTCCCGGAATTCCGATACTTTATAACCAACATCAAGCGCCTCAGCAGGTTTCACATATCCATATCCGGTGTGAGGGGACTTTGGAACAATTCCGAATGTTACAAGGTGGTCTGATGCCAATGTCTCGGCGTTTTTGATCGTTTCCATTGCGCTTTTGTCCAGTATATGATCTGATGAGAACACACCCACAACGGATCGCCCGGATATTTTCACAATCTCGCGCATTCCAAAACAGATTGCCGGGAGAGTATTTTTACCTTCAGGCTCGATCAGTATATTCTCGATCGGGATGTCGTATTCGAGTTCTTTGATCTGTCCGATCACAAAAAACTT
Organism: Methanosarcinaceae archaeon; assembly: GCA_030611265.1. Taxonomy (GTDB): domain Archaea; phylum Halobacteriota; class Methanosarcinia; order Methanosarcinales; family Methanosarcinaceae; genus Methanovorans. Next base: position 8,601 of record JAUWQD010000042.1, on the reverse strand, counting down.
CTGGAACTCATTGGTCACGACAAATATGTCTGATATTTCCGATACCTCAAGACATCTGAGAAATGTATCCTGAAAGAACGATGTCTCGCCTAATTTCAAGAATTGTTTTGGATACTGTTCACGGCTAAGTGGCCACAGACGTGTACCTGAACCACCCGCGAGAATTATGGATTTTATGGTTTTCAGCTCCTTTATGAGTATGAGTTATAAGCTAACATCAGTAGAATTTGGATATCACAAGTTTAAATATGTGACACTTCCAATATAACTTAGTATATATTAATTGCTCGTGAATGCTCGATCATGTTATTATTTCAATCATTTTGTCATATATCTATTACGTTTTGTCGCTAATTGTATACACTATCGCACCAACAGCAAGTATGCTCCAGTAACTGATCAACCTGTCCAGCAGTGCAATTGATGTGCCGACAGCAGTGTCAATTCCCATGATCGCCAGGATGCCGACTATAGATACTTCTACAGCTCCAAGACCGGCAGGTGTTAGGGGAATTGCGGTGAGTAGCGATGCTGCCAGAACAACAAAGATTATCACGGGCAGGTCCAGATCCACTCCGAGTGCTCTTGTGACGAGCAAGAACCGTCCGGATTCCAAAAACCATGAAACGGCTGTCAAGATTGAAACATTCACAAATGTGTTGGTATTTGAAAACGAATCATACACGCTCCTGTGCAGGTTCTCAAAGATCATGACGAATTTGTTTGGAACGATCCGCATAATATGTTCTTTGAAAAACTTCAGTAAAACCAGTCCCAATATCACAAGTCCGAGCAGGAGATACCCGACCTCAAGGGATTGCAGGATCTGTCCGGGCATTTTGTCTTTAAAAAGAATTGCTCCACTGACGCTTAATAATATAAGCAGGACTGCTATATCGAATATACGTTCTACTACTATGGTACCAAGCGAAGTTGACATTGGTGCACTGTTATATTTTTTAAGCAGATAACTTCTATACACATCACCGATCTTTGCGGGAACAATACTGTTGGCGAACCACGACAAAAACACCATTTCTGTAAGTGCAGGAGTACCAGCCCGTATTTGTATCGCGTTCAGCAGTTTTTTCCATCGAAACCCACGAACATAAAAAGAGGAGTAATGTACTGCAATCGCAAGAACATATATGGAGATATCCAGGTTTTTGGATACTGCGATCACACCATTGATGTCTATATTCTTTATCAGAAAATAGAGGATCGCAAAGGAAACGATGAATGAAATAATCGTTTTTTTGTTTAGAAGGGTACGGGAATCCAGTGGGGCTTTGTCATTCATCGAGTATCATCCAAAATTAAATAAATGTTATTCCTGAGTGAATATAATGATAAATTCGATATTATTAAATAGTTATGTAAAAATACTAATCGTGTAAACTGTTTATGGCAACAGATGCATGTTCATCTGTAATAAGCCCTGTTATTTTTACTATGCACATAGGTGGGTCGATAATATGGGTGGCAGATCAAAAAAGGCAAATAAAAAAATAAACAAAACAATCCAAAAGCAAAAATTGGAAGAAATAGATGTTGCATCGGCACCATTCTACAAAAAAATACTTTCTGATAAGTATTTGCTTATTTTGACTGCAATCACTCTTCTTGGTGTTTATCTGCGCATCCACAACCTTGGTACCCAATCGATATGGCTTGATGAGGGTGCAAGCTATTCATATATTCAGGACACGATGGTGGGTACGTGGCAGAGATCAGTAGATGCAGCGCAAGCACCACTTCATATGGTAGTAATGCATTTCATGACATTTTTCAGTTCAAGCGAATTTTCGTTACGGCTTCCATCCGCAATATTCGGTATTTTAAGTATCCCACTTATTTATGCAATGGGTGAGCGTTTGTTCGGAAAAGAGGAAGGCATAATAAGTGCATTTCTACTTTCGATCTCGATGATGCACCTGTGGTATTCCCAGGAAGCACGAATGTACGCACAGATGCTTTTATTCTCACTGGCATCCCTGTATTTCTTCTACTGTGCAACCAAAACGAATTCAAAAAAGGATTGGGTGTTTTTCGCAGTCTCGTCCTCACTTGCTTTTTATTCTCATTATTACACAATTTTCGTATTCATCCCTGAAGTTGTTTACTATATATGGGCAAAAATTGCAGTGCCGTCCATAAAGATTGGTAAGATATCTGTGGAGGACTGGCAAAACGTCCGAATGTTTATTGTTGGGATGGGTGCTTTTTTTGTATCTATTCTGCCTCTGTTCATACCGTTTGTGGCGCAATCACTTTCAAGAACATCGTCTGCTCCCACATGGGGAATTGGACAGTCATTGAGTTTTATTCCTACAATGCTGATCCACTTTAGTACTCGTGAACCGAAAACATCGTATCTGTTCATGTTGCTATTTGCTATCGGTCTGGTTGCGATTGCTCTGCACCAAAAGGACCAGTTCGCATTTCTGGGACTATACCTCGCAATACCTTTCACTGCAAGTTACATCCTTGCTGCCAAAATGCCATTCAGTCCGAGATACCTGCTATTTTTGCTGCCGGCTTATCTGATACTGGTTGCGCGTGGAATAACTGCTGTTGCAAATACTCTATATTCATCGAGCGGTAGTCCGAATAAAGACACTATAAAAAGTAGGCACACATCCATTGTATTGATCACGCTCATATTTTTGCTGATAAGTTTCCCGCTTATCACAGAGTATTATTCAGTGCCGCAAAAAAACGATTGGAGAGTTACAAGTGATTATCTTGAAACTTTGACGCAGCCAGGAGATGCAGTTTCACCATTGCCGGGGTACATGTATCAGGCATTGACGTATTATTATGACAATAGTACGGATGAAACGATTCTTGCATCACCTCCATATTCTGAAAGTGAAATGTCTTCGTTTGTGGAAAGTCATGGTAGAGTATGGTTTCTTGTAACATGGGATATAAGCGCAGCAAATCCTGATGGTTCAGCAGTTAGATGGTTGCAAAACAATGCAAGTTTTGTGAATCAGGTAACTGGGATTTATATATTTACAGCGCCGAAGGTTTAAAAAAGTGTAGCAATTTAATTATGGGCATTCCTTACAAAAAAAATTAGGGTATTTGTATGCCGTAATAGTTTATCGCTTTAACATCAACCTCACAATCGTAAGGAAAAACTTGACCATTTCCTTTTTGGATAACTTTGATTTTCCATGAGTCCGATCCACGAATATAATGGGTGTTTCACCAATACCAAAATTTTCTTTGTTACAATAGAACAAGATCTCTTCCAAAAAGGAATACCCATTTGATCTGATCGAATCGAGGTCTAATTTCTCAAGCACTTTTCTGTCATAACATCGATAACCTGTGGTCATATCATGAACTTTGACCCCAAGTAATGTACTTGCCAGGAGATTTGCACCTTTACTAACGGCTTTCCTGTACAATCCCCAATTTACCACACCTCCTCCCTCTACATATCTGGAACCCACTACAACATCGCATCCGTTTTCATGCATCTCAATGAAATTCGGTAGATATTTTGGGTCATGCGAGAGGTCGGAATCCATTGAAAAGATTAGATCGGAATGGTTTACTTCGATCGCATGCTTAAAGCCTGCAATATGTGCAGTTCCAATCCCAAGTTTTCCTTTTCTATGAATGACCTGTATCTTGTTGTCTTTTTCTGCAAGTCGGTCGGCAATGTGTCCTGTGCCGTCCGGTGAGTTGTCATCAACCACAATGACGTTGCCATCCAGATTGTTTTTCTCAAAAACATTGAAAATCTTATCAATCAATTCAGGTAGGTTTTCTTTTTCGTTGTAAGTTGGGATGACTATTGAAATTTGCAAAATTAAGCCTCACAATTTGATATCTGTAACATTAATATCGGCTACATCTATTTATTATTTAACAAATATTCTTGTCGTGACATAACCAAAGTTGAATCAAATCAAAACCCTTAAATATTTCACCCCCTTCACAAAACCACTTTCAAAAGTGTGTACGATACGACAAAATGGGTGGCTAATAACAGAATGCAGAAAAAAACAGACAGATCTCTCCTAAAAAACACCGACGCCTACATCCCCTTCGCCGTCATCGGCATATTCATTGTCCTCGGGGCAACTCTCACCTCGGTCTACTTCGTGAAAATGGACTACGAAATCGCTCAGACCATCTACGACACCGACCTGACAAACCCAAAACAAACCGCCACCAACCTCGCAGCCGCAGACCTCTCCCGTTGCCTCAACTACGCAGGCATGGAAGCCCTCAAATGGCAGGGCGAGCACCCCATCATCCAGCCGGATGGCACACCGGTCGAACAAAACTCGCTGGACGGATTTTCAGCCACGATCGGCACACGCGACCTCGAACCCGGCGACACGGTAAGGGTCAGCATCGACCTGCCGCGGGATGTATGGGGCAGCATTGAATCGATATGGAAGGACAAACGCATAATTCTCACATTATACGACTCATCCGGCGCGGCATTTGAAACAATAGACTACGGCAAAGCCGTGAGCGCCCTCAACACCGCAAGTTTTGATGAGTTCATCAATGTTCCAGATTCGGCATCTTCTGGTTACGGACATCTTGAGCTTCAATGCGGCGCTGAAGTAAAAACCACAGACTGGTTCACCATTGGCACGAGTCCGATCAAAGACATCACAGTCGAATACTTGAACAACCTGATAGCAGGTAATTACCAGTACAACCTCCATACATTCGACCAATACGCGATTAATGTTGAGCCGGATGTCAAGCCCGAACAAATTATCATACGAAAAGTGAACGGCACACTTGACCGTGAGATCAACCCCACGGACAAGATTTACACCATCTATTACACATTTGAGATTCGGGACCTCAACTATACTCTTGTCGACCTCGTGACGAATGAAACAACCAACCACACCACCACGATCTCATCTCTCATCACATCCCGGGAACCCCTGCTGGCAGAACTTGCGACCGAATACGAGACAGAACTCAAGAGTGGCTCCACACAGAACATCGTTCTGGGCGCCGCAAACATCCGCACATTTTTATACGGTCCGTGGCAGCATTACGCGAACGGTCCGCTCAACATACTCACAAATCCGGCGCTGGCAAGTGCGATCAATGCCGGTACGGTGTACACACAAAAGAAGGTATTCGATTCGGTAGACCCGTGGGCGTTGATGTTCACTACTTACTACAGCGGCAAGGTGCTGTATCAGGACGTCCGCGGGGATGCCGAATCATACGATGCTGCAAAGTCCGTCAATCTCACTACCACATACGACAAGTTGGCAGCCGACAAGTCCTTCAGTATCGATGTTGAAGGCGGCATCAGCGATTCCATGGCGGATTCCGGCACGACGCTTTCGCAGGTATCCGATGAATCAAAAATAACTGTGGCAGCATCCGATCATACGCAGGGGGTTCTTGACGGTTGGGTATTCAATGACCGTGTTGGGTGGCTAGAAGACCATCCCGACTTGCTGCATGATATCACGAACGAGGTATATCAGGCGGATGTACAGGCACAGGTCGCACGGGATGGGTTTGACAGCATCATGTCATCCGACCCGGACATATCGGCAACTTCAGGCTCGGTTTCGTATGGCGGGCATACTGTTAGTTGGGGTGAGTCATACGCGGTATCTGGAAGACACACAGGAGCGCTTGTTTCGTCATACGGCTGGAGCGATTCAGAATCGAATTCATACTCGCAATCGGTCAGTCCGTCAATCTCGCCACCTCGCGGTAGAGTAACCTCATGGAGTTTAACCGGTGCCTCGGTTAGTTTGACATCGGTCGATGCGACAGATGCAAAGACAAAACCATCCTACACCTACGCAGGCGGCGACAACATTACAGATACTTACCGTACAGATGGTTATCTGGATTGGGAAAAGCACAAGTTTGATTGGCTGATCAGGTATGGTATTAGTTATAATATTAAGACAACGTGGTCGATAAGTTACGATTACACCTATACATACAAATGGACAACTTTTGACGGCTACAGGGATCCGGTGAACAAAACCGGACCGATCTACAGCACCCACTACGGCACCGGCAGCGGTTCAAGTTCGACATCGACAAGCAAACTGGATTCCGAATCACCGTCCCACACTGAAACCGAGACGGAACACCTGACAATAACCTATCACAAACGCCCGCCAACCGGTGGTTATATAGGACTGGACACGTATTCCGACCCGACCGCGCGTGAGTACAGGGAGACGATCGTTAACGTGAATGGGGTCGATAGACTGGACCCTGCGTGTTCGGATGCTGCGGACAAGTATTCGGCGGAGCATGTGAATGTTCATGATATCGAGAGCAAGCACTGGCTGTTCCCTGATGGCATCTACTTGCTCAAAGATACTGTACAGTGTGATGTTCCGGAATGGTTGCACAAGGTGATGGCCGATGAGGTTCTGGATATGGTAGATTCTATTGACTCGGATGACCCCTCGGTCAGTTTTTCACTACTCGACAAACTCGGCAGCGACCCGACGCAACTTAGGGCGGATGCCGCGAATGAACTTGTTATAGATTTGGAACAGACCCGTGTAGGTTATGTTGATAAGTCGCAGCATCAGTATGGTGCGGCATTGTACACGAGCAGTGACGCGGCGCAGTATGTGGCAAAGAATGAGGTGTTTAATAAGCTCATTGCCGATATTGAGGATGAGAATGAGGCGTTGAGGGGTGGTTTGAATTCGTATGTTCTTGATAAAATTGAGGAGAATGGGATTGACATTTCAGGGTTGACAGGTGTCACGTCAGGGCCGCTGTCGTTGTTCAACAATCCGGCAATTGAGATGGCCGGTAATGCGCTCGGGGCGGAGATGGGAATTATTGATACTATGGTTGTGACAGGAATGCCGGAGAGTAAGTATAACTGGACTGAGAATATGACGGTGGTTATTGATCAGTATCCGGATTATTTGTATCATGACCCGAAGTTTGATCTGAGGGGGGAATATGAGTGGTTCGATGAGATGGCTAATAAGACGATCTATCCGCTCGGTGTTAGAAATACGTGCGTGTTCACAACAGGGATTGCGGACGATATTGCTGATGTTCTTGACAAGGGTGCAGAGTCAATAAAAACTGCAACATCCCAGACGGTCAGTAAAAGTATATCTGATCTGAATTCTGAAGTTAATTCGCTTATGGATAATCTAAGTGAACAGGCAATTACGTTCGATACAAGTGTCATGGATGCAAATCTTATTAATTTAAAACAGGTATATAGTAGCCAGATGAAAGCGCGCATTCCTGAAAAAATTGCAGAGCAGGTTGCAGTTGATCCAATTGTTTCTGGATGGATCGGTTCAGATGATGTCAAGTTAATTGTATCAAAATATCTCAATGGTCTATCAAGTGAGGATATTATAGAACAATCATCGGATGATACTCTTTCATTTGAGATATCCAGCAGGATAAAAATGAGAATAATGGGTTCAAATATTTCGGTCAGTGATGACGAGATGGATGCAGTACTGCATCGTGTGGACACTGATGTCAGGATTGGAGTTGCAGAAGGTATATGTGTAGTTATTATTGATAATAAGGACACGATCGATGGTAGTTTTGAATCAATCAATAATGAACTTCAAGGGATGTTGGACGAAACCACGGATAAATTAAGCGGAGAAGTTGCAGAAAAGGTTTCAAAACGTTTGGAGAAGACGATGAATATAGTTCCTGCTGGCTTGCCTTTAATTCCACCGAATTGGGTGTTTACTATTAATGTTTGGACTTATGATGTTGTTGGGAAGTATCAGGTGTTCAGGGTGATCGATAATGACAATGAAGTTATTTTTGATCCATATTTTGGGCATGTAGGGCAAGTGTATGTGAGGGAAGAAGAAGATGTTTATCATCCATTCAAAAAAGATACAAGTGGATATGATTTATTACTAGGACGTAACGTGCCTATTATCTTTAATTTTGATGGTTATGCTACTACAATTGTTGGTCCTGGTCCAAAAGGTGTTGGAGATAAAATTGGGGGTCGAACTGAAAACTCGCTAGGCTATGATGATCTTTTAAAAGAATTGGGTGGATAAATATGAAAATGAGCTGGATATTAATTGGATTGATACTTTGTTCGATAATGTTGTCTGGTATGGCATCTGCAGAGAGTCAATATGGTAAAATAGATGCGTACTATAATGACAAATTTTTGCCAGGAACAGAAGTTGCAAAACCGACTTTAAAAATCGGGGAGGTCTTTACACTTAGGGTGGATGTAACAATGTATCAAGAATGCAAAATGTACATCAGGTTGAATTTACTTGACAATACACATTTTGATTTTATAGATGGGGCAGCAGATTTTAATCAAGCAGCTTCCTATATTTTTGAAGGGAATGAAACAAGTACATTTGAATGGACATTAAAAGCAACTGACAAGTGGGCTGGGGGTGCAGTACCTTTGGACATCCATTATTCTATACTTTTACCAGATGTGACTGGATCTGTAGCAGATAGCAGTTTCACCATCGCCGTCCCCTACATCACCACCGAATACTACAATGGCGACACCACTCCCACCACAACAACCGACCCCGAATCCCCCACATCAACCGATGACCCAACAACCCCCTCCACCCCCGCCTT
>JAUWQD010000076.1 GCA_030611265.1 Methanosarcinaceae archaeon | reverse complement strand
AATCATTGCATTTATTCCGGTCAACTCGCATACGAAAAATGCTAACATATTCAAGTAACCATGTTAGAAACCCCACCGGACATATGAGATAGCAATAAGGACGGTACACGAATAGAGATGCGATCAATATCACTCCAATCAAAAATGCTAATATAAGTCCAAACTCCCATTCGAAGAGTTCGAAAGGATTTAGGATCCGGTATTCAAATAGATCGCTTCCGATGGTGAGAACCATGATTAAACTGATAATAAAAAGCGATGCCCTGATACTATTAGTTATTTTAAATGATAATTTGGTTTTAAATGATACTGAGATTTTATTTACGATCTCCTGAAGTGCCCCAAAAGGACAGACCCACCCACAAAATAATTTTGATCCGATAATTGATAGTCCGCCTATGAATACGAACATAGTGAGTTTTTTGTAAGGGATCATACTGCCAGTTAGCATAGATGTCAAAGTATCTACTACTGATCGTAATGGGCTGGGTTCACGCATGATCACCAACACTCCGAATAGTAGAAATGTGAAACACATTAGAATTGTTCTTGTATTTTGATTGATTCTGACGGTTTTTAAGAGAACAAGTCCCAATAGGGCAATAAATCCACCAAGAATGTATTTGATAGATAATAATTCGATCCCGACAGATGAATTGTAAATATTATTGCCATCACCGGCTCCTCCACCTAGACCTTGACCTCTACCAATTCTCACTTCTTCAGCCGATACAGTAACACAAATGGGGATTATAATCAGAATAATACTTAGAATTATAAAAAAAATTGAATATTGTTTCATATTTTAAATGTCCTATTTATGGTCTGTTGAATTGTAAAGTGTTGTTATGTCGTAATATATTAATAAGGTTCGTCCAACATTCTCTGGTAATTATTTCTTTTGCTACCTGCCATTTCCATACAGCGAACAGACCGTGAATCCAATTGATTGTGAAGGCGCGCATTTTTTTGCCATATTGGACGGGTGCGAGAGGTCGCAACCAACACAATATTATGAAGACCCCCTTCAGATCTCATTCCCCTTTGGGGAATAAACGTCACGAACCGGCCGGATTGGAAATCCGGGGCATCCTGAAGATGCTCAAAGGTTTGTATCTTCTTCTGATTTCTTAATTACTTCATCTGTATCAGGCGCTTTTTTAATTTTCAAACCTCTCAAATGCCACCCGACAACTCCTGCCCAGAACAAGCTTTTAACTTACACAGACACCTGACATAATATTTATTTATAGTACTGTGCATCTTTTAATTAGGGCTTATAATGAAAACCATTGAAGATTTGAGAAGAATAGCAGAATTGAATCTCTGTGAAAATTGTTTCCAAAAATACAAGATGTTTATTGAACCAACCATAAGAGATTGGTTGTCCAACCCTTTAAGTGATTGGAGTGAAGTTGAATTATATGTCACTCAGATAGTAATGAAGACAAAAGGAATTTTCAAAGGTAAGCTAATATTTATTTCTCTTGATGAAGGCTCAAATGAGAAACACAGTGATGAAGTTGATGTGAACGGTTTCAAACAAACTAATTATTTGTCTTTCAAACGGAAAATAAAGTATCTTCGTAAGGAAGAAATCCTCAAAGATCCTTCTTATAAAGTTTTAGATAAAGCAAGAGAAATTAGAAATAAGATACATGATCCTTATGCTCCCTATTCTGAGCATGACCGAACTCTGTTTCACATCGCAAATGTGATTACATATCAGATATGGTATGCGACAATGATTGAGGTGGGAGAGGACACATCAAATAATCTCAAATCTAAAGCAGAGAAAATTGCTGAAGAATATTTGGAAAATTTAAATGCTTAGAGATAAATCTACAATTTTATTTTATCACTTTGATTGAAAGATATGGCATTTGTTATTGTTTTTTTCAGCCTCTTTTTCAGATTTCATGGTTGTTTCAGATTTATATCACTCAACCGAGCATGAATCTCCATCCCGCAGTCACGTACCTACCGGATTGGAAATCTGGGGCATCAAGGCCGATGCTCGTTTTTGCCTGCAGACGGAAAATAAGGTGGGGCTGCATGGTGGCGCTTAACAAATCTTGTGGTCTATATTGCAATCGACATTGGAATCAGGAAGCAATTATTTTATCTGGATTGCATCGTAAATCCGGGGCAGTATCAAAGTTTACTTATGTTTTCCAATTTAAATCAGAAGGCTGTTGTTTGATTGAATTTAACTCTTCTAATTTTTCAATAAAAAATTCTTGGATGGCTCTTATATGATCATCATCTTTGAGAAAATCTTAAAGCTTCTTGCCACATATTATTCCTGACCATTTTGTATCATCTTCAAGGTCATATCCATTCCAATCATTATAAGATTCGATAAATTCTTTTAATGCTTCCATTGCTTCATTTCTCTTTGAACAAGTAGGACTAACTTCAAATTTAACTGATACTGATGGATATTCATCTTCATTAAAAAAGAACCCACATCCGATCCACATTGACCAATTACTATCTTGAGTATTAGCTTTGAGATAACGATTATGGTCTCTTAATTGTACATTTCGATTAGACCAACCTATTACCTGGCCAAATAATTTAACCATTGTGTCATTAACTGGGCCATCAAGGCACGCATCCATCATTCTTTGCAAGCGATTCATATGTTGAACTGCATATATGTCTTGAGGCAAAAATCTACGAGTTTCATTCAATTGTATCTCCTCCATATATTCAATAATTTTATTAGTAAATTGATTTCGATTGTTATTCAGCCAATTAAAGATTTCAAACCATCTTATTTGAATAATGCCGTCTTCTTCTTTTGGATCGTGATAACGAGTGATGTAAAATAGAGAAGTATCAACGCCTTTTTCATTATACTTTTTTAAATGCTCTGCATAACGTTTTAATTGATTATATCCTTCTTCAGCTTCCAACTTATTTTCAAAAAAGGCAATAAAAGACTTTCCATTATCTCGAAACTGGATTACTAAATCTGGTCTACTATCTGTTTCATGGTTTGGCAATTTGATAAATGTTCTTTGTGTGGTTATTTGAATATCTGATGGGTTTTCTAATGTGATTTCAGTAAATTCATTGAAAAACTTAATCAGCATATCCCTGTCTTCAAATATTTCAGAGAATATTTCAGTTAGGTAATCCTCAAGGATATTAGTTTGGCCTTGTCTTAATAAGGAATAAATCCTTTTGAATAATGTACTCAAATCTAGTTACTCCTCAAAATAGAATAATAACCCAAGTTTGGCATTTAAAACTTCCTTTTTTCAATAATATCCTCTATAGATTTTATAAAGTTTACTAAAGAGTTGATTAACAATAATTTTTTAAACTTTTTAATTTAAGTTTACAAAAAGTCCGAGCATGAACTCCACTTTTTTGCAGTCACGGTATACCCCGTACAAATTGTACAGGGCCTGTATAACGTTTTTGGATTATTTCCTATTATGTTCATATGTATTATGCGCGGAAATATACTTCTCAACCATGTCCCACCCAGCGCCCACAGAACCGTGGTAACAACTCGGAGCCCACAGATGGTCACCACACATTCCTTCAAATGGGGTAATTCCTTCCTGAGCATCCTGCTACTTCTTCTTTTGATCATCTTCGATATATAACTTACGGAATATTTTGGCGGGTATTTGATAAATAGATGTACATGATCTGAATTTACTGCCATATCAATGACCTCGATATCCAGTTCCATTCTATAAATCAAGGCAGTGAGGTCTTATTTTCGATCATCTGTCTCTGAACAAAGAATTCTGAATATGTGCATTTCCCTCAACACAACCCGACAATAATCACCATTTATCCTCGACTACACTTGAAGTATATGTGTACTAACTTCGCCGCGCATGCAAAAAGATTCAGTTAAAAAATCTGAGACTTTTTATTATTTTCTGGTCACACTTATTAATCAGTTCTGTTAACCGCGGATGAACGCAGATAAACGCGGATACTGCATGCGAAATCTGCGTTCATTTGCGTTCATCTGCGGTTCGTTATAATTCAAAAGACCAGAAGAAATTAAAAAGTCTCAAAAATCGTGACGATTGTTCTTCAATATCAAAACGCAAACAAAAATAGCCAGAGCGGGATCAACACAAAATTGTAAATCCCCTTTTCAAATCTCATTGCTCTTTGACGCATCGATCAAAAGTTTCGTGTAGAAATGCTGCGGATTCGCAATAACCCTATGTGACGGACCGTTCTCTACGATCATACCATCATGAAGAACTGCAATCCGGTCACTCACCTTTCGCGCAACCCCGATGTCATGAACTACAAATAACATCGAAATTCCACGTTCATTCTGAAGGTAAAGCAGAAGTTTCAGGATCTTTGCCTGAATGCTCGGATCAAGGAAAGACGTAGACTCATCTGCAATGAGCAGGTCAGGCTCCAGTATAAGTGCCCGCGCTATAGCCACCCGTTGCAATTCACCTCCGCTCAGTTCATGAGGATATTTTTGCATAAAATAATCTTCATTTGATAAATGGACTTCTTTCAAAGCATTCTTGATACGCTTTACCGAACTGTCATCAAATAACCCATGTATCCGCAAAGGTTCTGCAATCGCTTCGAAAACCGTAAACCTGTGGCTGATAGAGTCCCTCGGGGACTGGTAAACTATACCAACAGTCTTGAAAAACTCTTTTTTGTTGATCTTCCCCACATCCCTTCCCCGAAAAGTAATCACTCCACCATCCGGCTTGATCGTACCTGCGGTGAGATACGCAAGCGTGGTCTTTCCTGATCCGGTCTCCCCCACAAGTGCGAGTATTTCACCTTCATCAAGTGTGATGGAAATATCCTTGAGAACCTCTACGTCTTTATATGATTTTGAAATGTTTTCCACACATACCATAGTTGCTATGCCGCCACGATGGCAGACAACGTAACCTTCATTCCCGTCCCCATCACCCTCGCTTATTTGAATTGCCTGCGGCTGCTTGTGAGAACACACATCAATGGATTGAGTACACCTTTGCCGGAAGATACACCCATCTGTTGAAGGTGATATTTTTGATGGCGGAGCCCCCCTCACACCTGCAAGGTCTTTAGCACGCTCCATCATCGGAAATGAGCGCACAAGCGCACGGGTATATGGATGGCATGGTGCATCCAGCAGTTTTCGGGATGGCAGTAATTCAAGGATCTTACCTGAATAGAGCACAGCGATACGATCAGAGCAAAGGTGTGCAAAAGATAGATCATGGGTGATTAGAAGAACCGCTTTTCCTGCATCCACCTGTTCCCTTATAACCTTTGCAAGATAGGATTTTGTGACCGCATCCACAGATGCAACCGGTTCATCCATAACAAGAATATCAGGATCAGTGACCAATGCCATAGCCATAAGAACCCGCTGCCTCTCACCGGCACTGATCTGATGCGGGAATAGTACATCCCGACCCGGTTTTATTTTCAAGTGATCAAGCATTTTTTTGGACCTGTCCAGCGCAGCACTGCGAGATTCGCCGTTCTTGATCAATGGTTCGGCAATCTGGTCAATGATCCTGTGAACCGGATTTAACACATCCCCAAAATTCTGGAACACAATGGATATCCTGTTCCACCTGATATCTTCCATCTCTTTATCAGTCAGATCGGATATATCGATGTCATCGAGGAATATCTGCCCCGATATGGAGGCATTTGGAGCCAACAGTTTCATAGATGCAAGTGAAAGTGTGGATTTTCCGGAACCCGACTCACCAATAACAGCAACACACTCCCCTTTATTGACTTCCAGTGATATGCCATCCAACGCAGTGATGGAATTGACATTAGTGCTGGCGTTGGTGTCACCACAACCATCTTTCGATGTACTGGAAATTGCATATTTTACATTTAGATCCTTAAATTTGAGTGCCATTATTTCTCCTAAGTCTTGGGTCGAATATTTCCTCTACTGCAAAAGATATGAACGCAAGTGAAATTATCAGAATTGAGAGCGAAAACACAGGCGGCAACAGCCAGTTTAACCAGACATCCAGATACAGGTAATGCGTTGCATAACTTATCATGACCCCAAGACTTTTTGTGGTCGGGTCAAATATTCCGAGAAACGATAATCCCGCTTCCATGAATACTGCAATCCGTGTCTTTGTGACAAAACCCATCATAAACAGAGGAAACAGCTCCGGTATAATGTGTTTGCGCATGACATAGAATGTCGATGCCCCCATATTCTTTGATGCTTTTATGTGAAGTTTTGTCTTGAGTGATAGTGTTTGGGCACGGATACCTCTTGCAATGGTCTGCCAAGTAATAAGCGATAATGTTATGATCAAAACAGGTAATGACGGCTGAAAATATGCTGCAATCAATATCATCACCAGAATTGAAGGTATTGCAAGCAGCGCGTCTGCGACTCTCATGACAATAACATCATATGTTCCGCCGACCAGTGCAGCAGAAATACCAACTAAAAGCCCGATCGTGCATGCAATTGCTGCAACAGAAACTCCAAAAACCACTGATGTCCTGAGTGACCATAGCAGTTCGCTGAATATGTCATAACCGATATCATTGGTTCCCAGCAAATGATCCTTTGATGGCGGCTCAAAATAATTGAAAGAATAATCCCACGGATCATGAGGTGCGATCACAGGAGCAAGGACTGCTGATAGGAAGAGGATCAACAATATTGAAAGTCCAATTACCCCGATCTTATTCCTTCTAAATTCATGGAGCATCTTAATGTGCATATTCAATCCTCGGATCGATCTTTTTATAAAATATATCTATAACAATATTGACCAAAAGTACCAAAAGTACCGAAACCACCAAAATTCCCTGGATCAGGGGCAGGTCACGATTCGATATTGCTTCGTATGTCAAAAGCCCAAGTCCGGGATATGCAAAGATCGTTTCGATAAAAAGCACGCCTGTCAGAACATATGTAAGTCTGATACCAATACGTGTGAAAAATGGAAGGATCGCATTTCTTGCTGCATGAAAATACTTTATTTTACGCTCCGTAAGACCTTTTGCGCGAGCTGTGAGTATAAAAGGCTCACGAATTGTAAGCATCATGCTGTTCCTGATCATAAGATAATCACCCGGGATCTGTGAAAGTGTGAGCGTTGAAAGTGGAAGTACCAGATGCATAAGGACATCTTTGATGTGCGCAATACCCTCTGCATTTGAGTAAGGGGTCATCGCACCTGCAGTTGGAAACCAGCCGAACTTTAGGCTAAATACTGAAAGAAAAATGACACCGATTGCAAGAGACGGAACTCCATCAACAAATAACATCGAAACAAGCAGTGACTTATCAATCTTTCCACCGCGTCTCCATGAACTTTCCACACCAAGTACGATCCCTGCAATTGCTGAAAGAATAAAAGATGTTACCACAAGCAGCAGGGTCCATGGCAGTGCAGCAAGGATCAGATCTGTCGTAGACGCATGAAAGACATATGAATATCCAAGATCTCCGTGTGCCAGTTGTGTGAGGTATATTGAAAATTGCTCGTAAAGCGTTTTGTCAAGTCCGTGCAATATGACAAGTTCATTGTACATCTCTTCGGTGATCAATATCTCCTGACCACTGTACATTGCAAGTATTACATCTCCGGGCAAGAGTCTGGGAAGTAGAAAATTGAGAAAAATAAGGAAAATGATGGTAAACAGGTAAACTGTTACCATCTTCGCTTTCCTGTTCCACTTCATTGGTTACGGTTTCCCCCGGTACCGTTTTATGTAGAATGCGGCAAAGATTGCAAACACCGCTAAAAATGGCATGAGCGGAGTTGCTTGAGTAGGGTTTTCAGTCTGCAAGGGCGTTTGTGTTTCTGAAATCACTTCTCCCTCATCTGCATTCGATACCAAAAGGGATAATTTGTTCTGCGGGATCGGGATACCTTTGGCGACTCCACCTATCGTATAGAACCAATC
Source organism: Methanosarcinaceae archaeon (assembly GCA_030611265.1). Taxonomy (GTDB): domain Archaea; phylum Halobacteriota; class Methanosarcinia; order Methanosarcinales; family Methanosarcinaceae; genus Methanovorans. The sequence goes on along the minus strand of JAUWQD010000076.1, from coordinate 1,449 downwards.
AACTCCCGCATCAGGGTTATAGGCATAATACCATGTCGGATAATACAGTGATATTGCCGGAAGTTCCCTAGCATAGACATTCTGGGCTTCAAAAACAACTTCTTGCCTTTTTACAGGATCCATCTCATGCATCAAATCATCAAGCAGGCTGTTCAGTTCCTCGCATTTATCATATCTTGCAGTAAAAGGACTGGGTTTTGAATTTGGAGTCTGAAAAACTCCATCATAAAGCGCTTTTGGATCGCTGCCAATAAGACCGTGTCCTGAAATCGCAAGATCGAATTCCCAATTTATAACTTTTTGATCGACGATCTTTGTTTCAAGTGATATCAGGTCTACCTCTATCCCTACCTTTTCAAGCTGGTTTTTCAATATTTCGCCATCCCTATCCTGTATGGATTGACCACCGGTACTGATCATCGAAACCAGTACCACAAATTTCAGGGGCTCACCGTCTTTGGTGAATACACCATCATTCAATTCGTAACCAAGTGACTCGATCATTTCCTTTGCTTTGTCCGGGCTATATGGGTATTCAGGAATATTGGGGCTTGCCCACTTGCTTTCTGATGAGATCAAACCGTAGCTGGCAGGAACCCCATATCCTCGAAGTGATTTATCCACAAACTCATCCTGATCGATCGCATAAGCCAGCGCCTGTCTGAACACAACACTGTCAAGCGGTTCTGTGTTGTGGTTGATCATCAGTTTCTTGTTCCAGTAATGCGGACCATCTATTACAACAAAGCCTTCTTCAGTAAAAGTTTCAATCATCTCCGGTTTTATTGAAGCTAAGTCTACCTCTCCGCGTTGCAATGCCATCTGGGTGTCACCTGTTTTCACATAGATCAACTTATCGATATCCGGTCTACCAAGATAATATTCATCAAATGCTTCATACTGGTAGGTTCCATGCTCCTTGCTAAAATCAACATATTTAAAGGGACCGGATCCGATGAATGCATCGGATTCCACATAATCGATCGGATTTTCGATATCCTTCCAGATATGTTCCGGCAGAATCGGCATTGTGCCGCCAATATCCCCAATAAAGGGAGCGTATGGGCTACTCATATAGATCTTTACAGTATGATCGTCAACCGCTTCACCCCGATCAACGCTGTCAAGAACAACCCAGCCATAAGGATGTTCCTTCATGTATTCTATGGTAAAAGCGACATCATTTGCTGTTACAGGTTCCCCATCATGCCATTTTGCATTTTTGACAAGGTTGAAGACGTAAGTTTCCTCTTCAGTGATATATTCCCAATTTTCTGCCAGTAAAGGAACAACATCCGAGGTTTCATCTTTCCAGACAAGAGTATCAAAGATGAAATGCATTCTCAGATACCCCGGACCTCTCCCATAAGCCAGATACGGGGACGGATGTCCCCAATCTCCTGATTTGTCTGCTATACGTATCTCATTTTCCGCAGCAGCACCTATTGT
>JAUWQD010000035.1 GCA_030611265.1 Methanosarcinaceae archaeon | reverse complement strand
TCTGGCTGAGGTAAAAAAGTAATTGTAATATTATTATCTGAAAACAGGCAGGGGCACGGTTGTGGGGGTGGTGTTGATGCAGGGATGTTTTTAGATTTTTGGTGTTGTTTTTTGGTTATGTTGTTTTATGGGCAGTTTGATTTTGATATGTTGCAATACCTAAAGGGATTGATAGTTTTTCACGGACGGGGTTTTATTGTTAAGTATATAATGAAAAATAAGTCGTATGATGTCGAATTTATTAAATAGAATATGTAATTTTATGGCAAAAATGAATGTTATTTTCAGATGCTACATTGACGCTATGGATAAATGTGCATGATATGGACAAGCTATATATGTAGATAGAATAATTTAATAATTGGTATTATAAAATATAGATATTCAATTTATACAGGCAAATAGCATTTGTCCTGAAAATGTTGGATACAAGTCATGTGCAATTTGGAGGGGGGTAATTATCGGTCGTGTCCTTAGTTATGTGACCTAATATGCTTTTGCATAGTTCAAGTTCGCTACTGACATTGATTCCGAGCAACATGCTTAAAATCAATATGCAATCTTGCAGCATAGTGATTAGTGTATAAAATCACGATTTCCGGGGCACTACCTAATTATCAGTGACTGCGAAATTATGGTGATGGCACTTTAATCGACTGATATATTTAATGATGACAACGTATCGTAACTCTGGGTGAACGAGGGGCAAAACAAAAGTTTACAGACATTGCATGTACTACATTTAAGCAAATCTCAATTACAGTTACTTATCAGATGAAATTGGTTTTGATATGTTAGGGTTTACCGAATAATAAGCTATCGAAGTTATGATACATGGGGCACCATGTATCGCAATCAATAGACTGGTTGCACCAAATAAAATTTGCTACTTTATTTTTAGGCAAGGACTTAGTATTTGCAAGATTTAACAAAAACCACAGTTTAAATAATCCGAGATGCATGGGGATTTGCCTCTTAATATAGGTGCGGTGGTGAGTGCATCAGAGCGCTGAAGTGGAGTGTAATAATCTAAATTTGAATATAAGAGGAGGAATGATATAATGGAAACTGAGAAAAGTGTTGCATACGAAAGGATAGGCAAATTTGTAGTCGAAGAAGTCAAAAAAATGGACTTTACAGAGGACTCATACAATGATGTTGCGGAATTAGTTGTTGATGAACTCAATAGCATTACTAAAATTAATGCAATGCTTGAGATGGGTTCGCGATTAGCTAAGATTGACCCCCAGATTGTAGGAGCGTTTGGTTTCGGATGTGGAGGTGGTTGTGATTCATGGGGTTTTGGATGCGGAGTTAGTTGTTTGAATGGACTGCCTTTAACTGATGAATTGATAAAAGACCGATATGCTATAGATGTATTAGGCAAGAAAGGACTGGCATTTGAAGATATGGTCGTAATGCACAAAGATTTCGGGAAGTTCCAGAAAAGTGTGTCAACAGTTCTGGCAGAACGAGTTAATCTAGAACTTATGGATCAAAGGATAGCAAAATACAGCAAATAGGATTAAATCGTGCGAGAACGAATGGTAGATTTTATTCGCGATAAGTTGTCCACAGAGTTCCGTCTGATTGAAGGGGGGACAACTTATTTACTTTTTAATGTCAATAATTTATCTCTGTTTAACCTAGATCATTTTACTTATAAAGTATTTTCAAAGATACTTGAAGGAGACAAAATCGAAGATATACTGGAATCTGATCAAATACCAGTTTTTGAATCTATCTGTACAAAATTATTCAAGAATGGAGTGGATAAATTTACAGATGATTGTCCTACTACGTCAAAATCTATGTTAGATCGATTGGTGTTGAATGTTAGTAATGAATGTAATCTCAATTGTTGCTATTGTTATGCAAAGGGTGGAAATTATGGGCATGAAAAATCATCCATGGAAGAGCACGTTGCAATCAAAACGGTAGATTATTTCTATAATATCTACGATGAGGTCAACAATATTCAATTCTTTGGTGGCGAACCTCTGTTAAATCCTGAGATCATTCAAACCGTATGCACCCACATCCTCAGCAAATATAATAAAAATGAAATACTAAAGATGCCGGATTTTTCTATTGTTACAAACGGTACAATAATATCACCTGAAATTTTAGAAATGTTGCACACCAATAATATTCAAGTAACCGTTAGTATAGATGGTCCTCAATTTATACATGACCCGCTTAGAGGTCACGGGACGTTTAACAAAATAATCAAAACTATTGAGCACTTAAAAAATAAAAATATAAATGTAGGAATTGAATGTACTTTTACTAAATTTCACTTAATCAATGAGTTTGATGTTACCGACCTCATGGAATTTTTTTACACTCGTCTAGAATTACATGCAACCCATATTCCATGTGTTGCAACATCTGAAAATAATGACTTATATATCGATGAAAATGACTTAACAAAAAGTTATACGCGGGCGATTAAATTTGCTTTAGATAGTTTATCCACAAATGATTATAAATTAGATAGTTATACGCTGAGATTGCTTAGAGCTCTGGTGTACAAGAAACCAATTGAAACTTATTGTCCTGCTGGTGCGACAACTTTGTCTGTCTCCAGTGAAGGAGACATATATCCATGTTTCATGTTCACAGGGAATGATAAATTTTTAATAGGCAATGTATTTGATAACAAAATATCCCCCACCAAACTATTAAATGTGAGTGAGACTTTGAAATCAATTAGCAAACAGAACGACCCCAAATGTCAGAGTTGCTGGGCTAGATCATTGTGTTTTGGATGCATAGGAAATGATTATATGTTATCTGGTTCTGTTAAAACCAAATCGCGATGTGAATTTAACAAGAATCTAATTGAATTCTTTTTATTAAACTCTGGTGAATCTTTGAAAGATCCAATAGTAATCTCACGAATAGCAAGTTTAAGCGAGCCATTTGAAAATAATCTCGATAACCTTAACTCTGATTTTTAGGGAATATTCCAAGTCCAAGTTTTCCATCTAATACTCGTATCTTCTTCGGCACCTCAGTAATCAAATCTCCCTCCTTCGCAGTCTGTTCCAAAACTCCATACAAACAGCAAATTGTTACATCTCGCTTTCCGCAGGTAAATTTCAAAAATGAATCTTTTTTTGATATATTTTAGGGGTAAATTTCAAAGGAAGCGAATGATAGTATTTTGAAATATGTGGTGCAGGCTGCTCCTGATAGTAAAATTGTCTTTTCCTACATTCTAAAGAGTTTCATTGAAGGTAATAACATCCATGAAGGTATAAGAACCATGTATAAATTGATGGTTAGGAGATTTTCCATCTGGATCTATGGCCTGGACCCGACTGAAATAGGCGATCACCTTTCAAAATATTCCCTTTCCCTTATTGAAGATATCGGATCAGAGGAAGTTCAGGAACGTTATATGAAATTGGTAAACCTTGATCTAAAAGTATTTGAGATTGAGCGATTAGCTCTGGCTGAGGTAAAAAAGTAATTGTAATATTATTATCTAAAAACAGGCAGGGGCGCGGCGGTAGAGGTGATGTTGATGCAGGGGGGTTTTAGATTTTTGGTGTTTTTTTTAGATTTATTATGAGCAGTTTGATTTTGGTATGGGGATTTATGCTCTAAAAAGAGAATAAGACTCATGCCAAAACAGGGGAATATCATCAAGTTTTGATAGTGCTTAATTAAAAAAAATAACAGAAACGCTGTTTAGTTTATCGTTAAACGATTATAAAAACACAAAGATGATAAAAGTTTTATGCAGAAAGCTCGGAAAAAACATGATCAAGTAATTCTTCTTTTGAAAATCGGTTTTCTGAGTTTTTGTAGATCAAGTCTGCTTTTTTAAGGTAAGCAGTAACATCTGGTCCTGGAATTATCCCACGATCAATAATGTCTTTTCCTGTAATAATTAAGCTAACATCATTCAAAAGTACATTTTCAACCCTTCTGCGAACTTCATATTCAAAATCATAATCTGATTTTAATAGTTGTAATTCTTTTTTCCATCCATCCATATATTTATTGCATATTTTTTTTGAATCAATATTATCTCTACCTATATCATTTGCAGTAAGTTGAATCACACTTTCAAATTCATGAGGCGGATGATATTGCTGGCGCTTAAAGATCCACTGTTCTATAATTTGTGTATATGAATCATCTTTTTCAATTTCGCGAAAGCAACTTTCAAGACCATTAAGAAACTGTATTGAGTTTGATAAAATTGATTCAAGGCAGCTATCCCATTCAGAGTCAGAGTTAGGAACCCACGTGCTACAATTGCTTTTAAACCAATCACTGCAAATTTTATCAATTTTTGAATCATGCTCATGCTCTAAATTGAGATTATGTTGCAAAAATGTCCTTAAATCATGAACATTTGAAAAATGCATTTGTAAGGTTTCATCACTGTCAATATTGTATGCTCTAAAACGTTGACAAATAAAATCAACGTTTATTTTTCCAGCCTCATAATATAATACGTATAACCAAGATACAATTCGTAAAAAGCCAAGTTCTGGATGAGATAATTTTGGCATTTCTAAAGAAATGTTCTCAAATACATAATCAATATCCTTTACTTTAGAAGCTAATCTATTAATATTATCTTTTATGGTAACGATATTATACATCAATGCATTTGAATTTTCAAGTGTCATTAATAGCACCATCAAGAATTTCGAAAAAGATGTAGTGGATATGCAATTGGCCCGATGAAATTAAATGCCAAATAAAAATCTAAAGCCTCACCCTTTTCTATATTGGGTCTATTGAAATCACGAGGAACAAAAAACACATCTTTTCGAATTTCCTCAATATATATTCGACCATTTCTTCCATCATCTGAAACTGAATAAACTATTCCGTGATATTTTGTTGGAGTCCCATTTGAATTACTTGCTAAATAGCTCTTAATTATACGTCTTTTTCCAAGCTGGTAAGTAGTGCCTTCTAAATCTCTAAATACTGAAAGCGCTTCATTTATAGATCTAAGATGAAAATTCGCCAATCCTTTTAGATAGATCAATGAAGGTTTGGTGGACAAGTCGCCAATTCCAATAATTTTTTGAATTAATTCTAGGCAATATTTCCAGTCTTTTTCACTGAAGGGGACAGTTTGTTTCTCACCATAAAACATCGACTTACCAGTTTTGATTTTCCACCATGTACTAAGCAATAAATAAAGACATTTTGTATCATTAGAGATTTTAGAATAGTGTTGCACTAAATAATCGACAGCAATCTTACATTTCAGAATTTCACTCTCGGTAAGTACACCCTTATTATTAACATCTTTGATTTTATTATATGCAATTAAATAATAACCTGCATAAGACCCTTTCTTTTCTAAAGTGGTAAATGCTTCATCAGACAAATTATCAATTTTCAAATAGTCCCCAATTTCTAGTTTTCTTTTATTGAAGTATATTTGCTGTTCTGGATCAAAATCCTCTGTCCCAGCTGTTTCAAAAGAAAACAAAATATCTGCTTGAAGTTCTGCTTGCCCGTGTTGATTAAGAATATCTGATTTGAGTAAAATTAAAGTAATCCAAGCTTGAACATCAATGGGGTGATAGTTATCTGGATTAAATTTTCTAGCTTTCGTAATATTACTTTGAGCTTTTTTACTTAATTTCAATGCTTCTTCGCTATCAAGCTGCCCCACATTCAAAAGGTGCTTAATTCTCACCCCAACAATCGAAGCTAATTCAACTAAAATAACACCTTTCATGAAATTATTATGTACATTGTCACCAAGGATAGAGAGTGCAGAATCTAAAACAGCTTCAGCTTTGCTTAAAATTTCGAGTGCGTCATTTGGAATATTTTCCTTTCGACTTTGATCAATCACGTATTCTCTCAAAAAAGTAGCTTCTTGTAGCATGATACGTGGGTTCTGAATATTTCTCTCTTCACGCAACATTCCCAGAGTATTGGCTATCTCTTTATAATATTCTGAAAAACGAGATGATTCTGAACTATTCGGGCCTATTTTCTTTAAAAGCTCAATTGCAAATTGTAACTCTATATTTTTATATCCCTGAGAATCATAGTTGTCTTTAATTTCGGAAATTATTTGCTTAATAAATATAATTTCTGTCTTTGCGGTCCCAAGTCGGCTTTGCACCAACAATTGAGCTTCCAGTGGATGGCGTGGGCCAATCCTAATATTTCCTACATTATCTTCATCAACATTCACAATGTCTATTTTCTCAAGTACTTCTGAAAATTTAATGTACCCAGTTTTGCCCCAAGAACGAACTAATAATTCAATTGGAATGAAAAGACCAAAGCGTCCAGGGACTATCATTAAGGCAATCAGTTCTTCAATTGGATCAAGTTTTTCTCCATCAATTTCTTTATTTTCTGATGATAAAAGGAAATCTGAATCTATTAAGCCTGCTTTAAGAAGTGCATCACCAAATGGTGTCTTGTTTACAACTTCTTTTTTTTGAAATAAATCCTTAATCATTTTTTCTGCGATCTTTGTTTCTTTTTGAACTCCTGAACGAATATGTTCTCGTGTAGCTGGTAACAGTCTATATAAAGCAACTAGGAATGTGTCACCATGGGTTTCAATGGCAGTTTTGATCTCTTTTCCAATTACAATATCAAAACTTTCAATAAATGTTTTGAATTTACTCGCCTCATTTCCATTTAGTTTTATTGGTGCTTCGATTAAATTTTTGTTTTCCATTCCTTTTTCATTGATTCGATATGAACTACCAACTAAAACCACCTTTCGCCCTCTGCTTACAAGCTTACGTAACAAAGAATAATAGTATTCAATCGTCAACATTCCATCCCATATTATGAGCACAGGAGAAGCGTCATTATTTTCTGCCCATTTGCAAAACATATCCAAATCGGACTCTTGGGGGGGTTGAGCGTTTCTACCTATGAAGAGTACAGGATGTGTTTTTTCAGCTTTAATTTTGTAAGCTAATGCACCAAGAGCAACCGTCTTTCCAGAGCCCGTTTGTCCATGGAGGACAATAGCTTCTTGTTGTAATTCATTTGACTTTAGCTTTGAACTTACTTTTTTATACAGTGCTTTTTCAAAATCTCTTTCAAAATTGAAATGTCTTTCGTAACCCGACCAAATTGGTCTTGTACTTGATTCCAAAAGAAAAGTCCTAAAATCATAGTAACGTCTTTCTCCAGAGGATGCAGTAGGCTTTATAAGAATAGTATCATCTAATATTGTTGCAGATTCTGAAACTTGATTCCATATTTCAGTTGGAACATATTGTACTTTATCTCTGATTTGAATACGGTGATCTAAATTTTCATCGATGGGTCTATTTCTTTCAAGTTTGATATACCCTAACTGTTCTCCTTTTGAGAGAAAACTTGCCAAATTTTCTTCGTGCAATACTACTTTTCCACGTTCTATCAATTTAGAGATTAGTGGATTTTTTTTCAATTCATCGGTTGCGCTAAATATATGGGTTTTATTGGAATTTAACTTGTTTATTATAGGCACTAAATTTTTTAGTGCAAACCAATCACGATCACCTGAATAACCTTCAATTATAAGGACTCCAAAAGGAGTAATTATTTCTGGCAACCTGCGAACTAAAGAAATTGCAACTTGATCTCTTTCAATAAATTCAATCTCATCTAAAGGGGGTCTTTTGTTCTTTTCACTTTGACCTACATTCCCAAAAAGATACGTGCAATTTAATTTTAAACGATTTCTGGGACTGGAAGAGAAAAATTTTTCTTCAAATATTGGTTGTAGGGAACGCCATTCTAGGCGGAATTCATTTTGCCATATTGAGTCAATAGCAGAAGTATAGATTCCATTCCAAGCGTATTTAGAAATGGTTTTTAACCCACTTGGTGGCGATAAACGATTGCAACGTTCTTGCATCCAAGATAAAGAAGAATCAATTGAATCTGAGGCAATGCTGTCAATTATTTGATAATAGTCATCTTTTTTTTCAGCATGAGGATTAAATTTTCTCAATATTTCGGATAAAAAAGGGTCTTTTCCTGATTCTAATCGAAGATAATCTTGTCCTAAAAATAAAAATGCTGGGCCACTTTTTAAAGATGAATACAAACGATCACTTTCATCAGACATAATATTGTAAAAGTAACTACTAAAATAAATGTTTTCCCTATTTATTTCTTACTTATAACTTGAGACTGTTGGAAAAATGGTAATATATATACATTCTAACCAATGCTGACAAATAAAAGGCTATGCTGTGTGGCGGTGCATTAATTACATAACTTAACATCTCTATTTTAAATATCATACCCCACCCCACCTTTCTACACTCAATAACTACTTTTCTCAAAACCCCGTCTTTCCACCCAAACTCTTGACCGGAACGAAAACTCCCTGCTTATAAACGATGTTTTGGTCAAAAAAACCAATAACTAAAAAGTCAATCCAATAGTTAACCCAAAACAAAGCATTTTTAAAACATAACCATCATACTAATTACTGATGGATAAGTTAGAGATTAAGACAATTAAAGGTAATAAATACCTTTATATCAAATATAAGATTAAAGTTAACAATAAAAGTACTTCTAATTCGTTATATGTCGGCAGATTGGAAAAATTAAGTCTACAAGACTTTATCCTAAAACTTGACGAATTACAGGAAATCAGGTTAAACAAATTCGCGGATTTCTGGATTGGCAAGCAGCGGCAATTTCTGGATGATAATAAAACTGCCAATTTGGAAACAATTCATTACAACTATCTGCTTTTTAGTGAGCATTTCCCGGATGAACTTGAGATGTACAATAATTCGGTCTTTACCCGCTATGTACAGGGTACGACTGCAATTGAAGGGAACACCATCACACAAAGACAAGTGGATGAACTTTTTGAACATGGGATCACGCCCCCTTCAAAGTCGCTCAGGGAAGTTTATGAGATCGTCAATTTCAAAAAACTGCGCTCTTTTTTTGACAACTACGAAGGAGATGTTTCTGAAAAATTGATAAGGGAGGTTCATGCAATTATTATGAATGACCTGCTCGAATCTGCCGGAGTCTATCGAAGAATACAGGTCCTTATTGAAAAAGCCGAACACCAACCGCCTCCGGCATTTGAAGTTTCTGAAATGATGGAGGAACTTGTCAAATGGTATCGCAAAAATAGGAACAAAATGCATCCATTCGAACTTGCAATATTGCTTCACACGAAATTGGTCACGATACACCCGTTTGTCGATGGCAACGGCAGGGTTTCAAGAGCTCTCATGAACTTTGTACTTGAGAAGAATAGATATCCGACAATCTATTTTGGTATCGAGCATCGGAATGACTATCTTGATGCTGTTGCAGAGGGGAATGATGTGCAGTACCTGCCCATCATCGATCTTCTGTATAATATCTATGTAGGGGAGCATGAACAGGTCGTTACAGCCGTGCGAGAGGGGCTTTCTGCTACTGATGTGCAGGATCGACCGGAAATGCAGAGATTGATCGAACAGTTTTTGAATATTCGGGGTTGACGAGTAAGGGATGTGTGCGGAATCGGTTCAAATATCATATTATTCCGATTTGGTTCAATTGCATTATGTGTAATACGTGCCTGAAATGTTTTTGGGGTTGAATTATATTGAGGGGGCGGAGCCATTGCGACTTTTAATATAAAGCCATGAATGCAAAAACTATCTTTTTTATAATTTGTAGGATAATATTTAATAGATGTTAAATATTGTAATTATGGCGTATTTGCCACAATTGGGGATTTATAAAATTGCAAAGAAAATTTGGAGAAGGTGAAGCTGGTATGAATAATTCCTTAACTATCGATGAAGATTATTCTTTGTGGTTGAAAGAGCTTAAAAATAAAGTTCGATTGGTTCAGATTAAAGCAGTCGTTAAAGTTAATTCTGAGCTATTGCAGTTTTATTGGGAGCTTGGCGCTGATATTGTAGAAAAACAGGCTACTGCAAAGTGGGGAGATGGATTTCTCTCAAATCTCAGTCATGATTTAATGGTGGAATTTCCTGAGATGAAGGGGTTTTCAAAACGAAATCTTGAACTTATAAGGCAATGGTATCTGTTTTATACAAAGGAAAAGCCAATTGCGCAACAAGCTGTTTCGCAATTAGAAACAAAAATTGTGCAACAAGCTGTTGCCCAATTAACACAAATTCCATGGGGACACAATATTGCCATTGTTTCCAAGTGTAATAACTTAGATGAAGCCTTATTTTATATTCAAAAAACGATTCAAAACAACTGGTCAAGATCCGTCCTGACCCATCATATTGAAAGTGATTTGTTCAAACGTGAAGGTAAAGCTATAAACAATTTTAAGGCAACATTGCCCGAACCTCAGTCAGATTTAGCAATAGAAACCTTGAAAGACCCATATAATTTTGATTTTCTGACATTAACAGAAAAACATAATGAAAAAGAGCTGGAAGATGCTCTGATAAACCATGTAACCCATTTTTTATTAGAGTTGGGTGCTGGTTTTTCTTATCTGGGAAAACAATACAAGCTCGAAGTTTCTGGGGATGAGTTTTTTATTGATCTTCTGTTTTATCATGTCAAACTGCATTGTTATGTGGTGGTTGAACTAAAGACGGTAAAATTCAAACCGGAGTTTGCCGGTAAGCTTAATTTTTATATATCGGCTGTGGATGGAATTTTAAAATCTGAACAGGATGACACCACTATCGGTATTCTTATCTGCAAATCAAAAAATGATACTGTGGTGGAATATGCCCTGAAGGATGTTCATAAACCGATTGGGGTGAGTGAATACATTATAACCAAAAATCTGCCGGATGAATTCAGGTCATCTCTGCCAAGCATTGAAGAGATCGAGGCGGAATTGAGTGGAGTAGAGGAATCGCAATGAGTAAAAAAGTAGTATTCCATTCCACAGTCGGCCAGTTAGTTGATCTTTTAAAAACCCTGCCACGGGATCTACCTATATTGACCAGCGGTTATGAAAATGGTTTTGAGAATTTTTATCAGCCAGATATTATCAAGGTGAAGCATGAGTCTGAAAATAGGTACTATGAAGGTGAATTTCAGGTTGCGGAAGATGGCGATGAGGAAACGTTTGACGCGGTGGTAATCAGGAGGGTGGTTCGGGATGTGTAAGTGGAAAAAGTACAATATAAACATTCATGACCCTTCGGACACCCATGAGCATGAAAATGCGGATGTATTTTCATACCAAAACTCATGAGTGGTGCAGTTGAGTGAAATTAGAGCAACACGAGGCAACCATATGAATAAAATAGATATTACAAAACAACAATCAGATTTCATCCTCTACACTGGAAATGATGGAGATGTGAATGTAGAGGTTGTATTGAAAGATGAAACCGTTTGGCTCACCCAAAAAGCCATGGCTGGATTATTTGGGGTAAATGTGCCTGCCATCAGTAAGCATCTGGCAAATATCTATGAAACCGAGGAGTTGAGGAAAGAGCCAACAATTTCCATTTTGGAAACAGTTCAAAAAGAAGGAGATCGGAAGGTTAAGCGGAAAATGGAATTTTACAACCTTGATGCCATTATTTCGGTTGGATATCGTGTCAACAGTGTCCAAGCCACCCAATTCCGTATCTGGGCAACCAAAACCCTGAAAGAATACATCATCAAAGGATTTGTGTTGGACGATGAGCGGCTCAAACAGGGAAATCGAGTTTTCGGCAAAGACTATTTCGAAGAACTACTTGAGCGCATTCGGGAAATCCGTGCAAGTGAAAGGCGGTTTTATCAGAAGATCACTGACATCTACGCCCTTTCCGTAGATTATGATAAAAACGCGCCGGGAACAAAGGAGTTTTTCGCCACGGTTCAGAATAAGCTCCACTGGGCGATTACCGGAAAAACGGCGGCAGAAATTGTTTATGATTCGGCAGATTCAACAACGATTCACATGGGTTTGACAAATTGGAAACATGCGCCGGATGGGAAAATCATGAAGTCCGATATAGCCATTGCTAAAAATTATTTGGGCAAAACACACATCAATGAACTGAATCAAATCATCTCTGCATATCTCGATCTGGCGGAAAATCGGGCACAACGGCAGATCTTGATGAAAATGCAGGACTGGGGGCAATTTATTCATAGTTTTTTGGAATTATCCAGCTATCCTATATTACAGGATAAAGGCAAAGTAACAGCATTGGAAGCGAAGCTAAAAGCCGAGCAGGAATACGAGGAATATCGGGTAACACAGGATAAAAATTATATTTCCGATTTTGACAAAGAGGTGTGGCGCATTCGGGAGGGTAAGGATGACTACAAATAATATCTTTTTGCACCTTAAAAACATCTACTAAGAGAAGGAACTCGATGAATTGGCAACTGCCGAGGATTACTCGACAGTTCAGAATGAGAAAATCTATGGGCTGGACCCGGCTGAAATAGGCGATCATCTTTCAAAAGATTCCCTTTCCCTTATTGAAGATATCGGATCAGAGGAGGTTCAGGAACGTTATATGAAATTGGTGAACCTTGATCTAAAAGTATTTGAAATTGAGCGATTAGCTCTGGCTGAGGTAAAAAAGTAATTGTAATATTATTATTTAAAAACAGGTGGGGGCACGGCGGTAGAGGTGGTGGTGATGCAGGGATGTTTTGGTTTTGGTTTTGATTGTGTTGTTTTCTGGGTGGTTTGATTTTGGTATGGTGCAATACTAAAGGGTTTGATGGTTTTTCACGGACGGGGGTTTGTTAAAGAAGCGGAGTATAGTTTGATTTTTTATACATGAGCTGTTTTTCAACATAAAAAAGTGAATACCGAAACTATATATTTTATGACTGATGTAATCTAAAGTTCTGTGTGTAACAAAATAAAATCATTAAAAAAATCAACGTTCAAGCAAAAAGAAGTAAATGCAAATTAAATTTAGATATGCCACGTTAAACGCAATCGCCAGTAGAAAATTAAGAGTTTGATATTATGGATATAAGTCACAATTATACAAAAATTGAAAATGAAAAACAAATGAAACAATTTTCAATCCAAAATTCCAATATTCAATGGATTGCTTTTGATACAGAATACACTACAGAAAAATCATACAAACCGAAGTTATGTTTAATTCAAATTCTAACACAAAATGGAAAATATGTAATAGACGTTATTAAAGTTGGAAACATAAATTTGTTTAATGATATTATTATCAATCCAAATGTTTTGAAAATCACACATTCTGGCGAACATGATTATAAAATATTAAATGATGAATATCAAATTACACCTAAGAATATTTTTGATACACAAATAGCATACAGTTTTCTGAATTATCAATATAGAATTAAATTAAGCGATTTAATTGGTTCTTTATTAAATAAAAAAATTGAAAAAGGTTTGGCCGCATCAAATTGGGAAAAAAGACCGTTGTCTAATGAACAATTACAATATTCATTGGATGATGTGATATTTTTAAAAGATTTAAAAGACATTTTATTTCAAAAATTGAGTGAAAACAATAGATTGTATTGGGCACAAGAGGAATTTAAAACCCTAGAAGATGTTAAATTTTATAAAGAAAATTTGCTAGATGAAATTTTGGACATACATCTTATAAGTAGTTTATCGAAAGATGAAAGAATATTTTTTATAAAAATTATTGAATGGAGAAAGGAAGAGGCTTTGAAAAAAGATATACCTGAGCATAAAATTATGGGATTTAATCTTATAAAAGAATTTGTTACATTATTGCCCCATGGAGAATATTACATTCTAAACAATCGAAGAATTCCTAAAAAAGTAATCACTGAATATCTGCCGCCTCTTAAAAAACTCTTGAATAGTTCATCAAAATATTATGTAGAAATCGAAAAACAAATCCCACCTTCAGATTTCGATAAACCTGAATTTGAACTCTTAACTAAAATGAGCCATTTATTTATCAGGCACTTATGTTTTAAAAATCGTATAAGACCGGAATTAATATGTACTGAAGCTCAACTAAAATTCATAATATGGAATGAAAAATTTGAAACATCAAAATTATTCAAAGGGTGGCGTTTGGGTTTCGTTGGAAAAGAAATAAGGAATATTTTATTATCCGATGAAGAATTGATTATTAAATTTTACAATATGGGTAAAATATTAGAAACCAATAATGGTAAAAATAGCAATTCAAACGAAATTGGTGAGTTGACAGCACTTGGTTTCAGAGAAGACATAATAGAAAACATTCCAGATAAATGGATGAAATCCACTACATTATTATTGAATCAATTACCAGAAAATCATACGATTAAACAAGTACCTATTTCTCAAGCGGCATTATGGATTCGAGAAGAAGTTCGTCCAATATTAGAAAGTTTTGGCGTTAGTTTTAGAAAATCACAAAATAAACCTTGGGAATTAAAAAAAGATGTTTCATAATTTTATTTTAGATAGAGATGTTTTCTGCTCCCGTATCTTTAATAATAATTTATCCCTAGTCCTCAATATGTAGGAATTGGGTGTAGTGACTTATCTAAATACTAATGAGGAATACTAAGAAAGTTATCTGAAATTTGTAATGAAATTTTAGGAGAATTAATGCAAGACGATGAACATCAAATGTTTCTTAGGAACTGTGGTCATATCTTAATAATGGGATTAGGCATAGAGACTCATCTGGATTTTTTTATATCTAATTATTTTTGCTCGCCTCAAAATTATAAAACTTTTCGATTTCAGGATTTAATGTTGATAAATTTAAACTTTGGACGAAAAATTGAGATATTCAAGGAGATTTGTATAAGTGAAAATATCAATAAAGAACGTATTGGAAAGGTGCTTAAGGCAATAAAGGAAGTACAAAAAATTAGAAATCGAGTTGCACATGATCAGGCATTTGTATCTGATCCAAAAGAAGGAACAAAGCTTCGAAAACGTAAAAGTGTAACTTACAAAAAAGATGAATTGAAAATCACAGATGAACTTATAACAAATCGGGATAAAAATCGATTATTTTCAATACAAGAAATTAGTCAAATCCATTTAGAACTATACAACTCATCAAAACAATTAAATGGTGATGAATGGTAAATTAAGATATAATGATAAATTATATATTTTGAATTCTTATTGAAAAAATCTAGGGGCAATCATATGAAAGATGAATTGAAATATTATATGTGGGGATATCAACAACATTTTCAATTGGGTATCCAACATCAAGCAGAAGAAGTCTTTCAAACATTGTCTGAAAATATAAAACCAACTGTTTTTTTATTAGGGATTTTACGTAAGTCTGTTGAAGATTATTATCCTATTTGTATAGAACCGGAAGAATGTGGAATTGAAGTGGATTCTTTTAAGGATGTAGATAAACTAGCGAGTGAAATTCACGACGCTGATCCCCGTAAAAATCTTTTTTATTCCGATGTGCATTATCATAAAAGACTTCAAGAGGATTTGAAAATTGAATTTTTACATGAAGCAGTGAAGCAATTAGTGGATGAAAATTTTGAGGGGAATGGGAAAGTATCATTTGTATCCTACCCAGTAATGTACGATAATTACGAAATATTTATAATTTTACAATTCGATGAAAACGTTTACAATAAGTTTTATTTTTTAAATCGGTCAGAAGTAGAAATCCATGAGCTAAGAACAGTAAATATTAGAAAATCACTTATTGATGCCTTAGTTTACGAGTATCTAAATGAGGTGAAGGATTTACTATATAGACCTAGACCTGGAGTTGGTTTCGATGGAATGAAAACCGACATAAAAGAAATTCTTAGAATTGCTGCTAAGAATTTTGTTGGCACCGCGATACCGGCTGCAAGCGATTCTATAGGCACTTATGATCTTTTTAATATTTGCAATTATATCTCATCTTTAAAATATGAAGGTGATTCAACCATTGGAAAATTAATTATTTGTAAAGAAGATCATCCAAATATCAATGTTCTTTTGAAATTAACTAATCCAATTAAGTTAAAAGATCATAGAAAAGTAAGAAAACTTTTAGAAATTGCTTCTGACAATTTGCATTTATATACTAATGGAGACCAAATAATTGGGTTTGCAGAACTAAAGGGACAATACAATTTTTCTGATGAAAATTTATTTATTGTTAATTTTACAGGTTCACATAAATGGGAATTAATCCATGATTCACACACAATGATGATTGTAGAATATACTAATCCACGCCTGCCAATATCGAAGATTGATAAATTTATTTTTTATTCTACTTTAAATCGAATTTTTGATGATATTTCAAATGATAATTTGGATTTATTATGGAATGTGGTGATTTCAGCGACAGAACAAAAACATGGTACGTTAATAATAATTTCAAATAATGCAATAAATGAAGTGAAAAGATTGGAAAATCAATCTACAAATATAGAACCATTATTGCCAGATGAAAATATAATTAAATCGATCACATCAATTGATGGCGCAGTTATCTTAGATACTAATTGTATGTGCCATGCTATAGGTGTTATTCTTGATGGATTAGCATCAATTAATGGTACTTCTGGAAGAGGGGCACGTTATAATTCAGCAATAAGATATGTAGATGGACATGAAGGAGAATGTGCTGCAATAATAATTTCAGAAGATGGTATGGTAGACTTGTATCCACAACTAAAACCCCAAATTAAAAAAAGTGAGTTGGAAGAATATCTTGCACAGTTAAGATATGAAGTAGAATTAGATAAAGTAGATTATGATAAATTTAGACCAATAATGAATTGGTTTGATGAACATGAATTCTATCTTTCTGGAGAATTATGTGATGAAATCAATGAGCTCAAAAAAGAATTCAACTCTAAATTAAATCAGGAAGTCGGTGCCCTTTATATTCAATATAGAGATTATGAACTTAATTTTAAAATGAATGATTCTTATTTTCTTAAAGAATGAAATTCTATATCCATTATTGAGAATTGATGTTTTTTTTTCTTATTAATTTCGTGCTTTCTGAACTCCAGACTGTTCAGAATAACGAATGAATTACGGCTATCCTCATGAACCATTCAAATGCCTCGTACAGAGCATAGTGTCATCCAAGGTCATTGACAAATCATAATAACACAACTCCACATCTCGATTTTAAAAATCATACCACACCTCCAACTCCCCGCCCCAAACCCAACACATATAAAGAACTTAAAGCATCCAAGAATAGAAACATCAATCCAAAACAAATCCGATTGATACCACTATTCACTAATAATTTCATAAGGAGTATAACTATATGAAAGGTTTTACCGGAAAAATATTAAGAGTTGATCTCTCATCCTCGACATGCGTCACCAAGGATCTTGATGAAAAGATTGCACGAGATTATCTTGGAGGCCGGGGCCTGGGTACCAGGATATTGTATGATGAACAAGAGGCGGGAATTGAGCCATTCTCGGCGGAAAATATACTTGTATTTGCAACCGGACCCCTGACCGGAACGAAAACTCCCAGCAGTGGGAGACACTTTATAGTTTCAAAGAGCCCCGCAACCGGAGGTATAACCTTTACAAGTTCCGGTGGGACATGGGCAGTGGAACTCAAAAAAGCAGGATACGATGCAATAGTTGTAAAAGGAAAAGCCGAAAAGCCAACATATCTCTGGATCGAAGACGGCAAAGTGGAACTAAGGGATGCAGGGATGCACTGGGGTAAACTCGTCAGTGAAACCGATGACGGGATCAGGGATGAAACACACAGCGAGGCAAAAGTACTCTGCATAGGACCCGCAGGTGAAAAAATGTCATTCACTGCATCGATCATGAACGAAAAGTATCGGGCTGCAGGGCGGACAGGACTCGGCGCAGTAATGGGAAGCAAGAATCTCAAAGCCATAGCAGTCAAAGGTGAAGATAAAGATAAGAATAACATAGAAGTCGCCGACGGCATTGGGCTTGCCAGAGCCGTGGACAAAGCCATCAAAAAGTTAGCCGGATCCGATGTGACAAAAGAAAATGGAGGGCTCAATGTTTATGGGACCGGTCTTCTCACAAACGTCATGAACGCATCCGGGATATATCCCACAAGGAACTTCCAGACCGGCACATTCGAAGACGCCGGGATGATCTCAGGCGAGACAGTTGCCGGAACAATATTCAAAGAAAGCATAGCCTGTCATGATTGCCCCATAGAATGCGGTAAATCAGTAGAAGTCAAAAGCGGCAAATATGCCGGAGCCGAATGTGAGAACTTACAATATGAAACCTCATGGGCCTTTGGAGGACAATGTGGAGTAAACGATATCGGTGCCCTCACCAAAGCCAACTCCCTTTGCAACGAACTGGGCCTGGACACCATCAGCACAGGCAGCACCATAGGATTTGCCATGGAACTCATGGACCGTGGCATCATTTCAAAAGATGATGTAAGTCTCGATCTCGAATTCGGTAACGACGAAGCCATGATCGAAATGACCGAAATGATCGGCAAACGTGAAGGATTTGGTGAGATACTGGCAGATGGCACAAAAGTCGCTGCAAAAAAGATAGGAAAAGGCTCAGATTACTATGCAATGCACGTAAAAGGACTAGAAATTCCCGGCTACGACCCAAGGGGAGCATTCGGACTTGGATTGAACTATGCCACTGCGAACAGAGGTGGCTGCCATGTCAGCGGATTTACCATCGCATCCGAGATATTTGGCATCCCGCTCAAAGCAGATCCATTCGACCCATCCGAGAACATGGTCGACCTCACTATAATGTTCCAGAATCTCACAGCATCCGTAGATTCCAGTGGAAACTGCCTGTTCCTCACCTTCGCCCTGGGTGCAGATGATTACGCAGACATGATCAAATATGTAGCCGGATGGAAAGACTACAGCATAGAAGAATTCCTGACAACCGGAGACAGAATATTCGCTCTTGAGAGGCTCTTCAACAAAAGAGAAGGGTTCGACAGTAAAGATGACACCCTGCCTGAAAGACTACGCCAGGAAACCATGCCTGAAGGCGCACCAAAAGGAAACGTACACCCACTGGAAGATATGCTGGATATGTACTATAACAAAAGAGGATACAACAAAGATGGGCACCCCGTTGATGACAGGATCAATGCCCTTGGACTTGCATGAAACTCCGGTGGAGGATGAAGTTTGCCCGGATATGAGGAACTGGAATCAAGGATAATACAGACCGGCATATGCACAGTATGTGGTTCTTGCATATCCAGCTGTCCTTTGTACTATCTCCGGATGATCGACGGCAAACCCAAAAGGCCAAAAAATAAAGCAGCGTGCAAAAACTGCAGTGTATGTTTTGATTCATGCTACAAAACCTCAGCCGAGATAAAGGGGCAGGGACACGGCATTGGCCACTACCAACGGTTGGTAGCGGCTAAGTGGAACAAGACCGGATCATTTCAGGATGGTGGCATTGTAACTGCCCTTTTGAAATGTGCGCATGATATGGAACTCATAGATGGTGCACTGCTGAGCAATGGTGAAGGTTGGAAACCAGTCCCTTCGGTAGCAACATGTGCGGAAGATCTAATTGCTTCTGCCGGGACCAAATATGGAGTATCTCCTGTTCTCATGAACCTGCGCCCCGCAATAGTGGAACATGAACTTGATAAACTGGCAGTGGTTGGAACCCCGTGTCACATCCAGGCCGTCAGACACCTGCAAAAGATCAAACTGGACCTATCTCCTGCGGTGGCTTTTACCATCGGGCTATTTTGCAGTGGGAATATTGCATTTGATGGTATAACTGAACACATGAGCAGAATGGGAGTGAGAGAAGAGAATGTAGACAGGATGACAGTCTCGAATGGTAAATTCACCATACGGGCTGGAAATAGTAATACCTCAATTCCTGTATCTGATTTGAAGAACTGGGGTCCCCATCATTGCTGGTTCTGCGCAGATCACACCAGTGAACTGGCCGATATATCCATTGGAAGTGAAGGGTCTCCCGAAGGGTGGTCAACAGTCGTGATAAGAACCGAAAAAGGGGAGGATATATTCTCTAAACTTGAAAGTTACCCGGAAGTGAGTACATCCAATATCCCCACAAACGAGGTTGAGCAACTCAAATTGGTATCTGGGAGAAAGAGAGAAAGAGCAAGGACTGAGATTGCGTAGGAATTGACCGAAACTACAAAAATCGTGGAATCACTTTCCGTAGTGTCAGCCCCGCCGAAGGCGGCACATTCCAATGCTACCAAAACCATAGCCCAAATATTCATTTCTCAAAACAACAAATTATACAATTTTCAGAACAGCAAACACACCGACGCTTGAAAACCGTATTGTATTTCATGGTCGTGGTGCAGGAGAGGTGCCGCGCTGCGCGCGTGTGGTCACGCCGTTTTTTGCATCTGTTTTGACCCTTTCCATCTAGCGATGTTGTATGATTACCAAAGCAGTAGACCTAAACATGTTTTAAAACTTTAATGAAGGACGCTTTGTCAGTTAGACTCAATTTCTTATTTTCTTTGGTCAGAATATCCTCTACTAACGCATGGAATCTCGTGTTATCCCTGATCTCACGCACGAACATTTCCAGAGCCCTGTCACTCGATAGTAATCCTGAGATGATATCAAGTGTTGAAAAATCGAATTCTTTTTTCCAGCGGTCTTCATAATCTTTCATCTGATATTTACCTGACATGACTCCTGATAGAATTTCTGCCGCAATTTCACCTGATCGCCGTGCATAATACAGACCTTCACCTTCAAAAGGTGATACGAATCCGGCAGCATCACCTGTGAGTAGGATTTTGTCGGAAAATGTTTTTTCCACTGGTCCATCAATGGGTATCAGGCCTTTTTCCCCGGGAATATCTGGATAATCGATGATCGAAGACGTGCCTGTCAGCACATGATCGCTTTTTGGCACTATCCATGAATAACCATCTTTATGAAGGTCCATCTCAAAATAGTGATCAGGTTCCACATCTTTTTTTTGCTGAACACAAAAGGCGTACTTTGTTGTGCCGCCAAACTGGCGACTCAGATCTGATATACCTGACGCGATTATTGCATATTCCGCATCGATCGTATCTTTTTCTGTGCTAACACTAACACTAACGCCTGAATCTGTTTCAACAAGTGATGTTGCAAGGTCTTTTCTTAATTCAGAACCTGTAGCAATTGCTTCATTTACATTAAAATTATCATACGCCTGCCTGTCAATAGAGTATTCAACTGCCTGCCTGTAGTTTATCTCAGCTTTTACATCACGAAATGCTATTCTGACCCCTTTCAATTTCCTTTCCACAAAGGCTTCATTTACCCCATATTTCCTGACATACTGTGCTGTAAGCACACCTGCACATACTTTTTTTTCGTCACATGGATCGATAATAACAGTTTTATGACCAAGTGAAGAAAGTGCCGATGCAGCACTCGATCCGGCAGGACCGGCACCAATCACAACAACATCATATTTCATTTGGGAACCTCGAAGTTAACTTGTCAGTTAACTGGTTAGTCAATATATATGCCAGATCAAATGTAAGGAGAATTAGTAAAGTGTTAAGTCCCAGAATATTCAGAGCAACCAATATCAATATCCCGACCTTGAGGACCAATCTGTAATCGAATATGAATTCCAGAGACGAAGGAACGTGTATGATACCTTTCATCTCATCCATGGCAGCAAGAACCCCGACCAACAAGATCAAGGGAGATGGATGGAACCCATAATAAAGGATCACAACAAGTATCCCCAAAAGCCCAAAATAATGACCATTGGTGTCTATTTTTCCTGTTACCAGACATCCAAGTACGATACCACCGAAAAGGTAAGATGCCCCAATATCGATCGCCATCATATATCCCATTAATAAGCCGTAAATAAGCCCGCTTGGTATGGCAAAAAAACCGGGGATCGCCATTTTTTTATCAGTGATATCATCTGATAATTTGATCAGCGAGCCGGTAAGAAAACTTATGGCTAATATGGTGAGTAAGGACATGGAGTTAAACCCAGTATTAACTAATAAATAGATTTCCACTTAACTGTGGCAAGCAGTGAACTCATTGCAAGCCAGTATTATTAATTTTATTGGATTGATGTTATATAAATACCATATGTTTCAGCATAACGCTTTGCATAGTTTCACACAAAGATAGCCATTCCGGCAGGCGGTAGATCGATGCGTACTGTAGCACGTCCGTTGATATACTTTACAGGTACAGTCTGCTTTGAAGAAGGATCCTTCAATTCTGCATCGCTCCAATCGCTTCTGTATATACAAATCATGCTTTCACCATTGGCATGCATCCCAGAATGGATCGTTATATCAGCACCGCGATTCCCTTCGCCATTTGTGTTAAGCGCGATAAGAACCTCCTGCTCGAACATGATGCGCGACCATGCAACCAACTCGCCACGTTCCGGGATTGAAAATGGACGGCCAAGGAATGAAGTCTCACGCAGATACTGCCTTCCACGTCGCAGCGCCATACCAACCTGATCGTTTCGATTGCGTACGCGCGCGATAGCAGCAATGCGGAGATATGCCTGATGATCTTGATCAAAGAAATGGCAGCCTTTTGTTTCGAATGCTCCGAATGTGCCTCCAAACATACATTCGCGAATATACCGATCTTCAAAACCATATGGTTCGATGTTCCCGTCATGACGATCCTGAGTGCCATCGAATCCCTGTTCTGTTCCGTAATAGATACAGGGAATTCCGAGTGTTGTTAATTGAACACCAACCGCATGCGCGACCTGATGATACTTGTTTGGGATAGTGGCATTCGCAAGAAAACGGTGTTTTCCAGATCGCCCGACCATATCATGGTCATCAAGGACTGAAACATGATAACGGCCTGCTTCCCTGTGGCTTCCGAGTGTATCATGACCACCAAACTGACTGAAAAATGTAGCCGGATCCTCAAATCCCTTTACCATTTCTGCAAGGTGAATCGTTGGTTCCCCGATATCCAGCGCTGCATCGATATTTCTGCCAAATATCTCCAGATATTGCCGTGTCATCCCTGCGCCCCCTGTCACTTCACCGAGCAGCAGGAAATTATCTTTTCCTATGGACTCGGCATATTCATGAATGGCCCCACAGAAATTACGGGAACTCTCCCGTGAAGTATGTTTCACTGTGTCGATCCTGAAGCCATCGCAGTCACTCAAAGCGATCCAGTATTGATAGACGCGAGCCAGAGTTGACAATACCTCATTTTTGTCCAGATCGAGATCCTTCAGATCGAAGAAATCCCCACGCCTGAATTCGGCATCTGGATGTAGCGGATCCTCCCATGGTTCAGGGTCCCATCTTCCAATCTGGCCTGCACGGGTGTAGGAAGTATGGTCCTGAAACTCTTCAGGCCACACACCATCGTTGATATCTAAAATTTGCCCGATTCGCTGACCTGTTCCTGATCTCCACCCGGCATGAGGATATGGAGGTTGATAACGATACGGCATGGTTTCAGCCACATTTCCACCATCCTGATAGAACCAGTTATTGCCGGAATGATTGTAGATCACATCCAGCACTACATACATATTAAGTTCATGTGCTGCATCTACCAGGTCCCTCAGGTCCTGACGGGTTCCAAATCGTGGATCGATCTCAAGAAAATTCTGGATGGCGTATCCATGGTACGTTTCCAATTCATTGCGCTGGCGCCAGATCGGGCCTAGCCAGAGGGCTGTCACACCAAGGTCTTTGAGATAGCCCAGTTTACCCTGAATGCCCTTGAGGGTCCCCCCTTGAAAGGCTTTCCCGCCTTCCATCCATGTACTCTTGTCTACCCTGTGCTTTTGTGGTTCAGATGGATCAAAAAGTGGTCGTTCTTCTTCGTTGCCATCGCTGAAGCGATCAGGAAGCAGGAAATATAGTATCTGGTCCCGCCATGTGGAAGGACTTGGATATACTTTTGCGCGTGGTTTTAAATTTGCATCAGATGCTCTTGTTGGAGCGAATTGCTCGATGATGTTAGACATGATTAACCCCAATATATTTAGGGGGTTTAGTTATATAAGATTTAAGGAAACTATCGAGGTCAAAAGTATCATTTATTTCATCAGGATTGATTCAATTATTTGCTTTGCTTATGCTGAAGTTCTCGGTAAGATTGTAGTTTAGCGTTTTATATCTTACATTCTTTCCATTGCCATGCTTTTGGCTTCCATGGATCTGAACTCTGTGCTCATTTCAAACTCGATTGCGCCGATTTTGACCTTTGAAAGTTCTTTATAAAACAGTACAAAGATCTTGAGGGACATAAAGAATGTTGATTGTGCAACAAACAGGGTTTCTGAAAGTTTTTCAATTGAAAATAAATAATATGAGGCAGTTAACGACAATAACAACAATACCGAAAGATAAATCTGGATTTTGGAAATACCAGACTCGATACCAACTTTGCCAAGCGCCCGAAGGTTACGAATTGCCTTTACATTCATAGAGTCACGAGCACAGGCACTTCTAAACTCATCTCTCGCTTTCTTGGATTTTTTCAATTGAGTATAAGCCCATCCGAGATTATTATGTATTTCAGACATAGACGAGACATCTTCTGAATGTGATTCCTCAAATAAGTTCAAAGCTTTTTCATATTCTTTTACAGCATCTTCATGATAATCTTCGTCTGCAAGTATATCTCCAAGAGTTCCATGTGCATAAGGAAGAACATATTGCTTTGATGGTTTTGCTTGTGATATTTGAAGGGCGATCCTCACTTCTTTTTCAGCATCATAGAATTTTCTTAGTTTGCGTAAAAGATTTGAATAATTGATATGTGCTGATGCATTGTTCGGGTCGGATTCGATAGCTTTTTTGTAGTGCTCTTCCGCTTCATCTTTTTTACCAAGGTCAGCGAGCAAAAGGCCGTAATTGTTATGCGCTGATGTATAATTCGGGTCGGATTCGATGGCTTTTTTGTAGTGCTCTTCCGCCTCATCTTTTTTCCCGAGTTCTTCGAACAAAATTGCATAATTAGTATGTGCTAATGCATTTTTCGGATCGGATTCGATAGCTTTTTTGTAGTGCTCTTCCGCCTCATCTTTTTTCCCGAGTTCTTTGAGCAAAATGGCGTAATTGTTATACGCTAATGCATAATTCGGATCGGATTTGATGGCTTTTTTGTATTGCTCTTCCGCCTCATCTTTTTTCCCGAGTTCTTTGAGAAAATTGGCGTAATTGTTATGCGCTGATGCATTTTTCGGATCGGATTCGATGGCTTTTTTGTAGTG
>JAUWQD010000006.1 GCA_030611265.1 Methanosarcinaceae archaeon | reverse complement strand
ACAATTATATCAGACGCAGATTTACGCGTGATTTACGCAGATGCAACCTTAAATCCGTGTTAATCCGCGTTAATCCGTGTCTGAAAAATAACTGGAAAATGATACAGTGTCATCAGCACCAAAACCAAAATGATTGAAACTTGAATCCGACACAGGTTTCAGTTAATCAGAAAACGGCGCGCAGGCTAACCAAAAATACAAATGCAAAAATATAAAAAAAGATTGGCGCCGGTTATAGCGCCAGATTTACGGTGGTACGATGTTTAGGTTTAGAACCTGACATCAAGGTCTGAAATCATCTGCTGACTTGCAACATCGATAATCTTGACATTTATGGTTTCACCACTAACGCCAATATCACCGCCTGCACCAGTTACACTACTATTACCGAGATAAACTGTATTTGCACTGGCGGTATTATAATATAAGTAGAGTGTTTCACCAGCTTCAAATTGCTCGCCAGATACACCTGAATCAAATTCTACGTCTGGATCTGCTGTAGTAGCATTACCTGAAACGGTAATCTTGGTATTTGTTGACGATAATACAACTGCATCTCCACCCTGATGTTCAAGTTTTACTGTGACATTATCGCCAATTGTTGCAGCGCTTGCTCTAATTGCTGCCGTTGGTGCCTGTTCAGGTGGTCCCATGCCGAATACGAATGCTGCGATTACTGCTGCGAGAATTACAGTGATTGCGACCATCAGGATTACGCCGATGACCGGGGATACTGCATCTTCTTCCTTTAAGAAATTATTTGCTTTGCTCATTTCATTTCCCTCCGATTTTTTACTTATACACTCATTTTTTGTTTTTTCTGGACAACTCTTTCGAGTTTTTGTGTCCACATCTTATCTCCAATGTCAGTGTATTCACATTCGAGATAATGTTGCACTGCAGTACTCAAGGCGTCCTTGGTTGACGACTCTTTGCATTTCTGCTTGAGTGCGATCAAGTCCTCCTCTGCAAGTACGGTTTGTGCGTGTACAATTTTTACCATTATCTCACCTTATTGAGTTCAACCATGTAGATCACATGTTTCCTCATACTCATCATTATGATGATGAGTATATAAGTGTTATCGTTTGCAGGATAATAGGACCACATAAGAGAGATGGTCAGGAATTATTTTGGAAATATATCGCCAAATCCTGTATATCAGAACAAATTGATTTTTCATTGGGGATATTTTCGTAATATATTAACAATGTGAACAATATGTTCTTTGTGGGAATATAATTTTATTAAATCCTGTTTACTTAGCAGATCAATGATGAAAAAAAGGGCTGTCAAATCTTTTGATGTATTGGAAGGCATAAAACTCATTGGTTTCTTATCCTAGTGTCATGTCAACCATACAATATCGCTAGATTGAAAGGGTCAGGACAGATGCGAAAAACGGCGCGACCACACGCGCGCGGCACGTTCCTGTACCACTAACATGAAATACAATACGTTTTTCAAGCGTCGGCGTATTTGCTGTTCTGAGAATTGTATGTTTGGGCTATGGGTTTGGTAGCAGTGGAATGCGCCGCCTCCGGCGGTGACTGATGCTACGGTTTTTGTAGAAACCTATCGGTCATTTTGGAGTTTAGATAATTATGCCATATGATCTTTCTTGTCGCACTACTCACACAACGTTAAAGAAAAACTAAAATGGTTGTGAAAGGTTTCGATCAGAAGTACTTACACTAATCGAATCGTCTCAAGGTTTGTAAGTGCGCGCGTCTCGATCTTGTATTTTTTATATATCGAACTTGCAAGGTCAATGCATGATCGCTCCTCGCCGTGTTCCGTGAACACACGTTCAGGCTGCGGCTGCATCTTCCTGATGTACTCCATGAGTTGTCTTCTGTCTGAGTGTCCTGAGAAACCATCAACCACTTCAACATTCATATTCATGCTGACCATCTCATTACCGCCACCATTTCTTGAATGAACAGGAATCTCTTTCCACCCTTTCTGAATACGACGACCCATTGTTCCATCTGCCTGATAACCAACAAATATAAGGGTATTATTCTCACCCGGTGCAAAAGCCTTGAAATATTCAATTACAGGTCCGGCATTCATCATACCTGAAGTTGCAAGAATAACGCATGGGTGTGGATCATCAATGATCTTCTTACGCAGTTCATTGGAATCGACTGGCTTGAAACAATCTGCAAGGAACGGGTTCTGACCTTTCTGGAATATAAGTCTTCGGAGGTCATTGTTCAGGAATTCAGGATATGTTGCATGAATAGCAGTCGCTTCCCATATCATTCCATCAAGATAGACAGGTATGTTGTCAATGATACCTTTTCGGATAGCATCCTCAAGCACGATCATGACTTCCTGACTCCTTCCAACAGCAAATGCAGGGATAACCACGACACCCTTTTTGTCCAATGTTTCTTTTACCACTCTTTGTAAGTGTTTTTCAGCCTCTTTCAAGGAAGGCTGGATCGCATTGGATTTACCATATGTAGACTCCATGATCACACTCTCAACACGCGGGAACCTGTTCACCGCTTTGTCAAAAAGCCTTGTTGGACCATACTTGAAATCACCTGTGATAACAACATTATGCAAACCATCACCTATGTGGAAATGTGATATTGCAGAACCAAGAATGTGACCTGCATTATGGAACGTCAGTTTGATATCCGGTGCAATATCCGTAACCTCTTCATAATCAAGTGTGATCGTATGTTTGAGCGCTTCACGAACATTTGCAGATTCATATGGGATCTTCTTACCATCTTTTGCCGCAACATCAATGTAATCAAGCTGCAAAAGTACCATCAGATCTCGTGTAGGAGGAGTACAATAGATCGGACCGTCATATCCATATTTGTACAACAGGGGCACAAGTCCCTGATGATCAAGGTGTGCATGTGTGAGTACTACCGCATCGATCTGGTTTAGCGGGTAAGCTTCAGGAACATAAAGATAAGGCGTCATGTTCTCATCCGAGCCGACATTGACACCACAATCAACCATAATTCTTGATTCCGGTGTTGATATAATGAAACAACTTCTTCCAACTTCCTTGCAGCCGCCAAGTGATGTAACCCTAACCCACTTGTCCTTTGACATACATTCGCGATGGATCTTCCGCCCAACGACCTTTAAGATCTCCTTTCGTTCTTTGTGATTGGTTCTCATGAACGCACGGATGTTCTTAACAGTCCGTGATTTGATAGGAGGCGTACGTGACACCTTTGGAGTCCAACCGATCTTCTTTGTGATCTCCCTTAAGGTCTCACCATGCTTGCCGATAACTAACCCGGGTTTTTCGGCTTCAATTACTACCTCGCCAACATCAGGATAAAAATAGTGATTAGAAATAACAGCCTCTTTGGGAACAGTAGCATTAATCTTTTCAATTGACTCCTCCGGTGGTAAAAGGACTTTAGGATCAGGACGCACAACTATACGCGTCCGAAGACTCTTTGCCAGGGTCCTCACAATATTCCCGTCATCTGCGAATTTACGTGGATCCTCTGTATATACTACAAGTTGCGGACCCTCGAATTCAACACTTGAGATCGTGGTGCCTGATGGCAGTTTGCCCTCTATTTTTGTTTTTAAGTCTGATAATAGGTCTTCTATTGCCATTAATACAGCCTTCCATTATAGTAAAAATAAAAAATTGATAAAATATGGTGCACCACAAATCGTCGTTGTGATGCAGGATATAAAATCTTATGGTCTGATTATAGATGCAGAACAATGTTGTATTGTTTTGTTTTTAAAACTGACACTCAATTGAGTGTATCACGGATCTTTTTAACGTCTTCAGGATCAATCTGCTTGTATTCGTCCTTTGTGATAACAACGACGTTGAGGCCTTCACCGGATGCTGAATCCCGTTTGATGGCAGTATGAAGGGCACGTATTGCAAGGTCTATGCCTTCTTCAGTACTCATGTTCTCAGTATAGCGGTCTTCCAGTACACCGTATGCCATTGGCGAACCTGAACCTGTTGATACTGCTCTTGTCTCTTCAATATTTCCACCAAGTGCGTCCAGTGAAAATATGGACGGACCTTTTTTGTCCACGCCACCTACCAAAAGCTGCACCATCAAAGGATAATACCTCTGGCCGCTTAAAAGATTAGAAAGAAGTGTTGTGATCCCCTTAATTGTCATGGAATTTTTATGCCTCATCCTATAGAGTTGTGATTCCACGCTTACGATGCGCACTATCTGCTGAGCATCACCAACTGAACCGGCAGTTGTCATACCCACAAGTTTATCGATCTGATAGACTTTCTTTGCTGTCTTACTTGCAATGAAGTTCCCCATTGTAGCTCGCTGTTCTGTTGCCAGGATGACAGCATCACTGCAAACTATCCCTACAGTAGTTGTACCTTTTAGATATTGATCATTAACCATCAGTATACCTCATAGTAAAAAAATGAGAAAATAATGCTGATAAAAATATGTTTTTCCCCTAAGGGAATACAGTTACTTGATTGTTAATTTCCTTATATAACTCTTTCCCAAAATGCCACCAAAAACCAGTCAAATTATCAACCGCTGTTAAACATTGTTACCAATTATAAAAAGACATACTATTCCAAATATGTTAACAAACACCAACCTCATCTGCAAGAGCCCTGACACGATCAATACTTTCCTTGCTCATGTTGCGGGATCGCATCCTAAAAATACATTCATCCACGCTTATCCGTTCTGTCCCTCGCATGAGATTGTCACAATGTGCAACGATCTTTTCCTCGATCGTCACTGGAATGTAGTCATCATCGGGAAGTCCAAGGTCTTTTGCCTCCGTCCTTGAGATCCCTCCACCGATATGACGTTTAATGATCTGAACAATGCGGGGATCAAGACCAAGGTCTTCTGCTATCTCTGCACCCACTGCCGCATGGTCAACCACATGTGTGCGGGCACGTCCAAGATCATGGAGTACACTGCCAATTCTCACCAGTTCAACGTCAACATTCTTTCCTGATGCTAATAATTCCTGTGCTGTGCTTACGGACAATGAAGAGACTGCAAGGCAGTGCTTAATAACATTCCAGGCACAGCCACAATCTGATAGGATCTTTAGAGCAGTATCATATGAGATCATAAATATATCATAAGGTATAGATCATAAGGTATAGATCATAAAATATGGATGATCATTGAATATATTGCCTATTTTTCACTTATACTCTCAATGCGCTTTTTCAAAGCCTCTGTGAAATCGACGTTATCCTGAAATACCAGATCTTCACCACACATCGGACAAAGGAATTCACTTTCTGCCGCATCGTTGAAAAACATCCTGACACATCCATCAGGACAAACATAGAACACGTTGTCCTCTTCAAAATCAAGACGCTCTGCAAGATTCTTGGTCAACTTCTTCTTTTCTTTTGCCAATTGCGGTTCAATGTCTGTCATATCCAGATGCCACAGGTACGTAAGCCAACCACTATTGGAATCACGTTCCCGCCTGCATACTGCAAGTTTGTTCTCAGACATTATGAAAAGAGTTCGCCTGACAACATTTAACATAATCTCAGTTGCCTCGGCTATTTGTTCATCCGTTACCTCGCCTTCAGGCATCCGCTCGATCATAACCAAACCATCTTCGCCTACAAGTCGTATCAGATATCCCCGGACAACTTGATCATTTAAATCAATCAAAAATATTCACCTCGTGAGTCACACACCTAATGTAATGTATTGTAATATTAATATTTGGATGCTCTCTTAACGTCAAACTTTCTGCATCCATGATATCAATCTATGATATCACGTATATTACACACACTTTTTTTAATATTCATCATAACATCTCCCCGTGTCTTTTCTGTACACAGGACTGATGTTACAGGTTCGTTCACATCCGCCAAATATCCAATGTTTGGAATATCCGTAACAGGTTCTTTGTGTAATTCATTCATTGCCTGTTCATCGATTACCACACGATCTTTGGCATATACAACCGCACGCGCTGCAAAATGCTTTGCCACAGGGCGCGTTTTCAGTTCCAGTGGAAATTCACCTGCAAATGCCTTAACATGAGCATCGAACAAATTGATTCCGGTTGCACTTTCCACGCTATCCATGCTGCCCTGAAATCTTGCATTGACCTCAATGACAACAGGACCGGCATCCGTCAAGATGAAGTCAACACCATTTGAACCAACCAGACCAAGTTTCAGGATCAATTCCTCTGCCATCTCGCACAACTTTTCTGCGTAAGGTGTTTCGTATGGAGTGATGTTACCGCAATATGCGAACGGCAGTCCTGTAAGCCACGGCACGCCTATCATCTGCTCATTTACAGCAACTGCGACCGCGGTTTGTTTTGTCGATATCAAAGAAACACTCACAGGCACACCGGATACAAATTCCTGGATCAGCATGTCATCCACACTGATACCAAGATCCGCGTCCATGCCCACACCCATACTTGATATTTCATCAAGATATGAGTTCAGTCCACCCACATCTTCAGCAATTCTGTTAAAGATTCCACCGCCTGCACATTTTGGTTTTACCATGACAGGATAACTGACAGAACCAATATCGGACATACGATATGTCTGCGGGTGCGGCATTCCCATTGAAGCCAGTTTCTTTGCAAATCTTTCCTTGTCGGAAACTTCCTGCATGACACTGGGAGAGTTATTCAATATCGAACATGGAAGATCGGTCATATCCATCATCTCAAAACCTGAACCCAAAACAATGGCATCAAAATCCACTCCAAAACTGTCGATCAGTTCCGTTATTTTTTCGCGGCTGATGGACTTTACGTCCACTGTCTCACCAGAGTCGAACACTCTTGATGCAGTAGCACATTCCACAAGATCGTGGTCGGTAAATGCATCAATAGAATAAACGTTATATCCGGCACGTCTGGCAGAACAAACAATATTGCGGGTACTGTATCCGATCACTAAAATGTCTTGCATGCTTTTCATTTTCCACACAATGAATTCTTACGTGTTTTCACCAGACAGGGCAAACAGCCCATAATCTGTTTTGATCACCGGCATCTCACTACCTGACTGTGCCGTAAAGGACACAGGTTTCCTGATCGTTACCGTTTCATAGGTTTCAGGATCAAGTACCATGACAGCATCATCTTCAACTGCAACCAGCACAACCATTACCGCATCATCTATACTTGCAATACGATTGGCACCCTTCATCTCGTCCGATGTTGCAATGAACCTTGAACCGTTTGACATATCGATACCGACTGTTCGTTTGCCGGAATTTTTTACCTGAATGACCTTGTCCTTGAAGTGAATGATGTCACCTGACATGAATTCAGGCAATCGCATTGAAAATGTTATTCTGTAGACATCTTTGCCATCCTTTTGTCCGAACAGGGTTGGAGATTCGGAAAAACTGCCCCCCATTTCTGTGATTATCGCACGGCATATATGCCGACCTGAATTATTTGAACCAAGGTACAAATCGGCACCGTCCTTGATGTCAATTGAATCTGTTATGAAAGCCAGCCGGTCGCCTTTTTTCTGCATCCGCCGTACAACTTCGTTAGCGATATCGATACATTTCTTTTTTTCATCACTCGTCGGCACCCTGTTAGTCGCACGTATCTGCATGATCCCTTCAAAATAGCCGCCGGATATCCTGCTGCACATATCACATGCCTCGCGAACGATACGCACCTCGGCATTGAGTTCCTGATGTACAGGCTCATTCTTGACAAACGCATCAACCTCCGCGCACACGCGGTACATGTATGGCGTGAGTTGCCGCGGTTCGACATATATCTCAATGTTCTCCGCAAGGTTATGGACAGAGAGTGCATCCTCCACGGTTTGTATCACAATGTTTTCCACATTGCTCATGTTCACCCATTTGCCCCTATGAAAACGTGCGCCGCATTTTGCGCATGTTTTTGCATGAAGCACAAGCGGCAGTTCTGCAAGTACGATATTTTCAAAAAAACAGTCTTTACAGACGTTATCGTAGAGTTTTTCAGTCTCTTTTCCGCATTTTGGGCATAGAGTGTAATTCATTGTGGGTCATTGTAGAAGTTGTTAGATATTGTTTTCGGTCGATATACATGACCTGTTCGATTGGAGCATCGAAACCTGTCAATTATGCATGGAAAACGGTGAATTTTAGTGAGATACTGGAAAACATGGTTTTTAACCCAATCTTTATTTACCCCCTCAACCAAAATACGCACCATGACCAGTTTCTCTCCCAAACTCACAGCAAAGGCACTCTGGCAACTTCGGGTAAAAAAAAGACCATTTGTAATGTCCCATGCCATCAATTCAAAATGCAACATGAGCTGCAAGTTTTGTGAATACTGGAAAGCCGATGGCGACGAGATGAGCACAGAGGAGATATTCAGCATGCTTGACGACGCGAAGTCGTTCGGTATCATGTACTACAATGCATGGACTGCGGAGCCACTGCTTCGGGAAGATCTGCCGGAGATACTTGCGCACGCCCATGAGATCGGGATGATAACGTCCCTCATTACCAATGGGAAGTTGCTTGAAAAACGGTCTGATGAACTCAAAGACCTTGATTACCTGTCCGTATCCGTTGACGGAATTGACAGTTACAGGGAAATTCGGGGTATTGATTTTGACGAAATACTGCCCGGTATCAAAAAGGCAAAGGATGGGCGGAAGAATCCATTGCTCATGAACTGTGTGATAAGCGGCAAGAACCTTGATGATATCGAACCTCTCATCCATCTTGCAAAGGAATTGGATGTCAGGATATCGTTTGAACCTCTCTACGAATTTGGGGGAATTGAGAGGGATGTGTGGGATGAGATCGGGATAAAGGACATGAGGAAATACCAAAATACTGTCCAGCGCATAATCGAGATGAAAAAACAGGATTATCCAATCATTAATTCAATTTCATATCTTACCATGGTCAAGAACCTCACGACCGATTACAGGTGCCATGCAAGCGATATTATCCTGAATGTGACCGCAGATGGTACTGTGGAGAATTGTCGTGTCCAGAAGGATGCGCTTGGCAATGTCAAAGACGGCATCGGAAATGTGTGGAACTCGTCAAAGGAGATTAGAAAAACAATATCCACTAATTGCGAAGGCTGTCTCTTTTTCGGATATGTTGAAAACAGTCTTTTGTATGACTTCAACATTGAAGTGATGCGGCATTATGAATGGATGTAACGATGCGCGGTTTTGCTTTATTTCAACGCGCACACAAGCAGTTTCACATCGACCCGATCCCCGTTCTTGATCCTGAAAACTTTTGCAGCATTGCCGCAATTTATTGATATCTCAAAAAAGCCATGGGTTCCAATCAGGGCAAGTGCATCCCCCTCCCCGACCAAACCATAGGTCTGCAACAGGGGAATCTCACTCCCAAATATGGAAAGTTCTGATCCAAAATCCGTTTTATCAAGAATAACATCTTGCAGGATATTGGTAACTATGTTCCCAAAATCATCAATAAAGATAACCTCTCCTGAGATCGCACCTTCGCTCACCTCGATCTTTTCAATGTCAAGTTCGACAAAGTCGTCAATCCTTTTACCAACGTCTTCGATTCGGACAACTTCATTGGGACGTGCACCGGATAATATATCCAATAAGCGGCTTATGATGTTGGACCCTGTATGGTTTGCGCCCAGCAGATGCGCCCCTACCGGTGCGAATATATCCCTGCCATGAAAAGTGGATGACACGTCGTGAAACAGTTTTGTGTTTGTTATCTCATACACCTTAAGCTCTCCTGCCTTTCGCGCCGCAGGGATCAAAAGTCCGTTATCGGGTCCTACGAAATACTGCCCACCTGCGCGTATTGCAATCGCGCGCCGATCTGTTCCGACTCCGGGATCTACCACAGCCACATGCACTGTTCCTACGGGGAAATGATCCACAACACTGTACAATGCAAATGCACCTGCGCGTATGTCTGCATGTGGGATGGAGTGGGTTATATCAATGATATTTGCATTTTCGTTGACCTGCAAAATAGCGGCTTTGAGGGATGCAGGGTAGAGTGAACCGAAATCAGTTGTGAGAGTTATCACTGGCATGTAAAGGGATTGGACTTGATTGTATAAAAAAGGAAGGACTGATTTAACCAAGTTTGACAGTTGTTACTCTTTTTTGAAAAGAATGTATCCTCTTTTGCTTCCTGAATCATCCGAAGTATCTTTCTCGCTTTTAGTTCAAGTTGCTGTTTTTGTAAAGTTTTTGATTGTATATAATTTGTAAAATTATGTACTCCGAGTTAACGCGAACGAAGTGAGCGTTTTCTCGTAGTATATGTTTTATAAACATATAGTGCAAGTTAATCTGAGCGTCAGCGAAGATTTTCTTGTTTAAATTATACTTGTACTTAAATTTGCATCGCTTCTTCGACTGTCATCCCGCTGTGTACGATCTTCGACATTTTAGATACAAGTGCAGCAGAGTCGTCAGATTGGAATACGTTCCTGCCGATAGAAGCACCTTTGCCGCCTGCGACAAGTGAATCATATACCATCTCAAGAAGTTCCTGCTCATTGTTCATTTGTGGTCCACCGGCAATCACAATGGGCGCAGGACAGCCTTTGACCACTTCTTTGAATGTGTCGATGTCGCCTGTGTAATTCGTTTTGACGATGTCTGCTCCAAGTTCCGCCCCGATACGTGCGGCATGTTTGACATATTCAACATCGTGCTCTGAGTCCACTTTTTCGCCTCTTGGATACATCATTGCCAGAAGTGGCATTCCCCATTCATCGCACCGCTCTGCGACGAATCCAAGATCTTGTAGCATGTCAGATTCATCCTCTGCTCCTACATTGATGTGTACTGATACTGCATCGGCACCGACCTTTATAGCTTCTTCCACTGTGGTTACGAGCACTTTGTGGTTAGGATCAGGTCCGAGGGATGTTGATGCTGATAAGTGGATGATAAGCCCGACATCATGCCCATAGCCGCGATGTCCGTATTTTGGCAGCCCCATGTGTCCAAGTACTGCATTTGCGCCGCCTTGTGCAACTTTGTTCACGGTTTCGGGTAGGTCGATAAGTCCTTTGATCGGCCCGGCCCCTACGCCGTGGTCCATTGGGACTATGATCGTGTTGCCTGTACTGCGGTCGAATATCCGCTCCATCCTGACAGATTTGCCAATTTCACTCATGTGGTGTGTATTGAATTTTATGTTAGATAGTTTTTGCGCAGTAATATTTGGTATGCGTGCTTAAGCTCTGAAAAAACCACGGAGGGCACAGAGGTACACAGAGTTGTTAATTGGTATGCAAACCATCTCTGTGCTCTATGTGTTAATTAGATGTGGCGTCAATCCTTGGAAGTTTACTGTTTATGCAGTGACTTCTATGGCAGCAAAACTAAAATTGTCAATATGTTCAACGATTCCCCCACTTTCTTCAATATCTTCAATGTGCAATTTGATTGCATTTTTTATATTTTCAAGGACTTCTTCATAAGTTTCACCTTGCGAATAACAACCTTGCAAGGTTGGACAAGATGCAAAATATCCATTTTCGTCATTTTCAATAAGCACTGGAAGTGTGTATTTTTCCATTTCATTCACCATTTATTATTGGTAGTGTTTAGATGAATGATGCTTATATTTTTCGACCGATTTGGCACACTCGTTTCTACAAACTCTGTGTCCCTCTGCGGTTTCATTTATGCTGTCTGATTCTGAAAATATAATTGGGGGCATTAAACATTCTCGTTCTGGTACCTGCCCGAATACCCTTCTGCAACTTCGGTGTTGAGGTGGTAGAATAGCAACTGCATCACGCGCGCATCCTTCTCGACCTTGAAGCCTGCGGGATTGTGCACAACAAGCATACATTCACTGCGCCCGCGGTATCCTGCATCCCAGACAGCTGTCTCAAGGGTCGCACCGCACCGAAGCAGGCTTGACCTTGGTTTTGCGATGGCTGCGAGGTTCTTGGGGATGTTCACAATCTCGTTTAAGAGTATCTTGTAGGAACCCTGCGGGAGTGTTACCCATCCTTCGCTATCGAATTCGATGACCTCGCTGTCCGGTATCACACGTTTGGAGTTGTCGTAATCAACTGTTCCTGCGCCGGTGAGTTTTTCGACTTGTTTGAGCGTCATTTCTACACCGTTTGGTTGTGTTTGGAGGTTGGGGTCGATCATGTTCTCGACGAGTGGGGGGGTTCCTGCTATTAATTCGGTGAGTTCATTTTTGGATAGGAGAGTCATAATGATTGTTTAATGGTGGTGGGGGGTTATTATTTTATGGGAAAGTAGGAATTCATGCCCCTACTAATTTATTGAATTGTATTTTATTTAGATAACTTACTTTCATCATACGTTCTGGAGTGCCGTTACCCCCTGATTTCTTGGTGATTTTAGTTGGTCTTTTTTGGATACTGCCTGTGCGGGCAAAGCACACAAACTTGGGGTGAAAATCGGATAAAAATTTATCTTTATTCCAAAATTCTTTAGCAATTGACTTGCAATAACCAACAAAACAGGCTGAACCTTTCAGTTGTTTGATGATATACTTATTATTATCATTGGTAGTCTTCATTTCAATGTGCAATATGTTCTTTTTACCATTCTTATTGGCTACGATGATGTAATCAGCACGTTTACGCTGCCCTTTATTTTCAGTTAGAATCGTATCTGGTGACTTGAATTTATCCACTTTTATTACAATGGCATCAAGAGGCAAACCATGAATCGTAACTTCGGAAGTTGAGGATTTTGGTTCTTTCAAGGTTACAGATGCCTTATCTGAATCTCTTTTGGATTTAAGATTGACTTTAGCAGATTCCTTTATCATGCGGTTTAAAATATCCAAATCTGTCATAATTATCAGTCATCTCCCCAGATAATTGCTTCCTGAATACGGTTCATATCTTCAATTGTGGTGTCAAAACTGCGTGCATCAATGCCAAGTTCAGGATCTATGTCGGCAGCAATTAGTGTCTGAACTTGAGTTTTATTTTTGTTTTTATCCAGCCGTATTTTGGATTTTTCTGCAATGTAAACCCGTATTTTATCAACAGAGATTAGCTCTTCTACTCTGTATCCTTCGTCCTCAGATATTTTCTTCAAATATGCTTTGTCTTGGTTAAGCATAATCAGGGTATTCAGTTCCTTTATAATATAATCGCTGTGTGTGGTGAGAAACACTTTGATTCCAATATTTACCAGACGAGAAAACAATTTTGCTACACGGCGCTGATTTTCTGGATGTAGATTTAGCTCAGGTTCGTCGATCATTAGAAGATCACCAGGTTGAGCAACATGACGCAGATAAAAACCCAAATCTAAAAGTGAGCGTACTGAACTGGAGCTTTCATCCATTGTTAATTTCATACGCTTGTTAGAGTTAGGGATATAATAAAGTTCATCGTTTTTCGTAACAGTGTAATTGCCACCAACAATATCTGAAAATTCATCTAGCAACTTTGGATATTCTTTTGAAATAAAACTTGTATTCTTTGAAATTTCCTCAATGTGCCGTGCAAATTCAACGTTCTCATTTACTGGCACTGCGTAATCAGAATATGCTTTATGAAGATATTTAATTGGATTGACGTCCTTATCCATACTCATTTGCTCAAGCAATCGATTTCTTGCAAAATTCAGTTCTTTGCGAAATATTGCAGCACCTGTGCGTTCGGCACTTGAAATAAATGGTTTTGGAAAAAGATGACCAAAAATAATATCTTTCAATGCGTCACTAATCACTCGATTAATGAGCTCATTTGGAATGCGTACTTTTTCTTTTTCTACTAGTAAAGAAATTGTAATCTCGGACTGATCCTGTTTCTTGGATATAGAAAACAACTGAGATTTCGTTGCTCCAATTGTTCTTTCGAATTTTGAGATCGGTTGAATATCACTTTTATTAAGATGTACCTGAAACTCACTTTTTGTGAAATATTGTGGAGATGAGGCAAAGACATCTGGGAGCCGTTTAGTATATGATTCACAGCCTTTTTTGAGAATATTCTGAGCATCATTTACAAATGTTTGAATGTCCAGTTCAGTTGTACCTTCTGTAAGAAGTTGGCGAATGTTTTTTTCGGGTACGCGTATTGAAAAAATATTTCTCCATTCGGAAAGAAAACCATATACAGCATAAGTAGCATATGTTTTGCCTGTGTTATTGTTTCCACAAATAATTGTTAGTTCACCAAGTTCAAATTCAGCTTGTTTTAATGGCCCAAGATTTTTAATTAAGAATTTCATATTCAAGCTCCAGTCTATTTTAGTACTTTCAAACTATGTTTAATTATGCCAATATGAAGCTAAGTAGAATCATCTTCTACAATCTTGGAATTGACATTATGTTTAGAGATTTTTCATTTTTTCAAAAAGACTATAAAACATAATTTTTAATTATTTTTTGTAACATCTTGTTTATTGTTTATATTTATCTGTTTTAATTTAAAACCTTGTTATTAATTCAATATAGTATTTTTCTTTTTAATATTGAATTAAGATTGTACAAGTCTTATATGAAATGACTGATTTTTCAGTTTGAAAAGCCTAGACGTTCATCCAACAACCATTTCCACAAAGCCACAAACCTGACACTCTTCCCCCCATGCATTTCAACAGTCTCCACATCATCCGTGATTATCATACCCTCACTTAAATTGAACTCATCCATAGCTTCAAGCAAACCTGCGACCTCGCGCTTCCTGTTTTGCTCAGTAAGGGAATAGCAGACCTGTATCGCCTGTGTAACCTCCCCCCCTTTCATAACCAAAAAGTCGCACTCATTCTTGCCATTGTAATAATAAACATCCCCATCCGCTCTGTATAGTTTCAGGAATACTGTGTTCTCATAAAGTTTACCCAAATCTTCACTGAACTTGAAACTCACGGTATTGCGTAGTCCCTGGTCGATGGCATAGACCTTGCGTGGATTTACTTCCTGTTCCTTGAGTGAATATGAAAATCTCTTCACGAAAAAGATCATATAAGCATCGCTGAGATGATCGGAATACCTCTCAACACTGTTCGGGCTTATTCCTGTGA
Source organism: Methanosarcinaceae archaeon (assembly GCA_030611265.1). GTDB lineage: Archaea > Halobacteriota > Methanosarcinia > Methanosarcinales > Methanosarcinaceae > Methanovorans. The sequence continues at coordinate 64,999 of JAUWQD010000006.1, read as the reverse complement.
AGTTTGCTATTTTACGAAAAGATGCCGGGGCTCCGACATTGGTCAAATAGTATTTCGCAAGACTTCGCAATTTATCAATTTTTGTAACCTTGTGCCGCTCGGCGATGTCCCGAATGATCACATCATTGAAATATTCGCGCAGGACATCGGTTTTTCCGTCCAGCAGGACAACAAGGGGGAATCCGCCGGATGAAAGATAGTTTCGCATCATCTGCCTGATCTTCAACTTATTTGTCACAATATCCAGTTTTGTCTCCAATTTCAGGTTGTTGAATTCCAGAAACTCCCTGAAAGACAGCGGAAATACATGGATATCGATATGCCTGCCTGTAAGTGCAGTGCCAAGTTCCTTGCTGAGTAACTTTGCAGATGAGCCCGAAACGAAGATATTTGCTCCCCTCTTCTCATGTAGTGCGCGCACAAAACGCTCCCAGCCTTCAATATGCTGGATCTCATCAAGGAATATATTTGGGGTATCGGTGGGCTGTACGATCTCCAGATATGCATCAAATGCATCAATTAGAAACTCAACCGACAACTCGTCAATGAATTTTGGTTCTTCAAAATTCAAATAAAGGAAATTCCTCTTGTCCTCTCCCCTGTCGATCATTCTTTTGATATATTGTTTCATCAGGGTGGATTTCCCTGAGCGCCTGACTCCTGTTATGACAACGATCTGTTTTGTCGCCATCAGGTCTTCAAATTGTTGAAGATACCCTTCCCGCAAGATCCCACAATCAGGGATATGTGACCAAAAGTTCCATTCGTCAAGGATTTCGATTATTTTTTCTTTTTCCATATTTGGAGTTATGGTGTGTGTATTAAAAAGTCCATCGGTCACTTTTACCTAATATTGACTTATAGACATAGTCACTTTTGCCCATTATTGACCGATAGACATGGTCACTTTGGCCAATAGTGGTTTTTTGAAACCGAGGCAATCCACCGCATGCGGCGGATTTCCTCGCCACAAATCCACAAAAACACATGACTGACAAATTAATGATGAAATATACTCAAAAAATACGGTTTGAACTGTCGATTAAAAATGAAAATAAAAAGGAAATAAAACGAAAATATGAGATTACCATAGGTTTGCATTTACAATTCGTTGGCAATGGCGGGATACGCCGCCTGCGGCGGTTATGCTGGTTTTAGTTTTAGATTGAACATACAAAAATCATAATCAAAAAACAATGGGCCCGCTGAGATTCGAACTCAGGACCTCCGCCGTGTGAAGGCGACGTCATAACCAGCTAGACCACGAGCCCACGTTTTAAAAATTATCTCCAAAAACCATGTTGGTCGGTAGAGTACACCATAATAGAATTAATCGCCTATAAGGATATCGCAAAGCAGTAGGCAAACTAATTTTCTCGTAGTATATATTTTATCACCGTGCTTCATAGCACGAGGATTCATCCGCAATAACGCGTGCAACTTCACCAATCTCGCTGCACAGAACCTTGCGAATGTGTGTAATATACTTTGGCTCCAACTGGATCCTTGCCATTGTCATCTCGCGCTCTTCGTAGAACATCTCATTGCTTTGAAGCACAAGGTGTGTTGATATCTGATGCTTGAGCACTCTTGCGAGAACGCCAGATGTGCCGGCAGTAATATCCTGCCCACTTGTATGGGTCAGGAAAACATAATCTCCTGCATTGAGCCTTAGTGCAGCAAAGAAATTTTGCGCATTTCGAATCTCAATTGTCCGCAGGACATGATTCCTGAGTTCTTTCATAACATTTTCAGATATTCCTGTTAATGCAATATACTCCATCATATCACCTTTTTCATGTAATTACCCATACATAGGGAACTCTTTTCTTGGCGCTACGGGTTGCTCTGTTGTCCTGACGTCCTCGGCAAGTTTTTGCATCTCAATTTCTATTTGTTCTGCCTGCTCGATCAAACTTTCGGTGTTTATTGAAAGCTTATATAACAAGTTAAGTACCTCAATAACAACAACTGCTGCTCTTGGATCAGGGTTTTGGCTCTGTGTTGCGCCAAGAAGGCTTATTGCAGGGATCTCATTCACAAGACACTCTCCCATTACACTCCCGGATATGCCTGATATCGTACCCATCTGGAAAAGTTCTACCTTGTCCTTGATCTTCTCAAGCATGACCTTATCCGTTGCCGCACCAAACACCTTATGATCCTCGCCCATTGTCGCAATTCCGGCGATGGATACGATCTCTTTGACGTTTATGGATTTCGCCCACTCGACAAGAGCCTTGCTGACATCATAGGATACAGAAGGATTGATTGGTATATCGGATACCACGATTATCAGATTGTGTTCTACACTCTCATATATTCTAACAGGCATATTTATAAGACCTTCATATAACACCGCGATCGGAGGGAAGTATCTTGAATCGATTGAACCAACGTAGGCCATATCCAACTCATCGATTATCTGCTGGCTTGCAATGTTCCCAACAAGACCAATGCCTGGAAAACCCTCGATAAGCACCGGATTTTCTAATTTTATGTCTTTTGTGACGATCTTAACATCACTATCATCATAATCTGTATCTGACAAATAATCACCTTAGCATGATTCCATTTATTCCCAAATACATAAAAACAAATCTCATAGATAAATACATCGCTTTATCATAGAAAAAATAAATACCCGATGTTACACAGAACAAACTGAACAAGAAAATCCTCGCTATGCTCGGATTAACTTGCACTATATGTTTATAAAACATATACTACGAGAAAATTCTCCCTCCGGTCGAATTAACTCGAATTATATAATTCTATAAATTATATACTACAAAAAGATAAAAATACATATAAATATATATGCAAACCTAACCAATTATACGAAAATATACAAGAGGCATGAACATGGAAAGATCAATTATATATTTTGACGATGTCGGCAAGCAAAATACAGACGAACTTGTCAATGCAACAGCGAAACGTGCAGAAGAACTCGGAATCAAACACGTGGTTGTTGCCAGCACAGGTGGCTCTACCGCTATCAAGCTAGCACAGGCTTTTAAAGACAGGGATGTAAAAATAATCTCCGTGACCCATCAATACGGGCTGCTTGAAGGCGGAAAATGGGATATGGACGATGCAAACCTCAAGACGCTGGAGGATATGGGGGTAATTGTTACCACACAGTCGCACATGTTCTCAGGAGTGGAGCGCGCGATCTCAAAAAGAATTGGCGGTGCCAGCCGTATAGATGTCATATCTGACACCCTGCGCGCGGTCTTTGGTAAAGGGTTCAAAGTTGCACTTGAAGTCGCAATGATGGCAGCAGATTCGGGACACATTCCTGTTTCAGCAGATACCGAGATTATCGCGATCGGCGGCACACGAGAGGGCGCGGATGTGGCGCTTGTGGTCCGCCCTGCACATTCCCATGAGTTTTTCAGCATGCAGGTCCGGGAAATTATTGCCATGCCGCGCGCGAAGGAAGATTAAAGATCAGGTCGCGAAAAATATATGACCACAGAGTGACAATCTCTATTTACTGACAAAGGGAGTGGGTAAATGAAAGATATAACTATATCTGCAGATTCGATGGGATCAGACCTTGAACCGATAGTGAAAGCGATCCATGAACTGACCGGGTTACCGACCACTGCGCGCAGCCTTAACAAAAAAGGCATCCGCATGGAAAAAGGGAAATTGCAGGATGTTGAATACACAGGTCCCGTACTGGAAGAAGTGTTGCGCACCAATAAGACCACGCGTCGCGTACCGAATGAAGGCGTATACAAAAGTATGCCGGTTGTAGTAGCCCCTATCAGGAACGAAGATGGAGAAGTCATTTGCACTATTGGTGTCGTAGATATTGTTGGTGCCATAGACATCTCATGCACATTCAGTGAATATCCAGGGATCATCGCAGAGGTCGAAGCGGCTAAAAAGCGAAATTAGTGATTAAATGGTTTGAAAACGATATCCAAAATCGTTATATGCCAGAGTGAATAGTTACAGTTGATGAAAATTGATCCAAAAGAAACCATTCATCTTGTTGCATCACTTGTGGTACTTACGGTAGCATTCGCATACCCTTCAACAGAACCAACTATGTTAGCTGTGATTGCACTTAGTGTTGGTAGTGGTTTCATACTCCATGAACTCGGGCACAAGTTCACAGCCCAGCATTTTGGTTATACCGCAGTATATGAAGCAAGCCCGATGGGACTCTTGCTTGCTATTTTTTTAAAGATCATCACTGGATTTGTATTCGCAGCACCCGGCGCAGTCATGATTCGAAAACGCCAGTCCTATTATGGTACAGATGATGAAAGATATTATGATATGCTCACACAATCACGGGAAACATGGAAGATCGCGCTTGCGGGTCCACTGATCAATGTGGCGCTTGCGGTTGTGTTTATGGGTGTTTTGTTTTTCTCGGATTCTGCACTTATGCAAACCATCGGTCTTTATGGAGCATACGTAAATGTTTTCCTTGCAGGGTTCAACATGATACCATTTGGACCGCTTGACGGCGCTAAGGTCTTTAAACACAATCCTGCAATGTGGGGATTTATCGGATTGCCACTGGTATTTATGTTCCTGATAATATCAGGATTCCTCTGACACGGTTTCCGGCGTGTCTTTATCATTGACATTACTCACCACATCGTCAATCATATCATCAACAGATTTCTGCGTCTCGACAGTATAACCCTTATTGGTAGAAGATGTCAAAACTGATGCGGATTTTAATGAATATGCCGTCAGCAATACAACGATAACAAATACCAGTGCACCAATCCCAAAAGCGGTAATTACATTCATGGATTAGTCGTGAAAAAAAAGAAAATTTAAAAAAAAAGTGTCCAGTGGACACTTTACTGTGGTTTCTCGTACAATTTGGTCTTTCTTACAATGTTGCCTTTCTTTGAGTGAGCCAGCCTGAAGACCGTATCATTGGATTTCTCGATCTCTCTTGCATCGATCGCGAGTTGTGCTGCTGCGCGCATCATCTCATGACCTGTTGCGGTTGTGAGTGTTACCTGCTCGATGTCTTTCATCATGAAGCATGCAGGGAAGTTGATCTGTGCAACCTTGTCAGCCATATGCAATGCAGCAAGTGCTTTTGCTTTTGCGTATGGGTTAGCGAATCCTGCACTCTCGATACATTTCTCCGGTTTTGCGAGAATGTGTGGAAGCTCAAGGTCCTTGCCGGATTTACCAGCATCCGCCTGTGCAGCAACATCGTCAAATGCTTCCTGAATCATTCTTACAACACCACATGTTGAAAGCACTTTCATTGCATCAGAATTGAATGAAGCCATCTCTACAGGGTCAAGGAACTCAGTCTTTGCACCGATTAGTGGATCAACGGTCATGACGATGTAACCAAAGCCTGCATCTTCGAGTGCCTTGCGGTCATCCTTCTTTGTCGGTCCGTCCGAGATTACAATGCATGGCACGTCCTTATACAACTCTCGTGCAGCAGTTGGCCCCGGTGCACTTGAATTTGGACTGATCATGACGTAAAAGTCAGCATCCATCTTCTTAAGGTATTCAGTCACTGCAGCTTCATCCTTACCCATCTTTGGACCGGTTCCTAAAGAAATAATCTCAATGCCTTCTCTTGCTGCAATCTCATCCTGGATCAAGTCAATGACCTGACTCATCCCTAAATTTCCCAATTTAATAAATCCTATTTTAGCCATTTTAAATCACACCACTGAGATTAACAGAGTTGCTTATATTATTTTTGGAATTGTTCCGCTATAAATAAATTATGAAATGTTGATTTTTTAGAGAAAAACAAGCATCCTATCCGAAAGGGTTAAAAGTAATGTAATTTATTTCACATAAATCCTAATACGGTAAATACTATTTCTTATTAGGAGTACCAAAAATTAGGTTTGATTGCGTGAACTATACCAGTAACTATTCTAGATCCGGATTTGCAAAGGTAATTGTTTTCGATATGGACAGTACCCTTATAGATGCTGAGACCATTAATGAACTTGCAGGAGCTGCCGATGTTGCAAAAAAGGTTGCTGACATCACAGACCGTGCCATGAATGGTAAATTAGACTATGGTCAGGCACTTTCAGAAAGAGTGGATCTTCTTAAGGGTCTGCCTCTTAAGGAGGCACAAGACGCCGTAGATAAAATACCGCTAATGCCAGGTGCAAAAGAACTGGTCAAATATGTAAAAGATGCCGGATACAAGACTGCAATGGTCTCTGGAGGATTTACATTATCTGCCGACCGTATTGGTAAACTCCTTGATATGGATTATGTGTTTTCAAATGAACTTATTGTCAATGACGGACATTTAACAGGTGAGATCACAGGCCCTCTTACAAGACAAAACTCGAAAGGGTATGTCTTTGAGGAGATTGCCCGCCAAAATGGGGTCAAACCTGAAGAATGTGTCGTTATCGGCGATGGTGCCAATGATATATGTATTTTCGAAAAAGCGGGATACTCAATTGCATTCAATTCAAAAGAGATCCTGCGCGAATATGCAGATGTTGTTATCACACAAAAAGACCTTAAGGCGGTGATTCCGGTAATCCAGGCACTGGATTGAGGAATGATCGTCGAAGTATCGTGCACTAGAAATGCATGGAATACCAGCCCTTTTGCTGGAACAGGAGGACAAATAGAAAATGTTGAAAGAACTAAATGACAAAAAGACAACCCTGAGAGAACAGTCCGAAGAGAGTAAGAACAAACGTAATGACCTTAATGCACAGGCAAGTGTCCTTGCATCAAAACGTAATGAACTTAACAAGCGTACAAAGGATCTCATAAACGAAGCGCAGGAATTCAAAAAACTCCGAGACGAAAATAACGAGAATGTCAAAGAGCAAAAAGCACAGCGCGACGAGATCAATGCCAGAGCTAACGCAATTTTTGCTAAGGCAGACGCTCTCCGAAAAGATAATAATCTCGGTGGACCATCCATAAAGGATATTCGCAAAGACATTGACCGTCTGGAATTTGCACAGCAGACAGAAGTGATGACCACAAGCAAGGAACGTGAACTGGTCAGCAAGATCACTGAACTTCAGAAACTGTACAATTCCAAAAAAGCCGAGATCGATGATAATACTGAACTTAAAACACTTCTTGATGAAGCACAGGCTATTCGGGACGAGGCTTCTACTTTCCACACAGCCCTGTCCGAATATGCACAAAAAGCACAGGAAAGTCACGACCAGATGATTGCTACCTTTAAGGAAGCAGATACAGTACGTGCAGAATCAGATATTGCTCATAAGGATTTTGTAAAAGTGCAGGAAAAGGCTGATGAACATCACAAGAAATTCATCGCTGCACAAAAAGAGATACGTGACATCGATAAAGAGGTCCGTAAACTCAGAAAGAGCGAGACCGATTCCAGAAAGGGTAGTGTGCGAGAAAATGCTAAGAAGGATGCTGAAGATATCTTCGATAAATTCAAATCCGGTGAAAAACTGACTATGGAAAAACTTATGACACTCCAAAGATCAGGACTTCTCTAAACCACTTTAAGTGGATTGCATAAAAACCGAACCAATGGTTCAGCAACTCTGGGTGGTTTCAATACCACCCAAATTATTACATTTTTTGAATTTTATTGAATCGGTGATTGTTAGATTTCCATCTTACATATCAATATGCAATGTCCGAAACTCTGTGTCTCTCATCAGACATGAGTCTGCATTATAGACAGGGTCCTTGCGAATCTTTTTCCACACACTCTTGAGTGTATCCTTGTGTATATTCCCGAAAGGGATCGGTATACATGCACACGGCAAAACATCACCCTGCGGAGTTACATGTAACCATTTTCGACCTGCAAAACAACCAGTGGTCTTCATGACATGCGGGATCGAAAAAACACGCGGTCCATCCATAACATCGGCACGTGCTACAAAATCATCAAGTTTGCGATGGTCATCGGATGAGAGTATCTCATTTTCGTGATCTATCCACCTACCTGTCGGAACGATCTCATAAAATGATAGTTCATGGACACCCATTTCACACGCCAATGTGTAAAAATCATCCAACTCATCGATGTTGCGTGGGGATATTACCACATATATATTAACAAGCAATCCCGCATCAACTAAATTCTTGACCGCGTTGATAGCATCCTTGTACACACCCGCGCGCCCCCGCATAAAATCATGCCCTTCCTCGTTGGCACTGTCAAAACTCACACTCACCATATAAAGTCCCGCATCTTTTAAACTACGGGCACGCTCTGGTGTGAGTCCGACCCCTGATGTAAACATGGCTGATACCGCGCGATTTGTATCCACATATCGTATCAGGTCTTCAAGTCCTTCATAAACAAGCGGCTCTCCACCATCGAATATGATCAAGGTTGTGCCCATGTCAAGTGACTGGTCGATCACATCCTTTACCAATTCAGGAGAAAGCCGATCTTTATTTTTGGTATCCGGCAGAGCACAATGAATACAATTATTTGGGCACTCTTCAGTAATGGATATCGTCACCTGTTCCGGTACCATGTTGCCACGCAGACCTTTTATCTGGTTTGCTACCGATCGGCTGAATGGAGTACTCGGGATCGGTGGCATCCATGTTGAGAATATCAATCTGCCGTCTTCTACTTTTGCAGGTTTCTCGCCGTCAAAGATATCGAGCATTCCCGATACCATTGGTTTCATAAGGGATGAAGCAATGCCTGAAGTCTTGATTCGGACACGTCCGTCTTCGACTATGGCATATACTTTGAAAAAAAAGTTCTTGTAAAGATGATACTTCATATTAACACTTGCCACCATAATATACCATATAATATGACTATAACTTAACCAATAAACTGCAAATTATAACTACAACTAAAGATTACCTGTTTCGAAGCAGTGCTCGATAAGATAACAGTGATACCGGATTCTTCTTTAATATGAACAGTCCTACCTGAATTGCCTGGTTGAACGAACTGCCATGTAAAAATGACAGGTCCTGTCCTTTGAATGTTTTCATCATATTGTCAATCTCATGATCGTCCATTTTCCGAAGTGTTTCAAGCGCGATATGACCAAGATAATATTCTGTCCTGAATTCACTGTTCCACTGTTTTTTGTACTGCGAAAGTACTTTTGCAGAAACATCTCCTTTTGCTATCGCATCTGCAGCCACATCCCCGCATATCTGTCCGGCTCGCATACCATACCCGATACCTGATTGCCCTGCCGCACCGCCTGTAATCATGATACCGTCAGCGACGACCTGGTTTGGAATTGTTGCGATGGGATCTCCTCCAACATGCGTTTTTAGTATCTTTATATCATCAAGTCCTTTCATACGCTTAAACCTTTCAAGCCAGTTGTCAAAGAATGATGACACGTCCGTGCCATTTCTCCTGACATATACGCCAAGCGTTGCATAATCTCCTCCGCCCGGGGAATATGTTGATTTCCAACCGGGTGCGATACTGCCGAGATAATACTCGAACATATCCGCATCACCAACACCATCTGCTTCGATCTCGGCTTCCACTGCCCAGGCTACGTCATTGGGATACCTGACAGTTTTTAACCCAAGCAATCCCGCAGTCTTTGAATTGATACCATCAGCCACAATCACGATCTTTGATTTTAGCATACCATCCGATGTGCTTACGGAGAACGTGTTGCCGGTCTTGAGCACATTATACGATTCAACGCCTGTGCGGACATCCACACCTGCTTTTTTGATCTGCTTTGCATAATGTTCATCAAATTTTGTACGATCAAGGAAATATCCCGGAGTCTCGATCACAATCTCATCACCGTGTGGTGCAACGATATGCATACCTTTGAGATTGTGCTTTACATATTTTTGATCTACTTTTTCACCTGCTTTGTCAAACATTCCCTTAAAGAATGTGTTCGCAGGATGCGGAGGGTGACCCAACTCTTTTTTGCTGTCGATCAGAATGACATTCGCGCCCTTTTGGGACGCATTTCTCGCTGCCATAATCCCGGCAGGAGAGGCACCTATTACAAGAATATCTGCATCCATATACACATCTCCGTATTACCATAAAAGTGAAACATAACCTGCGGATATTGTGGATAATACTACATCCACAATAAGCGAACCAAACATCACGCCCCTGTATCTGGAACCCTGTAAAAACAGTTTTCCGCCACGCTCAGGCAAGGGGTTCTTTATGAAATCAAATGACTGTATGAGCATCCATGCACCTGCAAATATTGCACCTGCAAAGAAAATAGGACCAAGATGCGCTGTCCACCCGATGACAAGTGATGCTATTACACCTGCAATCCAGCAAAGTGTCACGAATTTCGATGTTGTCGGAATACCGAACGTGACCGGGAATGTTGGTGCGCCTTTGGCACGGTCGCCTTCCACATCCCTTGCAACGCCGGATAATGTAAATCCCCAATCAGTGACACACATCATTATGCCCAAAAAGATTGCCGGAACAGGTAGTATTACAGAATCCTGCACACCCATTACAAAATCAGCCATTACAGAATCTTGTACAGTAAGCAGGATTCCTGCCGGGTCAAAGGCTAACCATATTCCGATGGGGACAAGACCATAAGCAATTCCCACAGGTACAAAACTCAAAAACGTCATTCTCTTTGCCACTACCGAATATACGCTGATGGTAGTAACTGCGATCAATAGTATCACAAAGGATTCAGGATTCAGATAAAGAGCAGTCGCAGAAGCAATGATCGCTAGAAAAAGTGAATAAAAAAGTGCTTGATTTTTTGATATATTTGATGAGGGAAGCGGACGATTTGGTAGATTGATCTCATCAATATCTATGTCACAGCAGTCGTTGAACACATACGAACTCGTGATCGCTGCATAACCACCTATCACTGCAATTATGAACGGTATAAGCGGTGGGAACGCCCCTGCTAGAAGGTATGATGCTAACAGCGCACTTGCTGCCGGAAGTGCCATATCCATATCTGCAATCTCTGGTCGCAGCATTTCAATATATGGGTTTTTAGGCTTTGATTCTATTGTTGATACCAAATATATCACCTTATATGACTAAATCCTAATTTCCATATTATATATTAGCCTTGTTATAAGTAACAAGTGCAAAATACATTTCAAGCAACTATAAATATCAACACGCCAGAATTACTTTTGGTAGAGGATTTTGGTAGAGGATTTCGATAGAGGATTTCGGTAGAGGATTTCGGTAGAAATACTCGGTAGAAATACTCGTTAAGATATTGTAAAGGATGTAGAGGACTGGTATCCTCTGCTATTGAAAGGTGGGAACCGTTCTTATGAAAGTGGTTACAGTTACATTCAGTGATGAACAGTACAATATCCTCAAAAAGATGCGTATTACCGGAGATACGGATGAGGATAAATTGAAGAACATTTTTTTAGAATATGCATCAATGCGGCGCGATGTACAGATAGAGTATGAGTTCTATAAACGAAAACTTGTCTGGGACAAGGTTATGCGCATACTTGAGATGGTATGGGAATCGTATGAAGACGGAGAGGATATCGAGGACGTCGTCGCACGTTGGTCAATTGAGAAGATCGAAGCGATCGAACATATATTGAGAGAATACCAGATCGTCACCCCTCCTGACAAGAACTGGACATATCTTCCAACCCACAAATTCAGGATTTGCTGGAAACGACTGTTCAATCAGTTGATACATGAGTACCCGGAGATGTATGAGTATAGTGCAGCGTGTGCAGCCACCATATATCTGGTGGATGAGTACTCAATGGAATCACTGAGCGATGAAGAACTTCGGGATGGTACAATTTTATTATGTGAAGGTTGGTTCTTTGCAATGGCTGAGTGTGCAGTTACTGCAAGGAAATTTATGAAAACTCAGCGGTTATACGGGTGAGATCATCACTTACCTGCGACCAAATCCGTTATTTACCACCATCAATTACATTTGCAATACCGGCAAGTTTCTCAAACAATTGATGTTCCAATCCATCCTTGTGTATAAAAGTGAACTCTGCATCCGGGTTAAGTTCTATCAAACGAATGGTATTCTCAAGAGCACGCTCAAGTGCCTCGTGGTCAGGAGTGGCGACAACTTCGGCATTGAAGGGATAAACTTCACCAAGTTTAACCGGATATGCGCCAAATGGTGGTTTAAATGTGAGCAAATTGTCATATTCACGGTCCCTTTTTGTGGGGTTTGTGCTATGGAACCATCACGAAAAGGAAGTTAACAGTGGGAAAGGTGGGTTAATGTTTCTTTAAAACACAACGTCCCAATGGGTTTTATTTTTGAATTTTTATTGTTATGACCGATATTTGAACGCAGAATACTTACCATCATCATGTGGGAATAATCCCCATATGAAAATCCCCCGTTATCTTTGATGTGGGAATAAGACGATTTATATGAACTGTCACCCATGCTAAATACTGCATTTGTAAATGCAGCAAATGATGAAGTTCTTCCGTCAAGCTTAAGCGTGCCACTTTTGTTGATGCCTGCTGTTTCATTATCCGAATCTATCTGGATTTTTCGAACGATTCCAATCCTTTTTTGAACACACATGATTCGTCACCGGGATATATTGTTTTAATATTCAACTTGCTGTCGACAATGCCGATTGCATTGAAATTCGCGGCTCTTTTTATTTTCACTTCACACTGTTTAAGATACGCACATTGACCTATCCGGTTGAATATCACACATTTTGTACAATATTGATCCCGATTTTGTGTGGAGTAACCTAACTCTTCAATGACACACATATTATTATCCAACTCCCCCATTTCTTTAATTTCGTTGCGTGAAGATCACACCTTTATCTTGTAATTAAAGGCAAACCTACACGTATAGTTTTAATATTGGAATGTGTAGTCAGATCCAATAATATTGGAATCACTACATCAATTCCCCCACATTAATTAAATCGGATTACATCACATATAAACCTTATTCTCTGTTCTAACCTAAAATACTGTGGTTACCAACTCCTACCCAAATCCATTGGTATTTTTCATTTCAACAACTACCTAAGTCAGATACGCAACTGAAGCAAGATTCTCTATTATTCCATTTTGTAATCTTGTCATAGCAACTGCCAGTAAAGCAATACAGCACTGCGTTACATGAAAATCGATATTTTGTAGATATCTGTACTGTGGGATCATGATAAATCGACTTTTGTGAAGAACTTGGTTATTCTTCTCCAATAAAACATATTTAACAGACGTCCAACCTCAAATATCAATTCTGGAATTTGAATAATACACCACTTCTCCAGATTGGATCTTCCTGCTAACCCAATCCCTGATGTATAATTTGAATATACCCCTGCTAAATGGTATCAAAAGCAGGAACCCTGTGATATCTGTCAATATCCCAGGCGTCATGAGCAGGATGCCGCCGACCAGCACCAGCACCCCGTCAAACATTGCATCCCCGGGCATCTGCATGGATGACATTTCAATCTGGATGCGGCGTAGTACCTCAAGTCCCTGATGTTTTGCAAGAGCGGCACCTGCTATGCCTGTTATTATCACAATACCAAGCGTTGGCATTGCACCAATGCGGGTACCAAGTTCAATGAGAATATACAATTCTACAAATGGAACCACTACAAATAAGAACAAGAGTTTTGCGAACATGGCTATTCCTTCTATGGTGATATTGTTGTGGCGATATGTAATTATTTTCAAGATACGGACGGATGGATCACTTCAACATCTGTTCCAAAAACGAACTTCAAGTCAGAATTCAAATCCGCAATTGATCCTTCAATTTTTTCTCTTAAAGCGGCTTGATCCGTTCGTTCAGTCTCCAGATTATTTTTGGTCGAATCGATCCTGCTACGGCAAGCAGACATCTCTTTTTCAGACCTGGTCTTTTCCTCATACACTGTAAGCCTATTCAACTCACTTTTTACCTCTTCCAACTCTGATGAACATGATCCTCTTTTTTCGCTCAGTGATGACAAAATATCAGAATCCCCCAATTTGTTAAGCTGTTTAATGGTATTATTCATTTTTTGCTGTTTGAGGCCAAGAGTGCCATCTTCGATACGCCCCCTTATCTCATCGAGGAAACCGTTGATACCAGTTCCAAGGACTGATACGGGGTTGTCCCTTATTGCCAATAGGATCTCCTTACTCTTTGGCGACATTTTGTGCCTGCCGCTTGCATCCTGTTTTTCCATTCGTGAAAGAGCTTTTGATAATGGTGCGAACATTGACTTTACATTGGAATCGATATCCGACAAACTGCCTTCAAGTGTCTTGACCTGTTTTTCCAACTCATGCGCCTTTGTAAACTCCTCACTTTTCACAACACCTTCCAACTTAGACTCAAGATTGCGCAATTCATTTTCCAATGAATCATATTTCTTCTCAAGATCAAGGATCAGGTCCTCATTTCCAACTATCTGCTGTTGGTATTGACTGATAGTTTCAACACTTTCTTTCAATCTGTCATATGCATCCAACTTATCCCGTACCTCATTGATGGGAGCCATGAGTTCATCAAGCAAAGTTTCCAGATGGCTAAGACCATCCATGACGCCCCTGTACTCTTCGGGAAAAAGCGCTTTTGCGTATTGCTGACTACGCATGGTATTTTCAATGAGCGTTTTTAAACCGGACTTGGTACTTGTATAAAATTCATTTGCAGCAGATATGGTGGCATCCTGTGGAATAATTGTTCTGTCAATTATTATACCAATGTTCTTTACAACATTGTCTTTGTTCGAAATACCAGCCTTAGCTATTTGTTTATATGCATCGTCAACAGTATTGGCATCATTCAGATGTTCCTTGCTTACACCAAGGTCACCAAGAGCAACACCAATCATCTCATATTTCTGTCGAATATGATGATGCAGCCTGCTAAATGTCTTTTCCGACCTGACTTCCATCCATTCAGGGAGTTCGCAGAGTTCCAGTGAAATTAAAGTCGGTACGATATCTTTTTTTCCGAATAACCTTTTTATGAGTTTCAAATTTGATCAGGACAAAGATGTGTTAATATTAAAAAAGGGTTTGGAAATTGAAAAGTGAGAGATATCGAGGATTTCTATTAACTCATATTTAGTTATCTCAGAAATTCCACCAATTTCCTTGAACAGCCATCACTTCCGCAACTCTCTCTTTGACCACCTCCGACACATCAGCATCACCTTGAAGTGACACATCCATCTCCTCATCAAAAGCAGTTATAATCTCAAACACCGATTCAGCCAGTGCCTCCAAATTGTATCCGCCTTCCAGCACAAGCGCTGTTCGCCCGCATGTTGAATCTGCGAGCCTTTTTACAATGGATGCCAGTTTCCCAAAACCTGCCGATGTCAATTCCATGCCACACAGAGGGTCGTTTACGTGTCCATCCTGTCCGGCGGATACCAAAATCATGTCGGGCTTGAACTGGAGCGCGACAGGCACAAGCAATTTGTTGAACACGTACATGTAATCGGCATCATTCGCTCTGGCAGGCAGGGGAACATTGATGTTGTATCCTGTTCCGCCGCCTTCACCTACTTCATCAAGTGCTCCGGTTCCCGGATACCATGGATACTGGTGGGTAGAGAAATACAAAACCGAAGGGTCGGAATAAAATGCATTTTGTGTGCCGTTGCCATGATGCACATCCCAATCCACTATCAGCACCTGCGGCATGCCTTGTGATTGTGCATAACGCGCTGCAATGGCAATGTTATTGAACAGGCAGAATCCCATCGCACGGTTGGGTTCAGCATGATGCCCGGGTGGGCGGACGAGTGCAAATGCTGTGCCGCCATCCTTGGTTTCACTCACTGCCTGCACTGCACCGCCTGCTGCCAAAAGTGCTGCATTGAAGGAATCATTGCAGACAATAGTATCAGGGTCAAGCGGAATCTTGGCGCGGCAATGGGCTTCCACTTTTTCGATGTTGGCCGGGTCGTGGATGGTTTCTATCAATGCGATGGTGGCAGGTTCCGGCGTTATTATTGGATCATTGTTAAAATACCCGCGTTCATTGAGCAAATTCATGATGGAGGTAAGCCGCGCGGCATTTTCTGGATGGGCGCCGGTGTCGTGCTTAAGGTAATCCGGATGGTAGATGATGGATGTCATGGTTAATTATCTGTGTGTCTGGAGATTTATAACCTTTCAGTTAGTTGGTACAAATTTTTTACACAAATTTCTATTTGTATGTTCCAAGTTAAAACAAATGTGGTGACGCCGAATAAGAAAGAGCGAGTAATCGCTTTTCTTATTCGGCGATTGAATCGGCATTAAAAATCGCTAAATAAATACGTTTAAGATTTAAAAAACCTGTTCGAATCACAGGATTCAGTCATTGTTACTTGAATCCGCATCCGTGTTATTGTTTTTGTCCTGCTTCACCACAGCACCGCGATATATGTGCTTGCGCTCATAGCCGTCACCGCGACGATGTACAGGACGTCTCTGCTGATGAATTTGCTTCATCATCAACTCATCCATATCTAGTTCTTCATCGTCCACGTCGTGTGAATCGTCAGTTTCATCCTTTCCCAATCCACATCCCTCACATAACATTGATGAATGGATTGTGGTCAATGAATTCCACATCCGTCTCAAGCATATCCAAAAGACGCCCGCACAGGTGTTCCATTGCCGGATTTTCGGTCGCGTAATGTGTCGCATCAATAAGTGAAATATCACCGCGGGCGCGTATCACATCATGTTTTAGTTCCCCGGAGACGAATGCATCAACATCATTCTCCTGTGCTATGTCGAGATATTCAGCACGAAAACCACTGCCACCGATCACCATCACGCGCGAGATGTCATCCCTGTCCCCGACATATTGTACATGCGTATTAAGTGATTTTGAAACATGTTTTGCAAATGTATCCGTAGAACATGCTGGAATTTCGCCTATTCTTCCAAGTTCCAGTTCAACGACATCGACAAGACCAAGCCTATCTGCGAGCACATCGTTCACGCCGCCCTGTACTTTATCGTAGTTGGTGTGCATGCTGTAGAGTGAAATATTGTTATCAAGAGCAATTTTGAGAGTATTTGCAAGTGGTTTTGTGACCACTGTTATGGGATGGAAAATGAGTGTGTGATGCGTGATGAGCATATCCGCACCAATATCGGCTGCGCGGTTTAACACATAATCGGTTGGGTCAAGCGCAACAGCGATCTTTTCAATATCGTTGTCAAGGTTGAGGATGGCTCCAATCTTCCCCTCATCGAAATCTTCTGCAAGCTCGGGTGGTGCGATCTGTTCAAGTACCGGTGTGAGAGTGGATATCTTCATTACACATCCATGTTTTTTAGTAAATATCAACTTATCGGAATGCAGATTCAACCCTTCTTTTTGATAGCATATATTTTATAAATATATAGTCCGAGTTAAATCCGAGCGTCAGCGAGGATTTTCTCGTATAAAGACATTTATTATATAATATTCATATAATATGTAAGAGATAATTACGTAATAGTTAAATTTCGAATGAATATCTATCACACAAGCCAATATTGTAATGTGAGGCACCCCATATGTTTAAAAAATTTATATTTTTGCTATTGACAATATTTTTCATATTTAGTACCCAGGCTTTAGCATACACAACGGATGACATTGAATGGAAAACAAGTGTAGATTCTACCAGTCTTGGATGGGGGGACTCTGTAACAAACGGCGATTATGTTATTGCAGTTGAAGATTTCAGCAAAGCTGGTTATGTTTCTATAACAATATCAAAAGATGGAGTATTGAAAAAAATTGAAGCACTAGGTTTCGGCGACGAGTTAACTGTTGATGATGAGATTAAAGTCACCGTAACAGCTGTAAATACGAATATTGACGGATGGTCTGGTGACATGGTAGACCCTACTGCATCAATCATAATATCTCGAAGAGGGTTGCCTGACTTTGAAATAACTATTGATACTGATGAAAGTTCATATGACCCAAAAGATATATCGTCACCAAAAAAAATCACAGCCACTTTAACGGTTAAGAACAACGGGCATGCAGAAGCCAAGAATGTTGATTTTACCATCAATACAGGAGGGTTGACATTAACTGACGGTGACCTAACACACAATTATCTATCAATCCTTACAGGAGAAACAACAAGTCCCATCACTCTGGAAATGGATGTACCACTTTTGTGGGATGAGACCTCATTTTCAATTTCAGCAAATGCAAAAGGGTATGACATAAAGGGCGCAGAACACACAAAAACGGCCTCAAAATCTGTGACGATTGATAATAAGTGGGAACTGATCGCAACAAAAACAGTGACCGAAGAGATATACATGACCGAAACTGCTTATGTTCTCGTCAGTATTAGGAATGCTGGAGTGTGTACTCTAAATTCAATCACAATCACTGATACAGTCGTTGATGGACTGGAATTAAAAGACAGTGTTACTCTTAAAAAAATAATTTCGTTAAAGGCAGGTGAGAGTACAGATGAGTTGTTTGAATATTCACTTAAACCCTTAAAACCCGGAACATACACATCTCCTGCGTCAGTTGCAGAATTTACAGCACCCAATGGGAAAAAATATAGTGTTTCATCTGGGACTCCTGCTGTGGAAGTAAACGGTCCATACATCACCCTTACAAAAAGTGTTAGTTCATCAAATGTAACTCCCGGAACTGAAATTACAGTGACGGTTAAAGTAGATAACACTGGGAACAGAGATGCAAGTGTAACTGCTTCTGATTCGTTACTAGGTGGTGTATCGCTTGTAAGTGGTGAGACTGGTTTTCAGGAAGTGATGAAAAAGAGCAGTTCAAAGAGCTATTCATATGTGATCCGTATGGGTGCAGCGGGTGATGTGAAATTACCTTCTGCCACTGCGAGTTTCATAGACCTCGAAGGCTATAAAGGTGAAAAGATATCGAATATGCCTGTAGTATCTGTTGTTGAACCGGTCACTGAAACTGAACCGACAACTGAAGGAACTGGAGACACACAACCAACTTCATCTGAACCCGCGCAGACAGAAAATGATAACAATGAACAAACTACCGCTACATCCTTACCGGAAGAAGAACAAACAGAACCCGGTTTTGAAGCATTGCTATCAGCATTAGCACTTGCAAGCGTCTACATTTTGTTCAAGCGTAAGAACTGAAACCATATCACATGAAAACTGATAAATTTGTTCATTTACTTGCAATTTTTGCAGTATTTACTATATTTGCAACAAGTGTAGCAATGTGTATAGACATTGCAACTGCGCAGATTGAAGAAGATATCGAGTGGCTTGATGCCGAGGAGTATACACTTTATTGGGGTGATCAGGTAAATGCAAGTGGATATTTGATCGAATCACTTGAATACTCCACTCCACGCTACTCAGATGTACCTGATGATTATGTCCTGCTCTCCATACTGATGACCAACACATCGAAATCGTGGAGTACCATACTTTCTGTAAACAACAGCAACATCCCGGGTTATGATGTATTTGATAATAAGTTCAAGTTAGAAGTGGTCGATATCGTCACTGGCATCAATATCCCAAGTCCATATTCAAAGATTAAAGTTTATCTTGCAAAGGAATTGCCGCCTGAGGAATATCTGAAGAGGACATGGATCAACACTACGATCTCTATGGAAAAAACTGCGGGTTATGAGATATATATTGATGAGCGAGCGTATGTGGAAATCGTGGTCGAGAACCTAAAAGACATTCATTTTGAAGATGTAAAGCTAAATGTAACTATACCAAACAATTTTGTATTGGATCCTGATGGGGATATTGGCTGGACATTTGATCTTGATGGTAAAAGTAAATCGACTTTCAGGTATAGTATAAAATCTACAAGAGCCGGAAATTTCACAATTCCTGCAACTGAATTGATGCTAACACATCTTGGAATTACTTATTACAAATACACGAATTCATTTCAATTGATTGTGCATGGTCCTACTATAAACATAACAAAATCAGCAGTTCCATTAAATGCAAAATTAAATGATGTATTGAACATAACAATTGATGTTGGAAACGAGGGGGACCGCGCAGCTCATGTTAAAATATCAGATGAGATCCCTGCAGGCACAACAAAGATAAGCGGTGAAACAAGCGCTGATATGGTGTTACAACCCTCAAGCAATTACACAATGCAGTATTCGATAAAGATGGACAGGATTGGAGATATTATCATCCCTTCGGCAAAAGTAGTATTTTTGGATGCAAAGGGATATGGTGGTACAGTAGAATCCAAAAAGATGATTATTTCAGTAATGGAAGAACTTGTTGCAGTTGAAGAACCAATGCCCGTGGAAGTTAAACCAGAACCATTACAAGATGATTTGGAAACCTCGCAGCCCGCGACGCAGCCTGACGTGCCGGTGGTTGAAACGGAACAATCATTGGTTGACAAAGTAAAATCCCTACCTTCAAAAGCTATGGAGTTGCCCGGATTTAGTGCATTGGGATTGGTGTTTGCAATTTTAAGTGCGGGTGCAGTTGCAGGTGCAAGGGCCGGGATTACAAAAGTTAGCATAGATAAAAGGAAGAAGTGACATGAAACATATCAGGAAAACAATAAAAACGGATTCTATTATCTTGACTCATGGTGATTCGGACGGTGTATGTGCAGGTGCTATTGCAAAGAGTGCATATCCTGATGGACATGTCTATTTCACTAGTCCGGTAAATCTTCTTAACAAATTGGAATTTGCAGATGGGTATAAGAATATTATAATCTGTGATATCGCGGTAGATGAACGGACATGCGTGCAACTATATGATAAGCTGGATGTACTTTCACAGGTTTCAAATGTCATTTACATTGATCATCATCCACTGCCTCAGGCGGGTTGGGATTCGGAATGGTTCTATCATGACTTAGGTCCATGCGCATCAGAGTTGACATACAGGGTACTTGAGGACAGGTTAAGCAGCGATATGCGAAGGATTGCCATTTACGGTGCGATTGGCGATTTTTGTGATGATACACCCCTGATCAACGAATGGTGCCATGACTGGGATAAAAGAGGGCTCTATTTTCAGGCAGGAACTCTTATTCAGGCACTTACGTATGTTGGGCGGGATTATGATTTTAAGAGACAATTGATAAACCCCTTGTCCCATGACAAAACCCCTTCAGAGATAGGGCATTTGCTTGAATATGCAAAGGATGCTTCTGAAAAAGAAGAGACGTTAAGACTGTATATCAAGGGACATGTCAAGGTTATGCGAAATCTTGGATATGTGGTCAATGCCAATGGTTATATGTCAAAAGCTGCGATATATGCTGCATCATATAGCCAAAAAGGTGTGGGTATTTCAGCTGAGTACAGGCAAAGAAAGCGTGCTTACGATCTGAGTATCCGTTCAAAAGGCTTTGTTGACATTAATAGGGCTTTGCGTATTGTTACAAAAGAGCATGGGGGTACGGGTGGAGGTCATGCATTTGCAGCAGGTGCAAGGATACCTCGCGATTCACTTGATGCATTCCTGCGTGATTTTGATAAGATGATTGGTAGATATAACAGTAACAATAGCACAAAAAGAGATTCTGAAAAGTGAAGGATATTGAAGAAATTGTATTGGTGTAAAATTATGAAGAAAGGAAAGGATCTTGAAGAAGGTGCAAAAATTGAGATTATTTTTGTTGGTAGGTCGAATGTCGGTAAATCATCATTTATCCGTGACCTGACCGGTCAAAAAAAGGTCAGGGTCGGTAAACGTCCGGGTGTGACATTAATTCCTCATCACATTCGTTATTCCGATATGCTGATAACAGACATGCCGGGTTTTGGGTTTATGAGTGGTGTGCATGAGCAAAAACAGAGTATTGTAAAGGATACGATCGTTGAATATATCGAGGATAACTTCAAACGGATCAAGATGGCTGTAATGATCGTTGACGGTGCAACATTTTTAGATATAGTTGAACGTTGGGAAGGTAGGAACGAGATCCCTATTGATATTGAGTTGTTCGAGTTCTTACGTGAGATGGATATTGATACGGTTGTTGCCGTGAACAAGATCGATAAGATCAACCCGGATGAACTTGATGAGACGCTTGATGGCATTGCCGATTGTCTTGGCATGATGCCACCATGGAGACAATGGTTGGATACAATTGCACCGATTACTGTAAAGAAAGGTGACACAAAATCGGTTCGTGGACTTATTAGAAAAAAGTTACATGAGTTGAAGCGTGACGATCTATTCAAGTATTTGCCAAAATAGAGATGATGGCGATAATGATATCCCAAGTTTGACAGTTCCCACTTTTTTTCATCGAGAATGTCTTCTCTTTTTGTCAAGAATCTCTTCGTGTACTAAATATACTTAAACTTGTAAATTAATGGAAAAGTACACCACCGCTAATCACATTATGCTGTTATTTGCCCAATGTAAATATAAAAGTAGTTCCAAAATCCGGCGTACTTTCAACGCGTATGGTCCCGCCCTGCCCTTCAATAATGCTCCTTGTGATTACAAGGCCGAGTCCACCACCTCCTGCTTTCCGGGTGGAGGTACTGTCGATCTGATAAAATTTATCGAAAATCTTGTCAAGATGGTCGGGTGCAATCCCAATGCCGGTATCCTTAATTCGCATCTCCAGAAAATCATCGAATTCAACAGATGATATTTCTATGTTTCCGCCTTGTGGTGTGAATTTTATGGCATTGTTCAGCAGATTTATACTACTCCGCATGTATAATTTGGAACTTTTGTGTAAAAAGACTGGATAATTCTTGATGATAGTCATCTAAATTGTAGAAGAAACTGTCAGTTGCATTGACAAATTGAGTGAATTTTTCGTGATATGTATTGTTTACCAGATGCTTCTTTATAAATTTCCACAATCTTTCAATCAGATTAAGGTTTGGCGCATAAGGTGGTAAAAATAGTAGCTTGATATTATTTTCTTCTGCAAAATCTCTTGTAACTATCGCATAGTTGTACCTTGCATTGTCCAGTATAATAACAATTTTCTTGTCTGGATATTTTTCTTTAATCTTCTGCAGAAATTCAACAATACGCTCGGAATTACACGTTTCTTCTGTTAATGTTGTAGTCACAGAAAAATCTTCAATATCGAGTGCTCCAAGTATATTGATCCGTCTTCTACCAATATTTGATTTTATTGTTATAGTGCCATTTTTACCACGCGGTTGCCACATTCTTGCATTTACTACATTGTGAAGAAGATGGCAAGGATCAAAAAATAGCAAAACAGTTTCTTTTTGTTGGGAGTGGTATTTTATCTGTTGAATAAAATCTTTCTGTACAACTTCACTTGGAGCCTTACCTGGAATTAATCCTGTTTTCTTAAAGAATAATTGAAGTTTTTTTTACACAAGCGCTGTACATGACTCAAATTGTACTCAATACCAAAGTTCTTTTTTATATAATGCTGTACGTCTTTTGCAATAGCAAATACACCTTTGCCGGCTTCGGTTCTAAGTTCAGATAATTGTTCTTCACTTAATTTTGCTTGTCCTCCCTTATAATTGAGCACAAGTAAAGAATCAATTCCACCCTCCTTATAGTAATTGATCCAATTGGTGATGGTATTGTTTGTAACTGATAATAATTCGGCAATATCTGAATATTTCCAACCGAGATATATGAGCTTAAACGCTTGAATGCGCTTCAGAACTTTAACAGACTTGATTTTCGGCTCAGCAACTTTAAGTTGTTCGTACTCTGCGGCTGAAATGCTAACTCGTTGAAATTGTTCACCTTTTCTCATATACTATATAATGTGCTCATAGTATATAAAAGTTACAAAAAATAGATGCGGTTTAGTATAACTTTAGTCATTATTATACCTCACTCCTGTTTGAAAATATTTGTTAATGGCAGTTAGTTATCTTTAATTTAGTATGATCAGCACTGACGCAGGCAATCAGTAGCACTGAAATTAATATCAACATAGGATTCTTCCTTTTAATAGAATCAAATCTCATTTGCAGTCGGAGTGTCTGCAATTTGGGTTACATATTTTCATAGCAATTTCCCCATACTCATTTCATAAAAGTGATTAAATCGTATTATTAAAATATATTATACAATAAACAATAGATAATTACTTTTAATATATATAACTATAGAGGTTTGACATTTTTGAATAAACAAATGCATTTAAAATGTAGATCAGAAAGAACGGTAACAGATAAAATACACCATGCCACCTTATGCCCAAACTACAACATCCACTACAAAAAGCTTAAATTACCAAACCGCCAACTAAAATAAGGAGTTACAATATGACAAAAAGTGTAAACGTATTCAGATGCCGCATTTGCGGCGACCCGTACATCGGAACAGAAGCACCAAGCAGATGCCCTTTTTGCGGTGCCAAAACAAATTATTTCACAGAAGCTGCAAATTGGGATACTTCGGAGTTTGAGGTTGACCTGAGTGAAAAGACCCGCTCAAATCTTGAAGCTGCACTTGAACTTGAAATCAATAATGCAGGGTTCTATGAATGTGCCCTCAACAAAGCAAAAGCGCAAGGCGATGAATACTATATTGCAAAATTCAAGGCATTGAAGAAGATCGAAGCGGAACACGCCTCTGCCATTTGCAAGTTTTTAAAGATCGAGACTCCGACTCTTCCTGACACCTCATGCAACATAGACGCTGCCGTAAATACAAAGGAAGGATGGGAGCGAGAGAATCGTGCCATCAAATCATATTCAACTTTCAGGGACGAGGCAGTGGAATCGAGGATGAAAGAGTTCTTTGGCGCGTTGGTTGAGATCGAGACCGATCATTTGGATTTACATGCAGGGATAATTTAGGTACCTGCTTTATCTCGCAAGTACAATCTAATTTAATGGATAATCGGAAGTACTGCATAACACCGCCTACGGCGGTTGTATTGGCTCTGGTTTCAGATGAGACAATCTTCAATTGATTCATATGTTAACAGATTTGATATTCTTACAATTGAAATTTAAAATCCTCTACCGTACATGAAAATCTGCACCCAGATCCTGTGCGATACGTTCACATTTTTCAATATCGATCTCAGGCACACCAACAACTGTCATCCTTGTTTGCATTCCTGCGTCCCGTGCTTCTTTTGTGAAATCAAGCATAGCCTGATATGAATTGTCGTAAATAGGTCTACATAGTTCGTTGTACAATTCTTCAGACTCGGCATTAAGACTAACCGATACGGCGCTAAGTCCTGCTTCTTTTAATTCGGAAATTACGTTCCTGTCCGGGTGAATGAGCTCAGCATGTCCATTTGTGTCCAGTCTGACAACGATGTTGCGCTCAGTCAGCCAGCGTGTGACCTCAAGCATTTCATCAAGTCGTATCGTGGGTTCGCCAAATCCTGTGAATACAACTTCCTTGTACTTCGATAGTTCGATGGATTTCAGTTCACTTATTATCTCATTGACAGTTGGTTCGTGTGAAAGGCGCAGGTTGTACCCGTAAACACCATCTGAAAAATCCCGAATACAGAAAACACAGTTTGCACTACATCGGTTTGTGATGTTAAGATACAGGTTTCCGTATGCTTCGTAGTAAATTATATCTTTTGCAGTGTTTTCGGTCATGTTGTGTCCTGCTGTGTTATGTCGCAATTTTGATCCTTCGGGGCGAGCTCCATGAGGATTTGATAATGTTCTTCAAGTCCTTTTTTCAAGTTTGCAAGAGCTTCCTTTTCCGTAAGTCCCTGATCCGCGACATTTGATATCAGGTCTGAGGCTATGAAATACTTTCCTTCCTTGTGGATTTGTATTATGGTTTTCATAGTATATATTTTATAAATATATAGTGCGAGTTAATGCGAACGAAGTAAGCATTTTCTCGTACGAATTAATCTTTAGACGAGTTTAGACATAAATGTTTATGCTACAATGACTGTCGGATTTTTGTATCTGGAAGTTTCACTCCATATAAACAAGCGCTTTGTTCGGACACACCTCAACACACTTCATACACAACGTGCACTTGTCATAATCGATCTTGATCATGCTATTATTATCCTTCTGCAGCGCGCCTGTCGGGCAGACATTATCGCATTTCCCGCACTTTTTGCACCCCAGCACTACGATATATCCTTCTTCTTCTGTCATACATAGTCGTTATGTTTGCAAGATATATAATGGTTATGCACGATAACCGCACAACCACTCGCTAAACAAGGTTTATGTACAAACAGACGTATAAATGGATGCATGCATGAGATCATCCAGAACAAAGCAGGTTCGTTTCACAATTACTTATCCGAAGGTTGCAAACTCTGCAAACTCGGTGCAAAAATGGTACTTTTCGTGACCGGTATCTGCGGACGGGACTGTTTTTACTGTCCGGTTTCGGAAGATCGGAAAAAAGATGTAACCTATGCGAACGAGCGCCGTGTGACCTCGGATGAGGACGTAGTAGCCGAGGCGCGCCAGATGGATGCGCTGGGCACCGGCATCACCGGAGGTGAGCCGCTTCTTGAACTAGAGCGCGTTTTGCACTATATGCACTTGTTGAAATCTGAATTTGGGGTTGAGCATCACATCCACTTATACACATCAATCGCGCCCGACAAGGGAACACTTGCCGCGCTCGCGGATGCAGGATTGGATGAGATACGATTTCATCCTCCCCAGAAAATGTGGAACACCCTCGAACAAACGCCATTTGCAGATTCCATCACAACTGCGCTTGAACTTGGAATGTCGGCAGGGATCGAGATCCCGTCAATTGAAGGGGCAGAAGGGGTTTTGCCGCTACTTGATGCGGTCGGCGGGTTCCTGAACCTGAACGAACTCGAATTCTCGGACACTAATGCAGATGCGATGCACCTACGCGGGTATGAACTTGTGAACGACATGTCCAATGCAGTAGCCAACTCGCGCGCATGTGCACAAAAACTGGCTGCGCATGCATCAAATATGCATTTTTGCTCATCCAGATACAAAGATGCTGTGCAACTCAGAAAGCGCCTGCTGCGCATCGCCAACAAGACCGCGCGCGCATTTGATGGGATCACTGACGATGGGACAATTGTTGTTGGCGTGATCGAAAGTGAGGACCATGATACTGTATTTGAGGTATTGCGCGAGATGGAAGTGCCGGATGATATGTTTGAGATAAATGATGGCACTATCGAGATCGCATGGTGGATACTTGAAGATATTGCGGAAGATATTAAAAGGGCGGGTGGCACATTGTCAATTATTGAAAGATATCCGTTTGAGAATGGACTTGTAGTTGAAACAATGTCAATCTAATAAATAAATCCCAAAATATATATGCGAGTCAGGTATAGGTAAATCGCATCTTGGCTTGTGAATCATAACAATTTACATAGGTTTATAAGTTAAAAATCGCATTATTAAAAAAAGAGGTGTTTGTACTGGAAACAATCGAAGAGCG
Organism: Methanosarcinaceae archaeon; assembly: GCA_030611265.1. GTDB lineage: Archaea > Halobacteriota > Methanosarcinia > Methanosarcinales > Methanosarcinaceae > Methanovorans. The sequence continues at coordinate 37,725 of JAUWQD010000006.1, read as the reverse complement.
AGTGAAAGTAAGATTAGTAAAATATCTTGGTCGCGATGATACTGGAATACGCAAGGTAGTCTTGAAAATGTTTCTCAATGGTGATACGTTCACCACTGGCGATGTATTTGAATATCTTGAAAAAACTGATTTTGAGGTAAGTTACAGGGGAGTTTCTGCAATGGTAGGACTCATGAACACACGGTTGGGCATTCTCAGTATAAATGTGACTGGGGACCATAATATATATTCGCTTAAGGAAGACTATAAAGATGTAGTTCGTTCCGTTCTTGAAAATTATTAATGTATTTACAATTTGATTGTTATCAAATTCTTTGTATTATTGTTCTAATATGTTACTGGAACATATAACCAACAATTTTTTAATGATTCCATGCGGTTATGTGGAATGACACTTTTTCAGGCGGGAAATATTTCATGCTAAAGTTCATGTGGCGCACATTATACCGGGCATACGAACGATTGTTGACACAGGAAGTGGCACGCGGCGAGGTTCCACGGCATGCTGCAGTAATTATGGATGGGAATCGGAGATATGCCGGCAGGATGAAAAAAGTCACCCATTTTGGACATTCAAGAGGAGCAGATACTACAGAGAAAGTGATAGACTGGTCGTGGGAAGCAGGTATTGAGCAGTTGACCATCTATGCTTTTTCAACAGAAAATTTCAACAGGTCTGAGGATGAAACTGAAGCCCTTTTTGACCTGATCGGATTGAAATTCGATGAGATGTGCGAAGATGAGCGCACCCACGCACGCAGGATGAGGGTTCGGGTAATTGGCGATGTATCGAAGGTATCTTCGTCTCTTCAGAAATCCATTGAAACAGTAGAGAGTGTCACCCGTGATTATGACGGTTTTCATCTAAATGTTGCGATAGCATATGGGGGAAGGCAAGATATTGTGCAGGCTGTACAGGAAATTGCAAATAAGGTACATAAAGGTAGACTGGAACTTGATGAAATAACCGAATTCACGATATCGGAACACCTTTATCCTGCAGGAGGATGTGCAGTACCCAATGTAGACTTGATCATCCGTACCGGTGGAGATACAAGGGTATCCAATTTTCTTTCATGGCAGGCTAATGGCAATGAATGCGCTGCATATTTCTGTGCGCCGTTCTGGCCGGAATTTCGCAAGATCGATCTGTTGCGCTCTATACGGGTGTATCAATCTCGTATGACTGCGCACCATCAAAATAATATACATCGTGCTGCTAATTTTGTAAGCGCAATCGGAAAAGTATAGGCCGATGGTGTACAAGAAAATCCTCGCTATGCTCGGATTAACTTGCACTATATGTTTATAAAACATATACTACGAGAAAATTCACCCTCCGGTCGAATTAACTCGAACTATATAATTCTATAAATTATATACTATTTAAAACATCGAAACGTTTAATCAGGGATCATACTTGATTTGACTTTATCATTCACTTTACTTGCATAAATACATTGCAAGTATTTTCACATACATTTAAGATATATATTATATGAATATAATCAAAAAGAAAAGTTAATGAGCCATGAAAATATATTTTTATAAAACAGGATTAGATAACGTGATATGACTTTATTTTTAGATATACAGCCACAGCGGTCCTTGTATGATGTGGGGGGACTGGAAAATTGTCAGGAAATGGGTATTTCGGTATGTGTAGTTTACAGTGACATCCTTGATGAATGTTCAATATTCATTCCAGATGATTCCCGTCTTGAGCAGTTTCAGAATACGCTGCCTGATGTTTATCTGGATGATCACTTTTCATCGGACATGGATGAACTCATAAGTGCGCTCGAAAAGGATAATGTGGTCGGATTTGACATCAAGTCTTTTGAATACCATCTGCTCAAACCATATATCGGTAACATTTCACACATTCATCCTTCTACAATCGATATGGTTGATTATATCTGCAAATCCTTAGGATTGAATCTATCTGCTGAAGATGTGATCCCCCATACACTTGGTTTAGACAAAACCCAGAGGGACAGGCATATTTCACATGAGTGCAAAGATGACGATCTCGAAAAGATCATTAGCTGCTGCAAGAATAATGTGGAACTTACTCATGGGGTATATACTTATGGTGTGGAGAATGGTTTTGTCAAATATTTTGATGCGAGATCAAATAAGGTTTTAGATCTGGAAGTAGACTGGTAAGTGATTGGTGAGCGTTTGTTTGCTCAAATATCTCGTTTTTATTTTATTCCTGCAATTAATTATATCAATATAAAGAGCAGTCTTTAAGTCCGAGAAGTTTATCTATAGTGTCATTTATTACATACATTCATCACACATTTCAAAGTTTCAAATTGCAATAAATCGGGAGATTTTCAATGTACCATTTAAAATGCATCGAATGCGGCAAGAAATATTCAAAAACGGATGTAGTCTACACATGTGAATGCGGTGGGCTGCTTGACGTGATCTACGATTACGAGTCAATCGGATTTGACATGGATGAGATCAAAAATGTACCTCCATCTGTCTGGAAATACAAAAAACTCCTTCCAATTGAACGGGAACCTATATCAATAAGAGAAGGCGGTACGCCGCTCTATAAGTGCGATCGTCTTGCAGAGAAGATCGGTATCAAAGAACTTTATGTCAAGCATGAGGGTTTGAACCCGACAGGTTCTTTCAAGGACAGAGGGATGACCGTTGGTGTATCCAAGGCTCTTGAACTTGGTATGAAGACTGTTGCGTGTGCATCTACGGGAAATACGTCAGCATCGTTAGCAATATATGGTGCAAAGGCAGGCATTCCGGCAGTTGTCTTATTGCCTGAGGGGAAAGTGGCACTGGGCAAGGTTGCACAGGCATTGATGCATGGCGGAAAAGTGCTGAGCATACGTGGCAATTTCGATGATGCGCTTGTACTTGTGCGTAAACTGTGTGATGAAGAAAAATTCTATTTATTGAATTCAGTAAATCCGTATAGGCTTGAGGGACAGAAGACCATCGGTTTTGAAATTGTTGACCAACTTGGAATTCGGGTTCCTGACAGGGTTGTACTGCCTGTTGGAAATGCGGGAAATATTACGGCAATATACAAAGGTTTCAAGGAATTCATGAAACTGGGTGTCACTGACAGCGTTCCGAAAATGACAGGTATCCAGACTGAAGGTGCGTCTCCGATCACGAATGCTATTAAGAGTGGAGCGGACAATATAACGCCTGTGGAAAACCCGGAAACGATTGCAACTGCAATTCGTATTGGTAATCCTGTCAATGCACGCAAGGCATTGATCGCGATACGCGAATCGAACGGTACGGCAGAAACTGTGACTGATGAGGAACTCCTCGCGGCGCAGAAAGACCTTGCACAACTTGAGGGAATCGGTGTTGAGCCTGCAAGCGCTACATCTGTTGCAGGGCTTAGGAAACTGGTCAATGCAGGTGTGATAGGGCGGGATGAGACTGTTGTGTGTATCACGACAGGTCATTTGTTAAAGGATCCTGAAACGGCTATCGATAACTGTGCTGAACCGATCGTTGTGGATGCGACAATCGAGGCAATCAGGGATGCTGTTTTCGCTGACAGGCAATAATGTGAATAAGTCAATAACGACAATCAATAATTGGTGGGACAATGCAGCAGGATTACGAACCGCACGAGATTGAGGGGAAATGGCAGGAATTGTGGAGTGGAGAGAAGGTTTTTGAACCTGAAATTGATGACAGGGAGAAATTCTTTGTTACTATCCCATATCCATACCTGAATGGAAACCTTCATGCAGGGCACACGCGAACTTTTACGATTGGGGATGTTGTAGCAAGGTATAAGCGCATGTTGGGTTACAATGTGCTCTTTCCTATGGGATTCCATGTAACCGGCACGCCAATTGTCGGACTTGCAGAACTTATCCAGAACAAAGATCCGCAGACAATGGACGTGTATTCGAAATTCCACGGCATTCCGCAGGATGTGTTGAACACTCTTAATACACCTGAAAAGATCGTTGATTATTTTAAGGTCGAAGCTGAAAAAGTGATGCGCTCGATCGGTTATTCAATTGATTGGAGACGAAAATTCACTACAACCGATGCTCCGTACAAGAAATTCATTGAATGGCAGTTCAATTTGCTTCATGACAAAGGATTGATAAGTAAGGGATCGCACCCTGTAAAATGGTGCCCGAATGATGACAATCCTGTGGAGGATCACGATATCCTGCATGGCGAGGGCGCGAACATTGTGGATTATACACTTGTCAAATTCAGGTTCGATGGTGTTGTTCTGCCTTGTGCAACACTTCGACCTGAAACTGTTTTTGGTGTTACGAACTTGTGGGTGAACCCTGATATTGAACATGTCAAAATCAAGGTTGAACTGGATGGCAAAGAGGAACTGTGGATCGTAAGCAAGGATGCATATAATAAACTTACATTTACGGACAGGACCGTAGAGTTTGTCGAAACTGTGCCGTCAGAGTCACTAATTGGTATCAAAGTTGAAAATCCGTTGACTGGTAATGAGTTAATCACACTTCCGGCATCTTTCGTTAAATCAGAGAACGGAAGTGGAATTGTGATGAGCGTACCTGCTCATGCGCCTTTTGATTATCTGGCATTGCGTGATCTGTACGATAAGGATCTGAGTGAATTTGGTATTACTGATGACCTGCGCAAGATAGAGTTAATTTCACTGATCAAGGCTAAGGAGTTTGGGGAATTCCCGGCTGTTGAGGCTGTTGAAAAGTTTGAGGTCAAGGATCAGGATGATCCGCGTGCGGAGGAAGCAACCAAGATGGTGTATCGTCGTGAGTTCCACGGCGGTGTTTTGAAGGATAATACTGGCAAGTATGCGGGTATGGCTGTGTCCAAGATCAAGGATGTACTCACGCAGGATTTGATCGAGCAGGGTATCGGTGAGGTGTTCTATGAGTTCAGCGAACCTGTGGTTTGCCGATGTGGTACTACTTGTGTTGTCAATATGGTAAAGGGACAATGGTTCCTTAACTATTCCGATCCCGATTGGAAGGATAAGGTTTACCACTGTATTGAGAATATGGATATTTTACCTGAGGATCTTCGGGTCGAGTTCAACAATAAGGTAGACTGGCTAAAGGACAAGGCATGTGCCAGAAAGAAAGGACTTGGTACTAAGTTGCCTTTTGATAAAGATTGGTTGATCGAATCTTTGGGTGATTCGACCATTTATATGTCATATTATACTATTGCGAAATTTATTGATGCCGGCATTGATATTACGACTGAACAACTTGTTCCGCAATTGTTCGATTATGTGCTGCTTGGAAAAGGCAGTGTGGAAGATGCTGCAAGTGCAAGCGGTGTTGATGCTGATGTACTTGATCAGATGAAGAGTGAGTTTGAGTATTGGTATCCTGTTGATCTGCGGTCATCAGGTAAGGATCTTGTTCCAAATCATCTGTTGTTCTTCCTGTTCCACCATGTTGCGATATTTGATGAGGACAAATGGCCAAAAGCCATTGCAGTCAATGGTTTTGTGTCACTTGAAGGAAAGAAGATGAGCAAGTCCAAAGGTCCTCTTCTGACACTTAGTGATGCTGTAAGGGATTATGGCGCTGATATTTCAAGGATGTATATTCTTTCAAGTGCTGAACAGACCCAGGATGCAGACTGGAAGAACAGTGGAATCGAGACTGCAAGAAAACAAGTCGATAGGTTCTATTCGTTTGCAAGGGATGTTGTGGATTCAGGTTCAATTTCCGGTCTGGATGGTGAACTGAAATTGATAGACCGCTGGATGCTCAGCAAACTCCAGCACCGGATACGTGAGACGAACGATGCTCTTGATTTGATACTGACGCGCAATGCGCTTCAGAATTCATTTTTCTTGTTGTTCAATGACCTGAAATGGTACCAACGCCGTGGTGGCAGTGCATTGCTTTATGATGTGCTGGACATATGGGTGCGTCTGCTCTCTCCGTTCACCCCACATTTGTGTGAAGAGATATGGAAAGCGATGGGGCACGGCGAAGGCGATCTGGTCTCGTTCGCTTCGTATCCCACATATGATGAGAATCTTGTGGACAATGTTGCGGAACTTGCAGAGGAGTTGGTGAGCAATACGCTTTCTGACATCGATGAGATCGTGAAGGTCACAAAGATGTCACCAAAAGAGGTTGTGTTGTACACATCCCCGTCATGGAAGACAGATGCGTTCAAACTTGCAGTCGGTATGCAAAAGGACGGCGATCTGAACGTTGGTACACTTATCAAGACATTGATGGCGAATCCTGATATGAAGCGGTATGGGAAAGAGATACCCAAGTTCGTGCAGAAACTTATTCCTGATGTGACAACGATGAATTCTGACACTCTGGAATTGCTTTGTTGTTTTGATATGGATGAGAAATCAATACTCGATGAAGCTATCGCTTTCCTTGAGTCTGAGATTGGATGTACGGTTAAAGTGTACAGCGCGGATGAACCGGAATACGACCCGCAAAATAAGGCAAGATTTGCGGTTCCGATGAGACCTGCGATATATCTTGAGAATTAAGTTGGTTGTATCCCAAATAATTAAAAATCAATTTAAGTTTAAGTTTGAACTTAAACTTAAAACCGCAAATATCGCTGAGAGTTTAGATGGAATGCCACTCTCATCGCTATATGCGGTAATTTTTTCAATATATGTTTCAAGTTGAAACCGGGTACTTTGGATTTTCTCTATTCAAGTAGCCACTTCCATAGCGGTATGAATTTAATATTTTTTTCTTTAAAATCTTGTTCATCCTCATAATCCCATGTGATAACAAGCAGATCATTGCATCCAAGTTCCTTTGATGCTTTGACAATTGATTTTAGTTCTCTTTCTTTTGTAAGAACATCATCAATATCATAACATATCTGGATCAATTGCTTAACTTCCATTCCATCAGTTAGGACAAAATCTACTTCTGTTCCAGAACTATCTTTCCAATAATACACATTCAGCAAAGGGTCTACATAATTGCTTTTTCTTAAAAGTTCTATTGCAACAATATTTTCTATTCGTCTTCCATGATCATCGATGCCGTATAGTGTCACAAAACCAATATCTGTCAAATATATCTTGGGTATGCTTCCTTCTACTTCCCTTACACCTTTTCCATATTTTCTAAGAACAAATACAAAATTGATATCTTCCAGATAAGAGAAATATTCATAGACCTTTGTCTTGCTCAATGATACATTTGAGGAATTGAGAAAATTGTGTAGTTTTCTGATTGATAATTCCCTTGCAAAGTTTCTTATCAAGGATTTGATCATAAACTTCAGAGCAGCAATTTTTTCTATGCCAAATCTTTCAACCAGATCCCGATAAATTATCAGATCAATATATTCTTTTAATGTTCGAATTCCGATAAATCGTTCATATTCCAATAGTTCCGGAAATCCACCGTATTTTATATATTTATCCAGATGTCCTTTTAGTATTCCGCGTTCGGATTCTATCAATGGAAAAGTAGGTTTGAATTTTTTTGCATTTAGGAATTCCCTGAATGAAAGTGTAAATAGGTTATATGACAGTGTTCTTCCTCTCAGGTTTGTGGCTATTTCTTTCGAGAGAAGTTTCGATGATGAACCGGTTAAAAATATCCTTACATTCTTTCTTTCAGTCAGTCTTCTGATGAATTTTTCCCATCCATCGATCTCCTGTATCTCATCAAAAAAAAGATACAGCTTATCTGCATCAGGGTTTATTTTGTAATACAGTTCAATGATACTGGATAGGTCGTCTGCAGACATATCGCTGAGTCTCTCATCTTCAAAGTTGATGTAAAAAATCCTATTTATATCCAAACCTTCGTTTAACAATTCATTGATGATCTGAAAGAGATAATATGTTTTTCCAGCTCGCCTCAACCCGATGATTGTTATCACTTTGTCGATATCGGTTGGTGTGGACAATTCCCTTTCAAATGCTGTTGGAATACTTTCCTTATGAAATTCTGTTATTATTTCTTCGAGTTTGTTTATCATATGTATTAGTAGAGTAGTACATATTTATATCTTTTGTCATAGTCTAATATTATATAATTACAAAAATAGTACGTAATTAGTTTTGCAGATCTAATATACAACGATCTACAATTCAATAGAGATCCGGGCGCCTGTCATCAAAGACCGGAATGGTTTTTCTAATAGTATCTTTCTCGCGCATATCAATGTCATGCATGATAATGCATTCCTCATCACCCGCTTGTGCTTTGACATCTCCCCATGCAGCGATTATCATTGAGCCACCAAAAAATGTTGAGTACGGGTCTCCTCCTGTGCGATTGCAGGCGATATGCGGGATCTGATTCTCGATCGCACGGGCGATGGCAAGTGTTTTCCAGTGATGTTCCCGTGGGTTTGGGAATTCGGCAATTGTTACGAGTATGTCTGCACCTGCGAGCGAGAGTTTTCTTGCGACTTCGGGGAACCGCAGTTCATAGCATATCTCAAGTCCGATGGTGAGTTCGCTCTTTTCCAGTTTGATAGGTGAGATCGTATCCCCGCCGCAAAAATATGATTTTTCCCGGCCGAATGGGTGGATTTTTCTGTATGTGCCGGCAAGTTTGCCGGATTCGATACAAAAACCAAGATTGTAGTAACAATTCGATCGATCATGCAGCGCAGCTGTTTTTACATTCTCGGCGGCTTCGATTATCGAACCTATGAGAATGCAATCATGCTTTTTTGAAAAACCGCATAGTGCTTCTATCGTTGGATGCGGGGGACGCTCTGCATTTTCTTCAATGTTGTCATAACAGAATCCTGTTGAGAAAACTTCGGGGAGCACGATGAGTTCTGCACCTTTTGCTATGGCTTCCCCTGTCATTGAAAGTGCGTGGTCGATGTTGGTCTGCTTTTTGCAGTGGCGGATGTCCATCTGGATGCAGGCTACTTTCATGGCACAGTACTTTGTATTACAGTATATTATCTTTGTTCAACACGTTTTTTTTGAAACAAAAAAAACAAGTGAAAAAGTATGGCGAATCAAGAGCACTTATATCGATTTAACTGTCAAACGTTGGCATCTACTGCAAAGAAGAAAAATACTTCTGCTTTGGGCTTGTCAATTTATCGGGGATAGTTGGATGCAGTAAACCCTGCTCAAGAAGTGGGTTTACTATTTTTGAACGGAAGTATTCCCTGTGTGCTAATTCAAGGAAATCCATCATTTCACTTGCAGTTCTTTCAGTTTTGCAAAATTCTATAATTTTCACTGTTCGTTCATCTTGCGCGGTAGCTTGTGCGGTTGTCACATTGTTTTTCGCACCGGCTAAACAGAGCCATAAAAGATCACAAAATTGTGTAACAATCACTAAAATTAGTCATGTTCGATCTTGTACACCCTGTCGTTTTCCCGAACAACCTCATCCACGCCCAGCCCAACTTCCTGCCCCCGCCCAGCCTCTTTTGCAGCCTCCCCATCAACTATCAGGGACATCACTTCCTGCTCAAGATACGTGGTATGCCCTTCGATAGCGATATTATCCCCAACAGCCAACCCCTGCTCCAACAATCTCACAGCCGCAGCATTCTGCTTTGAATAATAGTTTGTCACAACGCCGACAGCCTGCCGCTTCACAGGTGATACATTCATATTATGCTCGTACGCCAATCCTTCAGGTCCGGGCACACCAAAGTAGAAACCTGTGGAAAACCCGCGATTGTACTCCAGTGCCATCCGTTCCTTCAATTCCCGTGCGCGTTCAAGTGTGTATGAGCCGTCCCGACAGTCGTCCAGTGCTTCGCGGTAACATCTGGACACAGTTGCAGTGTAACCGGGATTTCGCAGCCTGCCTTCAACCTTGAAGGCATCCACACCCGCATTGATAAGTTCAGGCACATGTTCTATCATGCAAAGGTCTCTTGCACTGAGCAGGTATTTGCCTTTCAGGTCCACTTCTCTTCCATCATCTGCGTGCAGTGTCCATTCCCACCTGCACGGCTGGGAACATTCCCCACAGTTGCCGGATTTTCCAAGAATGTATGCCGAAAGATAACACCTTCCTGATATCGCCTGACACATTGCACCGTGTACGAACACTTCCAGTTCCATGTCAGTATCCTGTCTGATATCCTTGATCTGCTCAAGTGATAACTCTCGTGAAAGTACCACGCGGCTGGCACCAATTGACTTGTAGAAATTTGCAGTGTCGGCATTGGACACATTTGCCTGTGTGGAGATATGTACTCTTAAACCGCTATCGACAGCCCTTGTAATTACGGCAGGGTCCCATGCGATGATCGCATCCACACCTGCATTTGATGTTGCTTCTATGATTTCTTTGACAGACGGGATGTCGTCGGGATATATCACACTGTTCACTGCAAGATTGGCGCGCAATCCATAACCATGCACCTGTTCCACAAATGCATCGAGGTTTTCCGGAGTGATGTCATTCGCCCTTGACCGCAGGCTGAACCTGTCCAGTGAAAAATAGATGGCATCTGCATAATCCTTGCACACCGAAAGGGCGGCTGGATTTTTCACTCCCATTATAAGTTCGGGAATTTTGGTGGAGTTATCGTTGTGTTTGTTCATGTGGATTCATGGGAATGATTGGTTAAAACAGTTGTTGATAACTCACTGCGGAAAGTGAGTGATTAAATGTGTCTACCTATTTTTCCATTGTTTAGGTTTGCAAAATTATTCACTCTGCGAGATATCAGCACCAGCATGATCGCCAATAGAACTAATAAGACGACAAAAATCACAATAGTATTGATCGGCAATTCCATGCCCTTTCGTCATTTTTGTTCAAGGGTGGGTGCGCGGTGAGGGTGTGTGGAATTTTAGTTTTTACAGAACATGTGTTATAGAATAGATGTCGTACACCATTCGTAAAACAAACTAAACTAATTCTATACATACAGAAAGTGCTTAAAAGATTATAGAGGTCAATGAAAGAAATCGTATCAAAGTGGTGAAAGCAAGCCAATAAGGACTTGCTGACTGAGAGTAATTGCATAGATTCGGGAGATTATTATGGCTCTCTTTAACATCGTGTGGGTAACATCACTATTGTGGGATATGTTGTTAAACATGGAATCGCATTGCCTGAATTAATGGACAGGATTGACAGAATATGAAAATGGCTTGCACCGTCATATAAATCCTGTTAATCCCGTCTAATATTTACCCACTCAATGTTGGGGATATCCAAAAAATTTGCTGACGCAAGCGTTTATTTGTGCTGAATAGTGTCAAAGATTATGTCAAATGTGATTTTAAACAGTAACTGGGCATAAAATCAGTGAAAGTGTCGGACTTTTGCGACAATCTCTACTAATGATCTCTTTTGAGATTATAATGGTTTGAGTTTCATGACAATACATCTTTAACTTTTTCAGCAGCGTTTTTCATGTCATGTAATGCAATACCTAAGTTTGCATTTGCCTCAGTCAGAGAAACCAACAAAGCTTTTGAACCAGTTGTAACCATTAGCAGTTTGCAGTCGTCAGATTCTACAATAAGCCTATCTGGCATCCAATCCCCAATTTCTTTTGTTACTGTTTCAGCAGCTATGAACATAGTTGCAGTCATTGCTGCAAATGTCTGTGCATGATTAGATTTGGTATTTGACACCATCAGTAAGCCGTCTCTTGATACGACTGCAACTGCGGTTATATTCTTTGTTTTTGTGAGGCTATTCACCACAGCATCTAATTTTTCAATTGTAGTTGCCATTAAATCAATCTTTGTTTTTGTTAAAATTAATCATGAACAATATTATTTAAATCATTCTACAACATCGTGCATTAATTAAACCGCATGCGAAAGTTTAATTCTCCCCTCGCTAACTTCAATACCAAACTTTTGCTCAACATAATCCTTTGACATCCCATGTCCATGCAACAAAAGTTCAACAATGTCTTGTGGTTCATCAATATCAGTACTCGCTAAAAATGAATCATATACATAGACGGATTGTGACATGTCTTTTGCAATATCACAATGGGTTCTAAAACTGGAGCCATAATACTTAACATGAAAATGGGCAGGATCTTTTATGTACATGATATTCGTGCCTCCGCCTCTCCCGGGCACGATTGTAACATCTTTATCAGATGCTGTGATCTCCTGGATATGACGTGTGGTAACAAGCGGAAGGTCTGCCATTATGATCATGACAGGCTCGCTAATTTTCGTGAGATACTGATTGAGTACTTCATTCAATCCTAATTCGCTAACAATGACATTCGTTTCAATGTCATCAGCTACGCCATAAATAGATGTTGTGAGGATGTCAATTTTATTAACATCAGCCTTAGAAAGAGTATTGAGCACATCTTTTAGCATGAGTTCAACAAATTCCTCGCGTTCGCCGAGTGTCAATACAGAAGAAAGTCTGGACTTTGCATTTTCTTTTTTGTAGGGTATTACTGCTCTCATATCATACACCTCGATATAAAGTGGTTCGCTGTTTTGGATCTCTGCCCGCGCCCCGAATAAGCCATTTGAATTCCTCAGGTGACATATACTCACCATGGTTTGCACCTGCTGACCTTGAGATCTTCTCTTCCATGAGGGTACCCCCAAGGTCGTTGGCACCGCAACTAAGCGCAAATTGGGCAAGTTTTTTCCCGAGTTTCACCCAGCTTGCCTGAATATTATCAACATGAGTGTTTAAGAGTATGCGTGCAATTGCATGCAGCTTAAGGTCTTCAAGTCCAGTCGTGCTGAACTTGCCCGATCTTAACAATTCTTCACCGAGCTTGTTGTTATATGGCATAAACGGCAGTGGCACAAATTCCGTAAATCCGCCTGTCTGTTTCTGAATATTTCGTATCGTCATAATATGGTCGATACGCTCCTCTATTGTTTCAATGTGCCCGTACATAATCGTTGCAGTTGTGGGTATTCCAGTCTTGTGTGCAAGCGTGATAACATCCACCCATTCTGCTGTTTTGAGTTTTTTCGGGCAAATGACAGTCCGCACGCGGTCAGAAAGTATCTCCGCAGCAGTGCCGGGCATTGTATCAAGCCCACTTCTTTTGAGTTCAACAAGCGCATCCTTGACCGACATGTCACTCAACCGCGCTGCATGATATACCTCCATTGGAGAGAATGCATGTATGTGCATGTCTGGAAATTCTGCCTTTACCGTTTCGAGTATCTCCTGATAAAAATCAAGCCTCACATCCGAAAGAAGTCCTCCCTGAATACACACTTCTGTTGAACCGGTTTTTGCGGCACTCTTTACCTTTTCCATTATTTCGTCAAGACTAAGGCGAAATCCTCCATTGCCATTATCCTTGAATGCACAGAAACCACAGGTTCCCACACACATATTTGTAAAATTGATATTCCTGTTGACTATGTACGTGACATTGTTTCCAACAGCCTTTTCTCGCAACTCGTTTGCAAGAGAGAAAAGTTCAAGTGGTTGTGCATCAAGAAGCAGCAAAGCGTCTTCTTTTGTACATTCTCCAACAAGTGAGCGTTGAATCACATCATCCGGGATATTTGATAAAAGCACCATTCAGATCATGTCCATTATATCCATCGTAAATATGGTATTTGAATGTGGTCTGTAATACAACATGTACTCTTTAAGTCTTCCTATATCCATCTTCATCGGCTAAAGTTTCTACAAGCCCTTTAACACTGCCGCCACACCACCCTTTTTCAATATATTGCGGATATATTGGTAACCTCTCACGCAATTGTACGCTCTTGACCATATTTTGCAGTCTGGAAACACTAGGCCACTGCGCTTCAGGATTTATCCAATCAATGGTTGTCGGTGATATACCACCCAGATCGGATGCACCGGACTGGATCAATAGGTACGGATCAATGAGGTTTGGAGCAACCTGAACCGCAACGTCATCGGGCAGGATATCGCGTGCGAGTGAGACCGCCTGCACCATTTCCTGTTTGGTTGGGGGCTTGCGATGACTCATAGGTGTGCCGGGTTTTGGCATGAAATTCTGGATAATGACTTCCTGTATGTGCCCATATCTTTCATGTATCGCAGTAATCGCTTGAAGTGAATCGATCCTGTCATCCACAGTTTCCCCGATACCGACTAAAATTCCGGTTGTGAATGGTATCTTAAGTTTTCCTGCCGCCTTTAATGCAGCGAGTCGAACAGCAGGATCCTTTCCCACGCAATTATGGTGCGCATCGTCATGTGCATCAAGTTTTGCAGTAGTCTCAAGCATCAGCCCAAGACTTGCGTTCAAAGGTTTCAGGACTTTTAACTGGGAACTGTCAAGTATGCCTGCATTGGTATGTGGAACCAGACCGATCTTGATTGCAATCTTGCACAATTCAGCCACATATTCCACTGTTGTTGAATAACCAAGTTCGTTGAGCCATTCCCGATATTCTACAACCTCCTCGGCATATTCACCAAACGTAAAAAGAGCTTCAGTACATCCTGCCTTTTTTCCATTTTCAAGAAGGGGGATAATCTCTTCAACAGGCATCAGATGCGCATCTTTGTCATCCGGTTCGCGCCTGAACCCGCAATATCCGCACCTGTTCCTACAGATGTTGGTCACAGGTATGAATACATTGCGGCAATATGTAACAAAATCTGGCATTGCATCATCTCTCATTGGATATTTTCCATTGCATTGCCCACACCAAGCGCAATACCTTCTACTTCTATCCCGCCTTCACCTTTTGCTCCATCGCCAACGATAAAGAGGTTATTGATAGGGGTTGTATTTTTGACATTGAGATCAAAACCTGATGCTGACCTGTTGACTGGCCATTCACCCGAGTGGGATTGTATTAACAAGACCTCGTATTTCTTTCCTGCAAATATCTCCTTGATATCCTGCAAGCCATCCTCGATTTCCTGTTCAAGTTCATCGAGTTTATCCCATTGCACACACTGGTGAGAAACTGCAAGATGTTTGCCCGGAGGTGCAAGGTTCGGATCAATGTTCGTGACCTCGTTTATACCATTTACCCGCCTCGCATAAGGTGTCAACAACACACCTCCATGTCCGATCAAAGGTTCATCGGCAGCCAGACATATCTTTACACCGGCGGATGGTTTTATTTTTTTTAGTTTTTCAAGGTACTGCCGGTATTCATCTGATGTATCAGCACCTTCGTATAATTTGTTCGTTTCAATGTGTCCGATGTCGCTAATTACAATGTCACCAAAATGTTCATTTCCATCGACTTCAACACTGAGTGCCTTATTACTTTCAACCAATACACGCAAAACTTCTTTATCTGTATATATTGTGCCGCCGTTTGATGTAATGACATCTGCAAGTGCATCGACAACCGCCTTGCAGCCCCCAATGGGAACACCGGATCCGCTATAGCGATAGAGGTTTGAAAATATCGCAAATGCTTCCTTTGCAGAGGTGTCCGCACCCTTTAAACTCAAAGACCAGCCACAGAACGAATCTGCAAGTTTGACCAGCCATTCGTCTTTAACATAACGGGTAAACCATTCTTCAAGTGAGCCGTTTTTTGGTGGAAATGTCTTTGTTACAATCATTAAAACAGCGATTTTCAGCCGATTGATTGCAGAGAGTGGATCTGAGAACTTTCCAAAAGGAATGTCTTTGTATCCGTTCGTATAATCATTATCACCATCTTTTGAAGGCAGGCGTATCACTGCCATGGGATTAGAGCGCACAATGTTCACATCGGCACCCACACTTTCCAGCATTTGTGCCAGGGGTCCGGCAGGTCCGTGAGGTATCATATGAAGCGCACCTGTTGAAAGAGCAAATCCCTTGTACTCGATGTTGGTAAAACGACCGCCAATCATTGGAAGCCGCTCAAACACTTCAACCTCGTAACCGGATGTGGCAAGTTTTGCTGCGCTTAAAAGACCGCCGAGTCCGGCACCGATCACAAGTGCTCTGGGTTTTGGCATCTTGTTCATACTGATACCTCTATGGCTTTCATTGGGCAATACCTGACACATACGCCACATTCGATGCAAGCATCTGTAATTAGTGCCTTTCCTTTGACCTTAATTGCGTCAGTTTTACAAAACGTTGCGCACTGGGCACATCCAACACAAGTTTGATCTATTTTCATTGATAATTCACCGGCAGTTTTAAACGGAGTTTGTCTATTAAAGACCTCAATAAACAAAAGGATTGTTGTTACAGATCATTGGTGCGATTTTCAAGTTTACGTATCATTTTGTCATATTTGTATAATTTGTTATGCAAACAATGATTTTGTTATCAATTTGATATAATAACGACAAATATATCACTTACTATTGTGTAAATGATTTAATGGTATGGATGAGATAGACTTTGCGATCCTTGAGCATCTGTCACAGGACAGTAGAATGCACAGTACAGAGATCGCAAGTAATTTAGGACTGGCAACATCTACGGTTCACAAAAGAATTGAGAAGATGCGGGATTCAGGTATTATCAAGGAGTTTACGGTAACGATCGATCCTGCAAGTGTGGGTCTTAATATTACTACCTACATTGGTATCAACATAGATCACAGTAAAAGGATCAATGTAATTAACAAATTGAAAGCAATACATGACATTCTTGAGATAAATGAACTTCTGGAGCCTTATGACCTTTTGATAAAGGTGCGCACATTTGATATTCATTCGCTGAAGGAGAATGTACTGCATGTGCTTAACAATCTTGATGGGGTTTTAGATTCAAGTAGTATATTGACAACTAAATGCCATAAAGAAAAGGCATGCAATATCTTGAGAAAGTGACATATCCAAAAAGCAATCATCACGGGGCATTTGTATGGTAACAAACCTTGAAGCAATTCTTGCAGTAGTCGTCTATCTATTGGGCGGCACATTCATTATTTTTGTATACGAAGCATATCAGAGGACACATCAAAAGAACCTATTGTATCTTGCAATAGGTCTGTTCATTATGATATTTGGCAGCAATTTTGATACGCTGGCAGGCATTATCCTGACAGACTACATCAGTGTTGAGGCATCAAAGGTTGTTGCTTTGGGAATTGAAATTCCGGGTATTCTGATTGTGCTCTATTCGGCAATCAAATAGTAATCGTATTTTACACAGGTTTGAAACAATGGTCAATAAGCCCGAATGGGGTCAACGCGATAAGTTTCGCAAATTTGCAAAAAATTGGAAACTTATTGGTGTATCCTCAAAAATCGATTTTAAGGAACAACGTTTCACTGAAGATATAATGCGCAAACTCTTGCCGCTTATCCGTGATGCTTTTGACGATGAGGGGATGGATGTTATCAAAAAAGCATTCTTTTTGGTAGGACTTGAAAAGGGACAGGAGATTCTGGGAACATTAGATGGTACAAAAGACGCTTCAGCCTGTATTATGCCGCTTGAGACTGCATGCATGCTGATGGGAGTTGAATCCGATCTGATCAAAGAAGACGGAAAGGTGACATTGCATGTGTTTGGATGCCCGTATGAGGGCGCTATGCAGGATATTTTCCCAAAAGATATCTTATGTGAATGTTACTCACAAGGTCTTGTGTATGCAGCGAATCCGGATATGCGCCTGAAGCAGCCGCGCAAATCATGCATGGGCGATGAGCATTGCGAATTTGTGGTCGAATCCTGAATGCATCTCGAAGGTGTCTTATATTTGTGGGGCAGTATATAATTAATAATTATAATGATTATTCGTTAAGAATATGCACAAACTTTAAATAGAAGAATAACATTTACTTGATTGGTGATTGAATGTCTACACAAATAGTCCAAGTTGTTTCCCGCACAAACGGGGAATTGAAGTCTCAAAAAGTAAAGGCATCGCCATATGAGTTCACTATGGCAACCCGCGCTAAGTGGGAGATGGTAGTCTCTGATGAGGATGTGGGGGTTAGAAAAGGTGAATTCAAGAAGATCAATGTGAAGGAAATTCACCTTCAGAGTGACATGCTTGCAACACCATGTGCTTTTTCACATCATGCAGTTGCATCCGTGCTAAAGGTGGCTTCAAAATATGGGAATTCACTAATCGAGGAAGACCGGGTTATCAAATATGCATATATTATCGGACAGGAGACCGGCAAGGTAAGATCTGGTGACTTGCTTGCAGTTCTTAATGTATTCCCGATCATGTTCACACGGGAAGCAACAATTCCAGTTAAGGTATAGAACAAATAGTGATCTCCAATGGAGGTGTGAAAATGGAAACATGCGTCATCTGCGGTCAGGAGCAAGATTCCAAACTCTATGATGATTACAATATCTGCACGTCATGTGCAGACATCATGGAAGATGTGATGGGGGAGTACTTTGTTCGTACTATCTGGCACAGTGAACCAAAGGAAATGAGCGGATACTTCAAATATCTGGGTAATACTACGGAATATATTTCCGACTACAAAAAACTCACTCAAAAATCCCTGCATCATACAAAGGATGTCAGTCGGCGGGCTGCAGAAGCAATTGAGAATAGCGATACGCCTTCGAAACAACGTTATTTTGAGCGTATGCAAGAAGTCCTTGATTGGCTTAGGAAATGTCCTGAGTTCTATCACTACTATTTCAGGGATTATTATGTATGCCCGACATGTGGGGCATCAATCTTTGAAAAATATTCCAAGAACGAAGTTGGTGATTGGCTTGTGGTTTCCTGTTCCGATTGCGGAAATGCCATAAAGAAGTATTTTTCACCAAAGGTCGTTTAAAGTATTTCATGCACAGGTGACTTTTTGCCCTGTGCATCTTTTTTATCATACACAATTTATAAAAGTCAAGCGACCTCAGTCGGACTCAGCTGGACATTTTGAACACATTACAAGTTCATTTAATCAACCGCGGGGATTCTCTTGGATTTTTGAATTTTATCAAAAAAAAATGCTCTTCAATGTGTTTGATGGTATCAAACTCTGCCGTTTAATTTGGAAATAGTTATATACAAACAATCAATCAACTTATTCTTAATATTATTAGGTGATTCAATATGTCAATAATTGGTAGTTATATCCCGGTTGTAATATTTCTTATAGTGGCACTTGCTGTGCCACCTGTGTTGATGTTCATTGTATATCATTTAAGTCCAAGGAGCAAGGCAGCAGATAAACTCACAACATATGAGTGTGGGTCTGTGCCGATTGGTGATGCAAAGATACAGTTCAATATTGAATATTATTTATATGCAATAGCATTTGTCATATTCGATATTGAGATTCTTTTCATGTATCCGTGGGCTATGGTATATATTGGCCATGGTATAACAAATATAGCGGTGGTTGCAATGCTGCTGTTCTTTATTGTTAGTGTACTAATAGGAGATTTGTATATGTGGAAGAAGGGGGCGTTTAAATGGGTGAAGTGATTGAAAATGTAGGTTTTACTACCACAAGTGCAATTAGTGATTTTTTGAAAAAGACTCCTGCGCAGGACATTATAAATTGGGGGCGTAAAAACTCACTCTGGTTCTTGACCCAGCCAATGGGATGCTGTGGTGTGGAAATGATCTCTACAGGTTGTTCGCACTATGATACGGACCGTTTTGGAATCATACCACGAGATTCCCCAAGGCAGGCCGATGTTATAGTCATAAGTGGTTATGTGACCAAGAAATATCTCCCTGCTCTTAAGCGAGTGTGGGATCAGATGCCATCTCCAAAATGGATTATTTGTATGGGTGACTGTTCCATTAGTGGCGGTCCATTCTATGAGTCATATAGTACTGTACAAAACATTGATGAGATATTTCCTGTAGATGTGTTTATTCCAGGATGTCCGCCAAGACCCGAAGCATTGATACAAGGTTTCATTGAACTTCAAAAGAAGATCATGGCCAAGAAAGATTTAGGTACGGACTATTGAGGTGAAAGAGATGATCGATGCAGACTATATACTCAGCTCTTTAACTAAGACATTCCCGAATGATTTATCGGAATCAAAGATCGAATCCGACATGAGGCTTACATCATATGTAGAGAAAGATGCGATTTTCAATGTATGCAAGCATATGCTTGATAATCTTGAATGCAACCATCTGTCTTGCGAATGTGGTGTTGATTATCCGGATCGGAATGAACTGGAAGTCGTTTATCATATAGCATCTTATGAACATCCGGTTGTTATCACTTTAAAAGTGAAATTGCCAAGGGATGATCCGGAAATTGAATCAATTGTTTCAGTTTACTGGAATGCGAACTGGTACGAACGGGAAACATATGAATTGTATGGGATTATGTACAAAAATCACCCGGATTTAAAACCGCTTCTTCTGATAGATGAGATGCTTGGTGATTGGCCACTTCGAAAGGATTACGAAGGGTTCCCGAATAAGACTTCCAAGAATTTAGTGTAGGTGAATAATAATGGATACAAATATTGGACCATCGGAAATGTTAATGCATCTTGGACCCCAGCATGCAATCCAGCCAGGACCATATTTATTGGATCTTCGATTGAAAGGGGAATCTGTTGTTGATGCTGAGCTTAAGATGGGTTACATTCACAAAGGAATTGAAAAAATTCTGGAAAACAAAACTTATCTTCAGGGTATTACAATAACTGACAGGATATGTTATCTGGCTGCAATGAGCAACAACGAAGTATTTTGCGGTTGTGTTGAAAGGCTTGTTGGAATTGAGCCGCCGGAACGTTCCCAGTACATAAGAGTGATCATGGAAGAACTTTCACGAATCCAGAGTCATTTATTGGGTTTGGGAGAGTTTTCGACGGATCTTGGTTTTGTTACTATGTTCCTGTATATGATCAGGGAGAGAGAAGAGGTTCTTAATTTGATCGATACTGTTACAGGCTCACGTATTACCCAGACTTATTTGAGATTCGGAGGAGTTCGTGAAGACTTCCCCGAAGGTTATGAACAAAAAACCATGTCTGTTTTGAATGATCTTAATAAGAAACTTGATCAACATGAAGAACTCTACAACACTGACAGAATATACAGGCAGCGTACAGTGGGTGTGGGCACCCTTACTAAGGAAGTGGCAACGGAATTAGGTGTTGCAGGACCACCGCTCAGGGCAACAGGTGTGAAATTTGATGTTCGCAAGGATGACCCGTATCTTGTATATAATGATCTTGATTTCAAGGTATGTACCCAGAAAAATGGTGATATCTTTGCGCGTATAAAGGTACGTCTGGATGAGGTTCGTGAGAGTATTTACATGATAGAACAGGCATTCGACCAGATGCCACAGGGACCATTGTTCCCTGAAGGAACACCATATGGTCGCAGGACTCCGGTTATGAGAGTGCCACCAGGTGAGGTATTTTATCGAGTCGAAGATCCAAGAGGAGAAATGGGTATGTATATGATATCAGACGGTTCCGATACACCCTACAGGGTCAAGATAAGAGGTCCGGTCTTCCCGACAATGCAAGCATTACCACCTCTGATCCTAAATACTTATATAGCGGATGTGGCTGCAATCGCAGCAAGTATGGATGGATGTACCAGCGAGGCAGACAGATGAGGTGTATAATATGAATATTGTAGATATTGTATACAATCCATGGTTTAGTGGTATAGTTGGACTTATTTTGATTGGTATTGTGTTTGTATGTGCAATACTTGCAGTCTGGCTTGAACGTAAGTTTGGAGCGGATATCCAGTCAAGGATAGGTCCAAATCGTGTTGGTGGCAGATATGGGATTTTGCAAGGGATTGCAGATGCGATCAAGTTGTTTACAAAAGAGGACATAATCCCTGCAAAAGCTGATCGATTGTTATTTGTGCTTGCTCCGATAATTGTGCTGGGATCAGGATTTATGATGATTGTCGCGATTCCATTTGGTGCGATAGTAATTGGAGATAATGTATATCCTATTGCAGCTACCCAGATGGATATCAGTATTATCTATTTAGAAGCTGTGTCAGCATTATCTGTTCTTGGTATTTTTATGGCAGCATATGGTTCCAATAATAAATATTCAATGATCGCTGCTTTTAGGAATACGGCACGAATGATAGGTTATGAGGTTCCATTAGGTGTTTGTATAATCGGTGTGGCAGTTATGGCCCAGTCGCTTGATATTGTGGAGATTGCAAAAGCGCAAAGCCCGCTGTGGTTCGTATTCTTGCAACCACTTGGTTTTGTGATATTCTTTATATCGATTCTTGCTGATATGGGACGACTTCCTTTTGATCAGAATGAAGCAGAAGAAGAACTGGTTGCAGGATGGGGTACGGAGTACAGTGGACTGCGATGGGGACTTGGACTGTTTGGAGAATATATTCACATGGTCCTTGGTGCATGTATTATGGTACTTTTATATCTCGGAGGCTGGAACCTACCAAAATTCCTGACCGGCATCTTTGTACTTGGATCTTTAATGCCGATATTTTGGTTTGTTGGAAAGGTTGTAGCGATTGTGTTCATAATCATTATGCTCCGGTGGGCATTGCCCCGTTTCAGGATTGACCAGGTTGTTGACCTTGGCTGGAAAGTACTTTTCCCGCTATCAGTATTAAACCTGATATGGGCAGTAGCACTCAGTTTGGTATTTGATATGTTCTTTGGAGCGTGATTATATGGTAATTAAAAATATGATCAGGGCATTAAAAACCGTGTACACGCCAAGTGTTACTCGCTTGTATCCGGAAGTGCCTTCTGATCTCCCTGATAGATTCAGGGGTTTACAAAAGCTTGATAAAGACAAGTGTATAGGATGTGGGATATGTGCAAATACTTGTCCTAACAATGCAATCAAGATTGTGAGAGATCGGAGATGGTTCCCTGCAATTGATATAGGTCATTGCATGTTTTGCGGACTTTGTATTGACCAGTGTCCACAGGATGCATTGTCAAGTACAAAGATATACACAACGGAACTTGTTACATGGGATCGTCACACATTGTTGTTTACACCTGCAATGTTAGCACGTGAGGTACCATTAAGAGGGGAAGGTGAGGAATGATGACAGTAGATATTGCAGGTATTGGAGAACTAATTATGTTTGCGGTAGTATCAATACTGACTATCGTATTTTCAATTCTTGTCGTTACAGCAAAAGATATTGTGCGGGCTGCATTGTCATTGATTGTTGCACTGGTTAGTGTGGCAGGAATATATGTTTTGTTGAATGCGCAGTTCATAGGAATGGTTCAGATACTCATATACGTTGGTGCAATAGGTGTATTGATCTTGTTTGCTGTGATGTTGACTACACAGGAATTAAAAGGTGGTTCTGATGATTAGTAAAGCAATAAATGGAGCAGTGGCATTACTGTTTTTGGCAGTGGTTGCACTGGCTGTTGTTACCACTACATGGATAACTGTGGATGAATTGCCTCAAAATCTGGCAGATCAGAGTAACATTGAAGCGATTGGTGTACAGATTTTCACACAATTCGTAATTCCGTTTGAAGTACTTTCACTTGTACTTTTGGGTGCACTGATTGGTGCTGTATATATAGCAAAAAGTGAGGTGGAAAAATGATTCCTCTTACATATTACCTGATTCTATCATCGATTGTTTTTTCAATCGGACTGTATGGGATCATGTCACAACGAAACGGTGTCCGGCTTCTTATGAGTGTTGAACTCATGTTGAATTCGGCGAACATCAACCTTGTGGCATTTTCAAGTTATAATGATGACATGAGTGGGCAGGTGTTCACGTTATTTTCAATTGCATTGGCAGCAGCCGAAGCAGTAATTGGATTTGCGATACTCCTGTCAATATTCAGGATGCGGGATATGATCAACATTGACGATATTAATATATTGAGGTGGTAAAAATGGCAATAGAATATCTTGCATTTTTAATACCACTTTTGCCTGCACTTGCCTTTGTAATTACATTCTTCTTCGGAAAGAAGATGTATTCCGGTGGTGCATTGATACCAATAGGAGCAATTGCCATATCATGTATCATATCGATACTGATCACAATTAATTTATTACAAAATCCTGAAGAAGTAGTACATCAATCATTCCACTGGTTTGCAATACTTAACCTTGGTATATTGATCGATCCGCTTGCAGGAGTGATGCTTTGTATGGTCTCATTCGTAAGTTTGTTGATCCATATCTATGCTGTAGGATACATGTCACATGATCCTGCTAAACCAAGATACTTTGCAGAAACCGCATTATTCACTGCGGCAATGCTTGGTGTTGTTCTTTCAGATAATATTTTGCAGTTGTTTATCTGCTGGGAACTTGTAGGATTGTGTTCATACTTGCTTATCGGTTTTTGGTTCCAGAAACCTTCTGCAGCAGCAGCTGCAAAGAAAGCGTTCCTGACAACCCGTGTGGGAGATGTTATGTTCCTTACTGGGATCATAATTTTATTCTCAAGTATCTTTACAATATACAATGGAAACCTTCCTGAAGGCGTATATGTGCTCCAGTTCAATGAGATATTCAAACTGATTCCTGAACTTTCAGCAATGCACACAACTATCCTTGGTTCTGAAGTGAGCATGTTGACTATTATTGCATTGCTCTTTTTCGGTGGTGCAGTTGGTAAATCAGGTCAGTTCCCATTACATGTGTGGTTACCTGATGCAATGGAAGGTCCAACAACTGTTTCAGCACTTATCCATGCAGCAACAATGGTTACTGCGGGTGTATACCTGGTTGCAAGAACATTCCCAATGTTCATGGGAGCACCGGATGCATTAATCGTGGTTGCTTATGTTGGAGGATTTACAGCACTGTTCGCATCAACAATGGGTATTGTGATGAACGATATCAAGAGAGTGCTTGCATTCTCAACTATCAGTCAGTTGGGTTATATGATGCTTGGTCTTGGAATGGGTGCGGTAGTTGGAATGGAAGCAGTTGGTGTTTCAATGTTCCATCTGATCAACCATGCATTCTTCAAAGCATTGCTCTTCTTGTGTGCTGGTAGTGTTATTCACTCGGTGGGTACTCAGGATATGAGGCAGATGGGAGGAGTTGGTAAAGTGATGCCAATTACTTTTATCACAATGCTGGTCGCATCGCTTGCACTTGCCGGATTCGGTATCCCAGGTACACAGATTGGTACAAGTGGGTTCTTCAGTAAGGATGCAATTATCGAAACAACGTATCTGTTTGGAGAACATACCGGCAACTATATTCCATACATATTCGGAATCGTTGCGGCACTGCTCACATCAATCTATATTTTCCGGTTGTTGTTCATGACCTTTACAGGAAAACCACGTACTGATTACGGCGGGCATGAATCTCCCAGTTCCATGACAGGTCCACTGAGTATTCTTGCAGTGTTAGCATTGTTCTTTGGTGCTCTGACCCAAACAAAGTTCTATCACTTCCTTGAAGGTACATTTGAGAATAGCTTTGTTCATGTGAATATCGAACATTTGGCAGAGTTAGGAAATTACCATCTTGTTCATGGGCATCATGGGGAACCATTGCTTATTCTTTGGATGCCTATCATCGTAGGTGTTGCAGGTCTTTTGATATCGTTCCTGATCTATTACTTGAATGTAGTAGACATGAGCAAGATAGTCTCAAGAAATAATGTAGTATTCAAACTCTTGTACAACAGGTACTACCAGCACCAGATATTCATTGAAATAATCTCACTTCATTTGACATACGGATTGTCTCTTGTTGGTGAATTCATTGACCGCAAGATCATTGATGGGATTATTGATGGTATCAGTGATGGTACAATTGCAATTGGAGAGATTATACGAAAAGTCCAGACCGGTGTTGTCCAGAGTTATGCAACAGCAGTTATCGCAGGAGTTGGACTTCTGATAATACTGCTTAAGTTGATCGTGGAGGTGCAATAATGATGCCTATAGTATCACTTATGATCTTAGTACCTCTTATTGGAGCAGTACTAACATTATTAACACAAACAAAAGAACAGGCACGTGTAATTGCATTAGTATTTTCACTTGCACCTCTTGCAGGTGCTTTGTATATGATAATGCAATTTAATAGTTTGACTCCTGCTATGCAGTTTGTAGAGTCGTTTGATTGGATACCATCTCTTGGTATCTTGTACAAAGTTGGTGTTGACGGAATTGCAATGCCTCTTGTGTTGTTGGCCGCAATAGTGGTGCCTGCGACAATCATCTATTCATGGGGCGAAGATAAGGATGCAAATCAGTTCTTTGGTTTGATACTGGCACTTCAGGCAGGAGTTATGGGTGTATTCACATCACTTGACTTTTTCCTGTTCTACATATTCTGGGAATTGACACTCATTCCGATGTACTTCTTGATAAGTATATGGGGAGGTCCAAAGAAAGAGTATGCAGCAATTAAATTTTTCATCTATACACACGTCGCATCTCTTGTGATGTTGCTCGGTATATTTGCAATATATTTCGCAGTATGGGCACAAACTGGAGTTCCAAGTTTCGAAATTCCATATCTTCTTGAACAGTTCCAGTTCCTTGAATCAAGCCTGCTCAGGGATTCCATATTCCTTGCACTGCTGTTTGGATTCATTGTAAAGATGCCAGCAGTACCATTCCATACCTGGCTGCCGGATGCACACGTTGAAGCACCAACTGCAGGCAGTGTATTGCTTGCAGCAGTTTTGCTTAAGATGGGTGGATACGGATTGTTCAGGGTAATGCTTCCATTGTTGCCATTCACAGGATCACCAAATATGATGATCTCAATTCTGGCATTTATTGGAGTACTCAGTATCCTTTACGGTGCAATGCTTGCACTGGCCCAGACAGATCTTAAGAAAATGGTTGCATACTCAAGTATCAGCCACATGGGATATGTCACACTTGGTGCAGCAGCACTTGTGCCATTATCAGTATCAGGTGCAATGTTCCAGCAGTTCTCACATGGTTTGATCACATGTCTTTTGTTCATGTCATGTGGTGCAATTCAGCACATTGCAGGTACAAGGATTATTGCCGATCTTGGTGGTCTGGCACAGAAGATGCCAAAACTTACAGTTCTAATGATGTTTGGTTTCATGGCATCACTTGGACTGCCAGGACTTAGTGGATTCATCGCAGAATTCATGATACTCACATTCTCGTACATAACACTTCCAGGATATGTGTTACTCGCATTGCTTGGAATTGTTGTGACTGCAGGTTATCACCTGTGGGCAATACAAAGATCAATGTTTGGAGTACTTAATGCTAAACTGGGGCATCTCCATGATATTACCAACTACGAAACCATTTCAATGGGTATTCTGGCACTGCTTGTATTGTACTTTGGATTGAATCCAAGTCCGGTACTGGATATGATGACTACGAACGCCGAACAGATCGTTAGCCTGATGGCTCTGGCGGGGGTGTAAACAATGGAAAATTATATGTTACTGGCACCTGAAATTATATTGGCATTAGTCGGATTGACAATATTGCTTGCAGGATTATTAATTGGTACGAACAATAAGAACATTCTTGGTTACATCGCAAGTGCGGGTCTTATTGCCGCACTTTGTTTGACCATTAGTAATATTAGTGTGAATGAAACAATGTTCTATGGGACAATAACAATCGATGCATTGTCCCAATTCTTCAAGATCGTGTTCATTTCAGTATCTTTGCTTGTGACCATTGCATCTATCAAATACACTGAAGGAAACAAAAATACTGATGAGTTCTTCACATTGTTGTTGTTTTCAACAGTCGGTATGATGGTGGTTGCATCTGCAAATGACCTTATAACGTTATTTGTAGGATTTGAACTTGCAAGTCTTTCCACTTATGCTCTTGCAGGATTTGAGAAAAATAATCCTAAATCAATAGAAGCAGCAATGAAGTACTTCATCATCGGTTCACTTTCATCTGCACTGATGTTGTTCGGTATCTCATTTGTCTATGGAATGACAGGTACAACAAGTATACCTGGAATTGCAGAAAATGCAGGTGCGCTTGCAGCAAGTCCGATCGGTTTGATCGCTGTAGTAATGTTGATCGCAGGATTCGGATTTAAGATGGCACTTGTACCATTCCACATGTGGGCACCGGATACATATCAGGGTGCACCAACAGTGGTATCTGCACTGCTCGCAGCAGGTTCCAAAAAGATGGGATTCGTTGCAGCATTCAGGGTTCTTGTAGTTGCTCTTGCAGTACTAAGTCCCACATGGCAGACAGCGTTTGCAGCACTGGCGATCATTACTATGACACTTGGAAATGTGGTAGCAGTATCCCAGACAAGTATCAAGAGAATGCTTGCATATTCATCAGTTGCACAGGCCGGATACATCTCAATGGCATTTGTCGTAATGACACCAATGGCACTTACAGGTGGTATCCTTTACACACTGTCACATGCATTTATGAAGACTGGAGCATTTCTTGTAGTAGCTGTGGTCGGATACATGGTTTTGTCTGATAACAAGAATGCAAAGGACATTGATCATATTGACAATTTCAAAGGACTTGCCAAGAGAATGCCACTAACAGCATTTTCAATGATGGTGTTCGTATTCGCACTGGCTGGTATTCCACCAACGGCCGGATACATGAGCAAGTTTATCTTGTTCTCATCAACCATTGAATCAGGTCTTGTATGGCTTGCCGTGATTGCGATATTGAACAGTGCGCTTTCACTGTACTACTATGCCCGTATTGTAAAGTACATGTACTTCTTACCGGCAAGTGGCGGCAAAGTTTCCGAACCAGTCCCGTATGCAATTGCAATAATCCTTGCACTTGCAGGAGTATTGGTAATAGGAATCTGGCCGGAACCATTCGTGTACTGGGCAATGGAAGCAGCAAAAGTACTTATGATCTAATGGAGTTGATAAAATATGGCAGATTGTGATCTATGTAGTGTGTCTCTTCCGACCCTTAATCCGGTAAAAGTCGTAATGCCAAGGTTTGCTTCCGCATTCCCGAAAGGTACATGGGTAGGCTTGTGTGATGATTGTCTTAAGAGTGCTCATGAGGTTAATGGAAACACATCCTCACTAAGTAGTTCGAATGGTGATTGTGACCTTTGTGGTGCAAAAACCGAACTCTATCCCGTGGATATTGAGTTTCCATCCTTAAGTAAAGGTGTTGACCCTGATGTAGCAAACCTTTGCAAAGGATGTCTTGAAGGGTGCACTGAGGCACAGATTCGGAAAGAGAACGAACCGAAAAGCGAACATCATTAATTGGTCTGTTTACCAGACCAATCTTTTTTTTTATTTATTATTTATTATTTTTTATTTTTTATTTGTATATTTTGATATATATTGTTAATAGGAAAAGTTCATATTACAAGGCAATGTATTTTTGGAATGGTGAGATACGTTGAAAAAAGAATTAATGAATATTCTGGCATGTCCTATATGTAAAAGTGACCTTATATTGAATGTCACCAAAGAGAACGATGAAGAGATTGTGAGCGGAACGATATATTGTTCCAAATGCGATGAGCATTATCCAATCGAAGATGGGATTCCAAACATGCTCCCTCCAGACCTGAGAGAATAAACTAAGTGAGGATGCCTAAATTGCAACAAGTGCACATCAACAGGCTTAGCGTAAACTCTATTGAATTTGATACTGATACTGTTGAGATTCCATTGTCACCCGGCGGTGAGAGCAGTTCTGAAATAGTTATTATCAACTACGGTTCACCAACACATGTTCACCTTTCTACAAGTGAATCACTCGCAGATAATGTTACTCTTTTAGATGACAATCCTTATGTCAGACATGAGGAATACGTACCTGTAGTCATGCGCATTCCTCCTGGTGGAAGGCTTTTCAATAGCGGTCAAATGCATGTTGCAGTAGGGTATGGTTCCAAAAAAGAAAGTTTCAATCTTAAGATCGGCATATCAGATCCAGATGATGGGATTATGGAGGTAGATGTAGCAGATGATCTATACACTCCACATGTAACATCATACGACAACAGTCCATCTAATAGGGAAAATGACTGGAATATACAATTGTCTGAAATGTCAAACCAACTACTTGGCGGCATTTTAGATTCATTGACACCAAGAGTAGTTTCGTTATTTGGTGCAGCAAGTGTTTTGTTGATTATATTATACTTTATTATGAAGGCAGTAACAGTTAACATTGAGCCAATAACGTTTAACCCAACATTACAATTCCCGATCTTTTATGTGGCAACAGCAGTTTCCATTTTATTTACAGCACTGATAGCATATTTGATTATTAAACTTCCAATATTTAAATAAAAATCACGAGGTAGTTGAATTCATATGAAATACATAATTGTAACCGGCGGAGTAATGAGTGGGCTTGGAAAAGGAATAACAACTGCTTCTACCGGAAGAAACCTGAAAAATAAAGGGCATAAAGTCACAGCTATCAAGATCGATCCCTACATCAATATCGATGCAGGTACGATGAGCCCGTTCCAGCACGGTGAAGTGTATGTATTAAAGGACGGTGGAGAGGCGGACCTTGACCTTGGTAACTACGAGCGTTTTCTTGATACCGAACTTACCAGGGATCATAACCTGACAACTGGTAAGATATACCAGTCAGTAATCTCAAAGGAAAGAAGAGGCGAATATCTTGGAAAAACCGTTCAGATTATTCCACATATCACAAATGAGATCAAGGACCGCATACGAAGAGTCGCCGCAAAAAGTGGTGCAGATATTTGCTTAATCGAAGTAGGAGGTACAGTTGGTGACATTGAGAGTATGCCGTTCTTAGAAGCAGTCAGGCAGATGCACAGGGAAGAAGCAGAAGATGATATTGCTTTCCTTCATGTGACACTGGTGCCCATCGATGCACAGGGAGACCAGAAAACAAAACCGACCCAGCATTCTGTAAAAGAATTGAGGCAACTTGGTTTGACTCCTGACGTAATTGTTGCCAGATGCAAAGAACCTCTTTCTGCTGACTCAAAAGCAAAGATCGCACTTTTCTGTGACGTTGCTGAGAAGGCTGTTGTTAGTGCACATGATGCAAAAGACATCTATGAAGTTCCTCTTTTGATGGAACAGGAAGGACTCACCGATTATTTGATGGATAAATTGAACCTCAAAACAATGGGTGAAGACACATCATGGAGTGATATGATAACTCGCATGAACAGCATAACAGATGAAGTCAAACTTGCGATCGTTGGAAAGTACACCCATCTTGAAGATTCATACATAAGCATTCGTGAATCCATAAAACATGCTGCCATCGAGTGTGGCTGCAATGTTGATACTACCTGGATAAACGCCGAGACACTTGAAGATGATCCCGGTACAGTGAAAGGTCTGTCCGAATTCGATGGTATACTTGTTCCCGGTGGTTTTGGAGAACGCGGTACTGAAGGCAAGATACTTGCAATCCGGTATGCGCGGGAGAATGATATCCCATACCTTGGACTGTGTCTGGGAATGCAACTTGCAGTTATTGAGTTTGCAAGGAATGTCGTTGGTCTGAGTGGTGCGAACAGCACTGAATTTGATGAGAATACTCCATATCCTGTAATCGATATTCTTCCCGAGCAGGAAGGTGTGCTTGACATGGGTGCAACAATGCGTCTTGGCGACTATGATGCGGCTTTGAAGAGCGGCACGATCGCAGAACGGATATACGGAGCCAGTAATATTGTTGAGAGACACAGGCACAGGTACGAGGTTAATCCGAATTTTATTGACAGGATAGAAGCAAAAGGTGCAGTGTTTTCAGGTAAGAACAAGAACAGGATGGAGATTGTGGAAGTTCCTGAAAATAAGTTCTTCTTTGCATCCCAGTTCCACCCGGAATTCAAATCCAGACCCGGTCGTCCATCCCCACCATTCAAGGCACTTGTTGAAGCGATGATGGAAAAAAGGAATGTGTGTGATTGAGGCTAGATATCAAACCGAAGCAACAATCTCGCCGAAGGCGGCGCATTCCACTGCCTCCACACGCACGCGACGATAGCAGTGTTTAATTTGAAATTTTGATGCACATTCTGCTTTGTGACGGAGGAAGGCGGCGCGTTCCGTGCGTTAGCCGCCCCGTTTCACATACTCCACACCTCGCGCGTACTTCATAATCCGCTACCCTGTCGCGTCTGCATCCTTTGCCATCCTTGCAATCGAGCTGGCGGCGCATCCCTATCAACACGTACATGCCGACTGCGCGCGGTCTGGACACAGGCAACGAGGTGGGTGCTGGGTGCGAACTTAGAAGCGAGCACAAAAGACGCGCGCCATCTGCCTGTTTTGAATCAGGAATTGCCTGTTTTTTCCAGATATTCTTTTAAATGGTTTTGAATTTTTCGTATATCTTCAGTATCAGGCAAAGTGGTAATGATTTTTTCAATAATCTGTCTTTGTTGAATATGATGGAATGTCCGGGTGAAATTTATGTCAAATATCCAACCCAGTTGCAGGAGTTTCAAATCATTATATGTTTTCAGATTATGGGAATTTGAAATCCGGTTGTTAAGGATGTCTTCAACAAAACAAAGTGAATATTCAGGTGTATCAGGAAGTTCAAGCTCCAATGCAGGGTTGCGGTGCTTATGACGTTGTGCATAATAAGTTGTTACAACCCGCCATATATCCAATTTGTCCGCATCCCGTAACAGTTTTGAATACAGCAAACAATCAGGGTTTTCATCAGCGGGGTCGGGAAGTTTACGTACATTGTGATACCCTATGGCTTTACAAGCGATGGAGCGTTGTGTTTTTGTGAGCCGGCTTAATATGTTTGTTTCTTCTAAAACCTTCAGCCCGAGAGTTGCGTGGTTTTCCGATACCTTATCATTGAAAGTGCCATAGGTCCTGAATTGTTCAAAGCGACCGATGTCATGAAATAATGCGATAATCTCAGCCAGACGAAGTGCATTTTGATTGAGATCCAGGGATCTGCCTAACTGAAGGATCTCCTTACAAACACGTAACGAGTGTTCTTCTTTAAGTCTGATATTCATCTGGATCTTTGGATCTTCCGAGTAAAAACCTTTTACGTAATTTCGAAACCATGAATGGAAAAAGGCAGTGTCGATAGTATTCTCTGTTATGTTTATCCCTCTTGTTGTTTAGCTATTTTCATTTACACTTCTGCCTTTATCTCTTGAACGCCTGCGATAGCTCTCATGCCGTAGACCATGACGTGTTTGCTGAATCGGTGGGTTTTTCGGATGTGGAGTGAGTTGCGGTCATGTTATCACTTTTTTAAAATATCATCTATTATATTTTTCCGAGAGTGATCTTCAGCCACTCCAAAAGACCATAAAAATTCATTATACAAGCCCTTAAGTATCTCATCAAAACGTTCTGATAACTCATACACAGTTACTTTTCTCTCAAGTATTATAGAATTATCAAAGTTTGAGCTACCTAACCGCCGCTCATTATTGTTAGACCCCATTATTGAACTGGGATTTGTTAAACCCCCTCCTTTTATTCCTTCCAAAGACAAATTAATTGATATTAAGCCCCAATAGCCTGTATTTTCGTAAAAATTCAGAGAGAATCTAAGCACTTTCTCTAACATGTGTGCAACTTCGAATATATTCACTTTTTTTTCGTTGTGATGTCTCCATAAGCTTTGTTTGCTGAAAATCAGACCGAATCGATTTATTTCGGTGTAATTTAGAAACTGGTCTAAAACAAAATCATCGATAATACTCTCATGAGATGTTTTATATTGGCTTGTCAGTGGAAAACCATTATGTACTGAGACTTTAGATTGATTTGCCATATCACTTAAGTTTTCGAGAGCAATCAACGGCGCGTGAGGATATACAGGAATTATTGAAACACATTGAAATGCTTCAAAATTCTTTCTTGTTGGTTGATTATCAAATCGCTCTTCTGCTCTCATCAAAAGTCTTTCTCGATTTTCGACTGCTTTTTTTCGTCTATTTATCAACCATTCAATTTCTTCATAGCGTGCTCGTTGAGGTTCGTTTTGACTATCCACGCGCACATAGATTCCCGTTGTATTTTCAACAGTGTGCGGTGTTTCATCACTCTCTTGCACCCTGATGACAACTACCGCTTTTTCAAGGTTATTCCCAAATTTACAAACCTTAGTTTCTGGAAAAACTGGTGGATAAATATTTTTTAATGCGATTGAGGTTACTTTTTCATTAAAGCCCTCTACATAATCTATTCCCTCTATTGGTAATTTTGGTTTTCTGTCCTTTTCACCTACGCCGACCAAGATGATGCCACCATTGGTGTTGGCAAAAGATGAAATTTCCTTTGCTATCTGTTTCTTCTCATCCTTGCTAGAAAAAGTCTTTTTATATTCGATTCTGTGATTTTCTTCAATCTGTTCGGCACAAAATGCTTCCACATCTTTAAATTCAATCTCGTTTATTGGTTTAACAAATATACTCATTTTTCCTCCACCACCTTAATCTCCTCCTCTGTCACCCCATACAAATCATGAACAAGCTTGTCAATCTATTCATAAACAATTCTTATCAACGCTCGTAAAGCTCTTCATTTCGCTTCATTTTCGCCTCGCAGACTTATGAAATCAGTAAAAATCTTTCGCTTATATAAGTCATTTCGATCAAGGAAATATCCATCATATTCCATCAATGTAAGAAAAATTCTTTGAATTAAACAAATCAATTTTTCATAAATATCGAATAATTCTTCAGGACTTGTTTCTTGAGTACCCCTATGAGTTATTTGATTCCGTGTTTTCGGTATAATCTTAATATTTGGAAATAGATCGTCGTAAATGATGTGCAAGTCGTTTAAAAGCCGTAAAATGCTGCTTAAAAAGCTTGTTCTATTAATCCCTTTCAAATTAGCATAAAATTCTGCTCGTATATTCTTATGTTCTTCGGAGTCTTCGTTTATTCCTTTTCCATTTAACACTGTTCGCATATTTTTTTTCAAATCGGGATAATATTGTTTACTAAATAACTTTTCTGGGAGGATAGGTGTATTACCGTTGTACCTGTCTTTTAAAAGTTCAAGACACGTACAAGCTAAGAGATATTTACTTTGTATAACACCATGACTTAATGATTCAAGATACCATTCAAAGGCGATATTAAGATCAGACTTTTCTCTTAAATCGGTATACTTCTGGAGAGTTCTTGTTGATATAAATTTATATAGATCCTCCCCATATTTTATTAGCGGTTGCCCAAGACTTGGTGCCTTCGTTTTAGCATGCAACATAATCAATTTCTTGAGTTTATAGTCGTCCTGATAATTTAAATTTGGAGTTTTGGTATAAATACATATCCGGCAATGAGATAGATAGGTGCTCTGTGCCAGTGATAAAAGCTCAAGAACTTTACCAATGTTTTCATCCAATGCATTGAAGTAAGAATCGAATGACTCAAATTGCCCCATATTTGTATCTTTAATATTGATGAATCCAGATAATAATGGAGTTTTGAAAGTCATCATTTTCTTGATAACTTCATTGTGATCTTTACACGTTGATAAAGTTATTTTTCCAATATCTGTTTCACCATGTCCAATAAGAAGACGCGTCAAGTCAAGATTGATAATACCGTATTGAATCCACAGTTGGTCTTTCGTAGAAATCGTTTCGTAAGAGATATCTACTTTTTCGGCTGAAAATTTCAAATCCAATATAGAAGTAGAATGATTTGTACATCCATAAGGAAAGATATCTTTAATTATCACCTCATCTTGATTTTTCGTTTTGCCCTTTAGAGATGAATTACGGAAATTTTCTAATATGTACTCAT
The DNA here is from genome assembly GCA_030611265.1 of Methanosarcinaceae archaeon. Lineage (GTDB taxonomy): Archaea > Halobacteriota > Methanosarcinia > Methanosarcinales > Methanosarcinaceae > Methanovorans. The sequence continues at coordinate 2,286 of JAUWQD010000006.1, read as the reverse complement.
ACATTTCATATTCTCTAATTTTTATTAGTCCTCCTGACATACAACGGCATTTTTCTAATTGAGATGGACTTAGAATGTCTTCATATTCGAATCCAGATAACGTGCACTTACCCGATATCTCCCCCGTGTGTATTTGCCTTACTTCAAATTTGACCGGAAAACGTTTATTTGACCCCTTATTGATTAAATGCCCTTCTCCTTCTATTTTTATTATTCCATCACTTTCTACGACGATAAAATCACCTCCTCAAAAAGCCATCGCATCCTACGCGTAACTTCTTATTCTTAATTTGCCTTCTTTTCATTAAACTTCCTCCCCTCTAATGCCTTTCCACCACCTTAATCTCCTCCTCCGTCAGCCCATACAAATCATAAACCAGCCCGTTAATCTGTGCATCAACAATCTTTATCTGCCGCTCATAGAGTTCTTTATCTCGCTCCATTCTTGTCTCATCGTATTTCTTTTGCAGATCGAGCATGTTTTCAACCAGAGAAACAAGTTTATCGTGCTGAGCTTTTTCGGTGGGACTGGAGAAGTCTATCGTGCGGATGGGAATTTTTTCAAAATATTTGAAAATAAGTTGATAACCACCCTGTATTTGAGTACAATAGCTAGAAATCAAAAACCAACCAAGTTTTGAATTGAGTATTCCCAACAAAAACAAATCTTCATTCGGAATTACAAAAGTTGCACTATTACAATAATTGCCCTCATTATCAAATGTAAATGCAGGTTTTACTTGAAACTTTAGATACACAATTTTTGGTTTTTCAAATTCAAGGTAGTAATCAATAGAATCTTGGACTTCATACCACTTGTATGAACCTGGCTTTCTTCCCTGCCATTTATCTCCACGCCAATCGTCTGGCTTTGGCATGAGTTTTCCTTTAAATTGTGTCAAATATGATTCTATTGCCGGGTATTTTTTGATATTTACTCCTCTTCGAGTAAAAATTAGATGTTTATCCGTTTGTGGCAATTGATACCGTTTTATATCCTTCCCTGCTAGAAACGGTTTGATGATTTCAGCACTTTTGGGATCTTCATCAATAAGTCGTTTACGTGTCTCTGCATCGACAACAAATACCTTATCCAGACCCGTTACGATACCTCGATAGCTATTTCCCTGCAAATAGTTCCCAAACGGAATCCCAACCTGCTGCAACTTATCCAGTACTGCCTGGGTCTGCTCATCAACCAGCGACCAACCACTATCATCCAGTTCATCCTGATTCACCCCATACCGATGCTCTTCCACATAAACCCCAAGGTCGGAGAAACCCAGCGTTTCAACCTGCGTCACTTCAAATGTCGAGCGGGGTTCCCCGTTGCAAATCCGCATAATGCAGGGGTAAGTTGTGGCATTCTTAAACACCGAAAGGTCGCCAAAATCAACAATCTCCTCGATCCGCTTTGCCTTAAGCCACTGCCTGAGCGGTTTGCCATAATTCGCACGCATCCACTTATTCGCAACAATATACGAGAAGAAACCGCCAGACTGGAGCAGTGAAACCCCCTTTTCAATAAAGTAGGCACACAGGTCAGCAGTTCCCTGATACACCTGATAATGATCCTTAAAATATTCCTTTTGCTCTTTCAGCAGTTCCTGCCGCACATACGGTGGATTCCCAATCACACAATCAAACCCACCCCCACTCATAATCGCCCCAAAACCCTTCACTTCATCAGCCCAATCAAACACATTGACCCGCCGCATTTCATCCTCATCAAAAAGTCTCATCTGCCCAGTATCGTAAAAATCCGGCCCAATCAGCGAATTCCCACACTTGATATTCCCCCCAATATTTGGAAGCACACCCTCCATCCCCAATTTCACCTGCTGGTCAATGCTCTCCCTGTTTTCATTCTCAAGCACCTTCAACTGCAAACTCAGCTTCGTAACCTCAACCGCCTGCGAGTCAATATCAACACCGTAGATATTGTTCAGAAGAATCCTCTTCTTCTCAACCGTTGTCAGATACCATTCATTATCCCTGACCTGAAAAACCGCCTTCTTGTGCTTCTTCGGCTTGTTCTTCATGTACCAGTCCAGGTGATACTGTAAAAGATACGTGTATGCACCAATAAGAAAACTTCCGGAGCCGCATGCAGGGTCCAGTATCGTTATCTCTGCAATCTCTTCCGGCGTCTTCCCCTCCACCAGTTTACCAACCGTGTTCCTGACAATATAATCAACAATATACTGAGGCGTATAATACACGCCACCGGCTTTTTTAACCTCTGGCTTCGTTTCCACCTTTGCCTGATGCCCCGCAGTCAGCCTG
>JAUWQD010000096.1 GCA_030611265.1 Methanosarcinaceae archaeon | reverse complement strand
TGCCTTGAGGGCAGGAGGTATGGAAGTTGTAGGTACCATGACTGCTAAAGGGACACCGTGATGCTTTGTGGGCGGACCTGGCGAGCGCTGTGCATTTACTATCTGGAATGTATATTCGAAAGAGTTGACAGGGATGGACTTCGGTGTTGAGGAGGCATATGAAGGATATCTTGAACTCCTGCCAGATAATAAACCGTATGTTAAGGGGTCTGCTAGATTTTTGAAAAGTTACAGGTCAGTTAAGGACGAACCTGATGTAATGGCAGAGGCTAAAAAGCAGGGAGAGTTGATCAAAGAAAGAATAGAATTGTGAAAGTAAACTTCGATGCTTGTTAATTTTGGGGTTGTCAGATCTTTTGGTGTTGAGACTTTATTGTTGACTCATTTCTCATTTGACAATTCCTGAGATTTAAAGAGACGGAGTTCCAGCCGGTTGAATTATATGAAAGGGAACTGGCAGGATTGTTCCAGCAGTTCATACAAACACAGGGGTTTCCTGAACTTGTGGGAATCGGGGACAGGGAGATTATTTTGAAGTATATCAGGGAGAGCATTATTGAGAAGATCGTCTACAGGGATATCTCCCAGTTATTCAGGGTAAGGGATGTGGGTGTACTGGATTCGCTGCTGAAGATCATTATTGACAGGCCCGGGCAGGTTGTAGATATTTCTGACCTGGCTGGGGAACTTATGGTTTCAAGGCAGACTGTTTCAAATTATTTAAGGTATCTACAGGAATCATTTTTAGTGAGGAAGCTGTACAATTTCTCAACTGATAGGAGGAAGACAGAACGGAAGTTGAAAAAGTATTATCCTACACTGCTGCTTGATAAGGTATTTGAGGAAGACGGGCTGTCAAGGTCAAGGGTCTTTGAATGGTTGATGATAAACCAGTTGGGGACTGAGTTTTTCTGGAGGGATTCGTATAAGCACGAGGTTGATGTGGTTATTCCTGATGAGAAGGCGGTTCCTGTGGAGATAAAGGCAGGGAAGATCGAGACGAAGGGGCTGGTGACTTTTATGGAGAAGTTCGGTGTGGATATGGGGTATATTGTTACGCCTGACAGGGAAGAACGGCTGGAGGTGGGGGGGAAGGTGATCGAGGTGGTGAAGGGGTATAAGTCTTTGATGAAAGACCGGAACGATTTTAATTTTTGAGATTTCAATGATATATTGGCTGCTGTTCGGTCGCCCCTACCGCTCGACCCCGCAGCCTGCGCCCGGCTGTTCTGTATGAGGGTGGCGGCCTCGGGTGTTGGTGGGTGCTGCCGGCGGCGCTGTGGGCTTATCGAGCGATGCTGAGAAGGAAGTAAAGATGGTAAAGTTCGACATATATCCTTGAAAGTTAGTGAATCTTATCGCCTATCGCAGAAAGAACGTAATCATCCACCACTTGCACCTTCTCATCCACATACCAATCATCATTGATCAAAACTATTTTCACTTCACAATCCCCACAATCCGCCGTTACCTCATCCGCTCGCACCCTGGCACCAGGTGCAACTACATACAGTTTCACCTCATCTATATTTACATCCCAACCAAGTTCCCTGATCCTCGGCGCAAGGTGCTGCCTATGCTTATGCATCCAGTTCACATAAGACATGCCCTGCACAATCGCAGAGTTTAGGTCGGAAGCATCCTTTTTTACCTCGACTACAACAAGCGCATCACTGCTTCGTTCCCGTGCAACAATATCAACATGTTCCCTGCCGAACTGACGGTTACGCTTTACCTTACCGACTGGTGTTTCGTAGTAAAGAAAATCAAGTCCAAATTCTGGCAGCCCTCCTACACTCATCTGTTCGACCAAAAGGCAGTGTAGCCATTTTTCCATGTAACCAATAGCGTTCGGGCGGCGAAGTGCAAGCAGTGTATGAGATTGTTTGAGCAGATGCACCCATATGTCAGAATTTAGGACCGGAGTCGGATCTGCGCTGCTGAATACATACTCGCTCTTCTCTTGCCTCACACTCCTACGCCCTTGGTTATGGATGTTCTTTATAAGCGTCAAACTGAAACCTGCGGAGTTCACACGCACCTGAGCGACCTTCAGCCCGCGGATTATGAACGAGAAGCCGTCCCTTCGACTGAAGCACTGCACCTTTTGCTCTTCAAGCGACTTGCCCACCTCAAGAATCTCTATGCAGCGCTGCCGAAGTGACGGTGAAGCGATGACATCCATGTGCTCGTCAAATGACTTCCACAGTCCATCTGCGCCGTCGAACCCGCCGATGACCGGCTCTTTCAGCGTGGGTTCCTTCTTTGCGGCAGCGGGTGATTTCGATAGTTTGATCTTGCCGTCGGTTTTGATATGCGCGCGGTGAGAGAGGTGCGCTTTGTGTGAGCCCCTGTGCCATTCCATACAGAATGTACAAAAATAGTAGCTTGCAGAGGGGGCGTTCGTTTCTGTTTCATCGAAGTAGATGAGGTGTTGTTGACCTTTTGTATCTGGTTTTAGTCTGTGCCAGCCACTACAGGATGAGCAGTAATAGTAATCACCGAACTGGTTTAGGAGTTTTGTTTGGGGCATGGTTGTGTTCCTGCTGCATTTAAGCGTACATCATGTCATTTTATTCTTTTGGACACAGATGGCATTTGTGTATCTGGACGTTGTTTTTTTTCCATGTATTGTGTACACAAATTATCAGAGGCTTCTATATCTAAAATTTTGATGTTGCTTTTTTCAGACATTTGTCGTTTCTCCTATTCCAAATTATCCCCGATTTTAGTTAGTTAATCAGCATCATGATTGTTCAAAGATTAGAAATGGTTTCTTCTGCGCCCCTGTCTATCTGTGTGTCTGCTCGAAACCCCGATGCCAGTGTCACTATTATAAGTTCCATTTGAACAGACTTCACACATACCGCTATCTTTTGCTGCTGTCCTGACATTACATTTGTAACATGTTGACATAATTATCACCAATTGAACGATCTTACTTATTTTCAATATATCAAAAACGGGATACTGCACCATTGCAATCAACGGTAGCAACAGGTGGTATCCCGCTGTTTTCATTCACATATCTTGTTTCCACAGTATTTTCCTAATGTACAATATCATTTATTCCCACACACTCTGGCTGTTTGACCGCAATATTTCTCCAATTTCCTCTGGAGTTGGCATCGAAATATTTTTCTCTTTTTCAAGTTCCAGTGACGTTTTTTCATCGATTTCATCATTATACATTCTATGTAAAAGTATGTAGTCAAGAAATTTAGCTTCTTCATATCTATCACACTCATCAATAACCAAATCCGCAGTAGAATCGTAAACACCTATTACGATCAATCTCTTTTTGTCATGGTGTTGTGCAATAGTCCTGATAAGTGGAACAAAATCCTTGTCACCACTTACGATTACGAATGTATCAATGTGTGGCTTTTCATACAATGTCCGCATGACCTCACAGATGATCATTGGGTCTGCGAGGCTTTTTTTCGTAGTACCATCTTTGTCTGAATAACAGGGCGCATAAACGGGTTCAATTCCCCTTTTAAAGAGTTCAAATTGTCTCCTGCCTTTTATGATAGTGTCAAGAAAAACTTTGCTTAAAACAATCCGCCCATATTTTTCAACTTCTTTTACCAAAATGTCGTAATCATATGGCTCATTGATAGTATTGAAGCAGCTTACCTCAATGTTGTCATTGTCAATGAAGAGTGCAACTTTATGGTCAGAATTGTTTTCACTTGTAAAAATGTTATTTTCCATGTTAAAATCACTCCTAGATTTTATGATTTTCCCAATAATTATCCACTTCTTCTCGAATAAAATTTTTAGCAGATTTTTCACCACGTGTCAAATCAAATAAGTTCAGAAGTGTTTTAGGAATCGTGATTGAAACCACCTTTGTCTCTTTTAAAATATGTTTGAATATCTCACACACTTGTATAGATAGCATGGTAAGAATTTTATGTATCTCCAAAAATTCACCAGTTTCTGAGGATGATTCATAGTCATTATTTGCAATAGCTTCCTGCAATCGTTGGCTATAGTTATCTTCGTCAAAATCAGATGGCAATAGCGAAATGTCACAATAACGTTCAAATGAATTGTCATGACGATGAAATCTTGGGTATTCATTAGCTAACTTGTCATATACCATCTTTTGCAACAAGTTTTCATGTTGTGGATCTACACCATTTATAAGGATATTCCTGTTCTCATAAAATAGTTCATAAATACCCAAATTCACACTATCAGCATCACAGATATCTTTAATAATTTTCTCGGAAACCATACTTGTGGGAATTTCTCCAAAAGTTTCTTTTGCACTATCATTAAAAATAATCTCGGTGGTCCAACCCACATCAGCACCAAAACCTGCGTATAATGTGCACATTATTTTTTCATTGATTGCTTCAAATTTACATTGTATATCTTTTATAAAATTAGGATGATCAATACTGTGTAAATCAATGAACATATCTACAATTTTTGGGTCCACATCTATGTTTAAACTTGCAGTGTGGAGTATTTTTTGAAGATATTTTCGAACAATTTCACCCATATTTAATTTGTAAAGGGGTATATCTATAAATGGAAAAAAAGCATAATCCCTTTTTGCCGATTCTTTTCTATTCCAATCTTCCATTTGAACGGTTAATATTTCCAGATTCTTTTTTTGAATTTTCGGAATATTATGGAGTTCGCCAATTGTTGAACACATTTTTGGAACTATTATTTTTTTCAAGACCTCTACTATAGATTTATCATTTTCCCCCGAAAGAATCAATAATTTTGAATACGTTTCAATAGGCAGTCTAAATGATTTCGAAGTGACTTCAGCCGTAATCGGATTTTTATTACCAATATTTTTTGCAGTGTTGATTAATTCATTTACCGTAATGAATTTTTTTTCTGATATCAATTTATTAATCAGGTCATTCAAACTCTCATTGTCCACGAGGATGATCTTCCCATGATTTTCGTATATTGATGAATTTTTCAAACATGCTACAAACAATGCTGTGTTTTTCTCTTTAATGTCATATTGATCTTTAACGATACTCATAAAATCACCTTGATTACAATAAATAATTACAATTTCTAATTACATTTCATTATATATAAAGTTAATGTATGGATAGAGGAGTAGTATAGTATCTTAATTTTTTTGCCTGTTTTGTACAATGGGACGACTTTTATTCCAACACTTTCGCAGTCCACATATCTGCCCAGTGCAACAACAACAGCAGCGGTTCTTCCCTGTGCGACACAGACCTGCCCTCTGGTACATACATCCCGTCATGGTATGCTATGGCCTGTGCTTCCTCATCACTGAGCGGCACATACCTTGACACCAGATACAAACTCCTCAATGCCTGACCCATTGAGACAAGTTCAGTGTTGATGAAATATTTCCCTGTGGCTGTTCCATTCTTTACCTCAGGGACATAATACGGCTTGCCCGGCATACCGACTTTGCCTACATCGTGGAACAGCCCAACAATTACACATGATTCGTCACTGATATGGGGGGCAAGAGTATCTTTTATGCGAAGCAGTGTCTCTGCCACTCCAACGCTGTGCTGCAACAGACCGCCTTCTATGTTCTGGTGATACTTTGTACTGGCCGGACTGGTCAGCCAGGTGGTTTCAGTGTGGAGCATTTCCACTAACTCCTGTACTGCGTGTTTTCTTTCTGTTACTTTGCCGAGCAGTGATCCATAACGCTGTTGCAAGGCCGGAGATTTGTTTTGAGTAGACATAATAAGATTATCCTGATATCATTTTTTTACGGCTTCATTTCCAATTGCTTCTTTCATCTCCCTTTACATATTAGTACAGCAAAGTATATATCTCTTGCTGTGGTACCATGGTACTATGGCGCCATGGCACCATGGCG